>NZ_JAXCFQ010000015.1:0-184492 GCF_056150265.1 Micromonospora desertarenae
GGCGTCGCTGACGGCCTTGATGCCCAGCGTGGAGGCGACCGTGACGATGGTGCCGCGGGAGGCCTCCAGGAACGGCAGCGCGGCGCGGATCACCGCGGCGGTGGCGAGCAGGTCCACGGCGACGATGCGCTCCCAGGTCTCGCTCGGGACGTCGGCGAGCTTGCCCGGTACGTCCATGCCGGCGGCGGTGACCACCGCGTCCAGGCCACCGGAGCGTTCGGCCAACTGCCGGGTGGCGGCCTCGGCGGCCCGGGTGTCGGCCAGGTCGCACTCCACCCACGGCACCCCGTCCGCCGGCGGCCGCCGGTCCAGCACCAGCGGCCGGCCACCGGCCCGGGCCACCGCGGTGACCACCGCCGCGCCCAGCCCGCTCGACCCGCCCGTGATCAGGACTGTCGGCCCGGCGCCGGGCGGCCCCCCGCTCACCGGGTGCCGTCCGACGGGGTCGGCCGGCGGGTGGACGCCCCGGGCGGCGGCACGGTGTCGGTGAGCCGCCGATCCGTCGCCCGGGCGGCCGCGTCGGCCGGTCCCGCGCCGGCCGGCGGCCCGGGCTCGGCCGCGGCGTGCCCGGCCGAGGCGGCGCAGCAGGCGTCGCCGGACCGGCCACCGGTGGACCGGGCCGCGTCGATCATCGCCGTGGTGGAGCGCCCGTCCAGGTACGGCACCACCACGGTGTGCCCGCCCCAGCGGCGCAGGATCTCCGCCTCCGGCAGCGCCGAGGTGTCGCCGGCTCCGGTGGCGTAGTCGCCGCCCTTGACCCAGACGTCCGGACGCAGCCAGGACAGCGCGGCGTGCGGGGTCGGCTCGTCGAAGATCATCACCGCGTCGACGCAGCTCAGTGCCGCCAGCAGCCGGGCCCGGTCGCCCTGCGGGATGACCGGCCGGTCGGGCCCCTTCAGGCCGCTCACGCTGGCGTCGGAGTTGAGGCAGACCACCAGGCAGTCGCCGAGCTGGCGGGCGGCCTGCAACGTCGCCACGTGCCCGGCGTGCAGCAGGTCGAAGCAGCCGCCGGTGGCCACCACGGTGCCGCCGGCCGCGCGGACCCGGGCCACCACCGTCGCGGCCGAGGCCACCCCGACCCCGTCCCCGGCGCTGACCACCGACACCGGCGCCGGACCGGCCGGCGGGGGCAGCGCGGTCGCCACTCCCCCGTTCGCCACGTACGCCGACGCCTCGCCGACCGCCTCCTGGACCGCCTCGGAGACCAGCGCGCCCCGGGCCAGCGCCACGCTCGCGGTGGCCGCGAACCGGTCGCCGGCACCGCAGGTGTCCCCCTCGGCGGCGGCCGGCGAGGGCACCACCAGCGGCGTCGACCCGGCGTGGCAGAGCAGCGCGCCGTCCCCACCCAGGGTCACCGCGACCGCGCCGGCCCGCCAGCGCCGCCGCAGCCCCTGCGCGCCCCGGGACGCGGTGGCCAGCCGGGACCCGCCCGGCGGGGTGGGCACCAGTTCCCGTACCTCCGCCTCGTTCGGGGTGGCCAGGTGCACCCCGGGCACCGCGGCCGGGCCGCGCGGGTGCGGGTCCCACACCACCGGCGCGCGGGTGTCCGCCAGCGCCGCGCGCAGCGCCGGCTGCCGGGCCACCCCCCGGCCGTAGTCGCTGACCAGCACGGCGGAGGCGGTGGCGAGCAGCCGCAGCACCGCGTCGGACGGCTCCCCCGGATCGCCGGGCGGGCCGCCCCGGTCGTGCCGCAGCAGCACCCGCCCACGGGCCCGCAGCCGGATCTTCTCGGGCGTGGCGCCGGCCAGCCCGAGCGGGTACACCTGCACGCCGGCGGCGGTGAGCAGGGAACTCAACCGGGCGCCCCCGGCGTCGTCGGCCAGCGCGGTGACCAGCACCACCTCCGCGCCCTGCGCGGCGGCGAAGACCGCGGCCAGGCCGGCGCCGCCGGGCCGGTCGACGTACCCGGTCTCGTCCAGCACCGGCACCGGAGAGTCCGGACAGAGCCGGTTGACCACCCCCTCGACGTCCCGGTCGAGCAGGGTGTCACCGACCACCACCACGGGTCCCGCCACGCTTGCCCTCCTCACGCCTCGACCTGTCCACCGTCGAGCACCACCTCGACCCCGGTCCGCACCGGCCGCCCCGAGCGGGTGTGCCCGGCCGGCGTGCCACGGCGGGTCGCCGCCGCGGCCAGCGCCGCCGGCAGCGCCTGCTCGACGTATTCGCAGAGCAGGTGGGTGGAGACGAGGTGGAGTTCCTGGACGATCTGGCTGTCGTCGGAGGGGATGGCGAGGGTGTCGTGGCAGGCGTCGGCGAGGGGGTTGGGGGTGGGGCCGGTGAAGGCCCAGCAGCGTAGGCCGGTGTCGTGGGCGGCGTGGGCGGCGTGCAGGAGGTTGGTGCTGGTGCCGCTGGTGGAGAGCAGGAGGAGGATGTCGTCGGGTCGGCCGTGGGCGCGGACCTGGCGGGCGAAGACTTGGTCGTAGCCGTAGTCGTTGCCGATGGCGGTGAGGGCGCTGGTTTCGGCGTGGAGGGCGATGGCGGACAGGGGTTGGCGGTCGTCGCGGAGTTTGCCGACGAGTTCGGCGGTGAGGTGTTGGGCTTCGGCGGCGCTGCCGCCGTTGCCGGCCACCAGCAGCCGACCACCGGCCACCAGCCGGTGGGCCAGCGTCTCACCCCACCGGGCCAGCAGCTGCTCGCACTGCCGGTACGGCAGCAGCGCCGCGGCCAGGTTCGCCAGGTGGGCGTCGAGCAGGGTGCCCGCCGTCATCAGGCCACCACCCGGGTCGGCCGGTGCACGGCGGCCACCTCGTCGTAGACCTCGGCGAGCCGGTCCGCGGTCGCCGCCCAGGAGTAGCGCCGCCGGGCCCGTTCGAGCGCCGCGGTGGCGTACGCGAACCGGCGGATCCGGTCGTCGAGCAGGCGTTGCAGCGCGGTGCCGAGCGCGCGCGGGTCCCGGGCCGGCACCAGGTCCCCGGTGACCCCGTCGACCACCGTGTCCTTGATGCCGCCCACGGCGGTGCCGATCACGGGCACGCCGCAGGCCATCGCCTCCAGCGGGGTGAGCCCGAACGGCTCGTACCAGGGCGCGGCCACCAGGATGTCGGCCGAGCGGTACCAGCGGCCCATCTCCTCCCGCGGCACCGCGCCGACCAGGCGCACCCGGTCGGCCACCCCGCAGGTGCCGGCGAGCGCCCGCAGCCGGCGGGCGTACGGGTCGGTCTCCAGCAGGCCGGCCGGCGGGCCGCCCACCACCACGCACTCGGCGTCCGGCACCAGGGCCATCGCCCGGATCACGGTCTGGAAGCCCTTGCGCTCCACCAGCCGGCCGACGGTGAGGATCCGCGGCCGGCCGGGTTCGCGGTCGGCGACCGGGCCGAGCGGGGCGAAGGTGCCCAGGTTGACCCCGGACGGGATGACGGTCATCCGGGACCGGGGCACCCCCATCCGGACCAGCTCGCCGACCTCGTCCTGGCACTGCGCGACGACCCGGTCGACGGACCGGCCCAATTCCCGCTCGTAGGCCACCCGCCGGGCCGGGCTGGTGTCCTGTACGCCCTGGTAGCGCCGCTTGACAGTGCCGAGCGCGTGGTAGGTCTGGACCACCGGCACGCCGGTCTGGTGGCTGGCGGCCAGCGCGGCGAGGCCGCTCATCCAGAAGTGCGCGTGGATCACCTCGGGTGCCCAGTCGTCCCCCCGCCACCGCTGCACCAGCCAGGTGCTGAAGTCCTTCATGTGCGGCAGCAGCGCGTCCTTGGCCACCGGTTCGGCCGGCCCGGCCGGCACGTGCACCACGTCGTAGCCGTCCGGGCTGCGTACCGTCACGGGCAGGTCGACCGCGTCGCGGCGGGTGTAGACCCGCACCTCGTGCCCGGCGGCGGCGAGCGCCGCGGAGAGTTCGGCGACGTGGGTGTTCTGGCCCCCGGCGTCCTCGCCGCCGAGGATGGCGAGCGGGCTGGCGTGCTCCGAGATCATCGCGATGCGCATACTTCCTCCTCCAGCAGCCGGTCCCAGTCGGCGAGGAAACGGTCGAGCCCGTAGCGGTCCCGCGCGGCCACCCGGGCCTCGGCGCCCGCTCGACGCGCCGCCGCCGGCTCCGCCAGGAACCGGCCGGCGGCGTCCAGCAGGACGTCGACCCGGGTGGACAGCGCACCGCCTCCCGGCGGCACCGCCATCACCGCCTCGGTGGTGGCCAGCGCGACGACCGGCATGCCGATCGCCATCGCCTCGATCAGGCTCAGCCCGAGCGAGGTCCACCGGCACAGGTGCAGGTACGCGCGCCGCCGCGCCAGCTCGGTGTGCATCCGGGCCTGCGGCACGTCGTCGTGGACGGTGACCCGGTCGGCGGGCAGGCCGAGCCGCTCCGGCAGCCCGGCCACCCCCATGCCGAAGACGTCCAGCGGCGCGATCTCGGCGAACCGGGGCAGCAGGTCGGTGCCGGTGACCCGCCAGCGCCGCACCGGCTCGTTGATCACCACGGCGAGCCGGTCCAGTTCGCCGGTGTACTCCACCGTCGGGGCCACGATGCCGTGGTCGACCACGGTGGTCCGGGTCGCGCCGGTGTCCCAGAACAGCTCGTTGAACCCGGTCACGTGCGCGATGAGCAGGTCGTCGCGGTCGGCCATCGGGTGCCGGCTGTTGGGCACCTGGCCGTCCTTGGGGGTGTTGTGTTCGACGTAGATGGCGGGCAGGTCGTGCCCGGGTCGGCGGCCGAGCCATTCGGTGGCGAGGTCGAGTTCCTCGGGTCGTTGCAGGATGACCAGGTCGACGTCGGTGGTGGCGAGGTGGTCGGGGGTGATCTCGACGGCGGTGTCGGGCCAGGGGTAGGTGCGGGCGCGGCCGAGGCCGTAGGGGCCGCGGTCGGGGGTGACCGGGATCAGGTAGCGGTGCTTGCCGTGCACGAACGAGGTGGTCCATGAGCCGTGCACGTGCCAGAGCAGGACGTTCATCGGCCGCTCCCGCCGGCGGCGCCGACCGGGGCCGCGCCGGCTCGCGTCGGCGGCGGCCGGCCGTCCGTCGCGGCCCGCGCGTCCGGCCGCCCCGCCGGGCGTACGCCGAGCAGCCGCAGCGCGTCGAGGACCTGCTCCGGCCGGACCCCGCTGAGGCAGGGGTGCCCGGGGACCGGGCAGCGGGCGGCCCGGGTGTCCCGGCAGGCGGCGGTGGCGTCGCCGAGGCGGACGGTGGGCACCCGCCAGGGCCCCCACTGTCCGAACGGCACGGTAGGGGCGAAGAGGCTGACCACCGGCGTGCCGAACGCGGCCGCCAGGTGCGCCGGGCCGGTGTTGCCCACCACCAGGGCCCCGGCGCCTGCCACGACGGCGGCGAGTTGGGCCAGGTCGGTCCGCCCGCCGAGGTCGACCGCGCCGGCGGCGGCGACCCGGGCGGTCAGGTCGGTCTCGTCCGGGCCGCCGGTCACCACCACCCGGTGACCCGCGGCGACCAGCGTCCGGGCGATCCGCTCGGCCAGTTCGGGCGGGCAGCCCCGGGCCTGGGCGGCCGAACCGGGGTGCAGCAGCACGTAGCCCGGATCACCGAGCCCCGCCGGGGGCGGTGGCACCGCGTCCGGGCGCAGCCGGAGGGTGGGTTCGTCGTCGTCGGTGAGTGTGTAGCCGGCGGCGGCGGCGAGGGAGAGGGCGCGTTCGGGTTCGGGGACGCCGACAGGGACGCGGTGGCGGATGTCGAGCAGGCTGCCGGGGTAGTCGTCGCTGATCGCGGCGATGCGCGGTACGCCGGCCATGCGTAGCAGCAGGGCCAGGGGCAGGGGGGACTGGTGGAAGCTGGTGAAGATCACCGCTTCGTCCGCGTCGACGGCCGTGAGCCGGTCGGTGAGGGTGTGCATGGTGGCCGGGTCGACCGGGTCGGGAGTGGCCTCGATCCAGGGCAGCGGGTGCTCGATGACGGCGTCGACTCCGGGCAGCAGGTCCGCTGCCGCGCGTCCCCGGGGCCCGCACAGCAGCACCACCCGGTCCGCGCCGGCCGCGACCGCCCGGATACCCGCCCCGGTGACCAGCACGTCCCCGGCCGAGTCCGACCGCACCACCAACACCGTCCGCCCCCGCCCACCCGCAGCAGCGGCGCCGCAACGCGTCCCCGCCCCGCCGACGGCGGCACCGGTGGTGGCAGGCGGCGGGGAGACCGAGGTGGCAGCAGCCGACCGGTAGGTGGCCGGATCGACAGCGGCCTGCCGGCGCAGGATCTCGTCCACCGCCGCCGGCAGATCGGCGGCCACCCACCCCGCGGCCGCGACCTCCTGCGGGCGGGTCACCGGCGTCGGCACCAACACCCCCGACGCCCCGGCCGCCAACGCCGCCGCAACGTCCCGCCCGATATCCCCCACCACCACACACCGCGCCGGCGTCGTCCCCAACTCCCGCGCCGCCGCCCACACCAACCCCGGCAACGGCTTACGACACCCACACCCGTCACCGTCATCATGCGGACACACCAACCACGCATCGAACGACCCCAACAACCGCTCGACCCGCGCGTGCACCGCCCGCATCTGCGCCTCGGTGAACAACCCCCGCGCCAACCCCGACTGGTTCGTCACCACCGCCAGCCGCAACCCCGCCGCCCGCAACCGATCCAACGCCACCCGCGCCCCCGGCACCGGCCGCACCTTCTCCGGATCACCGTTGAACGGCACGTCCTCCACCAACGTCCCGTCCCGATCCAGCAACACCGCGTCGAACAGGACGGGCCCGGACCGGCCAGCACCGGCGTTCACCCCGGCTGACCTGCACTGATCCGGCTCCACCTGGTCCTGTCGCACAGCCGGCGGGTTCCCTGCGCCCCGGGGAGTAAACATCATCTTCGACGCGGTGCCGCACCGCGCGCGCCCGGGGCGTCCACCCGTCCGCCCGCGCTGGCCTTACCCGCCGCCCCGGAGAAGCTAACCCGGCCCGGTCGTTAGCGAGGGCGGCCACGCGGGTATGGGAGCGCAGTGGCGATTGTGGAGAAAGTGATCGACGCCCCGCCGGAGCAGGTGTGGGCGGTGCTGGCCGACGGCTGGACGTACAGCGACTGGGTGGTCGGGACGGTGCACGTCCGCGACGTGGACGACGCCTGGCCGCGGGTGGGCAGCGAACTGCACCACCGGGCCGGGCCGTGGCCGTTCTCGCTGGAGGACTCGTCGACGGTGCTGGCCTGCGAACCGCCGCACCGGCTCACCATCTCCGCCGGGCTCTGGCCGGCGGGTGAGGCGATCGTGGCCTTCACCCTGGAGCCGGTCGGCGACGGCAGGACCCGGGTCCGCATCGGTGAGGACTTCGCGGCCGGACCGCTGCGCTGGGTGCGCAACAAGCTCAACGACCTGGTGCTGCACCAGCGCAACAAGGAGACGCTGCGCCGCCTCGCCGACATCGCCACCCGGCAGAAGGCGGACGAATGACGCAGACGGTGGTGGTCACCGGGGCGAGCGCGGGCGTGGGCCGGGCGGTGGCCCGGGCGTTCGCCGCGCGGGGCGCGCGGTTGGCGCTGCTGGCCCGGGGCGCGGCCGGGTTGGCCGCCGCCGAGCGGGACTGCCGGGCCCTGGGCGCCGCCGACGTCAGCACGCACCCGGTCGACGTGGCCGACGCGGGCGCGGTGCAGCAGGCCGCCGACGCCGTGGTGCACCGGTATGGCGGCATCGACGTGTGGGTCAACAACGCCATGGTCTCGGTCTTCGCGCCGGCGTGGGAGATCACCGCCGCCGAGTTCCGGCGGGTCACCGAGGTGACCTACCTCGGCACCGTGCACGGCACGCTGGCCGCGCTGCGGCACATGCGGGCCCACGGCCGGGGCGCGATCGTGCAGGTCGGCTCCGCGCTCGCCTACCGGGGGATCCCGCTGCAGTCCGCGTACTGCGCGGCGAAGCACGCCGTGCAGGGCTTCAACGACTCGCTCCGGGCCGAACTGCTGCACGACTGCCCGGGGGTCACGCTGTCGATGGTGCAGCTGCCGGCGATCAACACCCCCCAGTTCTCCTGGGTGCGCACCCGGCTCCCCCGCCACCCGCAGCCGGTGCCGCCGATCTTCGCCCCGGAGGTGGCCGCCCGGGCCATCGTGTGGGCGGCCGACCACCGGCCGCGTGAGCTGAACGTGGGTGGCCCGACCTGGCGGGCCCGGCTCGGCGACGCGCTGCTGCCCGGCCTGCTCGACCGCAAGCTCGCCCGCGACGGCTACGACAGCCAGCAGACCGGCACCCCGGTCGACCCGGACACCTGGCGGGACAACCTCGACCACCCCGGCGACGACGAGCGGGACCGGGGCGCGGCCGGGGTGTTCACCGACCGGGCCCGCGGCCGCTCCGCCGCGCTCTGGGTCGGTACGCACAAGCCCGCCGTCTCCGGCCTGCTCCTCGCCGGTGTCGGGCTCGCCCTCACCGGGCTGGCGCGTCGGCGTCGCTGACCGGCCGCCGGCGCGCCGGCGGCCGGTGTTCGGCCCGGCGCCGGCCGCCCGGACGGGGAGCCTTTTCCACCGTGATGTGGCAAGTGGCTACCCTCTCAGGGAGCCCTGTCCGCAAACCGAGGATGTCCGACATGATCGAACCCGTGCAGTTGCCCTCGCCCTGGCGGGACGCACGCCTGACCGTCGTGGTCCCCACCTACAACGAGGCGGGCAACCTTCCGGTGCTGGTCGAGCGGCTCCTCGCGCTGCCGCTGCCGGGCCTGCGGATCCTGGTCGCCGACGACAACTCCCCCGACGGCACCGGCGAGGTGGCCGACAAGCTGGCGATCGAGCACCCGGAGCGGATCGAGGTCGTGCACCGGGCCGGCAAGGAGGGCCTGGGCCGGGCGTACGTGGACGGGATCGGGCGCGCGCTCGACGGCGGCGCCGAGTACGTGGCGCAGATGGACGCCGACCTGTCGCACCCGCCGGAGGCGTTGCCCGGCATGCTCGGCGCGCTGCTCTCCACCCAGGCCGGCGTGGTCATCGGCTCCCGGTACGTGCCCGGCGGCGAGCTGGACGAGAACTGGCCGCTGTACCGGCGGGCGCTCAGTGGCTGGGCCAACCTCTACGTGCACACCCTGCTGCGGGTGCGGATCCGCGACCTCACCGCCGGTTTCAAGATCTGGCGGGCGGACGCGCTGCGGGACATCGGGCTGGAGCGGGTGCAGTCCAACGGCTACAGCTTCCAGGTGGAGATGCACTACCTCGCCACCAAGCTCGGGCACACCATCCTCGAGGTGCCGATCCGCTTCGAGGAGCGCCGCGACGGCGCGTCCAAGATGACCACCGCCACCAAGATCGAAAGCGCGCTGATGCCGTTCAAGCTGCGCAGCAAGCACCGCCACATCGAGCGCTGACCGGGCGGCCGGTTCGGCGCCGGGCGCCGACCGGCGCTGGTCCGGTCACGGCTTCACGGGGCCCGGCCGGGCAGCGGGCGCCAGCGGGTTGCCGGGTTCGGCCCGCGCCGCTGCCGGCGGGACGCCGCCGACGGGCGGGATCAGCGGTAGATGGCGCGATGGGCGGCGTCGACGACCGCCGCGTACAGCCGGCCGGTGCCGGCCCGGTCGCGGGCCAGCGCGGCGCGCGCCGCGTTCGCGCCCGGCGCGCCGTGCACCCCGCCGCCCGGGTGCGCCGACGCGCTGGCCAGGAACAACCGGTCCACCGGCGTGTCCGCGCGCCCCAGGCCGGGGATTGGCCGCAGGAACAGCTGCTGGTACGCGGCCGAGGTGCCACCGCCCACCGCGCCGCCGACCAGGCTCGGATCACCCGCCTCCAGGTCCGCCGGGCCGGCCACGTGCCGGCCGACGACCAGGCTCCGGAAGCCGGGGGCGGCCGCCTCCAGCACGTCCTCCATCCGCTCCACCTGGGCCAGCATCTCCTCCGCCCGCCAGTTGCGGCGGAACGGCAGGTGGGTGTACGCCCAGAGCGACTCGGTGCCCGGTGGCGAGTGGCTCGGCTCGGCCACCGACATCTGCCCGAGCAGCAGGAACGGGTCGCGCGGCAGCTCGGAGCGGGCCAGCGCGGCGGCGTAGCTGGTCAGCCCGTCCAGGTCGGCGCCGAGGTGCACGGTGCCGGCGGTGGCCACCGCCGGATTGCGCCACGGCACCGGGGCCGACAGCGCCCAGTCCACCTTGAGCGTCGAGCCGTCCCAGCGGAAGTGCGCCAGGTCCTCCACCAGCCGGGGCGGCAGCGCCGCCGCGCCGACCAGGTCGAGGTAGAGCGCCGGGGCCGGCACGTCGGCGAGCACCGCGCGGCGGGCCCGCCACAGCGTCCCGCCGGCCGTGCGCACCCCCATCGCCCGGCCGCGGGCGGTCAGCACCCGGTCCACCCGGGCGCCGTAGAGGATCCGCCCGCCCCGCTCGGTCAGCCGGTCCACCAGCGCGTCGGTGATCCGCTGCGCGCCGCCGGCCGGCACCGGCCAGCCGACCTGCTGGCCGAGCATCGCCAGCAGCCAGCCGTACACCCCGGAACCGGCCTCCTCGGGCGACAGGTCGGTGTGCAGGGCGCAGCCGGCCAGCAGCGCCGGGCCGCCGACGCCGTCGAAGAGTTCGTCACCGAGCTTGCGCACCGGCACCACCAGCCGCCGGGCCAGCCGGAGCGCACCGGAGACCCGCAGCCGGCGCAGCAGCGTGAGGCCGCCGCGCACCGGCGGGAACGGCGTGGTGATGGTGTCCAGCATCGGCTCGGCCACCTCGAGCCAGTCGGTGTACGCGTTCAGCCAGCGCTTGCCGTCGCCCGGCGCGAACGCCTCCAGCGAGGCCGCGGTGACCTGCGGGTCCCGGTTGAGCACCGCCGCCCGGCCGTCGGGGAACAGGTGGGCCAGCACGTCCGGGGCGTGCCGCCAGCTCAGGCCGTGGCGCTCCAACTCCAGCCCGCGCAGCACCGGCGAGGCGTAGCCGAGCGGGTAGAACGAGCTGTAGAGGTCGCTCAGGTAGCCGGGGGCGGTCACCTCGGCCGAGCGGACCGCGCCGCCGGCCGCGGCGGTGGCCTCCAGCACCAGGACGTCCCAGCCCGCGTCGGCCAGCATGTTGGCGGCCACCAGGCCGTTGTGGCCGGCCCCGACGACGACGGCGTCCGCGCTCTCCGCGCCGGTGGAACTCATCCGATCCGCCTACCCGACGCGGAACCGGGCGAAACGCGTTTGCCTCGCCGGGACCGGGGCATCCACTGCCGCATGTACACGGTTGCGCAGCTCATAGGTGGCGTGTGGGGCGCGGGTGGCGAAGGGGGCGAGCTGGTCGTACACGACCCGGCGGACGGTACCCCGGTGAGCACCGTGCCGTTGGCGACGGCGGACGAGGTGGGCAAGGCGGTGGAGGCGGCGCGCGGCGTCGCGACGGAGTGGGCGACGACCGATCCGGCCGAGCGGGCCGCGGCGCTGCACCGGGCGGCGGACGCGGTGGCGGCGGTCGCCGACCAGCTGGCCGAGGCGACCACGGCCGAGATGGGCAAGCCGCTGGCGGACGCCCGCGGCGGCGTCGAGGCGGGAATCGGCACGCTGCGACAGTACGCCGAACTCGCCCCGGTGCGGGGCGGGCGCACCCTGCACGGCGGCCACCACGCGCTGGACTTCATGGCGCCGCAGCCGCGCGGCGTGGTCGCCGCGATCACCCCGTGGAACGACCCGGTGGCGGTCTCCTGCGGGCTGCTCGGCGCGGCCCTGGTGACCGGGAACGTGGTGCTCTACAAGCCGAGCGAGCGCACCCCGGCCACCGGCTGGCTGCTGGCCAAGGCGCTGGACAGCGCGTTGCCCGCCGGGGTGCTGTCGCTGCTCACCGGCGGGCCCGAGGTCGGCGCGGCGCTGGCCGCCCAGGAGGTGGACGTGGTGGCCCACGTCGGCTCCACCGCCACCGGCCGGGCGATCGCGGCGGCCGCCGCCCGGACCGGCGCCAAGGTGCTGCTGGAGAACGGCGGCAGCGACCCGCTGGTGGTCGACGCCGACGTCGACCCGGTCTGGGCGGCCGAGCAGGCGGCGATCGGGGCGTTCGCCAACGCCGGCCAGATCTGCGTCGCGGTGGAGCGCGTCTACGTGCACCGGGACGTGGCCGAGGACTTCGTCGAGGCGCTGGTGGACCGCGCCCGGGCGCTGCGGACCGGCCCCGGCCGCGACCCGGCGACCGAGTTGGGGCCGCTGGTCGACCGCCGGCACCGCGACCACGTGCACGGTCAGGTGACCGCGGCGGTGGCCGAGGGCGCCCGGATCCGCGCCGGCGGCACCCTGCCGGAGGGCCCGGGGGCGTTCTATCCGGCGACCGTGCTGGCCGACTGCCGGCACGACATGGCGGTGGTACGCGACGAGACGTTCGGACCAGTCGTCCCGGTGGTGGTGGTCGACTCGTTCAGCGAGGCGCTGCGCTGCGCCGCGGACTCGCCGTACGGGCTGGCCGCGACGGTGCTGACCGGGTCGATGAGCCACGCCCAGCGGGCCTGGCGCGAGCTGCCGGTGGGCACCGTGAAGGTCAACGCGGTCTTCGGCGGGGCGCCGGGCGGTGCCGCGCATCCGCGCCGCGGCAGCGGCCACGGCTTCGGGTACGGCCCGGAACTGCTGGACGAGTTCACCGCGACCAAGGCGGTGCACATCGAGGCCCCGGGCGGCGGCCACTGGTGACACCAGGGGCGGCTGTCCGGTCCGGACAGCCGCCCCTGTCGTCGTACGCCGGATGTCACCGGCTCCGCGACCGGCCGCTCTCCCGGGCCTTGGCGGTCTGCCGGTTGTTCGCCTTCTCGATCGCCTTGACCAGCTCGGGCTTGGTCATGCTGGACCGGCCCGGGACGTCCAGCTTGCGGGCGACCTTCATGAGGTGGTCCTTGGTGGCGTTGGCGTCCACCCCACCGGCGGTGGGCGCCCGACGCTCCGGCCCGCCGCCGGCCGCCTGGCGGTCGCTCGGGCCCTTGCGGCCCTTGGGCTCCCAGTGGTCGCCCACCTTCTCGAACTCGTGCTTCACCGCGGCGAAGGCGGTCCGGTGCGCCCGCTCCCCCTCGCCGTAGGTCTCCACCGCCGAGTCGTGCGTCTTCTCCCACGTGCGCTGGGCCTTCGCCGGGGAGCGCCGCAGCGTGCTGGGCAGTACCTCGCGCCCGGGCATCTCGTCCTCCTCCGTTCGACGGTTCCGTGTGACCGGTATGAGTTCCCGAGGATTCCGGGCGCAAACCGCGCCCGCCCGAGGGGCCCGTTTGCCGGCCGGCGGGCCTGGGTACCGGCGGGGCCAGGCGAAGCCGGATGGACCGGTCATCCGGTGGCCGGGGCACAGGGAGCGGGCCATGACGACGACGGAGCCCGGCGCGGCACCCGGCACCCAGCGCGGCCTGCGGATGCCCCGCCGGGTACGCCAACTGAGCTGGCGGACCTGGCGCGGAGTGCTGGTCCGCAGCGCGCGCAACTTCGTCACCGACAACTGCGCGGACTGGGCCGCCGCGCTGACCTACTACGGGGTGCTGGCGCTCTTCCCGTCCACCATCGTGGTGGTCTCCCTGGTCGGGCTGGTCTCCGACGGCGAGCGGACCGTCGACACCGTGCTCGACCTGGCCCGGGAGATCGGCGCCGGGTCGGTGGTGGGCAACGAGAGCTTCGTCGGGGTGGTCCGTGACGTGGTCGACCAGGAGAGTTCGGCCGGGGTGCTGCTCAGCTTCGGCCTGCTCGGCGCGCTCTGGTCGGCCTCCGGGTTCATCGGCGCGTTCACCCGCGCCTCGAACGCCATCTACGGGGTGACCGAGGGGCGGCCGGTCTGGAAGCTGCGCCCGTTGCAGATCGGCCTGGCCGGGGTGTCGCTGGTGTTGCTCGCCGTGGTGGCCACCGGGCTGATCGTCAGCGGCCCGGTCACCGACGCGGTGGGTGACCTGATCAACGCCGGCGGGCTGGCCCGGACGGTGTGGAGCGTGAGCAAGTGGCCGGTGCTCGCCGCGATCATGATGGTGCTGCTCTCGCTGCTGTTCTGGATCGCGCCCAACGTGCGCCAGCCCCGCTTCCGCTGGCTCACCCCCGGCGGCGCGGTGGCCCTGCTCGCCTGGGTGCTGGCCAGCTTCGGCTTCGGCCTGTACGTGGCCAACTTCGGCTCGTACGACGCCACCTACGGCAGCCTCGGCGCGGTGATCGCGTTCCTGGTCTGGCTCTACCTGTCCAACTCGGCGCTGATGCTGGGCGTGCAGATCAACGCCGAGTTGCAGCGCGGCCGGGCACTCCAGGCCGGCGATCCGGACCCCGCGGAACCGGTGCTGCCGCCGAAGCAGCCGGCCGGTACGTGACCGCTTGCCGGGTTTATCGCCGGTCCCCCCGGGTAGCGCAACAGGCATGGAGCGTGGCAACAGCAAGCACGGACCCAGGCTCGACGAGCAGATGAGCCAGGAGGTCAGCGGCCTCGTGCAGGGGCCGGGAACCGGTGGTTCCCGGGTCGACGAGGCCCGGGTGCCGGAACCGGCGGGCGAGGACCAGCCGGAGGCGACCACCGCACCGGCGGGTGAGCTGCGCACCGGCGCGCCGAAGGGGATGAGCTCGCAGGACGTCGAGCGGCGCAGCCGGCTCGGGCGGTTCATCACCATGGCGGCCCTGCCCGGTGACCGCGCGGCGCTGATCGCCAACGCGCGGGACAACGACGCGCCCGACGACATCGTCGCCGAGCTGGAGCGCCTGCCGGACGGGACCCGGTACGAGACGGTCTCGGAGGTGTGGGCCGCGCTCGGCCACAAGAACGAGACGACCCGCTGGTGACCGGACCGCCCCACGATCCGGACCGATCCGGCGGAGAAGAGGAGGATGCCTGATGAGTGGCGTTACCGAACACGTGGACGTTTCCGTCCCGGTGCGCACCGCGTACGACCAGTGGACCCAGTTCGAGGAGTTCCCCCAGTTCATGGAGGGGGTGCAGGAGGTCCGGCAGCTCTCCGACACGATGACCCACTGGACGGTCGAGATCGCCGGGGTGAAGCGTGAGTTCGACGCCGAGATCACCGAGCAGCTTCCGGACGAGCGGGTGGCCTGGCGGTCCACCGGCGGCACCAAGCAGGCCGGGGTGGTGACCTTCCACCGGCTCGACTCGGAGCACACCCGGGTCACCCTCCAGCTGGAGTTCGAGCCGCACGGCGTGGTCGAGCAGGCCGGCGACAAGCTCGGCATCGTCGACCGGCGGGCCAAGGGCGACCTGGAGCGGTTCAAGCAGTTCATCGAGCGGCGCGGTCAGGAGACCGGCGCCTGGCGCGGCAAGGTCGACCGCCCGCAGCCCTGACCAACCCCTCGGAACCGAACTCGGATGGCCGCCGGTGCTCCCGGCGGCCATCGCCGTGTCCGGACCCGCCGGCCGGCCGGTGACCGGCAGCAGGCCGGCGGGTGAGCGGCAGCCCGGCCGTCCCGGGCGTGTCGTTTGCGCCAACCGGGCCGGGGTACCGCGATGGCATGACCGACGACAACAAGGTGTGGCGGAACGAGGAACGGACTTCCCTGGAGGAACTGGACAGAGCCGTCGCGCGGTCGACCCTGGACGGCCAGGCCGACGACGTGACCGCCAACGACGCCGGCGAGGAGGCCGCGTTCGGCCACGGGCCGGAGGCGGTGGACCGGGGTGGGGAACCGGCCGGCGCCGGCCGCGAGCCCACCGACCGGGAACGCGCCTACCGCCCCTCCACCACCGGCCGCACCGGCCCCGACACCCTGTAGCGCTCGCCGGACTCCCGGCGTCGCCGCGCCCGGATCCGCCCGAGCGGGTCAGCGGCGATGCCGGGTGGTCAGCGGCGGCGGGCGGGTCAGCGGCGGCGGGTGCTCGCGGTGTGCAGGGCGACGAGGGCGAGGGCCAGCAGGAGCAGCGCCGGGCCGAGCAGTTCCACCGAGGTGTTGCCGAGCAGCACCCCGATCCCGGCCGGGATCAGCGCCCCGCCCAGCCCGGCCGCGCCGATCTGGAGCCCGATGGTCCGGTCCGCGTGCGCCGGGCCGACCCGGTCGACGGTGGTGAGGGTGAGCAGCGGGAAGACCGGGGCGGCGGCGAAGCCGACGACGGCCAGCCCGGCCACGGCGAGCCAGGCCGGCCCGGGCAGCGCGATCAGCGCCGCGCCGGCCGCCATGCCGAGCAGGCTCGCCCGCAGCACCACCGGCGCACCCAGCCGCTCGGCCACCACCCCCTGCACCACCCGGCCCAGGAACAGGCTGCCCCAGTAACCGGACACGCACAGCCCGGCGACCGCCGCGCCCAGCCCTCTCCCCTCGGTGAGCAGCAGGAACGCCCAGAGCCCGGCGGCCACCTCGATCGCCACGTAGACGGCGAACGCCAGCGCGCCGAACCAGACCGCCGACAGGCGCAGCGTCTCGCGTACCCGCACCGGCGCGACCGCCACCGCGGCCGGCGCCCCGTCCGGGCCGGCGGCCGGCACCCGGACCTCCGCCGGCAGACCGCCCTCCCCCGGCGCGGCCGGCGCGGCGCCGGGGACCGGCGCACGGTCCCGCCACGCGCGTACGGTCAGCGCGAACGCCGCGGCCAGCACGAGCTGGGCGGCGGCCACCACCCCGTACCCCCACCGCCAGGACAGCCCGCCGCTGAGCGCCCCGGTCATGATCAGCGGCCCGATCGCCACGCCGAGGCCGAAGAAGGCGTGCATCCAGTTCATGTGCCGGGGACCGAAGGCGCCCGCCGCGTACGCGTTGAGCCCGGAGTCGATGGCGCCCGAGCCGAGCCCGAGCAGCAGCGCGCAGCCGACCATCAGGGCCAGCGCGGGGGTGGTGGCGTACCCGGTCAGGGCCAGGCTGGCCAGCAGCGTGCTGCCGGCCAGCAGCCGGCCGACCCCGAGCCGGGCCAGCGTGAAGCCGGCGAGCACGCTGGAGCTGAGGTACCCGACGGTGCCCGCGGTGAGCACCAGGCCGACCGCCTCGGTGGGCACGCCGAAATCCACCCGGATCGACGGCCAGCCGACCCCGATCAGGCCGTCGGGCAGGCCGAGGCTGACGAAGGCGAGGTAGGCCAGCAGGAGCAGGGCGGCGCGGGGTCGCGGGGTGGTGGGCACGGACGACAATCCTGCCCCAGCCGCCGGCGCCGGCCCGGGCCCTCCCCCGGCGGGTGCAGAATTACCGTCCGGACGGTCGGGAAAACGGACAGCTCATCCAGAATCGGCCGTTCGGCTGACGGCAAGCCCGGATCACCGCGTAAGACTTTCGGGATGCAACAGGGCTCCGGCATCCTCACCACGCGTCAGCGCCGCCTCGCCTGGCTGGGCTTCCTCCTCGCCGCCATCCAGGCGCCGGTCTCCGCCAAGCTGGTCTCAGACAGCTCCTGGCTGTTCAGCCTCTGCGTCGCGTTGATGGTGGCGACCGTGATCATCGCCGACGACGCCGCCCGGCGCCGGCCGGCCGACGCCCACTCCGGCGACTAGCCCGCGGCGCCCGGCCGCGCCTCGTGTCCGGGGCGGCCCTTGGTCCGGCGGCGTTCCTTCATCTCCGCCTCGTACAGGTGCCGCCGGCCGCCGACCAGCTGGTCGCGGGCCTGCCGGTCCAGGTCCCGGAAGAGCGCGTAGTAGCCGTCGTCGAAGTCCTCGACGATCTGGAAGGTCCACCGCCCGGCGATGACGTTGCGGCCGAGCAGGTCGGTGACGATCCGCTCGGCGATGTCGGGGTGCCCGGCGGCGCGGAACATCTCCACCGCGTCGTCCAGCATCAGGTCGGCGTGCCCGACCAGCTGGTGCAGCGAGTAGAGGTGGCCGCGGACCCGCTCCACGCACTCCAGCGCCTCGCTGAGCTTGCCGAGGGCGGCCACCGTCTCGTCGCTGACCCCGGCCGGCCGGCGGTGGGCCTCGTCGGGGCCGTCCGGCTGCTGTCCCATCCGTCCCTCCCTGGTATCGGTCGGCCCGCTCCGGGCGGTTCTCCTAGTGCCCCGCGAACGCCCGGTTAAGCCCCTCGGCCGGCACCGGCCGACCGGTGGAGGAACCGAGACCGCCCGAGCGGCCGAGGTCGCCGGGGCGGTCGGTTGGCTAGCCTCGTTCCCCATGCGTGTGCCGTCGAACCGGGTCGCCGCCCGTGCCGTCGTCGACTCGGCGCGGTCCACCCTCGCCGCCCTCACCGCCGCGATCGGCGCCGACGGCCTGGCCGCCGCGGCCGCCCGGCCGGGCCTGCTCGCCCTGGTCGACCAGCACGCCGCCGCGGTGCGGGACAGCCTGGCCGGCGACCGGCGGCCGCTGAGCGCCGCCGCGCTCGCCGGCTACGCCGAAGGGGTGCGCTCCGCCGCCCTGGAGCACGGCTGGCAGCCGCCGAGCGGGCCGGTGGACTGGTCCGAACCCGACTGGCCGCTCACCCGGCTGCTCGCGGTCTGCGCGCTGTCCAGCGCGCTCGGCAGGCCGGCCCCGGGTCCGCTCCCGGCGCTCTGAGCGGACGCCCGGGAGGGCGCCCGCCACCGGCGGACACCCTCCTCGGTGCGTACGGGCGCCGCTCAGCGACGGAACTGCTGCGTCTCGTCGCTCGCCGCGCCGGACTGGTAGGTGCCGCCGCCGGCCATCGACTGCTCGCGCATGGGCTGCGCCGCCCGGTCGGCCATCTGCCGCTCCGTGTCGCCACGACCGGCCGCCTGGGCCTGCCGGTGCGCCTGCACCGCCCGCGACTCCTCGGCCATCCGGTCCAGCCAGCGGTCCCAGCGGTTCTGCATCGGCCGCACCAGGCCACCGCCGACACCGATGATCAGGATGCCGGCCACGGTGGCGAGCACCGCGATCAGCACCGGCGTGGTGACCGTCGTGGCGATCCCCACCTGGTTGAGCGCGGCGATCACACCGAGCGCGATGACGAAGATCGCCGCCAGGTCGGCCAGGATCCGGCCGTACGACAGCCCGCCGAGCGCGCCGCTGACCAGGTCCCGGACGGCGTTGGCGATCGCGGCCGCCACCACCACGATGACGATCGCCACGAAGGCCCGCGGCAGCCAGGCGACCACGCCCGAGATCAGGTCACTGATCGCGTTCGGGCCCCAGACGCCGAAGGCGAACTGCAGGGTGAACAGCAACACGGCGTAGTACGCCAGCTTCGCCAGGATGTCACTGGCGTCGTACTTCGTGCGTTCCAGTGCGCGCTTGATGCCGCCGCGCTCGACGGCCCGGTCGAAGTTCACCCGTTCCAGTACCGTGTCCACGATCTTCAGGACGGCTCTGGCGATGAGCCATCCGACCACGAGGATCGCGATGAACGCGATGGCCCTCGGTATGAACAACAGCACCGACCTCCACATGTCGGCCACGGCATCGCCGATGTCGACCTGCCTGACCGCCAGGGTTTCCGGCATGATGTCCCTCCTGTCGCATGGTCTGCGCCGCGCGCTTACCCCGTCACTCACCCGGCACGCCGCGCCGGTCACCACGTTTTTCCCGACATGCCGCGGCAGACCGCCCCTGACCTGCATGAACAGGCATACGACGCGACGCGCGGCGGATGATCCGGAATGCCGGACCGGTGCTCGGGCTAGGCTGCGGTCATGCCAGGAACGGTCGGGCGCGTCCCCACGCCACCAGCGCCGGTCTCCGGGGCGCCGACCGCCCCGGGTGCCGCGACCGCCGTCCTCGGGCACCACTGGGCCGGCACCCCGCTGGGCGCGCCGGAGACCTGGGACCCGACCCTGCGCGCGGCGGTCGACGTGGTGCTGGCCTCCCCGGTGCCGATGGCCCTCATCCTCGGTGACGACTTCCTGCTGCTCTACAACGACGGCTACGCCGAGCTGATCGGCGACAAGCACCCGGAGGCGATCGGCCGGCCGGCCCCGGAGGTGTTCGCCGAGGTCTGGCGGGCCCCCGGCTTCGGCGACGCGGTCGAGCACACCTACCGCACCGGCGAGCCGTTCCTGGAGAAGGAGACCACCCTGCCGCTGCACCGCCGCGGCTCCGGGGTGGTCGAGCACGTCGTCTTCACCCGCGGCTATTCAGCGGTCCGCGACGGCGCCGGCCGGATCGTCGGGGTGCTCGCGGTGGCGGCGGAGACCACCCAGGTCACCCAGCAGTTGCAGAGCCTCAGCGACTTCTCCGCCGCGCTCGCCGGCACTCTCACCCTGGACGACGTGGCCCGGGTCGCGCTGCGCTACGCGATCACCTCGTTCGACGCCGACCTGGTCACCTTCGCCGTGGACGAGGGCGGGGGCGGCTGGCGGCTGGTCCGGCGCATCCGCGGGGAACTGCTGGACGAGGCCGACGAGCGGCTGCCGCCGCTGTGGCGGCGCACCCCGGCGGACTGGCCGGCACCGGTGGTGGCCGCGGCCCGCAGCGGGGTGCCGCACTTCACCGCCGACGGGCAGCCGCTGCGGGAGACCGCGGTGGACCGGCACGACCAGAAGATCCGGGCGCTGGCCACCGTGCCGCTGCGCGCCTCGGTGGTCCGCGGCGGCCTGGCGGTCGGCTACCAGGCGGCGCACAGCTGGTCGGCCGCCGAGCGCGCGCTGCTGGCGGCGGCCGCCGAGCTGGCCGGGCAGGCGGCCGAGCGGGCCCGCCGGTTCGAGACCCAGCACGGCACCGCCCAGCTGCTGCAACGCAGCATGCTCCCGGAGCACCTGCCGGACCTGCCCCGGCTGCGGATCGCCGCCCGGTACGACCCCGGAGTGGACGGCAACGCCGCCGGCGGGGACTTCTACGACGCCTTCCTGCTGCCCGGCGGTGAACTGGGCGTGGTGCTCGGCGACGTCGCCGGGCACGACGTGCAGGCCGCCGCCCGGATGGGGCAGGTACGGGCCGCGCTGCGCGCGCTGGCGCTCAGCGACCCCCGGCCGGACGCCGTGCTGGCCGGGCTCGACCGGCTGGTCACCAGCCTGGGCGCCGAGGCCGGCACGCACGAGCTCTTCGTGACGGTGGTGCTCGGGGTGGTCGACGCCGACCGGCAGCGGCTCACCCTGGCCAGCGCCGGCCACCCGGCCCCGCTGATCCGGCGCTGCCCCCCGAACGGCGAGCCGCTCGCCGAGTACGTGGAGGTGCCCACCGGCGCCCCGCTCGGGCTGGGCTCCCGGCCGGCCACCACCACCGTGCGCTTCGCGCCCGGCGACACCCTCCTGCTGTTCAGCGACGGCGTGGTGGAACGGCGGCGGCAGGGCCTGGCCACCGGCCTGGGCTCGCTGGCCGAGGCGGTGGCCGGCGCGGGCAGCGGGGACCCGCGGGCGCTGTGCGCGGTGGCCAGCGCGGCGGTGCCCGGCGCCACCGAGGACGACGTCGCGGTGCTCGCCGTGGAGCACGCGCTGCGGCCGAGCCGGTCGGCGAGCATGGAGGTGCCGGCGGAGCCGACCGCGCCGAGCCGGGTGCGGCACTGGATGACCGGGCAGCTCACCGAGTGGCAGGTGGCGGAGTCGGTGATCGGCGCGGCGGTGCTCTGCACCAGCGAGCTGACCACCAACGCGCTGCTGCACGCCGGCACCGCCGCCCGGGTGGAGATCGACCTCAGCCCGGAGCGGCTGCTGGTGTCGGTCGCCGACTCCGGCACCCGGGGCACCGTCACCCGGGCGCAGACCGACACGTTGAGCAGCCGGGGGCGCGGGCTCGGGTTGATCGAGGAGCTCAGCGACGCCTGGGGGACGGACCCGACCGTACGCGGGTCGACCGTCTGGTTCGAGATCCTGCTGCCGTCCGACTGACGCCCGGGGGCGTCGGCCGGGCCCGGAGAGGGTAGGAGGCGACTCATGCCTACCGACAACCCCGCCGGTGTCCTCTTCGACGTCGACGGCACCCTGGTCGACACCACCTACCTGCACACCGTGAGCTGGTGGGAGGCGCTGCGCCAGGACGACCGGCCGGTGCCGATGGCGACCATCCACCGGGCCATCGGGATGGGCTCGGACAAGCTGCTCGACCACCTGCTCGGCCCGGAACGCGACCGGGACGCCGACGGCCGGCTGCGCGACGCCCACGACACCCTGTACGGCGAGTACTGGGAGCGGCTCCAGCCGCTGCCGCGCGCCGCCGACCTGCTGCGCGCCTGCGCCGAGCACGGGCTGCGGGTGGTGCTCGCCACCTCGGCCGCCGAACACGAGGTGGGCGCCCTGCGCCGGGCGCTGGCCGCGGACGACGTGATCGACACCGTCACCTCGTCGGCGGACGCCCGGCAGAGCAAGCCGGCGCCGGACATCCTGGTCGCCGCGCTGGAGCAGTCCGGCCTGGACGCCGCCCGGGTGGTCTTCGTCGGCGACTCGGTCTGGGACGTCGCCGCCGCCGGCAAGCTGGACATCCCGTGCGTGGGGCTGACCTGCGGCGGCACCAGCCGGGGTGAGCTGGCCGGGGCCGGCGCGGTCGCCGTCTACGAGGACCCGGCGGCGCTGCTGGCGGCGCTGCCCGACTCGCCCGTGCTCGCCCGGAGGTGACCATCACGCCGTACCGGCGCGGCGGGGAGGAATACCGGCGCCCCCGGCGGGGCATGGACTGACACCACCTGCCCGTGCAGCGCGGGCGCGGCGAAGGGTGGTGGTCGTGGAGCCGGTGGACGTCGCGTTCGCGGTGGTCGGTGTCGGTGCGCTGCTGGCGGGGGTGTTGCCCCGGGCGCTGGAACACCGGCCGCTCTCCATGCCGATCGCGTTCCTGGCGCTGGGCATGCTGGTCTTCCTGCTCCCCACCGGCCTGCCCGACCCCGACCCGCTGCTGCACAAGGAGATCGCCACCCACCTCACCGAGATCGGCGTGATCGTCGCGCTGATGGGCGCCGGCCTGAAGATCGACCGGCCGCTGAGCTGGCGGCGGTGGTCGTCGACCTGGCGGCTGCTGGCGATCGCGATGCCGCTGTGCATCGCGGCGGTGGCCCTGCTCGGCTGGTGGTGGGCCGGCCTGGTGCCGGCCACCGCGCTGCTGCTCGGCGCGGCCCTCGCTCCCACCGACCCGGTGCTCGCCTCGGACGTGCAGGTCGGCGAGCCGACCGACGTGGAGGACTCCGAGGACGAGGTGCGCTTCGCGCTCACCTCCGAGGCCGGGCTCAACGACGGCCTGGCCTTCCCGTTCGTCTACGCGGCGATCGCCATCGCCGCCGCCGGCCTCGCCCCGGCCGACTGGCTGGGCCGGTGGCTCGCCGTCGACGTGCTCTACAAGGTCGCGGTCGGGGTGCTCGGCGGTTGGCTGATCGGCTGGCTGCTGGGCAAGCTCTTCTTCCGGGCGCCCAGCCACTTCCGGCTGGCCCGGCACGCCGAGGGCTTCCTCGCGCTGGCCGCCACCTTCCTGGCGTACGGGCTGGTGGAACTGGCCGGCGGGTACGGCTTCCTGGCGGTGTTCGTGGCCGCCCGGGCGATCCGGGCCGCCGAGCGCACCCACGAGTTCCACTCCGTGCTGCACGACTTCGCCGAGCAGGTCGAGCGGCTGCTGACCGTACTGCTGCTGCTGCTCTTCGGCGGCGCGGTGGTGGGTGGCCTGCTGGCCCCGCTGACCTGGCCGGCCGCCGCGGTCGGGCTCGCCCTGGTCTTCCTGGTCCGGCCGCTGGTGGGGTGGCTGTCGCTGCGCGGCGCGCCCGGC
The DNA here is from genome assembly GCF_056150265.1 of Micromonospora desertarenae. Classification (NCBI taxonomy): domain Bacteria; kingdom Bacillati; phylum Actinomycetota; class Actinomycetes; order Micromonosporales; family Micromonosporaceae; genus Micromonospora; species Micromonospora desertarenae. The sequence continues at coordinate 23,281 of NZ_JAXCFQ010000015.1, forward strand.
CGCCCGGCCGAGCACTGGGTGATCGCGCTGTTCGGCATCCGCGGCGTCGGCTCCCTCTTCTACCTGGCGTACGCCACCACCGCGGCGGACTTCCCGCAGGCCGACCTGGTCTGGGCGACCACCGGGCTGGTGGTGATCGTCTCCGTGGTGGTGCACGGCGTCGCGGCCACCCCGGTGATGCGGCTGCTGGACCGGGCGGGCGAGCGCACCGGAGACCCGGGGGAGCGGGCGGCCGAGCCGGTCGCGAACACCGCCCCGGCCTGACCCGGCCGCGACCCGCCGGGCCGGGGCTCAGCTGAGCCGCTCGACCAGCGCCCGGCCCAGGTCACGGCCGGACCGCCAGGCGCTCTGCACCCGGGGCGGGCCGAACGCGTCCCCGGCCAGCCCGACGCCGTCGGCGTCGAGGTGGTACGTCCCCGCCGGGCGGGCGGTCGGCTTGGCGTACGTCCAGCGGTGCACGTGCACCAGCTCCGCCGGCTCGGGCAGCCCGAGCAGGTCCCGGACGGCCTCCTCGACGGCCGGCCCGGCGGCGGTGGGCTGAGCCAGGTGACCGGCGGCGAACCCGGGCGTGGTGTGCGCGACCAGCACCGGAGCGTCGTCGCCGCGCCGGTCGCCGTCGTCGCAGACCAGGCCGAGCACCGGGTGGTCGTTGACGAACGCGCCCCGGAACCGGGGCCACCGGCGCGCCGGGAAGCGCAGCACCGCGGCGAGCGACGGCGACCAGCGCTGCGCCTGGGTGGCCCGGGTGGCCGCGGTGAGCGCCGGGTCGAGCAGCAGGGCGGCCTGCGGGCCGGGCATGGCCAGCGCCACCGCGGCGCAGGGCGTCCCGTCGACCACCGGCCCCGGTTCGACGCCGAGCACCAGCCGGTCCACCGTCACGGGCAGCTCGCGGGCCAGGTGTTCGACCAGGGACCGCAGCCCGCGCGGCGCGGCCCAGCGCATCGGGCCCGGCACCTCCCGGCGACCGTCCGCGCCGTACGCCACGAAGGTGTCGGTCCACTCCCGGACCAGGCCGGCGGCCCGCCACCGGTCGACCACCGCGGCGAAGTCGGGGTCGCTGACGGTCAGGTACGCCGCGCCGGTGTCCGCCGGCCGGCCGTCGAAGCGCCGGCTCGCCATCCGGCCGCCCGGCACCCGGGCACGTTCCCGGATCTGGACCGGGACACTTGCGCGGTGCAGCTCAGCGGCGCAGGCCACCCCGGCGATCCCGGCGCCGACCACCACCACCCGCGCCCGGTCCGCCGTCACCCGGTGATCGTATGCGCCCGACGGGCCTCCCCCGGCAGGCGACGCTCGGCGGGTCCCGCCCGGCGGGTCCCGCCCGGCGGGTCAAGCCGGCGGGTCGCGGCCGGCGGCGAAACCGGGCGGTCGCTCGCATGAATCGCCGCCGGTCCGGGTATTGGAACGCCTGTTCGAAGGAAGGTGGAGATCATGACGGACCGCAGCAACGACCAGCCGGACCCGCGGGGCGCGATCAAGGACCCGGACGAGTGGGTCACCGGCGAGGAGCCGCCGACCGCGGCCCAGGAGTCCTACCTGTCCACACTGGCCCGGGAGGCCGACGCGGAGGTGCCGGAGGGGTTGACCAAGGCGGAGGCCTCGAAGCGGATCGACGAACTCCAGGCGGAGACCGGCCGGGGCCGGTGAGCCGTCACCGCGGTGGCAGGCGGTGCAGCTCGACCTCGTCGAGCCGCCCCGCCGCCACCCGGGCGGTCAGGTAGGTGGCGTACGGCTGGGCTCGGCGGTCGGTCGGCGACCCCGGGTTGAGCAGCCGCAGCCCGCCCGGGGCCACGGTGTCCCAGGGGATGTGCGAGTGCCCGAAGACCAGCAGGTCGCAGTCGGGGAACCGGGCGGCGCACCGCTGTTCGCGCCGGTCGCGCGGGCCGGTCTCGTGCACCACCGCCACCCGCAGCCCGGCCAGCTCCACCCGGGCGATCTCGGGCAGCCGGGCACGCAGCGGCGGACCGTCGTTGTTGCCGTACACCCCGACCAGCCGGCGGGACCGGGCCAGCATCGCGTCCAGCAGCGCCTCGTCCACCCAGTCGCCGGCGTGCAGCACCACGTCGGCGGCGTCGATCGCCGCCCAGAGGGGTGTCGGGAGGTCCTTCGCGCGCTTCGGCACGTGGGTGTCGGCGGTGATGACCAGGCGCATGACCGCATTGTCCCGGCTCGCCGGCGATCCCGCCGGGAGCGCGCGGGCAACCGGGTCTTCACACGGCGGCAATCAGCCCGTAGGTTGACGACCATCCATGGGAGCGCTTCCAGCGGCGCTCGTCGATCTACCCCGGGAGAGAGAACATGAGAAGCAGACCGGCGATCGCCGCGGCCGCCGCCGCGCTCACCGTCGCCGCCACCGTCGGCATCCTCCGGGCCCCGGCGGCGTCCGCGGCCGACTCGACCTTCTACGTCGACCCGGCCACCGCCGCGGCGGCCTGGGTCGCGGCCAACCCGGGCGACCCGCGCGCGGCGGTGATCCGGGACCGGATCGCGAACGTGCCACAGGGTCGCTGGTTCACCCGGACCAACACCTCGACCGTGCGCGGCGAGGTGGACGCCCTGGTCGGCGCGGCGGCCGCCGCCGGCAAGGTGCCGATCCTGGTGGTCTACAACATCCCGAACCGGGACTGCAGCGGGGCGAGCGGCGGCGGCGCCCCGGACCACGCCAGCTACCGGCAGTGGGTCGACCAGGTGGCGGCCGGGCTGGCCGGCCGCCCGGCCACCATCGTGCTGGAGCCGGACGTGCTGCCGCTGATGACCAACTGCCAGACCGCCGCCCAGCAGGCCGAGACGATGGCCTCGATGGCGTACGCCGGCAAGCGGCTCAAGGCCGCCTCGGCCGCCGCCCGGGTCTACTTCGACACCGGCCACTCGGCCTGGCTCTCCCCCAGCGAGGCGGCCGCCCGGCTCACCGGCGCGGACATCGCCAACAGCGCCGACGGCATCTCGCTCAACGTCTCCAACTACCGCCGCACCGCCGACGAGGTCGCGTACGCCAAGGCGGTCATCGCGGCCACCGGGGTGTCCCGGCTCAAGGCGGTCATCGACACCAGCCGCAACGGCAACGGCCCGGCCGGCTCGGAGTGGTGCGACCCGGCGGGCCGGGCGATCGGCACGCCGAGCACCACCGCCACCGGCGACCCGGCGATCGACGCGTTCCTCTGGGTGAAGCTGCCCGGCGAGGCCGACGGCTGCATCGCCCCGGCCGGCCAGTTCGTGCCGCAGCGGGCGTACGACCTGGCCATCGCCGCCGGACCCACCACCGCACCGCCCACCACCACGCCACCCACCACCACGCCGCCGAGCACCCCTCCCCCGACCACGACCCCGCCGACCACCCCGCCGGCCGGTGGCTGCGCCGTGACGTACACGCCGAACTCCTGGCCCGGCGGGTTCACCGCCGAGCTGCGGCTGACCAACCACGGCGCCGCCCGAACCGGCTGGACGCTCACCTTCACCGTCGGCACCGGGGTGCGGCTGAGCAACGGCTGGAACGGCGAGTGGAGCCAGTCCGGCGATCGGCTCACCGTCCGCAACGCCGCCTGGAACGCCAGCCTGCCCGCCGGCGGCACGGTCACCCTCGGCTTCCAGGGCACGTACTCCGGCGGCACGCTGCCCGCGCCGGGCGGCTTCGCGCTCGACGGCACCGCCTGCTCCTGACCGCTCGCCGCACGCCGGCCGGGCCCGCCACCGGGCCCGGCCGGCCCCGCCCGTACCGCACGGCCGGTCCCGCCCCGGCACCCCCTGACGGCTGGTCCGCACGTTCGGGTGCATCCGTTGTCGCTGGAACGACAACGGATGCACCCGGTCCGCTCACCGGACCCGGCGTCCGGGCCCCCGCCGCACTCCGTGACCGGGTCGGCGTTACCGGCGCTGGCTGCGGGGAACGTAGCGGGCTGACGAAGGAGGACGCTCATGACCAATCCGACCTCGGCCTGGCGTCCCGGGATGCCGGGCGGTGACACCCTGCCCACCGGGCCGGCGGGCCGGCTGGCGGCGCCCAGCGGCGACGGACACGGGCCGGAGACGGGCCCACCCACCGTGACGATCGGCTCGTATCCGGACTATCCGTCCGCCCAGCGGGTGGTGGACTACCTGGCGGACAACCGGTTCCCGGTGGAGCACACCGCCATCGTGGGCACCAACCTCACCCTGGTCGAGACGGTGCTGGGCCGGATGACCACCGGCCGGGCCGCGCTGGTCGGCGCCGGCACCGGGGCCTGGTTCGGGCTGTTCATCGGGCTGCTCTTCGGCATCTTCACGGTGGGCAACTGGCTCGCGGTGATCCTGGTCGGGCTGGTGATCGGGGCCATCTGGGGCGCGGTCTTCGGCGCGGTGGCGCACGCGATGACCGGCGGCCAGCGGGACTTCACCTCGGCCAGTTCCCTGCGCGCGGGCCAGTACGCGGTCATCGTCGACGTCCAGTTCGCCGAGCAGGCCCGGCAGTTGCTGGGCCGGATGCACCTGACCGGGGGACGCCAGCAACCGGCCACCTGATCGCCCCACGGACGACACCGACGGCCCCGGGACACACCCCGGGGCCGTCGCCGTGTGTCGAACCGGCGGGCAACGTGCCGAGCGGGCGGGTCAGGGGCCGGTGGCCCAGCCGGCGAGGACGGCCGGCCCGCCGCGCCCTCCCGAGCCAGTTCTTCAAAGCTGCACTAACGAGTCTTCGCGACCCATCGACCCACCACTGCCTTCCACCTGAGGGCACTAGTCAAAATTTGAAAGAGTGCTACTCTGGTGGCGTGACCGAGAGCCTGGACCGCACCCGCCTCGCCGCCTGGCGGGCGTACATCGAGGCCAGCCAGCGGCTGTTCACCCAGCTGGAGGACGACCTGCGCGCCGACAGCGAGTTGAGCTTCGCCGACTACCACGTGCTGGTGCTGCTCTCCGAGGCGCCGGGGCAGCGACTGCGGATGGGCGACCTGGCCAGCCGGCTGGTCTTCTCGCCGAGCCGGCTGACGTACCAGATCTCGTCCATGCAGAAGCGCGGCCTGGTGGCCCGGCAGCCCTGTCCGGACGACCGGCGCGGCAGCGAGGCGGTGCTCACCGCCGCCGGGCTGCTCACCCTGCGCGAGGCCGCCCCGCACCACCTGAAGTCCGTCCGCACCCACCTGATGGACGACCTCGACGACGCCGAGGTCGCCTGCCTCACCCGGGTCTTCGATCGGCTCGGCCGGCGCCTGCGCGCCGGACGCGACGCGTCGACCACTCCCGGCGACAGCGACAGTTAAGGAGACCCGCGATGCCCGCCATCACCGTCGACAACGTGCTCGTCCTGCCCCGCCTGCCCCGGCTCGACGACTCCACCACCTTCCGGCCGGTCCGCCGGCTGACCACCGCGCCCAGCGGCTACGAGGGCGAGGGCTTCCCGGTCCGCCGGGCCTTCGCCGGGGTGCCGCTGAGCGAGCTGGACCCGTTCATCCACCTCGACCAGATGGGCGAGGTCGACTACGCCCCGGGCGAGCCGAAGGGCACGCCGTGGCACCCGCACCGCGGCTTCGAGACGGTGACGTACATCATCGACGGCGTCTTCGACCACCAGGACTCGCACGGTGGCGGCGGCACCATCACCGACGGCGACACCCAGTGGATGACCGCCGGCAGCGGGCTGCTGCACATCGAGGCTCCGCCGGAGCACCTGGTGGTCAGCGGCGGGCTGTTCCACGGCACCCAGCTCTGGGTCAACCTGCCCCGGGTGGCCAAGATGATCCCGCCCAAGTACCAGGACATCCGCGGCCGGGAAGCCGCCCTGCTGACCACGCCCGACGGCGGCGCGCTGATCCGGGTGATCGCGGGCGAGATCGCCGGCCACCGGGGGCCGGGCGCCACGCACACCCCGATCGCCGTCACGCACGTGACGGTCGAGCCGGGGGCGCGGGTCGACCTGCCCTGGCGGCCGGACTTCAACGCCCTGGTCTACGTGCTGGCCGGACGCGGCACGGTCGGCACGGACGCCCGCCCGGTGCACACCGGCCAACTGGCCGTGCACGGGCCGGGCGACGCGCTCCGGTTCACCGCGGACGCCCGGCAGGACAGCCACACCCCGGCGCTGGAGCTCTACATCATGGGCGGCGAGCCGATCCGGGAGCCGGTGGCGCACTACGGCCCGTTCGTGATGAACACCCGGGACGAGTTGATCCAGGCGGTCGAGGACTTCCAGGCCGGCCGGCTCGGCGTCATCCCGGCGCAGCGGCTGCCGCACACCGGGGGCCAGGGCCCCCGGCCCTGACCCCGCCGCTCGACTGAGCGCCCCGGCCCAGGCCGGGGCGCTCAGCGCCGTCGAGGGGTGTCCCGGGATCAGGACACGGCGAATATGCCGGCGACGCCGAGGATCACCATCACCAACACGGCCACCAGCGCCCCCCGCTCGCTCTCCACCGCCTGCTCGCGGTACTCGGTCGCGGAGTTCGTCGTCTCGCCGGGCATGGTGGGGCCTCCTCGGTGGTTTCGCGTCGTTTCGTCTCGGTGTGCCGGGGGCGGCCACCGGTCAGCACCGCGCTGCCGGCGTGCGGACCTCCGGCGGGGGTCCTACCGTGAGGACGTCGTCGACCTCGGGAGGGCTGGAGCGGTGACGCTGCGCGACTGGTTCCTCACCGCGCCGGAACGCGCCAACCCGGTGTCTGAGTTACCCGTCTGGACCAGTGGAAACCTTGCCGAGCCGTTGATTCACGGCGCGGCGTACTTCGACCGGCTGGTCGACGAGGTGGAGGCGCTCGACGCCGGCGACCACCTCTTCTTCACCGACTGGCGGGGCGACCCCGACCAGCGGCTGCGCCCGGACGGCCCGACCGTGGCCCAGCTGTTCGCCGGGGCCGCCCAGCGCGGGGTGGTCGTGAAGGGGCTGATCTGGCGGTCCCACCTCGACGCGCTGGCGTACAGCGAGGAGGAGAACCGCAACCTCAGCGAGGCGATCTCCGCGGCCGGCGGCGAGGTGCTGCTGGACCAGCGGGTCCGCCGGGGCGGGTCACACCACCAGAAGCTGGTGGTGCTCCGGCACCCCGGCGCGCCCGAGCGGGACGTGGCGTTCGCCGGCGGGATCGACCTGTGCCACAGCCGGCGGGACGACCTGGCGCACCGCGGCGACCCGCAGGCGGTACGGATGTCGGCCCGCTACGGCGACCGGCCGCCCTGGCACGACGTGCAGCTCGCGGTCCGCGGCCCGGCGGTCGGGGCGCTGGACCGGGTGTTCCGCGAGCGGTGGACCGACCCGATGCCGCTGGACTCGGAGAACCCGATGGCCTACCTGCGGGACCGGCTGCGCGGGGCGGACCTGCGCCCCGACCCGCTGCCCGAGCAGCCGGCCGACCCTCCGCCGCGCGGCCCGCACCACATCCAGGTGCTGCGCACCTACCCCGCCGTGCGGCCCCGGTACTCGTTCGCCCCGGACGGGGAGCGGACGGTGGCCCGCGGCTACACCAAGGCGGTCCACCGCGCCCGCCGGCTGATCTACCTGGAGGACCAGTACCTCTGGTCGCGCGAGGTGGCCGAGCTGTTCGCCGGGGCGCTGCGCGACAACCCGGACCTGCACCTGGTGGCGGTGGTGCCGCGGTACCCCGATGTGGACGGCCGGCTGGCGCTGCCGCCGAACACGGTCGGTCGGGAGCAGGCGCTGTCGCTGTGCGAGCGGGCCGCCCCGGACCGGGTGCACGTCTTCGACGTGGAGAACCACGCCGGCGTGCCGGTGTACGTGCACGCCAAGGTCTGCGTGGTCGACGACGTCTGGGCCAGCGTGGGCAGCGACAACTTCAACCGCCGGTCCTGGACGCACGACAGCGAGCTGTCCTGCGCGGTGCTCGACGAGACGCGCGACGAGCGGGCCCCGACCGACCCGGCCGGGCGGGGCGACGGGGCCCGGTTCTTCGCCCGCGAGCTGCGGTTGCGGCTGTGGCGTGAGCACCTGGACCGCGACCCGGACGGCGGCGAGGACGCCGACCTGCTCGACCCGGCCGACGCGGTCGCCGCGATCACCGCCGCCGCCGAGGCGCTCCAGCGGTGGTACGACGGCGGCCGGGTGGGCCCCCGCCCGCCGGGCCGGCTGCGCCCGCACCGCCCGGAGCGGCTGCGCTGGTACACCCGCGCCTGGGCGCTGCCCGCGTACCGGCTGGTCTACGACCCGGACGGCAGGCCGCTGCGGGCGCGGCGGGCCGGCACCTGGTGAGCCGCCGGCGTGCGCTCGCCGCCGCGCTGCGGCTTCACCCGCTCCGCCGGTACGCCGACCGGCCCGGCGTGACCGCCCGGGTGGACGGTGAAGCCGCCGGGATAGGCGAACGAGGCGCGCGGCGCGTAGAAGCCGAAGCCGATGGTGAGCGGGTTCGCCGGGCGGAGCGCGTAGGTGGAGTGCCCGGGTTCGAGGAACTCCACCGACTCGATCAGGAACGGGGTGACCGGCTCGGCGACGTACGGGTACACCGAGCTGAGCAGTTGGCCGTCGCGGGCGGTGAGGTAACGGTGGTGCCCGCTGCTGATCACGCTGCCGGTCTCCCCCACCTGGCAGCGGGCCCGGATCACCGGCACCCCGTCGATCTCCGTCTCGGCGACCAGGCGGCCGCCGTGCACCTCGATGGTGGTCCGGCCGAGCGAGGTCGGGGCGCCCCGGGCGACCGCGTACTCGCGCACCCGGCGGCTGGAGGTGACGTAGTGGGTCCACCAGCCGCCGGCGTTCTCGCCGCCGGGGGCGTCCACCCCGCTCAGTGACACGCCGAGGTAGGTCAGCGAGTACGCCCCGAAGCCGGAGGTCTGGCTGTCGTCCTCGACCACGTACTGGTTCATGAAGACCTGCCGGTCCGGCTGCGCGCGCAGCCCCGGCGGCAGCAACGCGGCGACCGCGTCCGGATCGGCCGGCAGCCAGCTGAAGTAGAGCGTACGGCTGTTCACCACGAGCTGGGGAGCGGCTGGATCGAGCACGACGCCTCCGAACCGGACGATGTACAGGCGACGCTAGGCCGGTCCCGTCGATGGGACAAGGGCAGAAAGTCGACAATCCTGCCGACCTGTCGGATTCCCGGATGCCCGGTCGGCGGGTTCCGGGTGGGCCGGGCGGTCACGGGTGGCGGATGTCCGGGCGGCGGCGCGTCGGCCGTCCGAACCGGTAATCACTCTCACAATCATCCCTGATTCTGTCCGGTTCGCGCCCTTGATGACGGAAAATAACTTAAGTACATCGTACTTTCGGCTAGCTTTGGCCAAGCCGATCAGGCTAAGGTGAGTCGCGAACGGCCCATCTGAAGCTAAACCAAAGCGTCACGTCTCATATCCGCGGACGAGGTGCAGGGAGGACCACCCATGACCGCGCCAACGATCAGCGAGCAGGCGACGAGCGCACCGACGACCGAGAAGCTCGACCCGCGAGCGCTCACCGACAGCGCCGCCGACCTGCTGAACGCGATGGCCGCACTGCCCGCCAACCACCCGTCGCGCGCCGCGCTGCGCGACCGGGCTATCGAGGCCTGGTTGCCGCTGGCCAACCACCTCGCCCACCGCTACAGCGGGCGCGGCGAGCCCACCGACGACCTGGCGCAGACCGCCGCCGTCGGCCTCATCAAGGCCATCGACAAGTTCGACCCGTCCCGTGGCGTCGACTTCGCCGGCTACGCGATCCCCACCATCATCGGCGAGCTCAAGCGGCACTTCCGCGACCGCACCTGGGACATCCGGGTGCCGCGCCGCCTGCAGGAGCTGCGGCTGGCCATCTCCGACGCGAACAGCACGCTGCTGCAGACCCTCGGCCGCTCGCCGACGGTCGCCGACATCGCCGCCCACCTGAAGATCACCGAGGAAGAGGTGCTGGAGGGCCTGGAGGGCGCCCGCGCCTACAACGCGGTGTCGCTGTCCACCCCGACCGGCGACGGCGACCGCGCCACCGAACTGGGCGACATGCTCGGCGGCGAGGACGGCGAGTTCGAGCTGGCCGAGCTGCGGGTGGCCCTCGGCCCGGCGCTCGCCACCCTCGACGAGCGCGAGCAGAAGATCCTCACCCTGCGCTTCTACGGCAACCTGACCCAGTCGCAGATCGCCGAGCAGATCGGCGTCTCCCAGATGCACGTTTCCCGGCTGCTGGCTCGGGCGCTGACCAAGCTGCGTGGGCAGCTCGACGGCACCTACTGACGCCGGTGGTGGACGGTGGCCGGGTCGGCGGGCCCGGCCACCGTCGTGTCCGGCCACCGGGCCGCCGGGCCACCCGACCCCGGCGGCCCGGTTCGGCCGGCCCTGCCCCAGGCGGCCTGGTCCTCGGTGGCGTGGGCCAGGCCGTGCCGCATCGCGTGGTCGACCACGATCTCGAAGTCGCGCGCCAGCACGGCCCGCCGCCGGGCGTCGTCGGGCACCAGCCACCGGGTCGCGTCGAGCACCAGGAACGCCTCCGCGATCCGCCCGGCCATCAGCGCCGTCTCCGCCGGCCCCAACCGCCGCACGGCCACCTCGGCCACCCGGTCACCGCCGCACCGCCGTGCCGGGCTCGCCCGCCCCGGCCACGTCGCCCGGCGCGGGCGCCACGACCGCCGCCGGGCTCTCCGCGCCCAGCCCGATCCGGGCGTACGTCTCCGGCCGGCGCCGGCGCAGCAGCAGCGCCTGGAGCACGCCGCGCAGCGCGGCGGTCAGGTAGGTGACCGGGACTGGTTGACGCCGAGTTGCGTGAGCAGATCGGAATGGAGCCCGCCGGGGGCCAAAAGCGACCTGGAACGAACCGGTCCCGCCCCAGCGGGGACGACCGGCGCAGTACGCGGCGTTCTACGAGGGGCTGACATGGTCGAGGGAGTGGTCGACGACGCCCGACTGCACACGTAGCCCCGAGGATAGCCACCGGCTTGGGGTTACCAGCCCGGGGAGGCGTTTGTCAGTCGGCCTTCGACTGGGTGCGTCGGGCGTAGGCGCGGGCGGCGCGGGCGCGGTCGCCGCAGCGGGTAGAGCACCAGTGGCGGCGGCCGCGGCGCAGCAGGTAGCGATTGCAGGGAGTGGAGTCGCAGGCGGTCAGGCAGCCGGAGTGGGGGCCGGTGAGGAGGTCGGCCGTACTGGCCGCGAGGGCCGCTAGGGCGTGCTCGAGAACCTCGTTGGTGGGGCACGGTGCCGCTCGGTAGAGGCCTTCTTTGTCGTTCCACAGCAGCAGAGCGGCCGTGGGAGCCCTGCTCAGTGCGTCATTAACGGCGGATAGAGCTGCGGGCAAGGGGGGAAGCCCGGCGACGTGGGCGGCGAGCAATGCCCTGACGTGTTCGCGCAGCGAGCGTAGCTGGGTCGCGCACATCTCCTGCACTCCGGCACCGGCCGGAGCGAGGCCGCGTTCTGTGAGCCAGTGATTCGTCGCCTCAGGAGTACCGAGGAGATCGATGAACTGCCCACCGGGTAGCGCGATGGCGCTGTTGACGAAGTCGAGAGCGAGGTACTGCTCCGCCCCCGGCGCGGACGGCAGCACAGGCTCGACAGTCCAGCTCTCTGTCATGGCTCTCATGGTACGGCTTGCGTTCATCCGTGAGGAGCTACTACCGTCACTTCACGGATAGCCAAGCCCCCATCCGTGAGGACTTTCCCGTGACTTCTGCCGACACCACCACTGAGCAGTTCTCCGTCCGCGTCTTCGGCGGCCCGACCGCCCTCTTTGAATACGGCGGGCTGAGGTTCCTCACCGACCCAACCTTCGACGCTCCCGGCGACTATTACGAATCAGGCCAGAGAATCCTGACCAAGACCGCGCCTCCCTCCGGCAGTTCCGCAGACCTCGGCCGCATCGACGTAGTCCTGCTCTCCCACGACGAGCACCCCGACAACCTCGACAAATCCGGCCGGGTCCTGCTCGCCGACGTTCCACTGACCCTCACCACGCCCGAGGGTGGGCGCCGCTTGGGGAATAGGGCCAAGGGGCTGGCGGACTGGGAGTCGATCGAGCTGGACCGCCCCGGCGGCGGCAGGATCACCGTGACGGGCGTACCCGCCATCCACGGACCCGGCGCTCGCGAGGATGTCGAACCGATCACCGGTCAGGTCGTCGGATTCGTCTTGACCGGGGAGGGCCTGCCCACGGTCTATGTCAGCGGCGACAACGCCTCGCTCGACGCCGTGAAGGAGATCGCGGAGCGCTTCGGGCCGGTGGACACCGCCATTCTCTTCGCCGGCGCTCCGCGCTTCCCCGGCGTCCTCTTCGACGGCGCGCTTATCGTCCTCGACAGCGCCCAGGCCGCCGAGGCTGCCAAGATCCTCGGCACTCGCCGGGTGGTCCCCGTCCACTACGACAGTTGGGCCCACTTCACCGAGGGCCGTGACGAACTGGTCACCGCCTTCACCGCCGCCGGGCTGGTTGATCGCCTGGACCTAGGCGACGTGCGCTGATCGAGGCGGGCCGGGCGTCGACATACCACGGCCGGAGCTATCGGCTCGGCCCGCCACAGCGCTCCTTCGCCTTCTCCCGTGTGGCCTAGACGCCGCCCGGCCTGGAGCGGCTGCTCGTCGACGCGCCGCCCCAGCTCACCCTGACGCCGCAGACGGCGGACAGCGCCAGTTGCGCGAGCGCGCGGGGATGACCCTGGACGTCGCCGCCCGGCAGCTGGACATGTCCAAGAGCAACCTGTCCCGGATCGAGACCGCCCAGATCGGCATCAAGCCGCGCGACGTGCGGGCCGCGCTGGCGCTCTACCGGGTCACCGGCGTGGACGCCGAGGGGCTCATCGAGATCGCCCGCGGCGCCCAGCAGCGCGGCTGGTGGCAGAAGTACAGCGACGTGCTGCCCGACTGGTTCGAGTTCTACGTCGGACTGGAGGCGGAGGCGGCGACGCTGCGGACGTACGAGGCCGAGGCGGTGCCCGGGCTGTTGCAGACCGAGGCGTACGCCCGGGAGGTCTACCGGCTCACCGCGGGCGAGGAGGGCATCGAGCGCAAGGTCGCCGCCCGGATGCACCGGCAGAACGTGCTGCACCGGGAGAACCCGGTCGAGCTGTCGGTGGTGCTGAACGAGGCAATGCTGTGCCGGCCGGTCGGCGGGAACGCCGTGATGGCCGCCCAACTCGCCCACCTCGGCAGGATGGCTCGACTACCGAACGTGACGTTGCAGGTACTTCCGTTCACCGCCGGCGGGCACCCCGCGATGAACTCGCCGTACGTCGTGCTGACCTTTCCGGACACTGCCGACGACGCCGTGGTCTACCTGGAAAACCTCAGCACAGGGCTGGCTCTGGAGGAGGCCGCCCAGGTGCGCGGGTATAGCCTGGTGCACGAGGAGCTGTGCCGGATGGCACTGCCTCCGGCGGCGTCGTTGGCCCGCCTGGAGGAGGCTCTCGTCACTTTGCGTGACCGCAATGGCTGCGGCGCGCCGGCACAGACGAGGGGTACCGCGATGACCGCGCTCGACCTGACCCGGGCCCACTGGCGCACCAGCACGCGCAGCGTGGGCAACGGCAACTGCGTCGAGGTCGCCGCCGCCGACGGTCGGGTCGCCGTGCGGGACAGCAAGGACCGGGGCGGGCCGGTGCTGGCCTTCCCGCGGCCGGCCTGGCACGCCTTCCTCGCCGGCCTGCCCGGGGTACGCCGCGACTGACCCCGCGCCCGCGGTGCGAGACTGGGCCGTGCTCCGCGACGTCTCCCTCGACCTGCCGGTCCGGCCGGTGCTGCCGGAGCTGGTGGCCGCGCTGCGGGCGACCGGGGCCGGGGTGCTGGTGGCGCCGCCGGGCACCGGCAAGACCACGCTCGCCCCGCTGGCGGTGGCCGACGAGGTGCCCGGCCGGGTGCTGGTCGCCCAGCCGCGCCGGGTGGCCGCCCGGGCGGCGGCGCACCGGATGGCCGCGCTGCTCGGCGAGCGGGTCGGCGACCGGATCGGGTACGCGGTTCGCGGCGAGCGCCGGGTCGGCCCGCGCACCCGGGTCGAGGTGGTCACCACCGGGCTGCTGGTGCGCCGGCTGCACCACGACCCGGAACTGGCCGGCACCGGCGCGGTGCTGCTCGACGAGTGCCACGAACGCCACCTCGACGCCGACCTGGCCCTCGCCTTCACGGTCGAGGCGCGCGCCGCGCTCCGCCCGGACCTGTGGCTGCTGGCGATGTCCGCCACCCCGGAGGCGGACCGGTTCGCCGCGCTGCTCGGCGGCGAGGGCGGTCCCGCGCCGGTGGTCCGGGCGCCGGCGGCGCTGCACCCGGTGACCCGGATCTGGGCCCCGCCGCCCCGGCCGGTGACCGCGCCCGGCGCCGGCCCGGTCGACCGGGCGCTGCTCGACCACGTCGCGGCCACCGTCCGGCGGGCGCTGCGCGAGCGCGACGGGGACCTGCTGGTCTTCCTGCCCGGCGCGGGCGAGATCGCCGCCGTCACCGCCCGGCTGGCCGACCTGCGCGACGAGGTGGCGGTCCTGGCGCTGCACGGCCGGCAACGGGGCGCCGAGCAGGACGCCGCGCTGCGCCCGGCCGACCGGCGGCGAGTGGTGCTGGCGACCGCGGTGGCGGAGAGCAGCCTGACCGTGCCCGGGGTGCGGGTGGTGGTGGACGCCGGGCTGGCCCGGGTGGCCCGCACGGACCTGGCCCGCGGGCTCGGCGCCCTGGTCACCGTGCCGGTGTCCCGGGCGGCGGCCACCCAGCGGGCCGGCCGGGCCGGTCGGGAGGCGCCCGGATACGTCTACCGCTGCTGGCCGGCGGCCAGCCACGAACGGCTCGCCGCCCAGCCGGCGCCGGAGATCGCCACCGCCGACCTGACCGGGTTCGCCCTGGAGCTGGCCGCCTGGGGCCGGCCCGACGGCGCCGGGCTCGCCCTGCCCGACCCCCCACCGGCGGCCGCGCTCTCGGTGGCCCGGGACACCCTGGCCGCCCTCGGCGCGATCGACCCGGACGGCCGGATCACCGACCGGGGCCGGGCGATCGCCGCGGTCGGCACCCATCCCCGGCTGGCCCGGGCCCTGCTCGACGGCGCCGACCGGGTCGGTGCCGACCGGGCGGCCGAGGTGGTGGCGCTGCTCGCCGAGGACACCGTCGCCGGGCCGGGCGACGACCTGGCCGCCGCCTGGCGCCGGCTGCGCGCGGGCGCCGATCCCGCTGCCACCGCCCGCTGGCGGGCCGAGGTACGCCGGCTGCGCGCCGCACTGCCCGCCGGGGCCGACGCCAGCGGCCGGACCGGCTCGGCGGGCGCCCGGCGCACCAGGGAGGCTGGCCCGGCCGGCCGGAACCGCCTGCCCGACGACCTGGCCGCCGGGCTGCTGGTCGGGCTGGCCCACCCGGAGCGGCTGGCCCGGGTGCGCCGGCCGGGCGGCTCGGCGTACCTGATGACCGGCGGCACCGCCGCGGAGCTGGCGCCCGGGTCGGCGCTGGCCGGATCCGGCTGGCTGGCGGTCGCCGTCGCGGACCGCTCCCCCGGCGCGCCGACCGCCCGGGTGCGGCTGGCCACCCCGCTGGACGAGGCGACCGCCCGGGAGGCGGCCGGCCCGCTGCTGCGCACCGAACGGGAGGTCGCCTGGTCCGGCACCGACGTGGTGGCCCGCGAGGTGGTCCGGCTCGGCGCGGTCGAGCTGGTCGAGCGGCCGCTGGCCCGGCCCGACCCGGCGGCGGTCACGGCGGCCCTGCTCACCGGGCTGCGCCGCACCGGCCTCGGCCTGCTGGACTGGACCCCGGCGGCGCGGGCGCTGCGCGAGCGGCTGGCGTTCCTGCGCCAGGCGCTCGGCCCGGACTGGCCGGAGGTGACCGACGAGGCGCTGCTGGCCGCCGCGCCCGACTGGCTCGGCCCGGAACTGGCCACCGCCCGGCGCCGGGCCGACCTGGCCCGGGTCGACGTCGCCGCGGCGCTGCGCCGGCTGCTGCCCTGGGCGCGGGCGGCCCGGCTGGACGAACTGGCCCCGGAACGGATCACCGTGCCGAGCGGCTCACGGATCCGGGTCGACTACACCGACCCGGCCGCCCCGGTGCTCGCGGTCAAGCTCCAGGAGACCTTCGGCTGGCAGGACGCGCCGCGGGTGGCCGGCGGCCGGGTGCCGGTGCTGCTGCACCTGCTCTCGCCGGCCGGGCGGCCGGTGGCGGTCACCGCCGACCTCGCCTCCTTCTGGCGGTCCGGCTACCCGCGGGTGCGCGCCGAGTTGCGTGGCCGCTACCCGCGCCACCCGTGGCCGGAGGACCCGACCACGGCCGAGCCCACCCGGCGCACCACCCCGCGCCGCCGCTGAACGCACCGCCGTGCGGTCGGGGCGCCTGGTCCGCGCGCGCTCACTCCTCGACGACGTCGGCGATGACCACCGTGACGTTGTCCGGGCCGCCGGCGCGCAGCGCCAGGTCGATCAGCTTCCGCGCGCACTCCTCCCGGTCCGGTTGCTCGGCGAGCACCTCGGCGATGGTGTCCGGCCGGACCACGTTGGAGAGCCCGTCGCTGCACAGCAGCCAGCGGTCGCCGGCCCAGGGCACCATCGTGGCGTACGTCGGGGACACCTCGTCGCCCTGCAACGCCTGGGTGACCACGGCCCGGCGGGGGTGGCTGCTGGCCTGGTCGGGGGTGATCAGGCCCTGGTCGACGAGCATCTGCACGTAGGTGTCGTCCCGGGTGATC
This sequence comes from Micromonospora desertarenae, assembly GCF_056150265.1. NCBI lineage: Bacteria > Bacillati > Actinomycetota > Actinomycetes > Micromonosporales > Micromonosporaceae > Micromonospora > Micromonospora desertarenae. The sequence continues at coordinate 39,773 of NZ_JAXCFQ010000015.1, forward strand.
TGCTTGAGCACCCCCTCCCGGAACAGGTAGGCCCGGGAGTCGCCGACGTGGGCCAGGGCCAGACAGCTGCCCGTCCGGGCGAAGAGCAGGGCGGTCAGTGTGGTGCCCATGCCCTGCCGCTCCGGGTCCTCGCTGACCGCCTGGCGGATCCGCGCGGTGGCCAGCTCGATGCCGCTCTGCAAGGCGGCCACCAGGGCGTCCTCCGGGGTCTCCACGTCCAGCGGAGCGACCGCGGCGATGGCGATCGCGCTGGCCAGGTCGCCGGCCGCCATCCCGCCCATACCGTCGGCGACGGCGACCAGCCAGGCGCCGGCGTGCAGGGCGTCCTGGTTCCCGCTGCGGATCAGCCCACGGTCGCTCGTTCCGACGGAACGCAGCTTCAGGGTCATGGGAGGCAGCCTGCCAGGAGAAGGCCGCAGTTGTCTCTAGGAGATCAGGACGACGCGGGCGTGGCGCGGTGAATCTCACTGCCGGCGGGGGTGGTTCGCCATCCAGGTGGATCGATTGACACGACGGCCGGCGGCTGGAACCATCGAGCCCGACAATTGGGAGCGCTCCCAGGTCATCACCGCCGCACGCCCGTCCCCCGCCGTCCCGGAAGGACATCCCGTGACGCCATCCCGACGCCGCCTCGCGTTGCTCGCCGCGGCCACCCTGGCGCTGACCGGCGGCACCGCCGCCCCGGCCCAGGCCGATCCCCCGCCCGACGCCCCCGAACAGATCGACAACGGCGACTTCAGCGCCGGTGTCTCCCCCTGGTTCTCCTACGGCACCGGCCCGCTCGCGGTGACCGACGGCCGGCTCTGCACCACCGTCCCCGCCGGACTGGCCAACCCCTGGGACGCCGGCATCGGCCAGGACGGCGTGCCCCTGCTGGCCGGATCCGAGTACACCCTCGGCTTCGACATCTCCGCCACCCCCGGCACCCCGGTCACCGCCGTGCTGCAACTGGGCAGCGCCCCCTACACCACGTACGCCAGCGTGACCGCCACCGCCACCGGCACCGCCCAGCGGGTCGAGAAGACCTTCACCGCGCCGGCCGACAACCCGACCGCCCAGCTCATCTTCCAGGTGGGTGGCAGCGCCGACGAGCAGACGGTCTGCCTGGACGACGTGTCGCTGCGCGGCGGCGAGCCGCCCGAGCCGTACGAGCCGGACACCGGGCCGCGGGTCCGGGTCAACCAGGTCGGCTACCTGCCCGGCGGGCCGAAGCACGCCACCGTGGTCACCGAGGCGACCGACCCGCTGCCGTGGGAGCTGCGCTCCGCCGCCGGCACCGTGCTGGCCACCGGCAGCAGCACCCCGCGCGGGGTGGACGCCGCCTCCGGGCAGCGGGTGCAGACGGTGGACTTCTCCGCGTACCGCACGCCGGGGGCCGGGCTGACGCTGACCGTCGACGGCGAGACCAGCCACCCGTTCGACATCTCCGGCACCCTCTACGAGGCGCTGCGCGCCGACTCGCTCCAGTTCTTCTACGCCCAGCGCAGCGGCATCGCCATCGACGGCGACCTGATCGGCCCGGCGTACGCCCGCCCGGCCGGGCACCTGGGCGTGGCGCCCAACCACGGCGACACCGACGTGCCCTGCCAGCCGGGCGTCTGCGAGCACCGGCTGGACGTGCGCGGCGGCTGGTACGACGCCGGCGACCACGGCAAGTACGTGGTCAACGGCGGCATCGCCACCTACCAGCTGCTGAACACCTTCGAGCGGACCAAGACCGCGCGCACCGCGGGCGGCGGCGCGGGACTCGCCGACGGCACCCTGCGGGTGCCCGAGCGCGGCAACGGCGTGCCGGACATCCTCGACGAGGCCCGCTGGGAACTGGAGTTCCTGCTGCGCATGCAGGTGCCGGCCGGCGAGCCGCTGGCCGGGATGGCCCACCACAAGGTGCACGACCGGAACTGGACCGGGCTGCCGCTGCTGCCGCACGACGACCCGCAGCCCCGCGAGCTGCACCCGCCGTCCACCGCGGCCACCCTCAACCTGGCCGCCACCGCCGCCCAGTGCGCCCGGCTCTACGCCCCGTACGACGCGGCCTTCGCCCGCCGCTGCGCGACCGCGGCGCGGACCGCGTACGCCGCCGCCAAGGCCAACCCGACCCGGTACGCCGACCCGCAGGACGGCAACGGGGGCGGCGCCTACAGCGACGGCGACGTCAGCGACGAGTTCTACTGGGCCGCGGTGGAGCTGTACCTGACCACCGGCGAGCAGCCCTACCTGGCCGACCTGACCGCGTCCCCGCACCACACCGGCGAGGTCTTCGGCGCCCAGGGCTTCGGCTGGGCGAGCACCGCCGCGCTCGGCCGGCTCGACCTGGCCACCGTGCCGAACGGGCTGCCCGCCGCCGACCTGGCCCGGGTACGCACCTCGGTGACCGCCGCCGCCGACTCCTACCTGGCCACCTCGAACGGTCAGGCGTACGGGCTGCCCATGCCCGGCGACCGGGGCAGCTACTTCTGGGGCGCGAACAGCAACATCATCAACAACGCGGTGGTGCTGGCCACCGCGTACGACCTGACCGGGGACGCGCGGTACCGCGACGGCGCGGTGCAGGCGATGGACTACATCCTCGGCCGCAACGCGCTGAACATCTCGTACGTGACCGGCTGGGGCGACCGGACGGCCCGCAACCAGCACAGCCGGATCTTCGCCAACCAGCTCGACCCGGCGCTGCCCAACCCGCCGGTCGGCTCCATCGCCGGTGGCGCGAACGCCAACCTGGAGGACCCGTTCGCCGCGCAACTGCTCGCCGGCTGCGCGCCGATGTTCTGCTACGTCGACGACATCAACTCGTACGCGACCAACGAGGTGGCGATCAACTGGAACTCGGCACTCGCCTGGATCGCCTCGTTCCTGGCCGACCAGGGCGACGCCGGGGCGGTGCCGGCCGCGACCTGCACGGCCACGTACACCAACTACGGGACGTGGCACGGCGGCACCGGCTTCACCGCCCAGGTGACCATCCGCAACACCGGCGCCACGGCGGTGCAGGGCTGGACCGCCCGGTTCGCCTTCACCGGTGACCAGAAGGTGCGCGAGGCGTGGCTGGCCACGGTGACCCAGTCCGGTGCCACGGTGACCGCCCGGAACGAGTCGTACAACGCCCGGATCAACCCGGGCGGCACGGTGACCTTCGGGTTCAACGCGGTAACCGGCGGCGGCGCCAACCCGGCGCCCGGCCTGATCACCGTCAACGGCGCCCCCTGCACCACCGGCTGACCCGCACCCCCACCACGCAGCGGTGGTGGCCCCACGCCCGGGGCCACCACCGCCCACCCGCACCCGCACCCGCACCCGAAGATCCGCGCAAATTCAGTGAAAGAGTGGCCTCCGGACGCCGGAAGGCCACTCTTTCACTGTTCGTGCGGGAAGGAGCCGCCGGGCGGGGCGGGTGGGGTGGGGGGATCGACGGGGATGGGGTGTAGGAGCATGGCGGGCATGATCGACGGGCAGGGTCTGACGGTGCGGCGGGGTGGGGCGGGGGACGCGGGGGCGGTGCTGCGGCTGCTCGACGACGCGACCGCGTGGCTGGTCGCCCGGGGCCGCACCGGCCAGTGGGGCACCGAGCCGGCCTCGACCGACCCCCGGCGCATCGCGCAGGCCGACGCCTGGGCCACCGGTGGCGGGCTGTGGCTGGCCGTGCTCGACGAGCGGCCGGTCGGCGCGCTGGTGGTGGGCGCGGCCACCGAGTACGTGCCGCCGGCCACCGAACCCGAGCTGTACGTCAACCTGCTGGTGACCGACCGGGCGCACGCCGGGCTGGGCATCGGTGGCCGTCTGCTGGCGCACGCCGCCGACCTGGCCCGGGAGCGCGGTGTGGGCCTGCTCCGGGTGGACTGCTACGCGGGCGACGACCGGGCCCTGGTCGGCTGGTACACCAGGCAGGGCTTCACCCCCACCGACCCGTTCACCGTCGAGCGCCCGGGGCGTCCGCCGTGGCCCGGGCAGGTCCTCGCCCGCCGGCTCGACTGACGGCCGCGCCGCTCAGCCGATCTCCTCGTCCACGAAGCACCAGCGCCAGGACTCCCCGGGCTGGACCGAGCGCATCACCGGGTGCCCGCTCTGCTCGAAGTGCTTCGTCGCGTGCTGGTACGGCGAGGAGTCGCAGCAGCCGACGTGCCCGCAGGTCAGGCAGGCGCGCAGGTGCACCCAGTCGGGGTTGCCGATGGCCACGCAGTCCGGGCAGACCTCGGTGGTGGACGGCTCGGCGGTGCCCGCCTCGGTCAGGTGCGAACAGCTCATCAGTCGATCTCCCGGCGCAGCATGGACTCTTCCAGGTCAAGGTCTCGGTAGGCGCGCACCAGCACCTCCTCGGGAATCCGGCCGGCGTCCCGGGCGGTGCGGAACACCTCCCGCTCCGCGTCGATCATCTCCTGCCGCAGCCGACCGTACGCCTGCGACGGCGTCTCCCGCGCGGTGCCGCCCAACTGTTCCCAGGCCATGTTGGTCCGCTCGTCGAGCAGCCGGCGCAGCCGCTCGACGACCGCGGCGGGGGCGGTGTCGGCGAGCGCGTCGAGGCGTTCCCGGGCGGCCCGGCTGGCCTGCTGCTGCGCGCCGGCGGCGGAGAGCGCGTCCTGCACCGGGTCGTCCGGCGGCAGCCTCAGCCGGCGGGCCACCGCCGGCAGCGTGGCGCCCTGGCCGACCAGGGTCGCCACGATCACCGCGAACGCCAGCCAGACGAACAGCGCCCGCGGGTAGGGCTGGTCGTCGGCCACGGTGAGCGGCAGGGCGAGCGCGCCGGCCAGGGTGACCACGCCGCGCATCCCGGCCCAGCCGATCACCAGCGGGTAGCGCACCTCCTTCGCGGCGCCGCGCTGCCGCACCCGCGGCACCAGCCGGGTCAGGTAGGTGGCCGGGAAGAGCCAGGCGAACCGGGTCAGGAAGACGGTGGCCAGTACCGCCACGGTGATCACGGCCAGCGAGCCGAGCGGCTCGTCCAGGTCGCGCAGCACCTCCGGCAGTTGCAACCCGACCAGCAGGAAGACCAGCCCTTCCAGCAGGAACCGGACCAGCCGCCAGACCGCGGCGAGCTGGAGCCGGGACGCCGCCGACATCAGCCGGGGCAGCTGGTGGCCGAGCGCCAGCCCGGTCACCACCACGGCCATCACGCCGGAGGCGTGGATCGCCTCGGCGGCGAAGACCACCGCGAACGGGATGATCAGCGACAGCGCGTTGTCCAGCAGCGGGTCGCTGATCCGCCGGTGCAGGAAACCGAAGAGCAGCGCGCCGAGCGCGCCGACCAGCACCCCGCCGCCGGCGGACCGGAGCACCTCCAGCCCCACCTCGCCCACCCCGACCGCCGACCCGACGGCGGCCAGGGAGGCCACCCGCAGCAGCACCAGCGCGGTGGCGTCGTTGAGCAGGCTCTCGCCCTCCAGGATGGTCAGCACCCGGCGGGGCAGGCCGATCCGCCGGGCCACCGCGGTGGCGGCGACCGCGTCCGGCGGGGCGACCACCGCCCCCAGCGCCAGGCAGACGGCGAACGGCGCGGCCGGCACCAGCAGGTGCACGACGAGGCCGACCGCGAACGCCGTGAAGATCACCAGCCCGACGGCGAGCAGCAGGATCGGTCGCAGCGCGAGCCGGAACGCCGGCACCGAGGTCTCCAGCGCCGCGACGTAGAGCAGTGGCGGCAGGATGCCGACCAGGACCAGTTCGGGGTCCAGCCGCACGTGCGGCACGCCGGGCACGTAGGAGAGCCCGAGGCCGACCACCACCAGCACGATCGGCGCGAGCAGGCCCAGCTTGCGGGCCAGCGCCGCGCCGATCGTCGCGATCGCGAGGAAGACGACGACCTCGAACAGTGCCTCCATGGGGTACGAGCCTAGGCGGCCCCATCCCACCGGAGGATCATCGGGCGGCGCGCACCTTCGGCAGCACCTCGGCGCCGAACGCGTCGAGGAAGGCGCGCTGCTCCTGCCCCACGTGGTGCAGCGCGATCTGGTCGAAACCGAGGGCCAGGTACTCCTCCAGCCAGCCGACGTGCCGGCCCAGATCGGCGGAGACGTTGACCACCTGGGCCACCTTCGCCATCGGCACGTCCGCGGAGACCGCGTCGAAGTGCTCGGCGGTCTCCAGGTCCCAGCAGACCGGCGGAGCGAAGACGTTGCTGCGCCACTGGTCGTACGCGATCCGCTCGGCCTCGGCCTGCTCCGGCGCCCAGCTCACGTGCACCTGCAGGTGCAGCGGGCCGCGGCCGCCGGCGTCCCGGTAGGCGTCGATCATCTCCCGCAGGTGCGGCAGCGGGGCGTTGACGGTGATCAGGCCGTCGGCCCACTCGGCGCACCAGCGGGCGGTGGCCACGCTGACCGCCGCGCCGACCAGCGCCGGCGGCTGCTCGGGCCGGGTCCACAGCCGCGCCCGGTCCACCCGGACCAGGCCGTCGTGGCTGACCTCCTCGCCGGCCAGCAGCGCCCGGATCACCTCGACGCACTCGCGCAGCCGGGCGTTGCGGACGTCCTTGCGCGGCCAGCCGTCGCCGGTGATGTGCTCGTTGCTCGCCTCGCCGGTGCCCAGCGCGGCCCAGAACCGGCCCGGGTACATCGCCGCCAGGGTGCCGATCGCCTGGGCGATGATCGCCGGGTGGTAGCGCTGGCCGGGCGCGTTCACCACGCCGAACGGCAGGCTGGTGGCCTGCAGCGCGGCGCCGAGCCAGGACCAGGCGAAGCCGGACTGGCCCTGCCGGGCGCTCCACGGCGAGAAGTGGTCCGAGCACATGCCGGCGTCGAAGCCGACCCGCTCCGCGTGCGTCACCGCGTCCAGCAGGGCGCGGGGATGGATCTGCTCATGGGACGCGTGGAAGCCGAACACCGTCATGGGGTCGTTCCGTACCCATGACGGCGCCCGGCTACGCAGCGAATCCCGCCGGCGCCCCTACTCGGCGTGCGCGCCGGCCCCGGCCGAGGCCGCTCCCTCGCCCACCCAGACCGTCTTGGTGTTGCAGAACTCCCGCATCCCCAGCGCGGACAGTTCCCGGCCGTAGCCGGAGTTCTTCACCCCGCCGAAGGGCAGTTCGGGGAAGGACGTGGTCATCCCGTTGACGAAGACGTTGCCGGCGTCCAGGTCGGTGGCGAACCGCTCCTGCTCGTCCGGGTCCCGGGTCCAGGCGTTCGAGCCGAGGCCGAAGCTGGTCCCGTTGGCCACCTCGATCGCCTCGTCGTACGACGACACCCGGTAGAGGCCGGCGACCGGCCCGAACACCTCCTCGCGCCACATCCGCATCTGCGGGGTCAGGTCGGTGACCACCGTCGGCGGGTAGTACCAGCCCGGGCCGGCCGGCGGCTCGCCGCCGCAGAGCACCGTCGCGCCCCGGTCGACCGCGTCGCGCACCTGGGCGTGGATCTCGTCCCGCCCGCCCTCGCTGGCCAGCGGCCCGACGTCGGTGTCGTCGTCCATCGGGTCACCCACCCGCAGCGCGGACATGTTGGCGGCGAACCGCTCGGCGAACGCGTCGAAGACGTCGGTGTGCACGATGAACCGTTTCGCGGCGATGCAGGACTGCCCGTTGTTCTGGCAGCGGGCGGTGGTGGCCACCTCGGCCGCCCGGTCCAGGTCGGCCGAGGGCATCACCACGAACGGGTCGCTGCCGCCGAGTTCCAGCACGGTCTTCTTCAGTTCCCGGCCGGCGATCTGGGCGATCGACCGGCCGGCGCGCTCGCTGCCGGTGAGCGTGGCGGCCCGTACCCGCGGGTCGCTGAGGATCCGGTCGACGGCCTCCGAGCCGACCAGCAGGGTGGTGAACGCGCCCTCGGGGAAACCGGCGCGGCGGAACAGGTCCTCCAGCAGCAGCGCGGTCTGCGGCACGTTCGAGGCATGCTTGAGCAGGCCGGTGTTGCCGGCCATCAGCGCCGGGGCGGCGAACCGCATCACCTGCCAGAGCGGGAAATTCCACGGCATCACCGCCAGCACCGGCCCGATCGGCTGGTAGCGGACGAACGCCCGGGTCGCCTTGACCGCCGGCGCGTCGGCCGGCTCGTCGGCGAGGAACGCGGCGGCGTTGGCGGCGTAGAACCGGCAGGCGGTGGCGCACTTGGTCACCTCGGCCCGCGCCGCCGCGTACGTCTTGCCCATCTCGGTGGTCATCAGCCGGGCGGTGGCGTCGCGCTCCGCCTCCAGCAGGTCGGCCGCCGCGGTGAGCCACCGGCCCCGCTGCTCGACAGTGGTGCCGCGCAGCTGCCGGAAGGCCAGGTCGGCGCGCTCGATGGCGGCGTCGATCTCCTCCTCCGGCATCGCCTCGTACGTCTTGAGCACCTGTCCGGTGGCCGGGTTGGTGGTGGCGATGGGCATCTCGTACTCCTGTCACTCGAAGAGTGAGTGCCGCGCGCCCGGCTCCTCCCGGCGGCGCGCGGCCCGGCGGCGCTGGATGACGACCAGGTCGACGACGGCGACCACCGCGAAGACCACGCAGAGGACGCCCAGCCAGACCAGGTCGGCCCGGAACGCCAGCACGGCGAAGACGGCCATGGTCACCAGGCCGAAGCCGGCGAGCACGAGCCGGAGGTTCAACGCGCTGTAGGCGTGGCCGACCGTGCCACGGGCGCGTCGGGGCTGCGCTCTCGTCATTGCCTCGACCTACCCCCGCAGCGCCGCGGCTAACCGGCGTTCCGGGCAGGTCCGGTGGCGGCGGCGGGTCGACGCGGACCGCGCGGTGTCCCGGCCGCCGGAGCGGGTAACCAGGGCGCGCCCGCCGCCGGTCGACCCCGTGCGGGGCCGGTGGGGTGCGTTACAGCGGTGCGCCGCGACCGGGGCCGCCCCGGCCGGGCCGGGGAGGATGGGGGGCATGACCACGACCCACGCGGCGCCGGTGACGGTGGCCATGACCCGGCGCGTCGACCCCGCCCGCAGCAGCGAGATGGTGGCGTGGATGCGGGCCGGCACCGCGCTGGCCGAGGCGTTTCCGGGTTTCCTCGGCGCCGGTTGGGTGCAGACCGCGCCCGGCTCGCCGGAGTGGCACATGCTCTACCGCTTCGCCGACGCCGAGACGCTGCGCCGGTGGGAGGAGTCCCCGCAGCGCCGGTGGTGGCTGACCTCGGCCCAGGGCATCGTCGAGCACACCCGGGCCGAGCGGCGCACCGGGATCGAGGGCTGGTTCGACCCGCCCCGGGAGCGCAGCGTCGAGGAGCTGGCGGCCGCGGTCCAGCCGCCCGTGCCGCCGTCGCCGCCGCGCTGGAAGCAGGCGGTGACCATCTGGCTGGCGTTCTTCCCGCTCAGCCTCACCGCCACGCTGCTCACCGGCCGGCTCATCGCCGACGTGCCGGTGGCCGCGCGGGTGCTGCTGATGACGCTCTGCCTGACCCCGCTGATGACCTACCTGGTGCTGCCCCGGATCACCCGGGCGCTGCACTGGTGGCTGCACGGCCAGCCGATGCCCTGGCGCACCCGCCGCTGACCGGCCGGGGCCGTTACCACGTACGGCTCGGGGGCGGCAGCCGTCTGCCGTATAGCCGACACGAGCCGACCCTTCCCCGCCGACGCGCGCATAGGGTTACCGAGCTGTCGCTCTCCGCTGCCGGACTGGGGAAGCCATGCCTCGACGCTGGGTCGCCGCCGTCGCCTGCCTGCTGGCACTGGTCGCGCTCGCCTGCGAGGGTGGCCGGGCCGCACCCCGGCCGACCGGCGCCCCACCGGGCGCCGGCGGGATCGCCGCGCTCGGCGACTCGATCAGCACCGGCTTCGGCTCCTGCCTGGTGCTCACCTCCTGCGCGCGCAACTCCTGGTCGACCGGGGACGGGCTGCGCGTCGACAGCCACTACCGGCGGCTGCTCGACCGCGACCCGGCCATCCGGGACCGGGCCTTCAACCACGCCCGGCCGGGCGCCCGGGCGGCGGCGCTGGCCGGGCAGGCCGAGGCGGCGGTACGCGACCGCCCGGACCGGGTCACCGTGCTGATCGGGGCGAACGACGTCTGCCGGGGCGGGGTCGAGGCGATGACCCCGGTGGCGGAGTTCCGGGCGCAGGTCGACCGGGGGCTGCGGGTGCTGCGCACCGGCCGGCCGAAGGCGCGGGTGCTGGTGGTGAGCCTCCCGGACCTGTACCGGCTCTGGCAGGTCGGGCACACCGACCCGCGGGCGGTCCGGGCCTGGAACCGGGGGGTCTGCCCGGCGCTGCTGGCCGCCCCCACCTCGCCGGCTCCGGCCGACCGGGCCCGCCGGGCGGCCGTCCGGGACCGGATCACCGCCTACAACGCCCAACTCGCCGCGGCCTGCCGGGCGTACGGATCGCGCTGCCGCTATGACGGCGGGGCGGTGCACCGGGTGCGGTTCGGCCTGGACCTGGTCAACCCGCTGGACTGGTTCCACCCGAACGCGGCCGGGCAGGGCCGGCTCGCCGAGGTCACCTGGCGCGCCTGGGGCCGCACCGACTGACCGCCGTGGCGCGCGCGCCACGGCACGTGTGCAGCCGCCGCCGGCACGCGCTCGTCGGCGGCCCGGAATGACCGACCGGTGGCCGGCGGCGGTTCCCGCCGGCCACCCGGGTCAGGGCTGACGGGGTTCCGGGACGGCGGTGCCGTGCTGGCGGTACAGGGCCCGGGACCGCTCGGCGAGGTCCTTGGTGGCCGACGAGTTGGCCCAGGTGCCGAGGATGATCGCGGCGCCGGGCACCACCTTGGCGAAGACCCGCTTCGCCGCCCGCACCCCGGCCATCTGGGCCAGCCGCACGCCCAGCCGCAGCATCACCTTGCCGAGCGCCTGCTGCCCGCCGGAGCCGAACAGGGCACCGGCGCGCTCCCGGCCGGCGGCCACCCCCAGCGCGAGCCGGGCGCTCTCGGCGACCTTGTGCACCCGTTGCAGGACCAGCAGGTCGGTGGCCCGGTCGGGGTGCACCGGGTCGACCCCGTACGCGGCGGCGATGTGCAGCACCATCCGGGCCTGGGTCCAGGCCAGCACCCCGACGTCGATCACCGCGCCGGGCAGGCCGGCCGCCCCGCTCACCGCGCCGGAGAGGCGGGCCCGGTTGACGAACCGGCGGGCCGCCTGGTCGGCCAGCGCCTCGGCGGGCACGCCGGGCTGCTCGTACCGGACCCGGGCGGCCCACTGCGCCGCCTCGGGGCCGAGCCGGCGGACGGCCTCCAGGGCGAGGTGCTCCGGGGCGTACTGCGGGTCCTCCCGCATCCGGTCCCAGAGTTTCGCCGGCGGCCCCTCCGGGGCGTCCTGCGGTGGCGCGGGCACCATCGCGGGCGGGGTGACGGGCTGGCCGTCGGCGGGCGCGGGATCGGTCACGTCATCTCCTGAGGGGGTCGGTGCGGGCGGAGACGGCGGGTCAGCGGCGCTTCTGCAGCCTGGCCGCGAGGCCCCGCAGCTTCTGCTGGGTGGCCGGCTTGGCCAGCTCCCGGCGCCCCCGGTCGACCAGTTGCTGCCCCTTCGGCGAGCGCAGGAACGCGCTGATCCGTTGCATCAGAGCCATGACGTCCTCCTGTCGGTGGTGCCTCACTCATGTGTACCCCGCGCCGACAAGGTGCGAACCCCGGAACCGCGGATCCGCCTCCGTCCACTGTGGTCTCCGGGAGACTACTTCCCGGCCGGGACGATGGCCTCGACGACCTTGCTGGCCCGCCACTCGTGCTTGGCGTAGTGCTCCGGGTAGGCGGAGATCTGCACCGCCTGGGCGGCGTCGGTCAGCCGCATCCGCTGCCAGCCCGGCACCTGCTCGAGCGCGGAGAGGAACTGCCGGGTGGCGAACTCGGGCTCCATCAGGCGCCCCACCGGGCCCCAGCCGCTGCTCGGGCGCTGCTGGAACAGCCCGACCGAGTCGTGGTCCCAGCCGATGGCCTGGTGCGGGTAGTTCTGCGACTCGGGCAGCACGCCGCTGGCGTAGTTGTAGAGGTTGCTCTCCTGCATGGCGGTGGCCACCGCGATGACCAGCGCGCGGCGGGGCACGCCCATCTCCCGGCCGGTCCGCACGATCGCCTCGGCGTTCTCCATCTGGGCCTCGGTGAGCCCGGCGACCGGGGCCGGGTCGACCGGCTTCGGCTTGCGGGTGGGCCGGGCGTCGGTGTCCGGGTCGGCGGCCGGCGTGGCCGGGGTGGCCGAGGTGGCCGTCCGCTCCGCGTCCCGGCTGGGCCGGTCCTGCTCGGCCCGCTGGACGGCACCGGCGCTGGCGGTGAGCGCGTCGGCCCGGGTCGCCGCGTCGGCGCTCTCCCCCTGGGTCTGGGCGACCGCCGCCAGGCCGAGGCAGCAGAGCACGCCGGTGGCGAGCGCCACCCGGGCCCGGGCCGGCCCGTACAGCAGGTTCCGGGCGTACCCGGCGGAGGCACGGAGGGCTGTCCACCGATCAGTGGAGGGGGTATCGTCCGAACGGTCAGTCGGGTCACCAGGGGTGATCTGGGTGTCGAGGGTGCGGTCGTCACGCATCAGCCGAGGCTAGGCAGGCCAAAACCCCGATCACCCACGGTGATCACGTGGTCCTCGTTACAGTATCGGCGCCCGCGCCCGGACGGCCGGGGCGAGCCGGGCGGGACCGGGCACGGACCTCGCGGAACCGGCAGACCTCCGGATCGCCGCAAGCTCCGGAGCGCGGGCGGAAACCTCGCGATCCTCCGGCGACCACCCCATGATCGACGAGATCCACCGTACGGCCGATGGGCGGTTCGGCCGAACAGCCAACACTGGCCGGCCGCCGGCCGAGATCAGGCGATACCCACCCATCCCCACCCACCCGCCGGCCGCCCGACCGAGGCGGGAAGGAATGCATCAGGATGGCGGGTACGTTCCCCGAACCGGGTGCCGTCCCCGAGCGGCGACCCGTACGCGCCTTCAGGGAGGTCCGCACCGGTGCTCGACCCACACGAGCTGTACGAACTCACCGACGAGCTGCCCGACCTCGGTCAGCCGGTCCTGATCCAGGCGCTGACCGGTTTCGTCGACGCCGGCAACGCCACCCGGTTGGCCCGCGAGCAACTGCTCAGCTCGCTGGAGTCCCGGCCGATCGCCCGGTTCGACGTCGACCAGGTCTTCGACTACCGCTCCCGCCGGCCGGTGATGACCTTCGTCGAGGACCACTGGGAGGCGTACGACGCGCCGAAGCTGGAGCTGCACCTGCTCCGCGACGACGACGAGACCCCCTTCCTGCTGCTCACCGGCCCCGAGCCGGACCTGCAGTGGGAGCGGTTCGTGGCGGCCGTCGCCGGGCTCTCCGCCCGGCTGGACGTCCGGCTCACCGTGGGGCTGAACTCGATCCCGATGGCGGTGCCGCACACCCGGCCCACCGGGGTGACCGCGCACGCCACCCGGCGCGACCTGATCGCCGGTTACGAGCCGTGGTTGCAGCGGGTGCAGGTGCCGGGCAGCGTCGGCCACCTGCTGGAGTACCGCCTCGGCGAGCAGGGCCGCGACGCGCTCGGCTTCGCCGCGCACGTGCCGCACTACGTGGCGCAGAGCGAGTACCCGGCCGCCGCCGAGGTGCTGCTCGCCTCGGTCTCCCGCAGCACCGGGCTGCTGCTGCCGCGCGACGGGCTGCGCGCGTCCGCCGAGGTGGTCCGGGTCGAGATCGACCGGCAGGTCGCCCAGACCGAGGACGCCGCCGCGCTGGTCCAGGCGCTGGAGGAGCAGTACGACGCGTTCGCCCGCGGCCGGGGCGAGAAGAACCTGCTGGCTCCCGAGACCGGCCCGCTGCCCACTGCCGACGAACTCGGCGCCGAGCTGGAACGCTTCCTGGCCGAGCAGACCCGCCCGGGCGACAACCCGCCGAGCTGACCGGCGACGACCCGCCGAGCCGACCGGGGCGACGACCCGCCGAGCCGACCGGCGCGACACCCCGGGCGGCTGACCCGGCGGCGGGGCGGCGGATACGGCAGGCTGGTGCCATGCGCCTGGCGACCTGGAACGTGAACTCGGTGAAGGCCCGCCTGCCCCGGCTGCTGGACTGGTTGGCCGGCACCGGCCCGGACGTGGTCTGCCTGCAGGAGACCAAGTGCCCGGACGGGGCCTTCCCGGTGGCCGAGGTGGGCGAGCTGGGCTACACCGTGGCCAGCCACAGCGACGGCCGGTGGAACGGGGTGGCGATCCTGTCCCGGGTCGGGCTGTCCGACGTCACCGTCGGGTTCGCCGGCGAGCCCGGGTTTCCCGACCCGGAGGCCCGGGCCATCTCGGCCACCTGCGACGGGCTGCGGGTCTGGTCGGTGTACGTGCCGAACGGGCGGTCGCCGGAGGACCCGCACTACGCGTACAAGCTGGCCTGGTTCGCCGCGCTGCGGGACGCGCTGGAGACGGAGCTGACCGGCCCGCTGCCGGTGGCCGTCTGCGGCGACTTCAACGTCGCCCCCACCGACGCCGACGTCTGGGACCCGGCGGTGTTCCGGCACTCCACCCACGTGACCCCGGCCGAGCGGGCCGCCCTCGCGGCGCTGCGCGACCTCGGCCTGGTCGACGTGGTGCCGACCCCGATGAAGGGCCCGCACCCCTTCACCTACTGGGACTACCGGGCCGGGATGTTCCACCAGAACAAGGGCATGCGGATCGACCTGGTGTACGCCTCGGCGCCGTTCGCCCGGGCGGTCCGCTCGGCGTACGTGGACCGGGAGGCCCGCAAGGGCAAGGGCCCCTCCGACCACGCCCCGATCGTGGTCGACGCCGACCTGGTGCCGGCGGTCGAGTCGTTCTGAGCCGGCCGGCCCGCGCCCTGAGCCGGCCGGCCCGCGCCCTGAGCCGGCCGGCCCGCACCCGGGGGCTGGTTAGGGTGAGGGCATGGCAGTCGTGAAGATCAACGCGATCGAGGTGCCGCCCGGTGCGGGCGAGGAGCTGGAGAAGCGGTTCGCCGCCCGGGCCGGCGCGGTGGAGAACTCCCCGGGCTTCCTCGGCTTCGAGCTGCTCCGCCCGGTCGGCGGGGAGAGCCGCTACTTCGTCTACACCAAGTGGGAATCCGAGGAGGCGTACCAGGCGTGGGCCGCCGGCCCCTCCCGCGCCGCCCACGCCGCCGCCCCCGGCGAGCCGAAGCGCCCCCCGGTCGCCTCCGGCGCCACCCTCCTGGAGTTCGAGGTCGTCCAGCAGGTCCCCTGACCCACCGCGGTGATCATGGAGTTGGCGGCGGTGTCGATCTCCTCGGCTGCCGCCAACCTCATGATCAACCCTGGTCGTCCCGGCGGTTGGCGAGGGAGGCGAAGGCGATGACGTTGTCGGTGTAGCCGGTGCGACCGCCGACGAACTGGCCGCCGCAGGTGATCAGGCGCAGGCCCGGCGGGCCGTCGTCGCGGTAGACCCGGTCGGCGGGCAGGCGGTCCTTCGGGAACCGCTCGACCGAGTCGACCCGGAACACCACCACCGAGCCGTCGGCGCGGGTCACCTCGATGGTGTCGCCCGCGCGCAGCTCGCCGAGGTCGTGGAAGACCGACGGGCCGTCCTTGGTGTCCACGTGCCCGACGATGACCGCCCAGCCCGGTTCACCGGGGGTCGGCCCGCGGTCGTACCAGCCGGTCTCGTGGTGCCGGCTCAGCGGCGGTACGGCGATCGACCCGTCCCGGGCCTGGCCGACCGGCTCCACCGGCGCGGCGACCTTGATCGCCGGCACCGAGAGGCGCACCGGCCGGCTGGCCTTCAGCGCGCCCGACTCGCCGCGGGCCGGCCGGTCCCCGCCGGCGGCGACCCAGTCGAGCGGTCCCACCGAGCGGCCCAGCCCCGCCCCGGTGGCGAAGACGCCGACCAGCACCAGCACCACGGCCAGCGGGATCGTCCACGGGCTCCGGCCACCGGCCCGGCGACGGTCCGGCTGCGCGCTGCGGGTGGTGGTCATGGCGGCGGCCTCAGCGTCGGGCGCGGACGGTACGGGGCCGGCGCAGCGCCAGCACCCAGACGACCAGGCCGACCACGGTGAGCGCCAGCCCGCCGGGGATCAGCAGCCCGCCGGTCATCCCGCCGGCACCGCCGCCGAACCCGGTCGCCGGGCCGCGGCTGGGCTTCACCGCCTTGACCACCTGGAGCATGGTCGAGGCGGTCTCGCCGTCCGGGCACTCCAGCTTGACCCGGTAGTTGCCCGGCCGGGTGCGCTCGCGGACCATCGGCGCCGCGGTCAGCAGCCCGCGCTGCGGCTGCACCTGCACCCGGCCGAAGGCGTCCGAGACGACGATCGCCGGGATCGAGTTGTCCTTGCAACTGGCCTTGATGCCGACCAGGAAACCCGGCTCGACGGTGCTCGGGCTCACCTCGACGAAGACCGTCGGGCCGGGGATCGGCTGGGGGGCGGCCAGCGGTGCGGCCTGGGCCGGGGCAGCGAGCAACGGGCCGGCGAGCAGGGCCGCGGCCGAGAGCGCCAGACCACCGCGGGTCACTGACACGATGCCCCCTCCCGGCGCGCTGGAGCAGTGCCGGACAGCCGAGGCGCCCGGGCCTGCCGTACGGGATGGATCCTCTCATCCCCGGTCGTACATCACATCCGATCCGGCGCGGCCGTCGCGTACGCTCGGGTCGCTGTGACCACCACCGACTCCGAACCCGCCACCGTCGCGCCGCCCGCGCCCCGGTCGATCCGCACCTTCCACCCGCGCCGCGGCCGGATGACCGACCGCCAGCGCGAGGCGCTGGAGCAGCTCTGGCCGGCGTACGGCCTGCCGGTCCCGGACGACGGCCGGACCGCCGTCGACCCGGCCGAGCTGTTCGGGCGCCGGGCCCCGCTGGTGCTCGAGATCGGGTCCGGCATGGGTGACGCCACCGCCGCGATGGCCGCTGCCGACCCGGATCGAGACTATCTGGCGGTCGAGGTGCACACGCCCGGAATCGCCAACCTGCTGGACCTGGTCCGGCGGCTCGGGCTGGGCAACGTGCGGGTCGCCCGGGGCGACGCACTCGACCTGGTCCGGGCCCTGCCCGCCGGTTCGCTGGACGCGGTGCACGTCTTCTTCCCCGACCCGTGGCCGAAGGCCCGGCACCACAAGCGGCGGCTCATCCAGCCGGCGCACGTCGCCCTGCTGCGCTCCCGGCTGGCGCCCGGCGGCACGCTGCACTGCGCCACCGACTGGGCCGAGTACGCCGCGGCGATGCGGGAGACGCTGGACGCCGACCCCGGGCTGGTGAACGCCCACGACGGCTACGCGCCGCGCCCGGCGCACCGGCCGGTGACCAAGTTCGAGCGGCGTGCCCTGACCGCCGGGCGGGAGATCTTCGACCTGGTGCACCGCCGCCGCTGACCCCGGTGCCGGCGGCTCCGTCCGGCCAGCCGGTGGGCCCGGTTGGCGCGCGGGGTCATGATCCAGGCACCATGGACGCGCTATGACGCTCACCGCCGCGCTGCCGAGAAGCGCCGACCCCGACACCCTCTACGACGCGTTCGCCGGCTGGGCGAAGGAGCGCGGCCTCGACCTCTACCCCCACCAGGAGGAGGCGGTCATCGAGATCGTCTCCGGCGCCAACGTGATCATGAACACCCCGACCGGCTCCGGAAAGAGCCTGGTCGCCATCGCGGCGCACTTCGCGGCCCTGGCCGACGACCGGACCACCTTCTACACCGCGCCGATCAAGGCCCTGGTGTCGGAGAAGTTCTTCGCGCTCTGCGAGGTGTTCGGCGCCGAGAACGTCGGCATGCTCACCGGCGACGCCAGCGTCAACGCCGACGCCCCGATCATCTGCTGCACCGCGGAGATCCTGGCCAACCTCGCGCTGCGCGAGGGCGACCGGGCCGACGTCGGCCAGGTGATCATGGATGAGTTCCACTTCTACGCCGAGCCGGACCGGGGCTGGGCCTGGCAGGTGCCGCTGATCGAGCTGCCGCAGGCCCAGTTCGTCCTGATGTCGGCCACCCTCGGCGACACCACCCGGTTCGTCGAGGACCTCACCCGGCGCACCGGGCGGCCGACCGCCGTCGTGCGCTCGGCCGAGCGGCCGGTCCCGCTGCTCTTCTCGTACGCGATGACGCCGCTGCACGAGACCCTCGAAGAACTGCTGGAGACCAAGCAGGCCCCGGTCTACGTGGTGCACTTCACCCAGGCCGCCGCGCTGGAACGCGCGCAGGCGCTGATGAGCGTGAACGTCTGCACCCGCGCCGAGAAGGACATGATCGCGAGCGCGATCGGCAATTTCCGGTTCACCTCCGGCTTCGGCAAGACGCTGTCCCGGCTGGTCCGGCACGGCATCGGCGTGCACCACGCGGGCATGCTGCCCAAGTACCGCCGGCTCGTGGAGACCCTCGCCCAGGCCGGCCTGCTCAAGGTCATCTGCGGCACCGACACCCTCGGCGTGGGCATCAACGTGCCGATCCGCACAGTGCTCTTCACCGGCCTGAGCAAGTACGACGGGACGCGGACCCGGCTGCTCAAGGCCCGCGAGTTCCACCAGATCGCCGGCCGGGCCGGCCGGGCCGGCTTCGACACCGTCGGCCGGGTGGTGGTGCAGGCCCCCGAGCACGTCATCGAGAACTCCAAGGCCCTGGCCAAGGCGGGCGACGACCCGAAGAAGCGGCGCAAGGTGGTCAAGAAGAAGCCGCCGGAGGGGTCGATCGGCTGGGGCGAGCCGACCTTCCAGCGCCTGGTGGAGGCCGAACCGGAGCCGCTCACCTCCAGCTTCCAGGTCAGCCACTCGATGCTGCTGAACGTCATCGGCCGGCCCGGCGACGCGTTCGCCGCGATGCGGCACCTGCTCACCGACAACCACGAGGACCGCGCCGCCCAGCGCAGGCACATCCGGCGCGCCATCGCCATCTACCGGGCGCTGCGCGCCGGCGGGGTGGTCGAGGAGCTGCCCGAGCCGGACGAGACCGGGCGGCGGGTCCGGCTCACCGTCGACCTCCAGCTCGACTTCGCGCTCAACCAGCCGCTGTCGCCGCTCGCGTTGGCCGCGATCGAGCTGCTGGACCGGGAGTCCCCGTCGTACGCCCTCGACGTGCTCTCGGTGATCGAGTCGATCCTCGACGACCCGCGCCAGGTGCTCTCCGCGCAGCAGTTCAAGGCCCGCGGCGAGGCGGTCGCCGCGATGAAGGCCGAGGGCATCGAGTACGAGGCCCGCCTCGAACTGCTCGACGAGGTGACCTGGCCCAAGCCGCTGGCGGAGCTGCTGGAGTCGGCGTACGAGATGTACCGGCAGGGGCATCCGTGGGTGGCCGACCACCAGCTCTCGCCCAAGTCCGTGGTGCGGGACATGTACGAGCGGGCGATGACCTTCACCGAGTACGTGCAGTTCTACGGGCTGTCCCGCTCGGAGGGGCTGGTGCTGCGCTACCTCGCGGACGCGTACAAGACGCTGCGGCAGACAGTGCCCGAGGACGCCAAGACCGAGGAGCTGGTCGACCTCATCGAGTGGCTCGGCGAGCTGGTCCGGCAGGTCGACTCCAGCCTGATCGACGAGTGGGAGCGGCTGCGCAACCCGTCCGACGTGGCCGAGGTCGCCTCCACCCTGGACGAGCGGCCGCCGGCGGTCACCCGCAACGCCCGCGCGTTCCGGGTGCTGGTGCGCAACGCGCTGTTCCGCCGGGTGGAGCTGGCCGCCCTGCGCCGCTGGGATCTCCTCGGCGAGCTGGACGGCGCGGACGGCTGGGACGCGGACGCCTGGGCGGACGCGCTGGAGCCGTACTTCGACACCCACGACGCGATCGGGACCGGGCCGGACGCCCGCGGGCCGGCGCTGCTCATGATCGAGCAGGGCCGGGAGCGCTGGACGGTCCGGCAGATCCTCGACGACCCCGAGGGCGACCACGACTGGGGGATCAGCGCCGAGGTCGACCTCGCGGCCTCGGACGAGGTGGGCGCGGCGGTCGTCCGGATCACCGCGGTCGGCCAGCTCTAGGCGCGCCGCCGGCCGCCGTGCGCATGCCGCCGGCCGGCGCTGGGCACGCCGCCGGCCGGCTCCGGGCGCCAGGCACGCGGTCGGGGTCTGCGCGCCGGCGGCGGTGCGGACGGCCACTCGGCCCGACGCCGTACCCTGCCAACGTGGGAGACCGAGCAGCGCGCCACGCCGGCCCGCGGTGGCACCGCACGGGCCGATGAGCGGACCGCGGGAGACGCAGGTTTCCGCCCGGGAGGCGGAGGTGCTCGCCCTGCTGGGTGAGCACCGCACCAACGCGGAGATCGCGGCACGGCTGTTCATCTCCGTCCGTACCGTGGAAAGCCACGTCTCGTCGCTGTTGCGCAAGCACGGCGTGCCCGACCGGCGGGCGCTGTCCGCGCTCGCCGCCCCGGCCGGCGGGGGGCCGCCGGCCGCCCCGCCCCGCGTCACCGGACTGCCGCCGACCGCCAGCAGCTTCGTCGGCCGAGGGCAGGAACGCGAGCAGGTGGCGGCGGTGCTCACCGAGGCCCGGCTGGTGACCCTCGTCGGGCCCGGCGGGGTGGGCAAGACCAGACTCGCCACCGCGCTGGCGGCCGAGCTCGCGCCCCGGTTCCGCGACGGTGGCGCCTTCGTCGACCTGGTGCCGGTCCGCAGTGGATACGTCGTTCCCGCGGTGGCCGCCGCGCTCGGGGTCACCCCGGCCCCGAGTCAGCCGCTGCTCGGCGCGGTGACGGCGGAACTCGGTACCCGGCGACTGTTGCTCGTGATCGACAACTGCGAGCATCTGCTGGACGCGGCGGCGGCGTTCGTGACGGAGGTCCTGTCCGCGTGTCCCGGGGTGACCGTGCTGGCCACCAGCCGGGAGCAGTTGGGGGCCGCCGAGGAGCGGGTGGTCCGGATCGGACCGCTCTCCGGCTCGGAAGGGCGGACCCTCTTCGACGACCGGGCCCGGGCCGCCGGTGCGGACGTGCCGGGCGACCCGGCGCTCGTCGGCGAGCTGTGCGGCCGGCTCGACAACATGCCGCTGGCCATCGAACTCGCCGCCGCGCGCAGCGCGTCACTGGGCCCGGCCGGTCTGCTCACCGCGCTCGCCGACCCGCTCCGGGCACTGGCGGGCGCGCGCCGGGCCGACGCCCGGCACCGGTCCCTGCGGGCGGTCCTGGGCTGGAGCTACGACCTGCTGCGACCCGCCGAGCAGGCGCTGTTCCGGCGCCTCTCGGTGTTCGCCGGCGGCTTCGACCTGGCCGCGGCGGCGGCGGTGTGCGGCGCGGGCGACCCGGCGGGCAGCGCCGACCTGCTCGGCCGGCTGGTCGACAAGAGCCTGGTGACCCGGGAGCGGGATCCCGGCCGCTGGCGGCTGCTCGGCACCGTCCGCGCCTTCGCCCGGGAGCAACTCGACGCCGACCCGGCGCGCGGGGACGTCTCCGACCGTTACCTGGAGTGGGCCGCCTCGGTGGCGGCAGACCTCGCCGGGCGGCTGGACGGCCACTGGCGCGACGACTACGACCTGGTCGCCGACGACCTGCGCGCCGCGCTGCTCGGTCGCGCGCCCGGCCGCGACCCGGCGGCGCACCGGCTGGCCCGGGCCCTCGGCCGCCTGACGTACGCTCGTCGCTTCCTGGCCGAGTCGCTCGACTACTACCGGCAGGCGGCCGTGCTGGCCGGTGATCCGGCGGAGGCGGCCCGGGACCTGCGCAGCGCGGCGGACTGCGCGTTGATCGGCACCGAACCGGGGGCACGGGTGCTTAACCTGCTGCTGGCGGCCGCCGACCAGGCCGGCGTGGCGGGCGACGGCAAGGCCGAGGCGCTCGCCCTGGCCCGGGTGGTCGAGCTGGTCCACCGCTTCGACGGCCGGATCGCCACCGGCATCTCCCGGGAACGGCTCACCGGACTGCTGGAACGGGCCCGCGCCGCCGGGGACGCCGCCGACCCGGTGGTCGCGGCGACGCTCGCCATCGCCGCGGCGTGGCACGCCGGCGCTCGGCCGTACGACCCGGATCCGGCCCTGGCCGAGGACGCCGAACGGATCGCCCGCCGCAGTGGCGACCCGGTGCTGGTGAGCGCGGGCCTGGACGTGCTGGGCACGGCCGCGACCCAGCGCGGTCGGGCGGAGCAGGCCCGCCGGATCGGCGAGCAGCGGCTGGCGCTGCTGGACTCGCTGGACCGCACCGACCCGCGGACGGCGCCGGAGATCGGTGACATCCTCCTCGTCGCGGCCACCGTCGCGCTGCGGGCCGGGGACCTGCCCGGCGCGCTGCGGGTGGCTCGCCGGATGGACCGGGACGACCTGCTGGGCGACCGTTCCTACCGGTCGATCGGCACGATGGTGCCGGCCCTGGTCCTCAACGGCGAGCTGGACGAGGCGCTGGCGCGGGCGGAGACGCTGTGGGACGGCTGGCGACGCAACGGGCGTCCGCCGAGTGGCGACGTGGCCAGCGCGATGGCGTTCGCCCTGCTCGCCTGCGGACTGCGGGGTGACCGGGCGGGCCTGCCGTACTGGCGGCAGCGGCTGCGCCGGTGCACCTCCGGCGTGGACGTCTCCTCGCTGGCGTCGGCGGTGTTCGCGGCGGGGCGGGTCGCCCTGCACCTGGCGGACTTCACCGAGGCGGCCGGCCTGGTCGAGCAGAGCTTCGGCGAGTTCCCCAACTTCCGCTACGACACGTACGCCCGCGCCGTCGGTGCGGAACTCGCGGTCGCCGCCGGCCTGCCGGACGCCGCCGGACGGCTCGCGGCCGCCGAGCGGTCGACCGCCGGCAACGCCTGGGCCGCCGCCTGCCTGGCCCGGGCGCGGGGCCGGTTGACCGGTGACCCCGACGCGATCGCCGCCACGCTCCCCCGGTGGGAGCGCCTCGGTGCCCGCGCCGAGTACGCCTGCACGCTGGCGCTGCTGCCCGGCCGCGAAGCCGAGGCGCGGACGGAGTTGACAGCTCTGGGCATCGCGCCGCCGCACCGCTGACCCAGGTTCACGCTCTCCGACCGACCGGGTCGAGGCACCGACCGACCCGGTGGTCCGGTCGCCGGCGGCGGTCGGGTCGCCAGCCGCTGGCACGGTCCGTGGCCCGATCCGTGGCTGGATCCGTGGTCGGCACGGATGTCCGTCCAGCCGGTGCGGCGGAGGCTGACGGGGACGCCGGCGCCAGTCGGGTGTCGGCCAACCGATCCGCGAGGAGCAGCAAGGATGAGCACCCTGCAACAGACCGAGGTACAGACCTACCGCGTCTACCTGAAGGCGACCCCGGAGCAGATCTGGACGGCGCTGACCCAGTCCGACTGGACCCAGCGCTACGGCTACGGCGGGCGCGTCGACATCGACACCCGCCCGGGCGGGGCGTTCCGCCAGTACGCCAGCGAGGCGATGGTCGGCCCGGGCGTCAGCGTGGTCGTGGTCGAGGGCGAGGTGATCGAGGCCGACCCGAACACCCGGCTGGCGCTGACCTGGCGGATGATCGGCGATCCCGGCATGGCCGTCGAGACGCCCAGCCGGCTGACGTACGAGATCGGCCAGGACGAGCGCGGGCTGACCACCCTCACGGTCACCCACGACGTGACCGACGCCCCGCAGACGGCCGCCCTGGTCGGCGGCGCCCTGCCCGGCACCGGCGGCGGCTGGTCCTTCGTCCTCAGCGACCTGAAGTCGCTGCTGGAGACCGGCACCGGCGTGGCGGGCTGACGGTGTGGCGGCCGGGAGCCGGGGCGTTCCCCACCGGCTCCCGGCCGCCCCTGCGCCACCGTCGTGCCGGTCGCCACCGGCTGCGTGGACCGGCCGGACCGGGCCGGATGGCGGCCAACTTTCCCTGGGCGATGTCAGACCCGTCTATTAGAATGTATGTACTAATCGACGCCCTGACCTGGGAGGACGACCGTGACCGCGCCCGCCTCCACGCCGCTCACCCCCTACGCCACGCTGCTCGGCTTCACCCGCTACGTCGACCGCACCGGCCCCACCAAGGCCACCTTCGTCGGCGGGCTGCGCAAGCAGCGAGCCAGCCGTTCCGGCTTCAACCCGCACGGCCAGTTCGTCAAGGCGCTCAAGGCCGACATCGCCTTCCACACCGGCGGCACCCACCTCGACCAGGTGGTCGACGTGGTCAAGCCCCGCTGGCGCCCGCTCTACCAGGCGCTGGTGCCGGGCGCGACCGCCTGGCTGCGCTCGTTGGGCGAGCCCACCGCCGTCGACCTGGCCCAGACCCGCGACGCACTCGCCATGCTCGGCGACCTGCCCGTCAAGATCAACCCCCACTTCGGCGTACGCCACGCCGACGGCCGGGCCGAGGCCGTCCGGCTGCACTTCGACGAGACCCCGCCGAGCGAGGAGGCCGTGCTCGCCACCCTGCACCTGATGGCCCGGCACATGGACCACATCCTCCCGCACGCCGAGCCGGTCCTGGTCGACGTACGGCGCGGCCAGGCCCACCGGATGCCCGAGGGCGCCAAGTTCGACCAGATCGAGCACTGGCTGGCCGGTGAAGCGGCCGCCTTCCGCGCCATCTGGTCCACCGCCGCCTGACCCCAGGCACGCCCGTGATTCGGTCCACCTACTGATCCCTACTGATCCGCAAGATCGCGCTACAGCAAGGAAGTAGTGGCCTCCCACGACCCGGAAGGCCACTACTTCCTTGCTCGAGCACGATCTTCGGCCGGCAGGACGCGGCGGCCCGTTCCGGGACGGGCGGGGTTATCCACAGGGGTCAGCGTCGCCGGCCACCATCGGTCAGCGTGGACGGCATGCCGAAGGCCCCTCGCCGTCCGCCGCAGTTGCGCGGGCGGATCTTCCGTGGTTCGGTCGCCGTCTCCAGCGGCCTGCTGACCCGTAACGACCTGCGCAGCTCGGCCTGGCGGCCGCTGTTCCGCGATGTCTACGCCGACGCGCACCTCACGGTGACCCACCGCACCCGCTGTGCGGCGGTCGCGCGATGGTTGGTACCGCCCGGCTCGGCCATCGCGGGCCGCTCGGCCGCCGCCCTCTACGGCGTCGGCCGGCCCGCGTCGACCGAGCCGGTCGAGGTGCTGGTGCCGCCGACGGCCCGCACGGGGCCGGCGGCCGGCCTCCGGGTCCGGCATGCTTCGACGGATCCTGGCGACATCGTCGACTGGGCCGGCATCCCGGTCACCAGTACGGCCCGGACCTGCTGGGACGTCGCCCGCTGGCTCGACGTGGTGGAGGCGGTGGTCGTGATCGACGGGTTGCTCGCCCGCCGGCTCACCGACCTCACAGCGCTGCGCGAGTACGCCCTGGACCGGGCTGGTCGTCGCGGGTGGCGGTCGCTGTTGCGGGCGGTCGACCTGGCCGACCCGGGCGCCGAGTCGCCCCAGGAGTCGCGGGCCCGGGTTCGGCTCGTGCTGGCCGGGCTGCCCCGCCCGCGGACCCAGTACGTCGTCACCGACGCGGGCCGCTTCGTCGCCCGGCTCGACCTGGCGTGGCCCCGGTACCGGGTCGCGGTCGAGTACGACGGGCTCTGGCACGACGATCCCGAACAGTTCCACCGGGACCGTCGTCGCCTCAACCAGCTCCTCGGCGGCGAGTGGATCGTCCTGCACCTGACCGCCCGGCGTCTCCGCGACGACTTCGACGGCTTCCTCGCCGAGGTCCGGGCAGCTTTACGCGCCCGGGGTCACCGGCCGCGCGGATGACCCAGAAGATCCCGCTACAACACGGATGTAGTGGCCTCACATCGGGTGCGAGGCCACTACATCCGGGATCGAGTGCGATCTTGGACGCGCCGAGGCGCGCAGGGGGGTCAGGCGGTGAGGTACTTCTGGAGGTCGTCGAGGATCTTGTTGGCGGCGCCGACACCGATGCCGGTCATCCAGATCTCGTCCGAGACCACGTGCGCCTTGCCCGCCTTGACCGCCGGCAGAGCCTTCCAGAGCGTCCCGCCGGTGACCTTCGCCTGCTCGGCCGCGGCCTTCTCGCCGTACGCGGTCACGAAGATGACGTCGCCGTCCACCTCGCCGATCCGCTCCGGGCTGACCCGGTCCATCCGCCGGTCCTCCTTGCCGGTCAGCTGCTGCCGCTCGGGGCGGCCCAGGCCGGTGTCGCCGATCACGATGCCGGAGAACGAGTCCGGCCCGTAGACCCGGATCTCGGTCGGCATGAAGCGGACGATGGAGATCTTGCGGTTGGCGGCGTCGCCGAGCTTGGTGCCGAACTCCTTGGCCCGCGTCTCGTACGTGGTCAGCAGGTCCTTGGCCTGCTGCTCCTTGCCGAGCGCCTTGCCGTCGAGGAGGAAGTTCTCCTTCCAGGTGACGCCCACCTTCTCGGTGAACACGGTCGGCGCGATGGCCTTCAGCTCGTCGTAGAACTTCTCCTGGCGGAACTTGCTGCCCAGGATCAGGTCCGGCTTGAGGGCGTTGATGGCCTCCAGGTCGGGCTCGGTGAGCACCCCGACCTCCTTGATGCCGGCGAGCTTCTCCTCGCCGAAGTAGGTCGGCCAGCTCTTCGCCTCACCGGCGGTGGCGGCCCCGACCGGCGTGATGCCGAGGGAGAGCGCGGTGTCGATCTTGTCGGTGTCGAGCACGACGACGCGCTTCGGCTCGGCCGGCACCTTGGTGGTGCCCATGGCGTGGGTGATCTCCCGGGTCTCCCCGGTGGTGGTGCCGGCGACCGGGTCGCTCTCACCGCAGGCGGTGAGCCCGACGCCGAGGACGGCGGCCGCGGCGAGGGCGGCGACGAGACGACGCATCAGATTCCTTCCGAGGGGTACGAGCCGGCGAGAGCGTTCCCGCCGACGGCTGGGGTGGCGCCGGACGGCGCGGCACCGGAGGGGGCGCCGCCGGACCGGGCGGCGCCCGGGGCGGCGTCGGGCGACGCGGCAGCCGAGGAGGTGGCACCGGCCGAACCGGCGCCCGGGGCGGCGTCGGACGACGCGGCACCCGAGGAGGTGGCACCGGCGGAACCGGCGCCCGGGGCGCGGGCCCGGCCGGCACCGGCAGGCCCGGCAGCCGGGGCGGCGGCGCCGGCCGGGGTGGACTGTGCCGGCGGGGTGGCCAGGGTGGGGCTGGTGAGCGCGGGCACCACCAGCGGCGCCCCGGTCACCGGGCAGGGCACGACCACGCAGTCCAGGCCGAAGACGTCCCGGACCAGGTCGGCGGTGAGGATCTCCCGGGGCGGCCCGGCGGCCACCACGGCACCGGCCCGCATCGCGATCAGGTGGTCGGCGTACCGGGCGGCCTGGTTGAGGTCGTGCAGCACGGCCACCACGGTGCGGCCGCGCTCGACCCGCAGCCGGTGCAGCAGGTCCAGCACCTCGACCTGGTGGGCGAGGTCGAGGAAGGTGGTCGGCTCGTCGAGCAGCAGCGCCTCGGTGTCCTGGGCGAGGGTCATGGCGATCCAGACCCGCTGCCGCTGGCCGCCGGAGAGGGTGTCCACCGGCCGGTCGGCCAGCCCGGCGACGTCGGCGAGCGCCATCGCCCGGTCGACCGCGGCGCTGTCCTGCTCCGACCACTGCCGCCACCAGCGCTGGTACGGCTGCCGGCCCCGGCCGACCAGGTCGGCGACGGTGACGCCCTCGGGCACCAGCGGGCTCTGCGGCAGCACGGCGAGCCGGCGGGCGACCTCCCGGGTCGGCAGCTCCCGGATGGCGGTGCCGTCCAGCAGCACGGTGCCGCGGCGGGGCGTGAGCAGCCGGGCCAGGGTGCGCAGCAGGGTGGACTTGCCGCAGGCGTTCGGGCCGACGATGACCGTGAACGCGTCGGCGGGCAGTTCCAGGTCCAGCCCGTCCAGCACGGTCCGCTCGTCGTAGCCGGCGACCAGGTCGCGGGTGGAGAGCATCGCGCCTCCTTCGAGGGGTCGGCTGTCGGGGGCCGGACCGCGACGGCCCGGGTCGGCGGACGTCACGACGACCGCCGGCGGCCGCGGAGCAGCAGGAACATCAGGTAGGGGCCGCCGATCGCGGCGGTGAGCACGCCGGCGGGCAACTGGGTGGGGGCGAACAGCCGCCGGCCGGCCAGGTCGGCCAGCACCAGCAGCAGCGCGCCGAGCAGCGCGGCGCAGAGCAGCGGCGGGCGCTCCGCGCGGACCAGCCGCCGGGCCAGTTGCGGGGCGACCAGGGCGACGAAGTCGACCGCGCCGACCTGGGCGGTGACCGCCGCGGCGGCGAGCACCCCGGTCACGGCGAGCCCGATCCGGCGGGCCACCGGACGCAGCCCGATCCCCCGGGCCGTGTCGTCGTCCAGGGCCGAGCTGTTCAGCGCCCAACCGGCCCAGAGCAGCACCGGCAGCAGCGCCAGCAGGGTGAGCGCGATCCAGACCGTCTCGGTCCAACCCTTGCCGGCGAGCGTGCCGATCAGCCAGATCTGCGCCCGCAGCCCGTCGATCGGGTCGGCGGTGAGCATGACCACCTCGGTGAGCGCCCGCAGCGCGAAGGCGACCGCCACCCCGGCGAGCACGAACCGCTGCGCGGCCAGCCCGTGCCGGGCCCCGAGGACGAGCAGCAGCAGCGCGGCGGCCAGCCCGCCGGCCAGCGCGGCGGGCGCCACCACCACGGCCGCCGCCCCGGTGGTCAGCGCCACCGTGGCGGCCAGGCCGGCGCCCTGGGTGATGCCGATGACGTCCGGGCTGGCCAGCGGGTTGCGGGCCACGCTCTGGATCAGGGTGCCGGCCACCCCGAACGCCGCGCCGGCCACCGCGGCCAGCACCAGCCGGGGCAGCCGCAGGTCGAAGACCACCAGGTCGTACGGGGTGCCGGCGCCGGAGAGGGCGCGCAGCACGTCGGCCGGGGCGACGTACGGGGTGCCGAGGGAGAGGCTGAGCACCCCGGCGACCAGCAGCAGCACGACCAGCGCGGCGGCGACCAGCACCGAGCGGCGGCGCGCCTGGAGGCTGACCGGGCCGACCCGCAGCAGCGAGCGGCCGGGCAGGCCGGCGATCCCGGGCCCGGCGGTCGTCGGCTCGGCGGCCGGGGCCGGCGCTACCGGGGCGCTCACGCGGTCACCACCTTGGCGCGGCGGACCAGGAAGGCGAGCAGCGGGGCACCGATCAGCGCGGTGACGATGCCGGCCGGCACCTCCCCGGGCGGGGCGACGAGCCGGCCAACCACGTCGGCGCCGAGCAGCAGGGCCGGCCCGAGCAGCGCGGAGACGACGAGGGTCCAGCGGTGGTCGGCGCCGACCAGGGCCCGGGCCAGGTGGGGCACGGCGAGCCCGACGAACGCGATCGGCCCGGCGGCGGCGACCGCGGCGCCGGTGAGCAGGACGGCGGCCGCGCCACCGCCGACGCGGACCAGCCCGATCCGGTGCCCCAGGCCCCGGGCGACGTCGTCGCCGAGGGCGAGCGCGTCCAGGCCGCGGGCGACCAGGGCGGCCAGCGCGAGCCCGGCGAGCACGAACGGCAGCACCTGGGCGGCCACCGTGAGGTCCCGGCCGGTCAGCCCGCCGACCACCCAGAACCGGTACTCCTCGAAGGTGCGCGCGTCGATGCTGAGCAGCGCGTACACCACGGAGGCGAGACTGGCGTCGAGGGCCGCGCCGACCAGCGCGAGGGTGACCGGGCTGGCGCCCTCCCGGGCCCGGCTGGCGACGGCGAAGACGAGCAGCCCGGCCAGCAGCGCGCCGCCGATGCCGAACCAGACGTAGCCGGCGAGGGTGCCGATGCCGAAGACGGAGATGGCCAGCACCACGCCGGTCGACGCGCCGGCGCTGATGCCGAGGATCCGGGGTTCGGCGAGGGGGTTGCGGGTCAGTGCCTGGAACAGCACCCCGGCGACGGCCAGCGCGAGCCCGACGGCCAGCCCGAGGGCGGTCCGCGGCATGCGCAGCTCCCGGACGATGGTGCTGGCCTCGCCGCCGTCCGGGGCGACCAGCGCGTGCCAGACCTGGTCGACCGCGAGCGGCCGACTGCCCAGCGCGAAGCTGGCCAGCACGGCGAGGAGTAGGGCGAGCGCGGCGGCGAGGGTGACCGCCACCCGGCGGCCGCCACGGCCGCCGATCCGGCCGCCGGCGGGCGCCGGTCGGGTGGCGAGGGTGGTCACGGATCTCCTGCACGTTCACGCTTAGGTACGCCTTACCTTAGCTGACCGACTTAGCCCGACCTAACTCGCGGACGTCGATCCGCGGCCCCTCCGAGCTGGGCGGACCGCGCCGGTTCGGGGCGCGGCGGGCCCGCACCGCCCTAGGGTGTGGGCATGCGATTCGACCAGCACACGGTCGTGCTCCTGGTCCGCCCGCCGGACGCCCCGGACCTGCCACTCGACGCGCTCGACCGGTTGCAGGACGCGCACCTGGCCCACCAGGCGGGGCTGGTGGAGCAGGGCCTCGTCCTCGCCGCCGGCCCGTTCGTGGACGCCGACGACGAGCGGCTGCGCGGTTTCGTCGTCCTGTCGGTCAGCCCGGACGAGGCCCGCGAGCTGTACCAGAACGACCCGGCGGTGCGGGCCGGGCGGCTGGCCGTGCGGGTGATGAGCTGGATGGTGCCGGAGGGCAACCTGCGGTTCGAGAGCGTGCCGATGCCGCGCTCGATGCTGGAGGCCGCGGCCGGCGACTGACCGGCGCGCCCGCCGGGGGCGGTCAGTCGCCGGAGCGCGGCGCGGGCACCGGGCCGGCCGCCGCGTCGAGCTGGTGGTCGGCCCAGACGTAGGTGTCGGGCAGCAGGTCACCGATCGGCACCACGCGCGGCGCGTCCGGCGGCCCGACGATCACCCGCAGGTCCGGGAAGTAGTCCCGCAGCACCTGCCGGCAGCGCCCGCACGGCGGGATCACCCCGCGCCCCCGGTCGCCCACCGCGACGATGGTCTCCAGTTCGGTCACGCCCTGGGTGGCGGCGGCGCCGATCGCCACCACCTCGGCGCACGGCCCGCCGGTGAAGTGGTAGACGTTCACGCCGCTGAAGACCCGGCCGTCGGCGCTGCGGACGGCGGCGGCCACGGTGTGGTTCTCGCTGCGGCAGCGCAACTTGGCCACCGCCGTGGCGGCCTGCACCAGCGCCCGGTCGGTCTCGCGCATCGTCATCCCGCTCCCCCACGCCTCGATCGGCGGTCAACTCTAGACCGGGCGGCGAGCCGCGCCACGGGCCGGCGACCCCTGACGTCACCCGCCGACGTCCCCGCCGCCGACCGCCCGACCGGCGCCACCCGTCGACGTCCCCGCCGCCGACCCGGCGACCGGGGCGCCCCCGGGGGCGCCGCGGCGCCCGACCGGCACCCCGCGCGGCGGCCGGTGCGGGGCCGGATAACCCGGGGGCGGTCCCGCGCCCGGCTGCCTATCCTTGGCCACGACATGCAGAATCCAGCCGCACCCGCCGGGACCGACGTCCGCGACCTGCACCGCCGCCTGAACCCGCTGATGTTCCGTGACCAGCGCCGCCTCCAGCGGCGGCTGGACGGGGTGCGGAAGCTGCGGGACCCGCAGCGCCGGGAGTCGGCGCTCGCCGAGATCGCCGCCGAGGTCACGGCGGCGGAGCTGCGGCTGGAGTCGCGCCGGGCCGCGGTGCCGGTGATCACCTACCCGGCCGGGTTGCCGGTCAGCGAGCGCTCCGCCGAGATCGCCGCCGCGATCCGCGACCACCAGGTGGTGATCGTGGCCGGCGAGACCGGCTCCGGCAAGACCACCCAGCTGCCGAAGATCTGCCTGGAGCTGGGGCGCGGCGTGCACGGGCTGATCGGGCACACCCAGCCCCGCCGGCTGGCCGCCCGTACGGTGGCCGACCGGATCGCCGAGGAGCTCGGCACCGAGCTGGGCGACGTGGTCGGCTACAAGGTGCGCTTCACCGACCAGGTGAGCGACCGCAGCCTGGTGAAGCTGATGACCGACGGCATCCTGCTGGCCGAGTTGCAGACCGACCGGATGCTGCGCCAGTACGACACGCTGATCATCGACGAGGCGCACGAGCGCAGCCTCAACATCGACTTCATCCTCGGCTACCTCCGGCAACTGCTGCCCCGCCGCCCCGACCTCAAGGTCATCATCACCTCGGCGACCATCGAGACCGAGCGCTTCGCCCGGCACTTCGCCGGCCCCGCCACCGACGAGCATCCCGAGGGCACCCCGGCGCCGGTCGTCGAGGTCTCCGGCCGGACCTACCCGGTCGAGGTGCGCTACCGCCCGCTGGTCGAGGTCACCGAGGCCGAGGAGGAGGACGCCGAGGACGAGGAGAACGTCCGGGACCAGATCCAGGCGATCGGCGACGCGGTGGAGGAGCTGGCCGCCGAGGGGCCCGGGGACATCCTGGTCTTCCTCAGCGGGGAGCGGGAGATCCGGGACACCGCCGAGGCGCTGGGCAAGCTGGTGCAGTCCAAGCGCGCGCTGCTCGGCACCGAGATCCTGCCGCTGTACGCCCGGCTCTCCACCGCCGAGCAGCACCGGGTCTTCGCCCCGCACTCCGGGCGCCGGGTGGTGCTGGCCACCAACGTGGCGGAGACCTCGCTCACCGTCCCCGGCATCAAGTACGTGGTGGACCCGGGCACCGCCCGGATCTCCCGCTACAGCAACCGGCTCAAGGTGCAGCGGCTGCCGATCGAGCCGATCTCCCAGGCGTCGGCCAACCAGCGCAAGGGGCGCTGCGGGCGTACCTCGGACGGCATCTGCATCCGGCTCTACGACGAGCAGGACTTCCTCTCCCGCCCGGAGTTCACCGACCCGGAGATCCTGCGGACCAACCTGGCCTCGGTCATCCTCCAGATGACCGCGATCGGCCTCGGCGACATCGCCGCCTTCCCCTTCATCGACCCGCCGGACCGGCGCAACATCACCGACGGCGTCAACCTGCTGCACGAGCTGGGCGGGCTGGACGTCACCGAGACCGACCCGGCGAAGCGGCTCACCCCGCTGGGCCGGCGGCTGGCCCAGCTCCCGGTCGACCCGCGGCTGGCCCGGATGGTGGTCGAGGGCGAGCGCAACGGCTGCGCCACCGAGGTGATCGTGATCGCCGCCGCGCTGTCGATCCAGGACCCCCGGGAGCGGCCGGCCGACAAGCAGGCCCAGGCCGACCAGGCGCACGCCCGGTTCACCGACCGGGAGTCGGACTTCGTCACGCTGCTCAACCTCTGGCGGTACCTGCGCGAGCAGCAGCGCGCGCTCTCCTCCAGCGCGTTCCGCCGGATGTGCAAGGCCGAGTTCCTCAACTACCTGCGGGTGCGCGAGTGGCAGGACATCGTCAGCCAGCTGCGCCAGGTGCTGCGTACGCCCGAGGGGGACGGGCGGGGACGCGGCCGGCGCGGCGCCGGCGAGGCCGCGGCGGACGGCGGCCGGCGTGCCACCGCCGGCGCGGACCTGCCGGAGGAGATCGACACCCCGAAGGTGCACCAGTCGCTGCTGGCCGGCCTGCTCTCGCACGTCGGGCTGAAGGACGCGCAGAAGAACGAGTACCTGGGCGCGCGGGGGGCGAAGTTCGCGCTCTTCCCCGGCTCGGCGCTGTTCCGCAAGCCGCCGCGCTGGGTGATGGCCGCCGAGCTGGTGGAGACCTCCCGGCTCTGGGGCCGGGTGGCCGGCCGGATCGAGCCGGAGTGGGTCGAGCCGCTCGCCCAGCACCTGGTGAAGCGCAGCTACAGCGAGCCGCACTGGGAGAAGAAGCAGGCGGCGGTGCTGGCCTACGAGAAGGTCACCCTGTACGGCGTCCCGCTGGTCACCTCTCGCAAGGCCAACTTCGGCCGGATCGACCCGGCGCTGAGCCGCGAGCTGTTCATCCGGCACGCGCTGGTCGAGGGCGACTGGTCCACCCACCACCAGTTCTGGCGGGACAACCAGCGGCTGCTGGCCGAGATCGAGGAGCTGGAACACCGGGCCCGACGGCGGGACATCCTGGTCGACGACGAGACGATCTTCCAGTTCTACGACGAGCGGATCCCGGCCGACGTGGTCTCCGGCCGGCACTTCGACGCGTGGTGGAAGAAGACCCGGCGGGAGCGGCCGGAGCTGCTCACCTTCACCCGCGAGCTGCTGGTCAACGCCGGCCGGGGCGGGGTGGACGAGGCCGACTACCCCGACGAGTGGTCCGCCGACGGGGTGAGCCTGCCGCTGACCTACCGGTTCGAGCCGGGCACCCCGACCGACGGGGTGACCGTGGACATCCCGCTGCCGCTGCTCAACCAGGTGCCGGCGGAGAGCTTCGACTGGCAGGTGCCGGGGCTGCGCGAGGAACTGGTGGTCGCGCTGATCCGCTCGCTGCCGAAGGCGGTGCGCCGCAACTTCGTGCCGGTGCCCGACTACGCCCGGGCGGCGCTGGCGGCGATGCCGGCCGGCGAGGAGCCGCTGCTCGACGCGCTGACCCGGCAGCTGCGCCGGATGACCGGGGTGACCGTGCCCCGGGACGCGTGGGACCTGGAGAAGCTGCCGCCGCACCTGCGGGTCCGGTTCCGGGTGCTGGACGAGGAGAACAAGCCGGTCGCCGAGGGCAAGGACCTGCCGGCCCTGCAACGCCAGCTCAAGGCGGAGGTACGCCAGGTGGTGGCGGCCGCCGCGCCGGACGTGGCGCGCACCGGGCTGCGCGAGTGGGGTATCGGCACCCTGCCGCGCACCATCGAGCAGGTCCGCGCCGGCTACGCGGTGACCGCGTACCCGGCGCTGGTGGACGAGGGCGTCACGGTCGGGGTGAAGGTGTTCGACTCGCCGGCCGAGCAGGAGACCGCGCACTGGGCCGGCACCCGGCGGCTGCTGCGGCTGACCGTGCCGTCGCCGGCGAAGTTCCTCCAGGGGCGGCTGTCGAACGAGGCGAAGCTGGCGCTCAGCCGCAACCCGCACGGCGGGGTGCAGGCGCTCATCGAGGATGCCGCGGGTGCGGCGATCGACAAGCTGGTCGCCGACGCCGGCGGGCCGGCCTGGGACGCCGACGGCTTCGCCGCGCTGCGCGAGAAGGTGCGCGCCGACCTGGTGGACACCGTGGTCGACGTGATGGACCGGGTGCGCCGGGTGCTCGCCGCCGCGTACGCGGTGGAGCAGCGGCTCGGCCGGACCCAGAACCTGGCGGTGGTGGCCGCGCTGGCCGA
The DNA here is from genome assembly GCF_056150265.1 of Micromonospora desertarenae. Taxonomy (NCBI): domain Bacteria; kingdom Bacillati; phylum Actinomycetota; class Actinomycetes; order Micromonosporales; family Micromonosporaceae; genus Micromonospora; species Micromonospora desertarenae. The sequence continues at coordinate 74,367 of NZ_JAXCFQ010000015.1, forward strand.
CATCCGGGCCCAGCTCACCGGCCTGGTGCACGCCGGCTTCATCACCGAGACCGGGTACGCCCGGCTGCCCGACCTGCTGCGCTACCTGACCGCGATCGAGCGGCGGCTGGACCGGCTGCCGGGCAACCCGCAGCGCGACAAGCAGCAGCAGGACCGGGTCGCGGTGGTGTGGAAGGAGTACCAGGACATGCTCGCCGCCCTGCCGCCGACGAAGCGGAACTCGGCGGCGGTCCGGCAGATCCGCTGGATGATCGAGGAGCTGCGGGTGAACGTCTTCGCCCAGGCGCTGGGCACCCCGTACCCGGTCTCCGAGCAGCGCATCTACCGGGCGATGGACGAGGCCGAGGGCCGCTGACCCCGACGGCCGGCTACGGCAGGGGCTCGACGCCCGCCGGGAGCTGGCCCTCGGCGGTCGCGTCGCGGACGTAGTCGAGCAGGATCCGGCGCAGCTCCCGCCCGGCGTGGGTGGGCACCACGTCCCGGCGGCGGGCCACCGCGATGGTCCGGGTCACCCCCGGCGGCGCCAGCCGGGTGAACCGCATGCCCGGGCGGCGGGCGACCACGATGCCCGGCACCAGCGCGATGCCCAGCCCCGCCTCGACGAAGCTGAGCACCGCGTCCATCTCGCCGCCGTCGACCGCGACGGTCGGCTCGAAGCCCGCCGCCCGGCACGCCTGGAGGGTGGCGTCGCGCAGGTCGTATCCCTCGCGGAACATCACCATCGGCTGGTCGCGCAGGTCGGTGATGAGCAGCCGCCCGGTCGGCACCGCGGCCGGCAGCTCCTGCACCGACGCCACCACCAGGCTCTCCCGCAGGATCGGGTCGGCGCGCAGGCCCGGGTCGATCCCCTGCGCCGGCATGATGATCAGGGCCAGGTCGAGGTCGCCGCGGAGCAGGTCGCGGACCAGGTCCTGCGAGCCGCCCTCCTCCACCCGCAGGTCGATGGTGGGGTGCGCGTCGCGGAACCGGCGCAGCACCGGCGGGGCGAGCGAGGTGGCCAGGCTCGGGGTGGCGCCGAGCCGGACCCGGCCGCGCCGCAGCCCGACCAGCTCCTGCACCTCGCGGGTGGCGGTGTCGACGTCGGCGAGGATGCGCTTGGCCAACGGCAGCAGCACCTCGCCGGCCGCGGTGAGGCTGATGTTGCCCCTTACCCGCTCGAAGAGCGGGGCCCCGAGGTCGGTCTCCAGGGCGTGAATTTGCTTACTCAACGAAGGCTGGGTTATCCCCACCAGGTCGGCCGCTTGGGTGAAATGTCGTACTTCTGCGACGGCGACGAAGTACCGGAGCTGATGGAGTTGCATCTACATAGCTTATGGCTATCAAGACTGCGAGGTCGATGCATTGGACGACTGATCAAACTGCTCCTAGCGTCGATCGCGTGGTAGTCACGAGAACACGGTCGCCCATCCGCTCCAACGTCGGCCTCAAGGCCGTCATGGCGGTGACGGGCATCATCCTGGTGCTGTTCCTGATCCTGCACATGCTCGGCAACCTGAAGGTGTTCACGGGGGAGACCTCGTTCGACCACTACGCGCACTGGCTGCGCGACATCGGCAAGCCGCTGCTGCCGGGGGTCTGGTTCCTCTGGATCCAGCGCGGCGTGCTGACCGTCGCCGTGGTGGCGCACATCGCCGCCGCCACCGCGCTGGCCCGGCGCTCCCGCGCCGCCCGCCCGGTCCGCTACGCGCACCGCCCGAAGGTCCAGGGCAGCTACGCGGCCCGCACGATGCGCTGGGGCGGCGTGATCATCCTGCTCTTCGTGATCTACCACCTGCTGGACCTGACCACCGGCCACCTCAACCCGGTCGGCGACCCGACCAGGCCGTACGCCAACGTCGTCGCCGACTTCGCGCCGGAGCGCTGGTACGTCACGCTCTTCTACACCCTGGCGGTCGTCGCGCTCGGCTTCCACCTGCGGCACGGTGCGTTCAGCGCGTTCCGCAGCCTGGGGCAGCAGACCCCGAAGGGCGAGCGCCGGGCGCGTACCGCGGCGCTGGTCTTCGCCGTCGCGCTCTGCGCCGGCTTCCTGGTGGTCCCGTTCGCCGTACTCACCGGATTGGTGTCCTGACATGGATCTCTACACCGAGGGCGACCCGATCGCCGACACCAAGGCTCCCGACGGCCCGATCGAGACCCGCTGGGAACGCCGCCGCTTCGAGGCGAAGCTGGTCAACCCGGCCAACCGCCGGAAGATGACGGTGATCGTGGTCGGCACCGGCCTGGCCGGCGGCTCGGCCGCCGCCACGCTCGCCGAGCAGGGCTACCGGGTCAAGTCCTACTGCTACCAGGACAGCCCGCGCCGGGCCCACTCGATCGCCGCCCAGGGCGGCATCAACGCCGCCAAGAACTACCGCAACGACGGCGACTCGGTGCACCGGCTCTTCTACGACACCGTCAAGGGCGGCGACTTCCGCTCCCGCGAGTCGAACGTGCACCGGCTGGCCGAGGTCTCGGTGAACATCATCGACCAGTGCGTGGCCCAGGGCGTGCCGTTCGCCCGCGAGTACGGCGGCCTGCTGGACACCCGCTCGTTCGGCGGCGCCCAGGTGCAGCGCACCTTCTACGCCCGGGGCCAGACGGGCCAGCAGCTGCTGCTCGGCGCGTACCAGGCGCTGGAGCGGCAGATCGGCCTGGGCAACGTGGAGATGAACGCCCGGCACGAGATGCTGGAGCTGATCGTGGTGGACGGCCGGGCCCGGGGCATCGTGGTCCGGGACCTGGTCACCGGCGAGATCACCACGGAGTTCGCGGACGCGGTCGTGCTCGCCTCCGGCGGCTACGGCAACGTCTTCTACCTCTCCACCAACGCCAAGGGCTGCAACGTCACCGCCACCTGGCGGGCGCACCGCAAGGGCGCGTACTTCGCCAACCCCTGCTACACCCAGATCCACCCGACCTGCATCCCGGTCTCCGGCGACCACCAGTCGAAGCTGACCCTGATGAGCGAGTCGCTGCGCAACGACGGCCGGGTGTGGGTGCCGAAGGCCAAGGGCGACAACCGCCGCCCGAAGGACATCCCCGAGGACGAGCGGGACTACTACCTGGAGCGGATCTACCCCTCCTTCGGCAACCTGGTCCCCCGGGACATCGCCTCCCGGGCCGCGAAGAACGTGTGCGACGAGGGGCGGGGCGTCGGCCCGACCGGGCTCGGCGTCTACCTCGACTTCGCCGACGCGATCCAGCGGCTGGGCCGCAAGGCCATCGAGGCCAAGTACGGCAACCTCTTCGAGATGTACGAGCGGATCACCGGCGAGGACCCGTACGAGGTGCCGATGCGGATCTACCCCGCCGTGCACTACACGATGGGCGGCCTCTGGGTCGACTACGACCTGCAGTCCACCATCCCCGGCCTGTTCGTGATCGGTGAGGCGAACTTCTCCGATCACGGCGCCAACCGGCTCGGCGCCTCGGCGCTGATGCAGGGCCTGGCCGACGGCTACTTCGTGCTGCCGAACACCATCGCCAACTACCTGGCCGCCGGCCCGTTCGAGACCGTCGACCCGAGCCACCCGGCGGCGGTCGAGGCGCGGCGCGACGTGGAGGACCGGATCCAGCGGCTGCTGGCGGTCAACGGCGACCGGACCGTCGACTCGTTCCACCGCGAGCTGGGCCAGATCATGTGGGACCACTGCGGCATGGAGCGCAGCGAGGCCGGCCTGCGCAAGGCGATCGACGAGATCCGGGCCCTGCGCGAGCAGTTCTGGCAGCGGGTCCGGGTGCTCGGCGACGGCGACGGGCTCAACCAGTCGCTGGAGAAGGCCGGCCGGGTGGCCGACTTCTTCGAGCTGGCCGAGCTGATGTGCATCGACGCCCTGCACCGCGAGGAGTCCTGCGGCGGCCACTTCCGGGCCGAGCACCAGACCCCGGACGGCGAGGCGCAGCGCGACGACGAGCGGTTCGCCTACGTCGCGGCCTGGGAGTTCACCGCCACCGGCGAGCCCTCGGTGCTGCACAAGGAAGACCTGAAGTTCGAATACGTCCACCCCACGCAGCGGAGCTACAAGTGAACCTGACCCTGCGCATCTGGCGCCAGTCCGGCCCCGAGGACAAGGGTCGGATGGTGACCTACCAGGTCGACGACGTCTCCCCGGACATGTCGTTCCTGGAGATGCTCGACGTGCTCAACGAGCGGCTGATCCTCGCCGGCGAGGAGCCGGTGGCGTTCGACCACGACTGCCGCGAGGGCATCTGCGGCATGTGCGGCCTGATGATCAACGGCAACGCGCACGGGCCGCAGCGCGGCACCACCGCGTGCCAGCTGCACATGCGGCAGTTCAAGGACGGGGACACGATCGACATCGAGCCGTGGCGCGCCCGGGCCTTCCCGGTGATCAAGGACCTGGTGGTCAACCGCAGCGCGTTCGACAAGATCATCGCAGCGGGCGGCTACATCACCGCGCCGACCGGCAGCGCCCCGGAGGCGCACTCGGTGCCGGTGGCCAAGGCCAACGCGGACGCGGCCTTCGAGTCGGCGGCCTGCATCGGCTGCGGCGCCTGCGTGGCGGCCTGCCCGAACGGCTCGGGCATGCTCTTCACCGCGGCGAAGGTCACCCAGCTCTCGCTGCTGCCGCAGGGCCAGCCGGAGCGGTACACCCGGGTGATCGGCATGGTCGACGCGCACGACGAGGCCGGCTTCGGCGGCTGCACCAACGCCGGCGAGTGCACGGTGGTCTGCCCGAAGGGCATCCCGCTGAACACCATCGGCCGGCTGAACCGGGACTACCTGAAGGCCACCGCCAAGCGGGGCGACACCCCCGGCTCCTGAGCCTGGCGGCTCCGCGGACGGGCCGTCGCACTCCCCGATCGGGAGCGCGGCGGCCCGTCCCCCTTTCCCGGCTCCCCGCGGAACGGCGGCCCGGCCGAACGGCGGCCCGGCACAGCGGCAGCCCCAGCCCGAGCGGCGGCTCCGGCCGGGGACCGCCCGGCCGGCGGCCGGTTCAAGCCGGCCTGCCGGGGTAGCACCCGGGGGGACGCCCACGGCGAAGGGAATCGGGCATGAAGGCACTGACCTGGCAGGGCAAGCGGGACGTACGGGTGGAGGAGGTGCCCGACCCGCGGATCGAGGAGCCGACCGACGCGATCGTCCGGATCACCTCCACCGCGATCTGCGGCTCGGACCTGCACCTGTACGAGGTGCTCGGGCCGTACCTGAAGCCCGGCGACGTGCTCGGCCACGAGCCGATGGGCATCGTCGAGGAGGTCGGCGCGGGGGTGACCCGGCTCAGGCCCGGTGACCGGGTGGTGGTGCCGTTCAACATCGCCTGCGGCTCCTGCTGGATGTGCGACCGGCAGCTCTACGCGCAGTGCGAGACCACCCAGGTCACCGCGCACGGCAAGGGCGCCGCCCTGTTCGGCTACACCTCGCTCTACGGGTCGGTGCCCGGCGGGCAGGCCGAGTACCTGCGGGTGCCGCACGCCGAGTTCGGCCCGATCAAGGTGCCGGCGACCGGCCCCGACGAGCGGTGGCTCTACCTCTCCGACATCCTCCCCACCGCATGGCAGGCGGTGAAGTACGCCGACACCCCGCCGGGCGGCACCCTGGCCGTGTTCGGGCTGGGCCCGGTGGGGCAGTTCTGCGCCCGCGTCGGGCGGCACCTCGGCGCGGGCCGGGTGATCGGGCTGGACCTGGTGCCGGAGCGGCTGGCGATGGCCCGCCGGCACGGCATCGAGGTGCTCGACGTCAGCGAGCTGGACGACGTGCCGGGCACGCTGATCGACCTGGTCGACGGGCGCGGTCCGGACGCGGTGATCGACGCGGTCGGCATGGAGGCGCACGGCGCGCCGCTGGGCAAGATCGCCCAGACCGCCGCCGGGCTGCTGCCGGACGCGCTCGCCCGGACCATGACCGACAAGCTCGGCGTGGACCGGCTCGTCGTGCTCAAGGCCGCGCTCAAGGCGGTCCGCCGCGGCGGCACCGTCTCCATCTCCGGGGTGTACGGCGGCGAGGTCGATCCGCTGCCGCTGATGGAGATGTTCGACCGGGGCGTGCAGCTGCGGATGGGGCAGTGCCACGTGCGCCGCTGGGTCGACGAGATCATGCCGCTGCTCGCCGACGACAGCGACCCGCTGGGCGTGGCGGACCTGCGTACCCACCGGGTGCCGCTGGCGCGGGCGCCGCAGGCGTACGAGATGTTCCAGAAGAAGGAGGACGGCTGCGTCAAGGTCGTGCTCGAACCGTGAGCCGGGTGGTGGTGGTCACCGGTGCCACCAGCGGGATCGGCCGGGCGGCGGCCCGGGCGTTCGCCGGGCGCGGGGACCGGCTGGTGCTCGCGGCCCGCTCCCCCACGACCCTCGCCGAGGTACGCGCCGAGTGCGCCACCGCCGGCGCGGAGGCGCTGGACGTGCCGACCGACATCACGGCCGGCGGCGCGGTGGACGCGCTCGCGGCCGCGGCGGTGGACCGGTTCGGCCGGGTCGACGTCTGGCTGCACACCGCCGCGGTGATGGCGTACGGCCGGTTCGAGGAGACCCCGGAACGGGTTTTCGAGCAGGTGGTACGCACGGACCTGCTGGGCGCCGCGACGGTGGCCCGGGTGGCGCTGGGGCGGTTCCGGGCGGCCGGTGGCGGCACGCTGATCCTCGTCGGCTCGGTGCTCGGGCACATCACCGCCCCCTACCTGAGCGGCTACGTGGCGAGCAAGTGGGGGGTGCAGGGGCTGGCCCGGGTGCTGCAGCAGGAGGCCCGGGACGTCCCCGGGGTCGAGGTGTGCCTGATCAGTCCGGGCAGTGTGGACACCCCGGTCTACCAGCGGGCCGCGAACCACCTGGGTCGGCTCGGCCGCCCGCCGCTGCCGGTGACCAGCCCGGAGCGGGTCGCCCGGGCCATCCTGGACTGCGCCGACCGGCCCCGCCGGGAGGTCTCCGTGGGTCGGGCCAACACGGTGATGCGGGTCGGCTTCACCGTGCTGCCCGGCCTCTACGACGTCCTGGTCGGACCGCTGATGCGGCTGCTCGCGCTGACCGACCGGCGGATCCCGCCGGGCGACGGGGTGGTGTTCGTCCCCGACCCGTCCAGCGAGGTGGTTCGCGGCGGCTGGCTGCCCGGCCTCGGACAGGTGGCCCGCGCCGTCGGCGCCCTGCCCGGCGCGGTCGGCTCGGCGCTGCGGCGGCGGCCGTGGTGAGCACGGGATCACCCGTTTCGATCTCTTCCCCTATGGTGGCCGGAGGACACGATCCACGCCGGACGGGAGAGACGATTGGCGATCAGAGTGAACCGCAGGACCGCACTGGGCATCGGCACGGTGGCCACCGCCGGCACCGTGCTGGGTGGCGCCGTGCCGGCCGCCGCTGAGCCGGGGTCGTCGGCCGTCGCCGGCCGGTCCACCCGGGTCGCCGCCCGACCGGAACTGGTCGCGCCGCTGATCGAGGCGGCCTACCTGCGGGAGACGACCACGGCCGGCGGGAACTGGCAGGCCTATCTCAGCCTGGCCACCGCCGAGGGACCGCTGGAGGTGGTGGCCGACTCGCCCGACCAGGTGCTCGAGGCGTACAGCGTGAACAAGATCGCGGTCGCGGTGGCGGTGCTGGACAAGGTCGACCGGGGGCTGCTCACGCTGGACCAGCGGGTCGACGTGACCGCCGCGATCGTGGTGCCGGGCGGGGACGGCATCTTCAGCCTGGACAACGCCTACCCCAGTTCGGTCACCCTCGGCCACGCGCTGGCCGCCCTGCTGACCGTCTCGGACGACACGGCGGTACGCCTCTGCGGCCTGGTCTGCCCGGCCGCCGAGCTGAACAGCATCCTGGTGGCCAAGGGCTTCCCGAAGACGCAGGTGCAGCCGGTGGCCAACCCGAACCGGTTCTTCCTCGGCACCAGCACGCCCCGGGAGACGCACGACCTGCTGCGGGCGCTGGTCGCCGGCACCCTGCTCACGCCGGCCTCCACCGCGTTCCTGCTCAAGCTGCTGCGCTCCCCCATCGCGTTCAACGAGGGGATCCGGCGCACCACCTCGTCGGCCGAGCGGGCCCGGATCGCCACCAAGGCCGGCTGGTTCGCCGACGCCCGGCACGAGGCCGGTGTGATCTTCGACGCCGCCGGGGCGCCGCTGGTGACGTACGTGCTCTTCGCCGACGGGCAGGCCGACCCGGACAACTACGGCGCCACCCACCCCGCCGTGGCGGCCCGGGCCCGGCTGGGCCGGCGGATGCTGGACGTGACGGCCAACCTCACCGGCGCCGGGGTGACCCACCGGGTCGCCGCCCAGCGGCCGAGCAACGGCGGCTGAACCGCCCGCGTACCGCCGTGGCCGCCGGTTCGCCGGGCCACGGCGGTACCGCGGTGGCTACCGTGTAGGGCGGGAGACGGCGGAGGGGACGGCGATGCGGCGACCAGCGGGGCGATCGGAACTCGACCGGGCGTGGGGGCGCCGGCTGCGCGGCAGCGCCGGGCTGGCCGCCCTGGCCGGGCTGGCCTGGGCCGCCCGGGACGTGCCGGCGGCCCTGGGCGGCCGGCTCACCGGCGCCCGCGCCGAGCGGGCCGCCCGCTCGCCGCAGTTCCGCGACGGCACCTTCCACAACCGGGAGAGCACCCGGACGATGGTCGCCGACCCCGGCCGCAACCTGCTCTGGGAACTGGTCTTCGGCAAGCAGCGGCGCCGGCCCCGCTCGGCGGTGCCGCTGCTGCGCCCGGCCGAGCCGCCGGCCACCGACACCGACCGGCAGCTCAACGTCGTCTGGTACGGCCACGCCTCCGCGCTGATCGAGATCGAGGGCCGGCGGGTGCTGCTCGACCCGGTGTGGAGCGAGCGCTGCTCGCCGTCGGCCGTGGTCGGCCCGCGCCGGCTGCACGAGCCCCCGGTACGCCTCGACGAACTGCCGCCGGTCGACGCGATCCTGATCTCGCACGACCACTACGACCACCTCGACATGGCCACCGTGCGGGCGCTGCTGGCGAGCCAGTCCGCGCCGTTCCTGGTGCCGCTCGGGGTCGGCGCGCACCTGGACCGCTGGGGCGTACCGGCGGAGCGGATCGTCGAGCTGGACTGGTCGGAGTGCCACCGGGTGGCCGGGCTGGAGTTCACCGCCACCGCGGCCCAGCACTTCTCCGGGCGGGGGCTGCGCCGCGACGGCACGCTCTGGAGCTCCTGGGTGATCGCCGGGGCCCGGCGCAAGGTCTTCTACACCGGCGACTCCGGCTACTTCGACGGGTACGCCGAGATCGGCGCGGAGCACGGGCCGTTCGACGTGACCCTGATGCAGATCGGCGCGTACGACCGGGCCTGGCCGAGCATCCACATGTTCCCGGAGGAGGCGGTCGACGCCCACCTGGACCTGCGCGGCGGGCTGCTGATCCCGGTGCACTGGGCCACCTTCAACCTGGCCCTGCACGACTGGTCCGAGCCGGTGGACCGGCTCTGGGCCGAGGCGAAGGCGCGCGACGTGCGGCTGGCCGTGCCGCGGCCCGGCGAGCGGGTGGTGGTGGACGACCCGCCCGCGGTCGACGGCTGGTGGCAGTCGGTCGCCTGAACGGGCGCCACGGGCGGGGTGCCGCCGGTTTCCGGGTGCGGGGCTCGGCCGCGTTCCGGGCTCGGGGCGCCGCCGGAGGGCCGGACGCCCGGCCGGGGGTCAGAGCACGAAGGCGTCGGTCCAGAGGGCACCGGAGCGGCCGGAGAGCGCGTCCAGCATGGCGACCGCCTGGTTGTCGGTGAGCTGCGCGACGAAGTCGACGATGGCCCGGCCCCGGGCCTTGCCGATCCGGTCCGGGGTACGCGGGTGAAGCTCCGCCTCGGCCAGCTCCACCAGGTCGTGCAGCCGGCGCGGCAGGCGGGACTCCTCCTCGGGGTCGAGCAGCCACTCCAGCAGCGCCTCCACCAGCGTGCCCAGCAGCCGGGCCTGGCCGCGCTGGTGCAGCGCCAGGTCGGGGCGGGCCAGCACGAACCGGTGGTGGACGAACTTGAGCACCTGCACCTCGTGCCACTGCGCCGGGGCCAGCAGCACGTGCCCGGAGCGCACCGAGGGGTGCTCCACCACGGTGATCGCGTCGACGAGCCGGGTGGTCCACCGGGCGGAGAAGCGGGCCACGTACTGCTCGGCCTCGATCGAGCCGTCGAACGGCACCGCGAGCAGCCCCTCGACCAGTTCCTCGCGGACGTGCTCGACCGCGGCGGCGAACGCGTCGTCGTCGGCGACCCAGGAGTCCTTGCGGTGCAGCTGCCGGCGCAGCCGCTCGATCGCCGCGCCGGGTCGGCGCGACGCGCTGGCCAGCGCCGCGTCGGTGATGGCCCGGAAGTGCCCGCTCTCGCGCTGCCAGGCCATCAGCTCTGCGGCCACCGCGCCCTGCTGGAGCACGCCGACCCGGTAGAAGTCCTCCACGTCGTGGATGGCGTACGCGATGTCGTCGGCGGTGTCCATCACGGAGGCCTCGACGGTCTGCTGCCAGTCGGCGATCCGGCCGACGAACGGCTCCCGGGCCTGGCGCAGGTCGTCCACCTCGGTCCGGTACGCGCCGAACTTCGCCGAACCGCTGGCCGGGTCGTCCGGCGGTGGGGTGGCGCCGCGCGGCGGCGGCTCCATCAGCCGGGGGTGCGGGTCGGGGTGGTCGAGCCGGGTCCACGGGTACTTCAGCAGCGCCGCCCGGACCGCCGCGGTCAGGTCCAGGCCGGTGGTCGCCGCGCCGCGGATCTCGGTGCTGGTGACGATCCGGTACGACTGCGCGTTGCCCTCGAAGCCGTCGGCGAGCCCCAGCCGGTGCCGGGCCAGCCGGTCCAGCACCCGCTCCCCCAGGTGCCCGAACGGCGGGTGGCCGAGGTCGTGCGCGAGCGCTGCCGCCTCCACCACGTCCGGATCGCAGCCGCCGAGCTTCGCCAGCAGGTCGCGGTGCTCGCCGTCGGCGGTGAGCCGTTCGGCGATCGCCCGGGCCACCTGGGCGACCTTGAGGCTGTGGGTGAGCCGGTTGTGCACCAGCAGACCGGAGCCGACCGGGCTGATCACCTGGGTGACCCCGCCGAGGCGGGCGAAGAACGGCGAGCCGACGATCCGGTCCCGGTCCGACCGGAACGGGCTGGTCGCCAGGTCGCCGAGGGCCCGGGCGCTGCCGCCGAAGAGCCGCCGGGCGCGCGGCTCCGCAGGTTGCTCCATGATCGCCACGCTAGCGCAGGGTGGCCGGCGCCGACGACGGGTCGCCGGCGTCCCGGCCGGGCGCGACGACGGTCGTCGGGGCCGGCCGGCACAATGCAGGGCGGAACCCAGACCCGAAGGCGGATCGAGATCGTGACCCTCTCTGTTCATCAGCGGATCGCCGAGGAGCTCGGCGTCGCCGAGCGTCAGGTGCGGGCGGCCGTGGAGCTGCTCGACGGCGGCGCCACCGTGCCGTTCATCGCCCGGTACCGCAAGGAGGCCACCGGCCTGCTCGACGACACCCAGCTGCGCACCCTGGAGGAGCGGCTGCGCTACCTGCGCGAGCTGGACGAGCGGCGGGCCGCCGTGCTGGAGTCGATCCGCGGCCAGGGCAAGCTGGACGAGGCGCTGGAAGCGCAGATCATGGCCGCCGACTCCAAGTCCCGGCTGGAGGACATCTACCTGCCGTACAAGCCGAAGCGGCGGACCCGGGCGCAGATCGCCCGCGAGGCGGGGCTGGAGCCGCTCGCCGACGCGCTGCTGGCCGATCCCTCCCGAGAGCCCCGGGAGGTGGCCGCCGGTTTCGTCGACGCCGACAAGGGGGTGGCCGACGCGGCCGCCGCGCTGGACGGCGCCCGGGCCATCCTGATCGAGCGGTTCGCCGAGGACGCCGACCTGATCGGGTCGCTGCGCGAGCAGATGTGGTCGCGGGGCCGGCTGGTCTCCCGGGTACGCGAGGGGCAGGAGCAGGCCGGCGCGAAGTTCGCCGACTACTTCGACTTCGCCGAGCCGTACCCGAAGCTGCCGTCGCACCGGATCCTGGCGATGTTCCGGGGCGAGAAGGAGGGCGTGCTCGACCTGACGATGGACCCGGAGCCGGAGGGTGACTCCGACGCCGTGGCCACCGGCCCGACCCGCTACGAGGCGGCCATCGCCGGCCGGTTCGGGATCACCGACCACGGGCGCCCGGCCGACCGGTGGCTGGCCGACACGGTGCGCTGGGCCTGGCGTACCCGGATCCTCATCCACCTCGGCGCGGACCTGCGGATGCGGCTGTGGCAGGCGGCCGAGGAGGAGGCGGTGCGGGTCTTCGCCACCAACCTGCGCGACCTGCTGCTCGCCGCCCCGGCGGGCACCCGGGCGACCATGGGCCTCGACCCGGGCCTGCGCACCGGGGTGAAGGTCGCCGTCGTGGACGCCACCGGGAAGGTGGTCGCCACCGACACGATCTACCCGCACGAGCCGCGCCGGCAGTGGGACGCCTCGATCGAGACGCTGGCCCGGCTCGCCGCGGCGCATCGGGTGGAGCTGGTGGCGATCGGCAACGGCACCGCCTCGCGGGAGACCGACAAGCTCGCCGGTGAGCTGATCAAGCGCCACCCGCAGCTCAACCTCACCAAGGTGGTGGTCTCCGAGGCCGGCGCGTCGGTCTACTCGGCGTCCGCGTACGCCGCCCAGGAGCTGCCCGGGCTGGACGTCTCGCTGCGCGGGGCGGTCTCCATCGCCCGGCGCCTGCAGGACCCGCTCGCCGAGCTGGTCAAGATCGACCCGCGGTCGATCGGGGTCGGCCAGTACCAGCACGACCTGTCGGAGGTGAAGCTCTCCCGGTCGCTGGACGCGGTGGTGGAGGACTGCGTGAACGCGGTCGGGGTGGACGTCAACACCGCGTCCGCGCCGCTGCTGACCCGGGTCTCCGGCATCGGCGCCGGGCTGGCGGAGAACATCGTGCTGCACCGGGACGCCAACGGTCCGTTCCGTTCCCGGGCCGAGCTGAAGAAGGTGCCGCGGCTCGGCCCCAAGGCGTTCGAGCAGTGCGCGGGCTTCCTGCGCATCCCCGACGGCGACGATCCGCTGGACTCCTCCAGCGTGCACCCGGAGGCGTACCCGGTGGTGCGGCGGATCCTCGCGCACACCGGGCAGGACCTGCGGTCGCTGATCGGCAAGAGCGCCATCCTGCGCGGGCTGCGGGCCACCGACTTCGTCGACGAGACGTTCGGCCTGCCCACGGTCACCGACATCCTCGCCGAACTGGAGAAGCCGGGCCGCGACCCGCGCCCGGAGTTCCGCACCGCCACCTTCGTCGAGGGGGTGGAGAAGATCAGCGACCTGACGCCGGGCATGGTGCTGGAGGGCGTGGTCACCAACGTGGCCGCGTTCGGCGCGTTCGTGGACGTCGGGGTGCACCAGGACGGCCTGGTGCACGTCTCGGCGATGTCCCGGACGTTCGTGAAGGACCCCCGCGAGGTGGTCAAGTCCGGTGACGTGGTCCGGGTCAAGGTGCTCGACGTCGACGTGCCCCGCAAGCGGATCTCGCTGACCCTGCGGCTGGAGGACGACGCGGAGCCCGGCGCCCGCCGGGAGCGCGGCGGTCCCCGTGGCGAGCAGGGCGGCCCGCGCGCCGAGCGCGGCGGCCAGAGCGGGCGCGGCAGCGGCCAGGGCGCCCGTGGCGGGCGGGACGGGCGGGACGGCCAGGGTGGGCGCGGCGGCGGCCAGGGCGGTCGCGGTGGCGGCCAGGGCGGTCGCGGTGGGGCACAGCGGCAGGGCCGCGGTGGTGCCGCCCCGGCGCCGGCGAACGGCGCGATGGCCGACGCGCTGCGCCGGGCCGGCCTGGCCTGACGGGTCGCGCCGGCGCGGCGCGACGGGAGGCGATGCTGCGCCGGCCCGGCCGGGCCAGACCGGGCCAGCCGGGCAAGCCGGGCAAGCCGAGCCAGACCGGGCCGGGCCGGCGCAGCGCAGCGCGCACGGCGTCGGGCGGCCCGCTCTGGTCGGGCGGACGCTGTGGAGCAGATGTCGCAGACGGATCACCGGGGGGCGTCAGGATCGGTCAGGTCGAACCCGACAGGACCTGATCCGCTGGCGGGGGGCCTGCGGCGGCGGTCGTTGGCGGTGTCGCCCCCGTCCGGTCTGGCCGCCGGCGGTGCGCCGGGGTGGTCGCGCCCTTTGGAGCTGCCCGCACAGACGGGGGCAGACCAGCCGGTGAACCGTCGACCCGTGGGGGCGGTTCGGGGCGGCCGCTCACCGCGGCCGAAGGACGGCACCGACCGCCCGTGCGCCACGACCGAAGGACGGACGAGGCGTCCACCCGACCAGGAGCACCGGACGACCGCCACCACGACCCGCCGCACCTGGCCGCAGGGCGGACGGCGGGTGGGCGTACGGTCGCGTCGTGGGTGAGGGTGACGGCCTGGACTGGCGGGAGCGGCAGCGGCGGGCGGTGCGGGCGCACGCGGCGGCCGACGAGCGGCGCCGGGCGGCGGAGCGGGCCGAGGCCGCCGAGCTGGTGGCCGGGTTCGTGGCCGAGGCGACCCGGCGCGGGTTGGCCACCACCCGGCTGGTCGCCAGCGACTACGCCGGGCGCGGCCGGTACCGGACCCGGCTCACCGGCTGGTACGTCGACCGGGCCCGCAGCCGGGCGGTGGACATCGACGGGCGGTTCCACCTGCTGACCGTGCCGGGTGGTCTGCGGGCGCGGCTGTTCGGCGCCGAGCCGCAGCCCAGCCCGCCGCCGCTGATCGTCGGGGAGGGCGGCCGGGACGGCGAGTCGGTCCCGCTCCGGACGCTGCTCGCCCGCCGGCTCGACGCCGGCGACACCTGGCCGTGACCTGATCCAGCGCCCGCGCCGCGCGAGCGGCCCGCGCTCGCCCGCCGGCTCGACGCCGGCGACACCTGGCCGTGACCGGGCTCAGCGCCCGAGCCACGCGAGCCGCCCGGGCTCGCCCGCCGGCGACACCTGGCCGTGACCGGGCTCAGCGCCCCCGCCGTGTGGGCCGCCCGGCCTCGCGCCGGGCCAGCCGCCACCAGCCGAGCTGCTGCACGGCGAGGGTGAGCAGGCCGGCGAGCACGATCGCGCACAGGTTGATCAGCAGCTGGAGCGCCGAGCCGGCCGCCTCGTGCCAGACCCGGTACGCGGCGGCCACCGCGACGTTCGCGGCGGCCGGGACAGTGGTGACCGAGATCAGCACGCCGACCAGGCTGCCGGACTTCTTCGAGGTGAGCGAGAGCATGCCGGCCACCCCGGCGAGCAGACCGACCACCCAGGAGAGCGCGTCGGGCCGCCAGATGAAGTCGGTCAGCGGCCGTTCGGCCAGCAGCATGTCGCGGCTGACCAGGCCGGCCGCGTCCAGCGCCCAGGTGCTCAGCACCGTGGCAACCATGGCGGCCAGGAACCCGACCACCAGCGCCTGCACCGACCGGAGGATGACCCGGCCGCGGCGCCGCAGCAGCGCCACGCAGAGCGCGGCCAGCGGGCCGAACTCCGGGCCCACCACCATCGCGCCGACGACGAGGATCGGCTGGTCCAGCAGCACGCCGATGCCGGCGATCATCGTGGCCACGATGAGCAGCACCAGGTAGGTCGCGGAGAGTTCGGTCTGCTCGCCGGTCTTCGCGGCGATCTCGTCCCAGACCACCGCGTCCGCCCCGCTGCCGGGGGCGGTGCGGGCGGCCCGGTCCGCGGCCGTCGAGATGGTCAGCTCCACGTCGTCGGCGGCGATGCCGCCGCGCGCCTCCACGCCGAGCTGCCGTAGCCCGTGCAGCACGCTGTCGGCGCTCTCCCGCACCACGTCGCAGAGGATCAGGTCACCCCGGGGCTGGCGCGCGGCGTCGGTGAGCACCACCAGGTGGGTCACCCCCGGATCGGCGGTCAGCAGATCCGCCACGGCCGAGGACTGGTCCGACGGCACGATGACCCGCAGGTGCAGCACGGCACTCCCCTCGCCCGATCGGCCGCCGAGCACTCTACTGCCCGGCCGCCAGCCCGGCCGTCCCGCGGGATCCACCTGGTCAGGGCCGTTTCCTCGGCGGGAGTTCTGTGGTTGATCCGACTGGTTACCGCCCGACTGTCGCGATTCGGTGCCGGTGCGAGCTATTTGCCTGATAAAACCCTTTTATCCAGACGACTGTTGCGGGAGGTCGAACCGTGCCTGGTCTCGTGATTGCGCCCGAGCGCCCGCCGCGGCAGCAGGGCCGGCTCGACCGGGGCAAGCGGATCCTCGACGTGACGGTGGCCGCCGTGCTGCTGGTGCTCGCCACCCCGGCGCTGGCCCTGGTGGCGCTCCTGGTGGCGCTGGGCCTCGGCCGCCCGGTGTTGTTCCGCCAGCGCCGCGCCGGGCTGCACGGCCGGCTCTTCGACGTGGTCAAGTTCCGCACCATGCGGCCACCCGACCCGGGTCGCGGGCTGGTCACCGACGGCGACCGGCTCACCCCGCTGGGCCGCTGGCTGCGCGCCACCAGCCTGGACGAGCTGCCCACCTTGTGGAACGTGCTGCGCGGCGACATGAGCCTGGTCGGGCCGCGGCCGCTGCTGCCGGAGTACCTGCCCCGCTACTCCCCCACCCAGGCCCGCCGGCACGAGGTCCGCCCCGGCGTCACCGGGCTGGCCCAGGTCCGCGGCCGTAACGGCCTGAGCTGGGAGGAGAAGTTCGACTACGACGTCTGGTACGTCGACAACCGGAGCCTTCGCCTCGATCTGTCGATCCTGCTGGAGACCGCCCGCACCGTCCTCCGTCGGGAGGGCATCAGCGCATGCGGGATGCCAACCGCCCCGACCTTCCACGGCAGCCCCGGCGAGATTGTCGCCCGCCGGCCGCACTTCTCGCCGGCCACCAGGACCATCGCGGCGCCGCCCGCAGTGCAGACGAACCGCCGTCCATCAATGAAGTGATCCGCCGATTCGGTCGCGATCCAGCCGGCTCGACCGAGCCGCCGCAACCCACGCGGACGCCGAGCGAATGCCCAGTGCTGTGGCGATCCTCAAGGGGAAGGGAACCCATGAGCCGACCTGTCCACCTGTCACCGCCCGATGTCGGGCCACTGGAGGAGTCGTACCTGATCGCCGCGTTGCGCTCGGGGTGGGTCGCTCCGGTCGGTCCTGACCTGGATGCCTTCGAGCGGGAGGTAGCCGCCCGCGTCGGCACCCGCGGCGCCGTCGGGGTCACGACCGGAACGGCTGCCCTCCATCTCGCTCTCCTGGGGGTGGGAGCGGGACCCGGCGACGTGGTGGTCGTCCCGACCCTCACTTTCATCGCCACCGCCAACGCCGTCCGCTACACCGGCGCGCGACCGGTCTTCGTGGACTGCGACCCGCAGACCGGCAACCTCGACGTGGGCCTGCTCGTGGACCTGCTCAACAACCTCACCTCGGCCGGCGAGCGGGTTGGTGCCGTCGTTCCGGTGGACATGTTCGGTAGCTGCGTCGACTACACCGCCCTGCTGCCGGTCTGCGCCGAAGCCGGGGTACCGGTCGTGGAGGACGCGGCCGAGGCACTTGGCGCCAGCCACCGAGGCCGGCCGGCCGGATCGTTCGGGAGGGTGGGGGCCCTCTCCTTCAACGGCAACAAGATCATCACCACGTCCGGCGGCGGCATGCTCGTCTCCGACGACACCGAACTGCTCGCCCGCGCCCGGCATCTCGCAACCCAGGCACGGGAGCCGGTACCGCACTACGAGCACCGGGAAACCGGCTGGAACTACCGGCTGAGCAACCTGCTCGCCGCTCTCGGGCGGGCCCAGTTGGTGCGGCTGGACTCGATGATCGGTCGACGCCGGCGACTGCGCGACCAGTACGCCAAGCTGTTCGCGCCGGTCCCGGGTGTGCGGTTGCTCGGGGAGGACGACGCTTCGTCCAACTGCTGGCTCACCAGCATCGTGGTCGACCCCGAGCAGGCCGGATGGCAGGCGTCGGAACTCGGTGCCCACCTGGCGGGTCTCGGTGTCGAGACCCGTCCGGTGTGGAAGCCGATGCATCTGCAACCGGTCTTCGCGGGCGAGCAGAGCCTGCTCACCGGGGCCGCCGAACGGCTCTTCGCCCGGGGCCTGACGCTGCCCAGCGGCTCCGCCCTGAACGACGGCCAGGTGAGCCGCGTCCTCAACGGAATCGACGAGTTCGTCGCGCAGCGGACGGGGGCGGCGCGAGCGTGACGACCAACTTGGTGATCGTCGGGTGTGGCGGGCACGGACGTGAGGTGCTGACGATCGTCCGCGCGATGAACGACCTCCGGCCGGAACCCCGATACCGGTTCCTCGGCTTCGTCGACGACCGTCCCGCGGAAGCGAACCTCAAGCGGGTGCGGCAGCTCGACGCGGCGTTCCTCGGCGGCCTCTCCTGGCTGCGGGAGGCACCCGCGGACACCCACTTCCTCATCGGCATCGGTGATCCGCGGGTCCGCCGCGTGGTGGGAGAACGGCTCGACGCCTACGGGCTACCCGCCGCCACCGCCGTGCACCCTGACGCCACCGTCGGGTCGGACCTCGCGCACGGTGAGGGTCTGGTGGTCTTCGCCGGCGCTCGGGTCACCACCAACGTGACCCTCGGCCGGCACGTGCACCTCAACCAGAACGCGACCGTGGGGCATGACAGTCAGCTCGATGACTACGTGTCCGTCAACCCGCTGGCCGCCGTCTCCGGCGACTGCCACCTTGCCGAGGGCGTGCTCGTGGGAACCACCGCCGCTGTCCTGCAGGGGTTGCGGGTCGGTGCCGGCAGCGTCGTCGGCGCGGGGGCGTGCGTGGTCCGCGACGTGCCAGCGGGCGCGGTGGTCAAGGGGGTGCCGGCCCGATGAGCGGCGGCAGCACCTTGGTCAGCCCGCCCGTGGACCCGACCACCGGTCGGCACGCCGCTGGCGGGCGAACCAGCGGCGATCCAGGACGGAACACCTCGGGACCGAGCCTGGGCAGCTTGGCCGGTGCCGCCATGAGCACTGCCGGGGCACGGGTCACTTCGCTGTTGATCAGCCTCGTCGCCGGCGTGCTGACGGCCCGGGCGCTCGGCCCGCACGACCGCGGTCTGCTCGCTGTCGCGATCGCGAGCACCGCGGTGTTCAGCACCCTCTGCGCGGCCGGCCTGGACACCGCGAATCTGAGGCTGGCCGGCCGCTCCGCGGCGGCACACCGGCACACCGTCCAGACCACCCGGCGATACGTCGTCACGGTAGGCGCCGGACTGGCCGCGCTCTGGGCCGCGGCCGGGCTGATGATCGGCCCGGAGGTCCGGCTCGGACTCGACCCGGTGACGTTCGGTCTGACGCTCGCCATGTGCCCGGTGGTACTGCTGAGCACGCTGCTGGGTGCGACCGAGATCGGTCGGGGGCGTGCCTCGGCGTACAACCTGGTGGTGGTGGCGTCCCTCGGCGTCTACCTCCTCGGTCTCGGGGCCGTGGTGGCCGCCGGTCGGGCCACTCCTGCGACCGTCATGGCGATGTACGCCGTGGGCCAGTTCGTCGGCCTCGTGACCCTGCTACGGCGGGCCCGACCCGCCGGATCGGCCGGTGCGGAGCCCGGCGTAGACGACGAGTACCGGTCGTCGGCCCGCCGCGCGTACCTGCCGAACCTCGCCCAGTTCGGCATGATCCGCACGCAGATCCCGGTGATCCAGATGCTGGTCGGGGCGAGCACGGTCGGCGTCTACTCGGTGGCGCTGGCACTCGCCGAGGTCCTGCTGATCGTTCCGGTCGCGGTGAGCCTGGTGCTGGTGCCCACGGTGGCCAACGGTGCCGCCGACTGGCGGTCGGTGGCTCGGCTGGGCACCCTGACCCTGCTGGTCACCACCGCCGGCGCCGGGGCGCTCGCGGCCGTGGGACCGACAGTGGTGCCGATGCTCTATGGCGCCGACTTCGCGTCCGCCGTGCCGGTTCTCTGGGCGCTCCTGCCGGGCGTCGCCATCTTCGCCCTCGCCCGGGTGCTGCAGAGCTACCTCACCGCGACCGACCGGCCGGTCGCCACGACCATCGCGGCGCTCGCCGGAACGGTGGTCGGGCTGTCCGGCATGGCCGTGCTGGTGCCGGACCATGGTGCCACCGGCGCTGGGCTGGCCGTGTCCGCCGGCTACCTGGTGTACGCGGTGGTGATAGCACCCGCGTTCCTTCGTGCCGATCCGACCCGCCGACATGTCGGACGGCGACGGAGAAGCCCCCGGCCTCCCGAGCCGAGCGGTTCACGCCCGTTGCTGTTCGCCGGCCTGGTCCTGGCCGCGGCGGTAGCCTGCGGGCTGATCGCCGTCCAGACGGGGACGAGGCCCGGACCGCTGACCCTGCTGGTCCTCGGCGCAGTGCTGGTGGCGGCCGTGCTGCTGGTGCCGGTGCTGGGCGTATACGGCCTCGCACTTGGCGCACCCGCCACGCAGCTACCGGAGCCGTACACGGTAGGCACCACCGAACTGCTTCTACTGTCGCTGTGCTGTCTGGTCGGCACCATCCTGCGCCGTCAGGCATGTTGGCGCGATCCCACCTGCGGCTGGCTGGTCGCGGGCCTGATCGCTCTGCTGCTGGTCGGCACGATGGTCAATGACGCCCAGTTCCAGCCGTTGACCGCGATCGCTCCGGTAGCGGTGGTGGCCGTACCGGTGGTCTGCCTTCCGCTGGTAATGCGCGGCACCCCCGGGGACCGGCGAGCAGTGCTGGTGTTCGCCTTCGCCGCCACGGCCGTCGGTGTGCTGCACACCCTGGAGACGCTGCGCTCCGGCGGGCCGGCGCAGATCACCGAGATCACCCCTACGGCGGTGAATCGCAACGCCTGGGGGCCCATGCTGGTGCTCGCCCTCGCCGTCCTACTCGCCCGGCTGTCCCGGCCGGCGCCACTGGTCCTACGGCTCGTCTCCATCGCCGCGCTACTGGGGGCCGTGCTGGGGATCGGCTACTCCTACAGCCGCTCCTCGTACCTCGGCGCGATCGCCGTGCTGCTCTGCTTCGCCGTCCGTCGGCTGCTCCGGGCCGGGCTGTGGGTCGGGGTGACAGCGGTGGTGGCCGCCGCATTCGGCGTTTCCGGTTCCGCCCTCCTGCCGGACACGATCGCCAACCGGATCAGCGAGACCAGTACCGGAGGCGCCCTGGACCTGTCCGCCGCGCTCCGGGTCGACCTGTGGTCGGCCGCCCTGCGCATGGCGATGGACCACCCGTTCGTCGGCGTGGGCTACCTCGGGTTCAACAGCAGGCTTCCCGACTACTTCGCTCAGCAGGCCACCAACGCCTGGTACCAGCCCACGTCACAGCTGAGCCTGCTGTCGCATCCGCACAACTTCTACCTCACGGTGCTCGTCGAGACCGGCGTGCTCGGGGTGGTGCTGCTCGGCGTCCTGCTCTGGCGCATCTACCAGCCGGTCTGGCGGGACTACCGGTCGCGGGCAGGTTGGACGGCCGAGGGGGCGATACTCGCCGGCATCGGCGTAGCGGTCTGCTCGCTGACCGGCGAGCCCCTGCTCACGCTGCCGGTCCTCATTCCGTTCGTGATCCTCCACGCCGTAGCCACGAGGAGAACTCCATGAGCCCATCGCGCGCCGACACCGGTACCGACCGCCCGCTCCGGATCCTCCAGGTGACGACGACTCCCGACGGCGGCTCCTGGTTCCACGACCAAGTGGTCGGTCTGGCCCGTCGTGGGCACCAGGTCCGGGCCGTGCTGCCCGGCGAGGGGCCGCTGGCCAACCGGCTGCGGGCGGCGGACGTACCCACCGAGATCGTCCCGCTGTGCGGCTGGCGTCCCGGACAGTTGCCCCGGGTCGCGGCGGCCGAACTCCGCCTGGTGCGGCTGATCCGCCAGTTCCGGCCGGACGTGGTGCATGCGCACCTGCTCAAGGCCAACGTCGCGTGCCGGATCGCCAGCCTTGTCGGCGGGCGCGGCCTGCACATCAACCAGGTCACCGGGATCAACCACCTGCGCAGCCCGATCCTCCGCCGGATCGACCTGGCCACGCTTTCCCGGGCAGACGTGCTGATCGGCTCCTGCACCGCCTTCGCCGAGCGCTACCGGCGGTTCGGCGCACGGCGCGTCGCGGTCAGCCACTACGGCTGTGACGTGCACCGGCTGGACCCGGCCACGTCCGGAGACGCCTTCCGAACGGAATTCGGCCTGTCTCCGGACACACCGACGGTGGGGATGGTGGCACACATGTATCCCACCCGGATGCGAGCCTTCCGGGACGTCGGCGTCAAGGGTCACGAGGTGCTGATCGACGCGGTGCCGCGGCTGCTGGCACGCGTGCCGGACACCAACGTCTTCGTGGTGGGCGACGAGTTCGTCGGCAACGGCGACTACCGCCGGTCGCTGGAGGACCGGGCCGCTCGCCTGGGGGTCGAAGGGCGGGTGCACTTCACGGGTCACCGGTCGGACATCCAGAACGTCCTTGCCGCGATGGACGTCCTGGTCAACCCCTCTCTTGAGGAGTCGGCCTGCTACGCGATGATCGAGGCGCTGCTGATGGAGAAGGGCGCCGTGGCCAGCGACGTCGGTGGCCTGCCGGACACCGTCCAGCACGGCGAAACCGGCCTGCTGGTGCCGCCGGGTGACGCGGCCGCCCTCGCCGACGCCGTCGCCGACCTCCTCACCGACCCGCAGCGTCGCCGGGAGATGGGGCGCCTCGGCCGGTTGCGCTGCCTGCGCCGCTTCGACATCGAGCAGACGGTGGCGGATGTCGAGGCCGTGTACCGCGACGCGCTCGCCGAACGGGCGGGAGTGCGGCCGTGACGGCGATGCGCACCCTGCTTGCTCGGGGCGTTCGCGACCTGCGGATACGTCGCTACCCCGTTGCGCCGGACGCGCGCCGGGACGGACGCGGTCCGTACCCCCTGGTCTGGACGGAACTGCCGGGCGGCACCGGGTTTGACGAGCACGGTGTGGTGATGGCGCTCGGACCGACCGGGAAGCCGTATCCCAATCCGGTGTCGATGTGCCTGTACGCCCTCGGCGAGCACAACCGGGCGCTGGGCGTCTCCGGCGCGGGCCCGGAGCACTTCGAACCGTTCCTGACGCAGGCCCGGTGGCTGCGCGCAAACCAGGACACCGCCGGCGGCTGGCGCTATCCGGTGCCGGTGCCTCGCTACGACGTCGCGCCGGGGTGGTACTCCGGGATGGCTCAGGGCATGGCGGCCTCGACCCTGCTGCGGGCGTACGACCTGACCGGGGACGGCTCCTTCCTGGACGCCGCCGACGCGGCCATCGACCTGCTGCTGCGTCCGGTCAGCCGGGGCGGTTGCGCTGACTACGACCAGTGCGGTCGGCCATTCCTGGAAGAGTGCCCGTCGGACCCACCGAGCCAGGTGCTCAACGGGGCGCTGTTCGCGCTCTTCGGGCTCATCGAGCACCAGCACCGCACCGGCGGCGACGCGCACCTCCTCGTCGTCGAACGGCTCGCCGACGAGCTCGACGCCTTCGACCTCGGCTGGTGGTCACGGTACGACCGGCGGTGGCCATGGCCGGCGTCGGCGAACTACCACGCACTGCACATCTCCCTGTTGCGCGCCACCGCCACGATGACCGGCCTGGCCGTGTTCGACGCCACCGCCGAGCGCTGGCAACGCAACCTGCGGGATCCGCGGTGCCAGCTACGGGCGCGGATGGTTAAGGCCATCGGTGTGTGGCGGCAGCGCAATGGGTGAGCCGGAACGCCCGTCAACCGTCCAGGGACGACCCGGCGGCGCCGCGACCACGCCGCCCGCCGTGCTGCTGCTCGGTCCGGCGCACTCGGTGCACACTCGGCGTTGGGCGACGGCGCTCGCCGACCGGGGACACCGCGTGGTGATGGCCAGTTGGGCGCCCGCCGACCCGTTGCCCGACATCGAGGTGCGCGTCCCGCCGCGGCAGGGGCGGACGCCCGGCGGACGGTTCGCCGGCGTGTGGCGGCTGCTCGGTACCGCCTGGTGGTTGCGCAGGCAGGTTCGCCAGGTACGGCCGGACGTGGTGCACGTTCACTCGGTGGGACGAGCGGGACTGCTGTCCCTCGCCCTGCCGAACGGCGCCGCTCGGGTGGTGACGCCGTGGGGCAGCGAGTTGCGAGTGGCGGTCGCCTCTCCCTTGCGCAGCCTGGTCACCCGGGCCGCATTCCGTCGGGCCGACCTGGTGCTGCCCACGTCCGAGTCGGTGACCGAGGAGGTCAGGGCCCGGTATCGCGTTCCGGCGGCTCGCACCGCGACGCTGTCCTGGGGCGTCGACGACGCGTTGTTCGACCTGCGGGACACGGTCCGGCGGGCTGAGGTACGTCGGCAGTTCGGGATTCCGGGCGAGGCCACCGTGGTGCTCTCGATGCGTAGCGCCGCACCCGTCTATCGGACCGACGAGATCCTCCGTGCCTTCGCGCGCGTCGCGAACGACCGGACCGACCTGCACCTGGTGCTGCTCGCCGGGCACGAGCCGGCCGAGGTCGCAGCGGCGGCCGCCCGCGCCGGATGCCTCGACCGGGCGACCGACCTGGCCGAGGCGTTACCCGGACGGGTGACGTTGGTACGACGGACGCTCACCCCACTGGAGACATTCGCGCTCATGCGCGCCAGTGACCTGGCCGTCTCGGTGCCCCGATGGGACCAGCGCAGTTCCTCCGTCCTGGAGGCGGCGCTCGCTGGATGCCGCCTGCTGCTGTCCGACCTGCCGCCGTACCGGGAGTTGATCGCCGAGGGTCTGGTGGCGCAGCTACTGGCCGAGCCGGTGATCGACGAGCTGGTCGGCGCCTTGCGTACGGCACGGCCGCTGCCCTCGCAGGACGGATCGACCAACCGCCGGTTCATCGAGACCTCCGAGCGATGGTCCCGACAGGTGTCGGCGATGCAGGCGTTCTACCGACGGCTGTCGACCGGATCAGCGCCGGCCGCACCGGCACTGGTTCCCGACCGCACGGCATGACGAGGAGACACCATGACGCATACGCGTCGCCCGCACGTGCTCGTACTCAACCACTACGCGAAACCCGTCTCCGAGCCGGGCGGTACCCGGCATGTGGAGCTGTTCAGCCGGCTGACCGGCTGGGACTGGACGATCATCGCCGGTGATCGGGACGTCTACTCGCGTCGCCGTTTCAGGGGCCGCGAGCCCCACTTCGTGCGGGTCCGCGTACCCGGTTACACCCGCAACGACCATCGTCGCGTGCTGAACTGGGTGGGATACTCGGCCGGGGCGCTGCTGCGCTCGGTGCTGCGCCGCCGGCCCGCCCTGATCTACGCCTCGTCGCCGCACATCCTCGCCCCGGTCGCCGGGTGGCTCGCGGCTCGCTTCTGGCGGGTTCCGTTCGTGCTCGAGATCCGGGATCTCTGGCCGGAGTCGATGGTCGGGACGGGTTACCTGCGCCGTGGCTCGTGGCTGCATCGCGTGCTCTCCGGGCTCGAACTGTGGCTGTACCGGCGGGCGAACCGGATCGTGATGGTGGCCGACGGCTGGCGGTCGTACTTCCGGTCGCTGGGTATCGACGAGAAGAAGCTGGCGTGGGTGAGCAACGGCGCCGAGCCCTCGGCATTCGCTCTCCGTCACGACCAGTACACCCCGCTACGCGACCGCCTCCCGGTCCGTGGCTGCCTGATCGTGTTCGCCGGCGCCCATGGTCAGGCGAACGGTCTCGACGAACTGCTCGACGCGGCCGCCGAGCTGCCGGAGCACACCTTCGCGCTGATCGGTGACGGCATCGACAAGCCGCGCCTGGTCGCCCGGGCACAGGCCGAAGGGCTTGCGAACGTGCACTTCCTCGATCTGATTCCCAAAGCGGAGCTGGCCGGCATCCTCGGCGGGGCGGACATCGGCGTGCATGTCCTGGCCGACGCCGAGGTGTTCCGGATGGGGGCCAGCCCGAACAAACTCTACGACTACCTGGCGGCGGGGATACCCGTGGTCACCAACTGTCCGGGCGAGCCACACGACATCGTCCGTGAGTCGTCCTCCGGTGCGGCGGTAGAACCGGGCAAGCTCGTCGTCGGCCTGCGTGAGCTGGTGGAACAGCAACCGGAAATCCTCCGGCAGATGGGGGCGCGGGGGCGCGCCTACATTGACAGACACCGCTCCCGGACCGCGATGGCGTCGCGGTTGCAGCAGGTCCTCGACGATGCCGTCGGCGGCCGACGGACGGCCCGCGCCGCCGGCCGAGAGGCGATGGACGGCCGGCTCCCGAAGGGGACGGCCAGCAAACCCTGACCGTTCGTCCGAAAAAACGGACTCTAAACGCGAAGCTTCGCATAGCCCGACAAAACTTCCTGTAAGTACTAAAGGGCTTAGACAGGCCGCTTCCGTACGTCTGCGGAAGGGACCAGGAGACCCCACAGGGAGTGGTAGATGCCGCCGGAAGCACGGAGCACCGAAGGCACCGCAACAGCTCGCCGTCGTACCAGATCGAGTCAGGTCACCGCCGCCTTCCTCGTCGGTGACGCCACTGCCTGGATCGGCGGCTTTCTCGCCGCCGCCTGGGCCCGCTACGAATTCGAGCCCACCGGAGACCAACTGGTAAATGCCGCCGGCGTGGGTGCGCTCGCCGCCGTCCTGCACGTGACGTTCTCCCTCATCCGACGGGCGCACTCCGGCCACCACCCCCTGGGCAGCGTCCAGGAGATCCGGGGTCTGGCCGGCACCACGGCCACCACGGCCGGCATCGTGCTGCTCGCCCTGGTGCCCTCGGCGCCGCGACCGGTGCCAGCGAGCACGCCACTCATCGGCGGCGCCTTGACACTGCTGCTGATGTTCGCCGCGCGCCTCGCCTACCGGCACCGGTACGACCTCGCCATGCGACCGGACGCCCGCTCCGCAACGCCGGTGCTGCTCTTCGGGCTCGGCGATGCCGGACAAGGTCTTCTACGGGCCATGCTCGGCGATCCGCTCGGCCGGTACCTGCCCGTCGGCGTCCTTGACGACGATCCCGCGAAGCGGAACCTCCGCATCGCCGGCGTACGCGTGCTGGGGGGCCGGCACGACGTCAGCGCAGCGATCCGCCGCACCGGTGCCACCACCCTGATCTTCTCCGTCGCCAACGCCGACGCCGCACTGATCCGCCAGATCCGGGAGGCGACGCTACAGACCGGCGCGGCGTTCAAGGTGCTGCCACCGGTACGGGATCTCGTCGACCACCGGATCACCGTCACAGACGTCCGCGACGTGCAGATCAGCGACCTGCTCGGTCGCCGCCAGGTGGTCGGTGACCTCGCTCTGCCGGGCAACGGGCTGACCGGGCGACGGATCCTGGTCACCGGCGCGGGAGGCTCGATCGGCTCGGAGCTCTGCCGGCAGATCATGCAGGCCGACCCCGGCGAGCTGATGATGCTGGATCGCGACGAATCGGCCCTGCACAGCCTCCAGATGGCGCTCTCCGGGCGGGCGCTGCTCGACGGTCCGGAGTTGATCCTCGCCGACCTCCGCGATGACGAGCGGATCCGGCGGATCATCGAGGAACGGCGTCCCGAGATCATCTTCCACGCTGCGGCGCTCAAGCACCTGACCCTGTTGCAGCGCCATCCGGGCGAGGCGATCAAGACGAACGTCTGGGGCACGCTGGCAGTTCTGGACGCCTGCCGGGACGTGGCCAAGTTCGTCAACATCTCCACCGACAAGGCGGCCGATCCGATCAGTGTCCTGGGCTACTCGAAGCGGATCACCGAGCGGCTGACCGCGCACGCGGCGGCCCGCTATCCGGGCACCTTCCTCAGCGTCCGCTTCGGGAACGTGCTGAGCAGTCGCGGCTCGGTGGTGACCGCCTTCCAGCGGCAGATCGAGGCCGGCCAACCGGTGACCGTCACCCATCCGGATGTCACCCGCTACCTGATGACCGTGCAGGAGGCGGTGCACCTGGTGCTCCAGGCGGCACAGATCGGACGCGACGGGGAAGCGCTGGTTCTCGACATGGGTGAGCCGGTGCGGATCGACGACCTGGCCCGGAAGATGATCAGCCAGGCAGACAGCTCCAGCCAGATCGTCTACACCGGGCTACGACCCGGCGAGAAGCTGCACGAGGACCTGCTCGGCACCGGTGAGACGGACATCCGCCCGCTACACCCGCTGATCTCGCACGTGGCGGTGCCACCGCTCGATCCGATCGAGACCAGTGGACTCGACCCCTACGACGATCCCGAGAAGATCATCGCGCAACTCGCGCTGCTCTGCGCCCAGCCGACGGAACCGGTCGTCTCTCCCCGGAAGGCACCGCTGGCCCGCTGAGGCGGGAGAGGACCGGGCGCCGCCAAGGCGCCGGCGCCCGGGCTCGAGGAGAGCGAAGTCCAGGGGCGGCAACGTCGATCGACGGGGCGTGGCCGAGGCGACCGGCACGGCCACGCCCCGTCCTCCACGGGAAACCGGGAAACCGTCTCCAGACCGCCTGACCCCTCACCGGTACGGCCGTTCCGGGCGTCCGGAATGTGGTGAGGTGGAGGCATGGAACGGATCCGGCTCGGGCTGGTGCTGCACCCCACCCGGGACGTCTCCGAGGTGGTCGGCATCGTCGCCGAGTGGGCGGCCCGGCACGGGATGGGCCTGGCGGTACGCGCCGAGGACCGGCACCGGGTGCCGGCGATGGCCGAGCCGCTGCCGGCCGCGGAGGTGGCCGCCGCGTCGAGCGCCCTGATCGCCATCGGCGGCGACGGCACCATGCTCGGCGCGCTGCGCTCCGCGGTGCGCGACCCGAAGCCCGTGCTCGGCGTGCACGTCGGCAAGCTGGGCTTCCTGGTGGAGGTGGAGCCGCCGGACCTGCCGCGGGCGCTGGACCGGCTGGCGAACAAGGACTTCACCGTCGAGCGGCACAGCTGCCTGGCCTGCGACGTGTGCGGCGACGACGTGGTCGCGTTCAACGACATCGCGCTGGTCCGCCAGCCCGGCGCCGGCTTCGTCAACGCCACCCTCTCCGTCGACGGGCAGCAGTACGGCTACTACCGCTGCGACGCGCTGGTGGTGAGCACCCCGACCGGGTCGACCGCGTACAGCTACGCCGCCGGCGGACCGCTGATCTCCCCCGCCACCGACGCGGTGGTGGTCACCCCCTCCGCGCCGATGGCCGGGATCTCCCGCTCGGTCGTGCTCTCCCCGGAGGAGACCATCCGGCTGGACCTGCGTCCGGGCTCCGGGCCGGTCGCCGTCGAGATGGACGGCGTGATCCTCCGGGACGCCGCGACCGAGGGTTCGGTGCAGGTGCGCTACCGCCGGGACGCCGGCCTGGTCGTCCGCCTGGACCCGCGCCGCTACCAGGAGCGCAACCAGCTCAAGCTGAGCCTGCTGGATCTCCCGCTGCTCCCCGAGCAGCTGCGCGAGCTGCTTCCCGAGAACCTGCGCCAGCAGCTCAACCGCCGGGAACTGCCGCCGCCGCGCTGAACCGGGCCGGGGCGGCTCAGGCCTGCTTGAGTACCTCGGAGACCAGGTCCTTCGCCTCCTGCTGGATCCGGGTCAGGTGCTCCGGGCCCTGGAACGACTCCGCGTAGATCTTGTAGACGTCCTCGGTGCCGGAGGGCCGGGCGGCGAACCAGCCCGACTCGGTGGTCACCTTGAGCCCGCCGATCGGGGCGCCGTTGCCCGGCGCGGTGGTGAGCGTCGCGGTGATCGGCTCGCCGGCCAGTTCGGTGGCGGTCACCTGCTCCGGGGAGAGCTTGGCCAGCACCGCCTTCTCCGCCCGGCTCGCCGGGGCGTCGATGCGGGCGTACGCGGGCGCGCCGAAGCGCTCGGCCAGCTCGGTCCAGTGCTGGCTGGGGGTGCGCCCGGTGGTCGCGATGATCTCGGCGGCGAGCAGGCAGAGCAGGATGCCGTCCTTGTCGGTGGTCCAGGTGCTCCCGTCGCGGCGCAGGAACGACGCGCCGGCGCTCTCCTCGCCGCCGAAGCCGACCGCGCCGTCGAGCAGCCCCGGGACGAACCACTTGAAGCCGACCGGCACCTCCAGCAGCGGGCGGCCCAGGTCGGCGGCGACCCGGTCGATCATCGACGAGGAGACCAGGGTCTTGCCGACGGCGGCCGCCGGCCCCCACTCGGTGCGGGTGCGGAACAGGTGGGCGATCGCCACCGCGAGGTAGTGGTTGGGGTTCATCAGGCCGGCGTCGGGGGTGACGATGCCGTGCCGGTCGGCGTCCGCGTCGTTGCCGGTGGAGACCTGGTAGTCGGCCCGGGCGGCGATCAGCGACGCCATCGCGTTCGGCGAGGAGCAGTCCATCCGGATCTTGCCGTCGCCGTCCAGGGTCATGAACCGCCAGGTGGGGTCGACCGTCGGGTTGACCACTGTCAGGTCCAGCCGGTGCCGCTCGGCGATCTCACCCC
The DNA here is from genome assembly GCF_056150265.1 of Micromonospora desertarenae. Classification (NCBI taxonomy): domain Bacteria; kingdom Bacillati; phylum Actinomycetota; class Actinomycetes; order Micromonosporales; family Micromonosporaceae; genus Micromonospora; species Micromonospora desertarenae. The sequence goes on from NZ_JAXCFQ010000015.1 coordinate 104,379, forward strand.
AGTAGGCCACGCTCGCCCCGCCGAGCGGATCGGCGCCGATCCGCACGCCGGCGGCGCGGATCGCGTCGATGTCGAGGACCGCCGGCAGGTCGTCCACATAGCGGGCGAGGAAGTCGTACGTCCCGGTGGTGTCCGCGGCGCGGGCCCGGGCGTACGGGACGCGCTTCACCTCGGTCAGCCCGCCGGCCAGGATCTCGTTGGCCCGGTCCTGGATCCACTTCGTGACGTCGGTGTCCGCCGGGCCGCCGTGGGTGGGGTTGTACTTGAAGCCCCCGTCGTCGGGCGGGTTGTGCGACGGGGTGATCACGATGCCGTCGGCGAGCCCGCTGGTGCGCCCCCGGTTGTGGGTCAGCACGGCGTGCGACAGCGCCGGGGTCGGGGTGTAGCCGTCCCGGCTGTCCACCAGCACGGTGACCCCGTTGGCGGCGAGCACCTCCAGCGCGGTCACCGCGGCCGGGGCGGAGAGGGCGTGGGTGTCCCGGGCGAGGAAGAGCGGGCCGTCCGGGCCGCGCTCGCGGCGGTGGTCGCAGAGCGCCTGGGTGACGGCGAGGATGTGGTCGGAGTTGAACGCGTTGCGCAGGCTCGACCCGCGGTGGCCGGAGGTGCCGAAGGAGACCTGCTGCGCCGGGTCGTGCGGATCCGGGTGCTCGGCGTAGTAGGCGGTCACCAGCCGCGGCACGTCGACCAGGTCGGCGGGCTCGGCGGGCTGGCCGGCACGGGGATGGGCCACTGCGGCAACCTCCTCAGGCGGGGACGGACGCTGACTCTTTCCCTCGGTCGGGCGGGGTCACACGTGGCGGTGCCTCACAGCTCGACCCGCTGGCCCTTGCCGATCACCACGACGCCGTTGTCGGACACGGTGTAGCGCTGCCGGTCCTTCTCCAGGTCGACGCCGATCTCGGCCCCCTCGGGCACGAACACGTTCTTGTCGAGGATGGCCCGGCGGACCACGGCGTGCCGGCCGATCTCGACGCCCTCCATCAGCACCGAGCCGTCGACGTGCGCCCAGGAGTGCACCTTCACCTTCGGCGAGACGACCGAGTTCTCCACCAGCGAGCCGGAGATCACCGCGCCGGGCGACACCATCGAGGCGACCGCCCGGCCGACCCGCTCGCCCCACTGGTGCACGAACTTGGCCGGCGGGAACGGTGGCTGCGCGGTGTAGATCGGCCACTCGAAGTTGTAGAGGTTGAACACCGGGTGCACGTTGATCAGATCCATGTGCGCGTCGTAGAACGAGTCGAGCGTCCCCACGTCGCGCCAGTAGCCGCGGTCCCGGTCGGTGCTGCCCGGCACCTCGTTGTCGCGGAAGTCGTAGACGTTCGCCTCGCCGCGTTCGACCAGCATCGGGATGATGCTGCCGCCCATGTCGTGCTTGCTGGACTTGTCCTCCGCGTCGCGCTCGACGGCGTCGCAGAGCGCCTTGGTGGTGAAGACGTAGTTGCCCATCGAGGCGTAGATCTGGTCGGGGGCGTCGGGCAGGCCGACCGCGTCGGTGGGCTTCTCGCGGAACGCCCGGATCCGCCGGCCGTCCTCGCCGACCTCGATCACCCCGAACTGGTCGGCCATCGCCAACGGCTGCCGGATGCCGGCCACGGTGACCCCGGCGCCGGAGGCGATGTGGTCCTCCACCATCTGCCGCGGGTCCATCCGGTAGATGTGGTCGGCGCCGAAGACGATCACGTAGTCGGGCTGCTCGTCGTGGATCAGGTTGAAGCTCTGGTAGATCGCGTCGGCCGAGCCGGCGAACCACCAGGGGCCGCGGCGCTGCTGCGCCGGCACCGGGGTCACGTAGTTGCCCAGCAGGGTGGACATCCGCCAGGTCTTGGTGATGTGCCGGTCGAGCGAGTGCGACTTGTACTGGGTCAGCACCACGATCTTGAGGTAGCCGGCGTTGGCCAGGTTGGAGAGGACGAAGTCGACCATGCGGTACATCCCCCCGAAGGGGACGGCCGGCTTCGCCCGGTCCGTGGTGAGCGGCATCAGGCGCTTGCCCTCCCCGCCGGCCAGGACGATCGCGAGCACCTTGTCAGCCATGCTCCGACGCTATCCATCCGCGTCGCACTTCACCACTCGTACAGGCACACTTCTGCACTAGGGTGCGGGGGGTGACCGACACCCCTCAGCTGCGCGTCGACCTGCTCACCCGGGAGTACCCGCCGGAGGTGTACGGCGGGGCCGGGGTGCACGTCGAGTACCTGGCCCGGGAGCTGCGCCGGCTGGCCGAGGTGCGGGTGCACTGCTTCGGCGCGCCGCGCACCGAGCCGGGCGTCACCGCGTACGCCGAGCCGTTCGGGCTGACCGGCGCGAACGCCGCGCTGCGCACCATGGGGGTCGACCTGGAGATGGCGGCCGGCTGCGCCGGCACCGACGTGGTGCACAGCCACACCTGGTACGCCAACCTGGCGGGGCACACCGCGAAGCTGCTGTACGGGGTGCCGCACGTGGTCACCGCGCACAGCCTGGAGCCGCTGCGGCCGTGGAAGGCCGAGCAGCTCGGCGGCGGCTACGCGCTCTCCTCCTGGTGCGAGCGGACGGCGGTGGAGGCCGCCGACGCGGTGATCGCGGTCAGCGCGGGGATGCGCCGCGACGTGCTGGCCGCGTACCCGGCGGTGGACCCGGAGCGGGTCCGGGTGGTGCACAACGGCATCGACACCGGGCAGTACGCGCCGGACCCGGGCACCGACGTGGTGGACCGGCTCGGCATCGACCCGGCCCGGCCGAGCGTGGTGTACGTCGGCCGGATCACCCGGCAGAAGGGGCTGCCGTACCTGCTGCGGGCGGCCCGGTCGCTGCCGCCGGACACCCAGCTCGTGCTGCTCGCCGGCGCGCCGGACACCCCGGAGATCGCCGTCGAGGTGGAGAACCTGGTGCACGAGCTGCGGGCCACCCGCTCGGGGGTGGTCTGGGTGGCCGAGATGCTGCCCAAGCACGAGGTGATCCAGGTGCTCACGCACGCCACCGTCTTCGTCTGCCCGTCGGTCTACGAGCCGATGGGCATCGTCAACCTGGAGGCGATGGCCTGCGAGACCGCGGTGGTGGCGACCGCCACCGGCGGCATCCCGGAGGTGGTCGCCGACGGCGAGACCGGGCTGCTGGTGCCGATCGAGCAGGCCACCGACGGCTCCGGCCGACCGCTGAACCCGGAGGCCTTCGTCGCCGACCTGGCGGCCCGGATCAACGAGGTGCTAACCGACCCGGAGCGGGCCGCCGAGTTCGGCCGGGCCGGCCGGCGCCGGACGGTGGAGCACTTCTCCTGGGACACCGTGGCCCGGCGGACGCTGGAGGTGTACCGGTCGGTGGGCGCCGCCGGCTGAGCGGTCGGTTGGACGGAAACCTTCGACCATTAGATCCGAACACGTAGACATCTTTCATGTGCATCGACGCTCCGCTATATTTCGGGAGTCGTTGATCTTTGCTGATCCCCAAGCGAGGTGCACATGTTCGATGACTCGGCGCTGCGGCGACGTACCCTGCTCGCGGCCCTCGCCGGCGCCGCGGCCGTCCCCCTCCTCGGCGGCCGCGTGCAGGCCGCGTCGCCCAAGGTCTACATCGACCCGGGCCACGGCGGCACCGACCCCGGGGCGGTCGGCAACGGGCTGCAGGAGAAGGCCCTGACGCTCGACATCTCCCTGCAACTGCGCACCATCCTGCAGGCCAACTGGGCCGTGGACGTCCGCATGTCCCGGACGACCGACATCACCCGCAGCCTGGCCTACCGCACCGACGACGCCAACGCCTGGGGCGCGAACCTCTTCGTGAGCGTGCACATCAACTCCGGCGGCGGCACCGGCTTCGAGAGCTACCGGTATCCGACGGCGGACGCCGCCACCGTGAACCTGCACAACGCGGTGCACCCGAAGGTGCTCGCCGCCATGCGGTCGGTCGGTTCGGTCACCGACCGGGGGCCGAAGACCGCCAACTTCCACGTGCTGCGCGAGACGACAATGCCCGCGGTGCTCACCGAGAACCTCTTCATCGACACCCTCGCCGACGCGAACCTGCTCAAGCGGGCCGACTTCATCACCGCCATCGCCCGGGGTCACGCCGACGGCATCGCCACCTACCTGGGGCTGGGCAGCCCGAACCCGCCCACCTTCAGCGTGATCGTGGACAACGCCACCGCCGGGCGGTTCACGGCGAGCACCAACTGGGGAACCTCGGCCTACTCCAGCCAGCGCTACGGCGCCGACTACCGCTTCGCCACCCCCACCCCCGCCAGCGACGCCGCCTGGTTCAAGGTCGACATCCCGGCGGCCGGGAACTACCGGATCGAGGTACGACACCCGGCCGACCCGGGTTACAGCAGCGCGGCCCCGCACGTCGTCGTCACCTCCGCGGGCAACCAGACGGTCAACGTGGACCAGCGCTCCAACGGCGGCGTCTGGCGCTCGCTCGGCACCTTCCCGCTCGCCGCCGGTGACCGCAACCTGCTCGCGGTGAGCCGGTGGACCAACGCCACCGGCTACGTCGTGGCGGACGCCGTCCGGGTCACCCGGGTCTAGGTCCGGGCCGCTCCGGCCCGCCACGGGCTCCGATACCGCGCGGGGCGTCCCGCCACCGTCCACCGGGCAGGTGGGCCGGCGGTGGTGGCGTCCGCGCGCGGGCCGGAAGGAGACGCTTGACCGAGCGCGAGACGATCTCCCGCAGTAGGTTGAAGCGGTGACTGGTCGCTTCCCGATCGAAGACGTCTCCCCCGTCGTCTCGTGCGGTCGCTACCCGGCCAAGGCAGTTGTCGGCGAGGCGGTGCCGGTCGCGGCGCGGGCCTACCGGGAAGGCCACGACGCGCTCGGCTGCAACGTGGTCTGGCGTGGGCCCGACGGGCGGCCGCGCCCGTTCACCCGGATGCGCCCCGGCGAGCCCGGCCAGGACCGCTGGCACGCCACCATCCGCCCGGACGCGGTCGGCACCTGGACCTTCGCCGTGGAGGCGTTCCAGGATCCGTACCTCACCTGGCAGAACGCCGTCAGCAAGAAGATCGCCGCGGGTCAGGGCGCGGCCGAGCTGGCCAACGACCTGGCCGAGGGGGCCCGGGTGCTGACCGCGGCGGTGGAGCTGGTGCCGGCCGCCGACCGGGACCGGGTCCGCGCGGCGGCGGCGGCGCTGCGCGACGACGAGGTCGACCTGCACCGGCGGGTCGCACCGGCCCTCGACCTGGCCGGGCTGCTCTGGGAGCACCCGGTGCGCGAACTGGTCACCACCGGCACGGAGTACCAGCTCTGGGTGGACCGGGAGCGGGCCCTCTTCTCCGCCTGGTACGAGTTCTTCCCCCGCTCCGAGGGGGCGATCCCGGCCACCGTCGACGCGCCGGCCCGTTCCGGCACCTTCGCCACCGCCACCGAGCGCCTGCCCGGCGTCGCCGCGATGGGCTTCGACGTGCTCTACCTGCCGCCGATCCACCCGATCGGCCGGATCAACCGCAAGGGCCGCAACAACTCGCTCACCGCCGGGCCGGACGACGTCGGCTCGCCCTGGGCGATCGGCGCCGAGGAGGGTGGGCACGACGCCATCCACCCCGACCTGGGTACGGCCGAGGACTTCCGGGACTTCATCGCCGCCGCCGCCGAGCAGGGCCTGGAGGTGGCGATGGACCTGGCCCTGCAGTGCGCGCCGGACCACCCCTGGGTGACCGAGCACCCGGAGTGGTTCACCACCCGGGCCGACGGCAGCATCGCGTACGCGGAGAACCCGCCGAAGAAGTACCAGGACATCTACCCGCTGAACTTCGACAACGACCCGGAGGGGATCCGCGCGGAGATCCTGCGGGTGGTGCTGCACTGGGTCGGCGAGGGCATCCGGATCTTCCGGGTGGACAACCCGCACACCAAGCCGTTCGACTTCTGGCACTGGCTGATCTGGCGGGTGAAGCAGGTCGACCCGGACGTGCTCTTCCTCGCCGAGGCGTTCACCCGGCCGGCCATCATGCACGGGCTCGGCAAGATCGGCTTCACCCAGTCGTACACCTACTTCACCTGGCGCACCTCGGCGGCCGAGATGCGGGCGTACTGCGCGGAGCTGGTCGCGGCGGCCGACTACATGCGACCGAACTTCTGGCCGAACACGCCGGACATCCTCCACGAGTCGTTGCAGCACGGCGGTCCGCCGATGTTCAAGATCCGGGCGGTGCTGGCGGCCCTGCTCTCCCCCTCCTGGGGCATGTACGCCGGCTACGAACTCTTCGAGCACACCGCCCGCCCCGGCGCCGAGGAGTACCTGGACAACGAGAAGTACGAGTTGCGCCCCCGGGACTGGGCCGGCGCGCAGGCGCAGGGGCGCTCGCTGGCCCCGTTCATCGCCACCCTCAACCGGGTCCGCCGGGACAATCCGGCCCTGCACCGGCTGCGCAACCTGGTCTTCCACGACATCGACAACCCGGCGCTGCTCTGCTGGTCCAAGCACGACCCGGACACCGGCAACGCGGTCATCGTGGTCTGCTCGTTCGACCCGCGCGAGGTGCAGTGGGGCAACACCACGCTCGACCTGCCGGCGCTCGGCTTCGACTGGCACGAGCGGTTCACCGTGCACGACGAGCTGACCGGCGCCCGGTACGAGTGGGGGCAGCGCAACGCGGTCCGCCTCGACCCGTACCTGCAACCCGCGCACGTGCTGACGGTGCGCCGCCCGGCCGCTCCCGACACCCCGCCCCCGGCGGTGCCGGCGCCGGCCGAGCTGACCGTCGCCGACGTGCCCGCCGAGCTGTCGGGCGGCACCGCCCCCACCGCCCCCGCGCAGGAGGACGACGCCCGATGGAGCAGCTGATCAGCGGCGCGACGCACGACCCGCACGCCGTGCTCGGCGCCCACCCGGCCGACGGCCGGACCACCATCCGCACCCTGCGCCGGGGCGCCGGCGACGTGAGCGTCCTGGTCGGGGAGGAGCGGCACCCGATGAAGCGGGTGCACGACGCGGGCGTCTTCGAGGCCGTCGTGCCGGGCAGCGTGCTCGACTACCGGCTGGAGGTCGACGGCACCGTCCACGACGACCCGTACCGTTACCCGCCCACCGTGGGCGAGCTGGACCTGCACCTGATCGGCGAGGGCCGGCACGAGCGGCTCTGGGAGGCGCTCGGCGCCCGCGTCTTCGACGAGGGGGTCGCCTTCACGGTCTGGGCGCCGAACGCGCGCGGGGTGCGGGTGGTCGGCGACTTCACCGGCTGGGCCCCGGACGACGGCTGGCCGATGCGCTCGCTCGGCGCCAGCGGGGTGTGGGAGGTGTTCGTGCCCGGTGTCCAGGTCGGCGCCCGCTACAAGTACCGGGTGCACGGCGCCGACGGGCAGTGGCGGGACAAGGCCGACCCGTTCGCCGCGTACGCGGAGGTGCCGCCGGCCACCGCCTCGGTGGTGCACCACTCCCGCTACGAGTGGACCGACGCCGCCTGGCTGGAGCGGCGGGCCGCCCGCCGGCCGCACCAGGAGCCGATGAGCGTCTACGAGGTGCACCTGGGCTCCTGGCGGCCCGGCCTGGGCTACCGGGAGCTGGCCGACGAGCTGACCGCGTACGTCACCGAGCTGGGCTTCACCCACGTGGAGTTCCTGCCGGTGATGGAGCACCCGTTCGGCGGCTCGTGGGGCTACCAGGTCACCGGCTACTACGCCCCCACCTCCCGGTTCGGCGACCCGGACGACTTCCGGTACCTGGTGGACCGGCTGCACGGCGCCGGGATCGGGGTGATCCTGGACTGGGTGCCGGCGCACTTCCCCAAGGACGAGTGGGCGCTGGCCCGCTTCGACGGCACGCCGCTCTACGAGCACCCCGACCCGCGCCGGGGCGAGCACCCCGACTGGGGCACGTACGTCTTCGACTTCGGCCGCCGGGAGGTGCGCAACTTCCTGGTCGCCAACGCGCTCTACTGGTTGACCGAGTTCCACGTCGACGGGCTGCGGGTGGACGCGGTCGCGTCGATGCTCTACCTGGACTACTCCCGCCAGGAGGGGCAGTGGACGCCGAACGTGCACGGCGGCCGGGAGAACCTGGAGGCGATCGCCTTCCTCCAGGAGGTCAACGCCACCGTCTACAAGCACCACGCCGGGGTGCTGATGGTCGCCGAGGAGTCGACGGCCTGGCCGGGGGTGACCCGGTCGACCGCCGACGGCGGGCTCGGCTTCGGCTTCAAGTGGAACATGGGCTGGATGCACGACACCCTGCTCTACACCTCGAAGGACCCGATCTACCGGCAGCACCACCATCACCAGCTCACCTTCTCGCTGGCGTACGCGTGGAGCGAGAACTACGTGCTGCCGATCAGCCACGACGAGGTGGTGCACGGCAAGGGCTCGCTGGCCGGGAAGATGCCCGGCGACACCTGGCAGCGGTTGGCCACCGTGCGGGCGCTGCTGGCGTACATGTGGGCGCACCCGGGCAAGCAGCTGCTCTTCATGGGCTGCGAGCTGGCCGACGACCGGGAGTGGAGCGAGGAACGCGGGCTGGACTGGTACCTGCTGCACGACCCGGCCCGGGCCGGGGTGCAGCGGCTGGTCGGCGACCTGAACACGGTCTACCGGGACACCCCGGCGCTCTGGGCGCAGGACACCGAGCCGGCCGGGTTCCGCTGGATCGCCGGTGACGACGTCGCCAACAACACCGTGTCGTTCGTCCGGATCGCCCCGGACGGCTCCACGCTGGTCTGCGTGGCGAACTTCTCCGCCCGGCCGCTGCGGGACTACCGGGTCGGGCTGCCGTCCGGCGGCGCCTGGGCCGAGGTGCTCAACACCGACGCGCACCACTACGGCGGGTCGGGGGTGGGCAACCTGGGCGAGGTGCACGCCGAGGACATGCCGTGGCACGGGATGCCGGCCTCCGCCGCGCTCCAGGTGCCGCCGCTGGGCGTGCTCTGGCTGCGCCGCGACTGAACCGGCGCGCGCCCGCCCCGACCTGCCGGGCGGGCGCGACCGACGGACGCGCGCTCAGAGCCGGGTGATCCGGACGGCGTCGGCGACGACGTACCCCTGGGTGCTGGTCCAGCGGCTGACCCCGACCACCTGGCGGGTGCCCGCGGCGAGGTCGTAGGTGCCCAGCACCCGCCACTGCCCGCCGCCGCCGCGCTGGTCGACCCGGACGGTCACGGTCCCGTTCGCGGTCGCCACCAGGTAGGGAGTGGCGCTGTTGTAGCCGGGGTCGGCCGGGTACCAGACCTCGACCCGGTAGGAGCCGGCGGCGGGCAGCGTCGCGGTGAACCAGGCCGGGTCGCTGACCGCCTGCGGCTCGGCGAACCGGTAGTTGGCGCCGTACCGGGCCGGAAGGTACGACGACGTGCCCCAGCTGCCGGCGGCGGTGAAGCCACCGGCGGTGGCGTTGTCCACGATCACGCTGAACGTGCCGCCGCTGCCGCTGACCACCCGCGCGTTGCTGGCCGGGCTCTCGTGGTGCAGCCGGTCCAGCGCGGTCACCAGGTAGCGGTACGTCGAGCCGGCGCCCGCGGTCGCGTCGGTGAACGTCCCGGTGGTGCCCGCGGCGCGGACCGTGCCGAGCAGGTGCCGGGCGTCGGCCAGGTCGCAGGGGTCCACCGCGCCGTCGCCGGGCAGCCGGTACACGGCGTACGCGGCGGTGCTGCCGGTGGCGCCGCGCTGCCAGGTCAGGGTCACGCCGCCGGTGCCGCGTACCGCCGAGGTGAGGTTGGGTGCGGCGGGCGCCGCGCCGCCCACCCCGGCCGGCGCCAGCGCGGGCCGGCGGTAGTGGTCGCCGGCCACCCGGGTGACGGCGCCGATCCGGTCGGCGCGCACGTCCTTGGCGCTGAAGTGGATGTCGCCCACCACGCGCGGGTGGCTGCGGTTCAGGGTCAGGTGGTCGGTCAGCTCCGCCGGGTCCTGCCAGGCCGCGTCCTGCCCGGCCGCGCCGGCACGGTAGGTGGCCTGCCCGACGACCAGGTGCACGTCGGTGCCGGTCACCGTCTCGGACCACCAGCGGACCAGCTCCGCGTAGTCGGCCGCCGGGTGGCCGATGTGCCAGTAGATCTGCGGGGCGATGTAGTCGACCCAGCCCTGGCGCACCCAGCGGCGGGTGTCGGCGTAGATCGCGTCGTACGACTGGAGGCCGGTGGTGCGCGAGCCGAGCGGGTCGGTGCCGGCGTTGCGCCAGATGCCGAACGGGCTGATGCCGAACCTGACCCACGGCTTCGCCGCCCGGATCCGGGCGCCCATCTCCCGCACCAGCAGGTCGACGTTGTTGCGCCGCCAGTCGGCGATGCTGCTGAAGCCGCCGCCGTACTGGGCGAAGGTGGCCTGGTCGGGGAAGGTCACCCCGCTGACCGGGTACGGGTAGAAGTAGTCGTCCCAGTGCACGCCGTCGATGTCGTAGCGGCGGACCGCGTCCATCATCGCGTCCTGCACGAAGGCGCGGACGGCGGGGATGCCCGGGTTGTAGTAGAGGTGGCCGCCGTAGGCGACGGCCCACCCCGGGTTGGTGCGGGCCGGGTGGCTGGCCGTCAGCCTGCTCGGGTCGGTGTGGTTGGCCACCCGGTACGGGTTGAACCAGGCGTGGAACTCCAGGTTGCGGGCGTGCGCCTCGGCCACCATGAAGGCCAGCGGGTCGTAGCCGGGGTTGCCGCCCTGGGTGCCGGTGAGCCACTGCGACCACGGCTCGTACGTCGACGGCCAGAACGCGTCGGCGGCGGGGCGGATCTGCACGACGACGGCGTTCATCCGCCGCTGCTGGGCCAGGTCGAGCCAGGACCGGTACTCCGCCTGCTGGGCGGCCGGGGTGAGCCCGGTGCGGCTGGGCCAGTCGATGTTGGCCACGCTGGCGATCCACATGGCGCGCAGCTGTCGTTTCGGGGTGGCCGGGTCGGTCACGCAGGCCGCCTCGGCGGCCACCGGCACGGCGTCCGGCGGGACGGACGGTGATCCGGGGGCGTCGGCCGCCGCGGCGGCGCCGAGCGTCAGCGCCACCGCCAGCACCGACCCGGAGAGAAATCGACCAAAGTCTCTGCGCATGAAGGAGATCTTCGATGCCGTCAGAGCTTTGCGCAAGTATCCTTCACCGGCCCGCGCGACACCCGACGGCGAGGATCCGCGCACCCGACACCAGCCGCACCGTCGTCACCAGGGCGTGATCCGCGCCTACTCGGGCTCCGCCACGAATACGCCCTGCCCCTGCTGCCCGTAGACCAGGTTCCGCGCGTGCAGCTCCTTGACGGCTCGGTACGCCGTCGAGCGGGCGACGTTGTAGATCTCCCCGATCTCGGAAACCGATGGCAACTGGTGACCGGGTGGATACTCGCCGGATTTGATCTTCTGCTCGATGTCGTCAGCAACGCGGCGGTAGTGCGGTGGCCTGGTCGGCATGATCGGCTCTCCTGGACTACAGCAGCGAATCGACCAGAGCCTCTACCCATGAGGGATCTTCGATGCGGCCGGAGGCTCGCGCAAGTGTCCTTAACGCTCCGCGACCCAGAGTCCACGACCCTGTAGTCCGACGACCAGGCCCCGAGTCTGGAGGACGATGATTGCTCTCTGGACCGTGGTCACGCTGACCTCGTAGAGATCCGCAAGCTCCTTGTAGGTCGGCAATCGTTCACCGGGGGCATACTCGCCACTCTTGATGCGGGCCGTGAGGTCTTCGGCGACCTCGCGGTATCCGCCGGTCGGTATGGGCATGTGGAGGTTCCTTCGTTCGGCACCTTCCATCGGATCACGCCGTCTACCCAGCTTCAAGACCAACGGTGCCCTAGGTACTAAAGGTCTCTAAGGCTGCTCCTGTGGCGAGGCTCCTTCGTTCGGCAAACGGTGGGCCGCGTCACCAAGCCGCCCAAGGGAGACACGACGCACCGCCCCTGCCTCCCTTGGGCGCGCCTACTCGCAACCCATCCGGAAGGTGCCGACCATGCCGATCGACGAGCCGGCGTCACGGGCGACGGAGTTGTTCACGGCGAAGCGGATCCTCGACGCGCACTGGACCCGGGCGCTCGACAACCCGTGGCGCGGCGGTCGCTGCCTGGAGTGCCGGGATCGGCACACCTGCCCCCAGCTGGACTGGGCGTTGGAACTCGTGGCGGATGTCGCCTCGGTGGTCTTCCAGCGGCGGTGACCGTCGCGCAGCCGGCATCGGCGCCCCGCGTGGCCGGGGATCAGACCAGGCCCGCCTCGCGCAGCAGCTTCCACAGCCCGGCGCCGTCCGGCGCGGAGAGCCACTTCTGCCCCACCGGCCCCTGGGACGAGGGCCCGGCCGGAGCCGGCAGGGTGCCGGCCAGCACCGCCTGGGTCGGCGACAGCCGGCGGATCGCCACCCCGGCCACGTTCTCCGGGTGGGCGACCACGAACTCGCGGTAGATCTCCTGGTCGTGCTGGCCGTCGTCGCCGACCAGCAGCCACCGCACGTCGGGGAACTCCTTGGCCAGCCGGGCCAGGGTGACCCGCTTGTGCTCGCGGCCGCTGCGGAACCAGCGGTCGGCCGTCGGACCCCAGTCGGTGAGCAGCAGCGGCCCGGCCGGGTAGAGGTGCCGGGACAGGAACCGGGTCAGCGTCGGCGCGACGTTCCACGCGCCGGTGGAGAGGTAGAAGACCGGCGCTCCCGGATGCGCGGTGACCAGCCGCTCGTAGAGCACCGCCATGCCGGGCACCGCGGTGCGGGCGTGCTCGTCCAGGACGAACGTGTTCCACGCGGCGAGCAGCGGGCGGGGCAGCGCGGTCACCATGACCGTGTCGTCGATGTCGGAGACGACACCGAACCGGACCTCCGGGTCGAGGATGCGGACCGGCGCCTCCACCGGCTCGGCCTCCGGCATGCTCAGCCGCACCGACCCCCAGCCGGGCGGCAGGTCGGCCGCCACCACCGTGTCGATGAAGCCGCTGCGGTCGGCCTGCGCCTCGTGCCGCACCCCGCCCGCCTCGATGGTCACCGTCACGTGCTTGGCGGGCAGGGTGGTGAAGCTGCGCCACCCCCGCACCTTCTCCAGCCGGGCCCGCTGGCGGGTGTCCGGCCGGCCCAGCAGCACCCGGCACATCACCCGCACCCAACCGGGCGCGCCGTAGCCGGTGTACGCGATGATGTTGGTCCGCCAGCCGGTGCGCCGCAGCCGGCGCTCGACCAGCTGGTGGACGGCGTCCTCGATCCGCGCGGCCCGGTGCAGGTGCGGTACGGCCAGCTGGCCGGCGGGAGTGGGTGGCACGGTGCAACCCTGCCACAGCCCGGCCACGCCGGCCACGCGAGACGACCGCGCGGGACGGCCCCGCCGGCCACGCATGATCCACTCCGGTTGCCGTACATGGGGGTATTCCAGCGCCACGGATACCGTGATATCGCGTACATCGTGTGGATCAACCGCAGACCGCGCCGACTCCGCCGATCCGCCCCGCCCGTCCGGCCGTACGTGAAACACTCCGGTCGGGACGACGACGGGGGCGTTGGTCGTGTCGCAACCAGTACGCAACCGGGGGCGTTGGCGCCCGCAGCTCGACCGGCCGGCGCTCGTCGCGCTGCTGTTCGGCCTGGTCGGGGTGGGCTACCGGCTGGTCCTGACACTCCAGACGGTGCCCGTCTCCAACAGCGACGAGGCGACCTTCGGGCTGGCCGCGCTGCACATCGCCGAGGGCCGCGAGTTGCCCGTCTTCCTCTACGGCCAGCGCTACATGGGGATGCTGGAGTCGTACCTGGCCGCGCCGCTGGTGGCGCTGGCCGGCCCGAGCTGGCCGGTGCTGCGGCTTCCGCTACTGGTGCTCTACGCGCTCTTCCTCTGGCTGATCCACCGGCTGACCCGCCGGATCGGCTCGCCGTGGTTCGCCACCCTCGTCGTCGGCCTGCTGGCACTCGGCTCGGAACGGGTGATCCGGGACCAGATCACCGTGGTCGGCGGCCGGCCCGAGGTGAAGGTGGCGGTGCTGCTGATGCTGCTGATCGTGGTGGGGCTGGCGCAGCGCACCCTGCGCCACCGGCGGCTGGCCGTCGGGCTGTTCGGCCTGCTCGCCGGGGTGGCCGTGTGGTCGGACTGGCTGATCGCGCCGTACCTGGCGGTCGCCGGGCTGGCCCTGCTCTGGGTGCTGCGGCGCGAGCTGATCGGCGGGGCCGGCGCGCTGTTGCTGGTCGGCTTCGGGCTCGGCGTGGCGCCGATGATCCGGGACAACCTCGTCGCCCCGCCCGGGGAGGACTCGGTGTCGGTGTTCCGCGAGATCAGCGCCGGCACCGGGGCCGTCCCGGCGTGGCCCGAGCGGCTGCGCGGCGGGCTGCTGGAGGGGGTGCCGCTGGCCGGCGGGCTCTGCCCGGTCGACGGCTGCGCCCGCTGGCAGGAGTGGTTCGGCCTGCTCTACCCGGTGCTGCTGCTGGTCGCCGCGGCGGTGGCGGTGGTCGCGTACCGCCGTGGTGGCCCGCCGGGCCGGCGGGTCGGCCCGGTGGTGCACCTCGCGCTGGTCGTCGGCGCCGCCGCCACCCTGGCGTCGTACCTGCGCAGCCCGCAGGCCGCCACCGACCCGCTGGGCAACGCGCGTTACCTGTCGGTGCTCCAGCTGTCGCTGCCGGCGGTGCTCTGGCCGCTCTGGCTGGCGGCGGTGGCCTGCTGGCGGGGCACGGTCGGGGTGGCCGGCCGGCTGACCGGTGCGCTCGCCACCGCCGTGCTGGCCGCGCTGGCCGCCACCACGCTCGTGGTCACCGTGCTCTTCGCCGCCGCCGGCACGGCGGCCTCCCGGACCGAGGAGCGGCAGGCCCGCGAGCTGGCCGCCGCGGTGCGCGGCAGCGGCCTGCGCGAGGTGTACGGGGACTACTGGACCTGCAACCGGCTGGTCTTCAACACCGCGGAGGAAGTGGTCTGCGCGGTGCTCGACGACTACCTCACCCCGGGGCAGAACCGGGTGCCGGCGTACTGGGACCGGGTGGGGCGGGCCGACCGGCCGGGTTACGTGGTCGAGGCCGGCTCGACGCTGGAGCGGCGGCTGCGCCGGCTGCTCGGCGACGGGGCCGACGCCGCGCCGGTCGCCGACGTCGGCGGGTATCGCGTGTACCACCCGGCGGAGCCGGTGCGGCCGTGGCGGTAGCCCCGCCCCGTACGCTGGCCGGGCCGGCCCGACCGCCGGGGAGATCGAGGAGTCACCGATGCTCGTCCTGCTGCCGCCCTCGGAGGGGAAGGCCGACGTTGGCGCCGGCCGCCGGCTGGACCTGACCCGGCTCTCGCTGCCGGAGCTGACCCCGGCCCGGGAGGAGGTGCTGGCGGCCCTCGTCGCCCTCGCCACCGGCGACCCGGAGGCGGCCCGGGCCGCGCTCGGGCTCAGCCCCGGGCAGGCCGGCGAGCTGCGGCGCAACGCCCGGCTGCGGGAGGCCGCCACCGCGCCCGCCGGCCGGATCTACACCGGGGTGCTCTACGAGGCGCTCGACCTGGCGTCGCTGCCCCCGGCGGCGCTGCGCGCGGCGCGCCGGTCGGTGCTGGTCAGCTCGGGGCTGTGGGGCGCGGTCCGGCTCACCGACCGGATCCCGCCCTACCGCTGCCCGATCGGGGTGAGGCTGCCCGGCGTCGGCGCGCTGGCCGCCCGGTGGCGGCGGGCGCTGGCGCCGGTCCTGGCGGAGGCGGCCGGCGACGGGCCGGTGCTCGACCTGCGCTCCGGCGCGTACGCGGCGACCTGGGCGCCGCGCGGCGCGCTGGCCGAGCACACGGTGACCGTCCGGGTGCTGCACGAGCGGGAGGTCGACGGGGTGCCCGTCCGGTCCGTGGTGAGCCACTTCAACAAGGCGACCAAGGGCCGGCTGGTCCGTGACCTGCTGCTCGCGGGCGCCCGGCCGCGTACCGCCGACGGGCTGGTGACGGCGCTGCGCGACCTGAAGTACCCGGTGCTGGAGCAGCCCACGGCCCCCGGACGGCCACGGGTGGTCGACGTGGTGGTCACCGAGCTGTAGGGCAGCCGCAAGATTTCCTCAAGGCTGGACCGGATCGGTACCGCCGGGGCGGCGCACGGGTAACGGTAAGGGGACCCGACGCCCCACGAGGAGCGCCCCGTTGGAACCGATCCTGCTCGACCGCCCCCGGCCGCCGGCGACGCCGCCGCCGCTGGACTGGCTGACCCTGGCCGACGCGTTCGAGGCCGCCTGCCTGCTGCGCTGCATGCCCCCACCGGCCGGCGCCGGGCACCGGCAGCCGCCCCCGCCGCACCGCAACGGCACGGTGGAGTTCAACCGGGAGGAGGCGGCCCAGCGGATGCGGCAACTGCTCACCCGGCTGGACGTTCCGGTGGAGCACGAGTTGGCCGTCGGCGGGCTGCGCCGCCGCTACGAACTGCACCGGCTCTCGGTGCCCCGGGAACACCGGCCGGCGTACGCCCGGCTGCTAGAGGCCGGCTGGCGGCAGGGCCGGCGGGAGCTGCTCGGCGGGCCGTTCCCCGGCGCCTCGATGCCGCGCCGGGTGTGGCGGCCGCGGCTGGCCGCGGCGGCCTGGCGGGCCGCCCTGCTGGCCGGTGGGCGGCACGTCCGCCGGCACATCCTCGGCGTGCGGCTGACCGACCGGGAACTCGCCGCCGTGCTGATCCGCGGCGCCGCCCTGCTGGAGGTCCCGGCGCTGCTCCGCCCCGGCACCGGCTGCTTCCTGGTCAGCGTCGCCGACGGCCCCGACCGCGAGCGCATCCTGCACAGCACCGCCCTCGGCCCGGCCGACCGGGCCAGCTGACCCCACCGGCGCTCCGGGCGCAGTCCGGGCTTGCGTGCCGTCGGCCGCAGGGCGCAGAGTGCAGCCCGTGAGTCGAATCCGGTCCCGCCGCGCCCGCCCGCGCCCCGGCCGACCGCGGGCGCTGCTGGCGCTGCTGCTGGTCGCGGCGCTGACCGGCCTCGCCGGCTGCCGGGACGCCCCCGCCACGCCGGTGCCGATCCGGATCGCCACCGGCAGCCCGACCGCTGTCTACCACGCCTTCGGGCAGTCGCTGGCCGCCATCCTCAACCGGGAACTGCCCGGCGTGCGGGCCAGCGTGGTGGTCACCGCCGCCTCCGCGGAGAACGTCCGGCTGGTCGGCACCGGCGAGGCCGAACTCGGCTTCACCCAGGCCGACGTGCTGCCGGCCGCACCCGCCGCGCACCCGTCGGTGCTGGCGGTGGCCCGGGTCTACGACGACCTGCTGCACCTGGTCACCACCGCCGGCGGCCCGGTGCGCACGCTGGCCGACCTGCGCGGCCGGCGGGTGTCGGTGGGCGCGGCCGGGTCCGGCACCGAGATCACCGCGAGCCGGCTGCTGGAGGTGGCGCGGCTGGGCGACGACGCGGTGCACCGGGAGCGGCTGGGCCTGGACGACTCGGTCGCCGCGCTGCGCGCCGGGCGGATCGACGCGTTCTTCTTCTCCGGCGGGCTGCCGGTGCGGGGCGTCGAGGAGCTGTCCGGCGCCACCGCCATCCGGATCGTCGACCTCGGCGACTGGACCGAGCCGCTGCGGCGCGGCAACCCGGAGGTGTACGTCTCGCGGGACATCCCCCGCTCCGTGTACGGCGTCGACCCGGTCACCACCGTGGCCAACCCGAACTTCCTGGTGGTCCGGGCCGACCTGCCCGAGTCGCTGGTGCGGGAGGTGACCCGGCTGCTGATGGAGCGCCGGGAGGAACTCGCCGCCGCGCATCCGGCGGCCGGGCGGATGAGCCCCCGCGCGGCGATCGCCACCGCCCCGCTCCCCCTGCACCCCGGCGCCGCCGGCTGGTACCGCGCCACCAAACCGTGACCGGGCCGGGTTGACCCGCTGCCGCCGGGCCGGCCCGGCCGGTGCGGCCCCCGGCGATCAGACGATCACGAGGCCCGACCCTCGACGGCCAGTGGGGTGGGGGTGGCGGGTTCGTCGGTGGGGGCGGGGAACCAGAGTCCGGCAATCAGGCCGCGGGGCTGGCCGCGACGCATGGTGAGCCGCCCGTCCGAGGCGTCGACCAGCACCGCGACGATGGTCAGGCCCAGCCCGGCGCCGTCGACGTTCTGCACCTCCGGCGCCCGCCAGAAGCGTTCGGTCGCCTGACCGAGCTGGCTGGCGGTCATGCCGGGGCCGGTGTCGCGCACCTCGAGCGCGATCCCGCCGTCCTGGCGCCGGACGGTCACCGTCACCTCGCCGCCGGCACCGCTGAACTTCACCGCGTTGTCGATCAGCGCGTCCAGGGCCTGGTCGATGGCGGTCGGCACGGTCCGCGCGTACGCGGGCGTGTCGGGGGCCACCAGCCGGAGGGTGACCGACCGGTGCCGGGCCAGCGGCTCCCAGGCGGCCATCCGGGCGGCCGCCACCGCCGCCGCGTCCACGGTCACCCGCTGGTTCTCCCGCCGCTCGGCGCGGGCCAGGGTGAGCAGCGCGTCCAGCACCAGGGCCAGCCGGTCGGTCTCCTCCAGGGCGAGCCGGTGCTCCGCGCACCCCTGCGGGTCGGTCAGGCTCGGCCCCAGCTCCTCCACCCGCAGCCGCAGCGCGGTGAGCGGGTTGCGCAGCTGGTGGCTGGCGTGCGCGACGAAGGCGCGTTGCCGGTCCATCACGTCCGACACCACGTCCGCCATGTGGTTGAAGCTGGTCGCCAGCCGGCGCAGCTCGGGCGGGCCCAGCCGGTGCTGCACCCGCGCGCCGCGGTCCCCCTCGGCGATCTCGTGGGTGACCGCGTCCAGCTCGGTGACCGGGCGCAGCACCCAGCCGGCCAGCCCGAACGCGGTCAGCACGCAGGCCAGCACGGCGAGCAGGCCGGTGCCGGCCAGCAGCAGCCACCAGGCGGTGACGGTACGGCGGACCGCGTCGGCCGGGGTGGCGATCACCACCGCGCCGAGCACCTCACCGCCGTCGTTGATCGGCACCGCCACCACGATCGGCCCGTCCACCCACGGCCAGACCGACTCCGGCCCGCTGGCCTGCTGGCCGGAGAGGGCGGTGTCCAGCGCCGCGCCGGTGCCCGGGGCGCCCTCCCAGCTCGCCGAGGCGACCACTGTGCGGCGGTCCCGGTCGACCACCGCCGCGCCGATCCCGTACAGCTCGTCGTAGCTGCGCAGCTCGTTGTCGATCGGGCCGGGCGTGCCGCCGCGCAGCGCCGGGCCGGCCAGCGAGGCGAACCGGGTCGCGTCGGCGAGCCGGTCGGCGCGGACCCGGTCGGTCTCCCGGGTGGCCAGGGTGGCTGCCAGCGGGGTCTCCAGCGCCATCAGGACCAGCACCATCAGCAGCAGGTAGCTGATCACCAGGCGGCGTCGCACCCGTCCCCCTTCACTCGCCGCGCAGCCGGTAGCCGACCCCGCGCACCGTCTCCACCAGGCGCGGGTCGCCCAGCTTGCCGCGCAGCGAGCCGACGTGCACCTCCACCGTGTGCCGGTCGGCCCAGGTGGTGCCCCAGGCGTCGAGCAGGATCCGGTCGCGGGGCACCGCCACCCCGGGCTGCCGGGCCAGCGAGAGCAGGATGTCGAACTCCTTGCGGGTGAGCGCCACCGCCCGGCCGGCCACGGTCACCGTACGGGCCGCCACGTCGATCCGGACCGGCCCGGACTCGATCAGGTTCCGCTCCGGCACGCTGTTCGCCGCCCGGCGCAGCACCGCCTCGATCCGGGCCTGCAACTCCACCATCGAGAACGGCTTGACCACGTAGTCGTCGGCGCCGAGCCGCAGGCCGAGCACCCGGTCCCGCTCCTCGCCCCGGGCGGTCACCGCGATGATGCCGAGCTGCGAGCTGCGCCGGCGCAGCTCCCGGCACAGGTCGGTGCCGTCGCCGTCGGGCAGGGTCAGGTCCAGCAGGACCAGGTCGCAGGGGGCGGCGGACAGCGCGGCGGCGACGGTCGCGGCGTGCTCGACCTCGTAGCCCCGCCGGGTGAGGGCGGACGAGAGCGCGGCGGCCACCCGGCGGTCGTCCTCGACCAGCAGGATGCGCAAGCGGTTCCCCCATTCGTCGGTCCGTCGACCCGAATGGTGGCAGAAGCCGGACCGGGGCGGGAGGGCCGGTCCGGTGGTACCGCGGCGATCCGACGCGCTAGAGGCCGAACGTGTCGTCGGCGACGGCGTCCCGGACCCCGTCCACGAAGCCCCGGAAGCCGGGATCGTCGTGGCTGGCCGGCACGCTGGTCACGTTCTCCCCGGTGGCCTGGGTGACCGCGTCGACCAGCGGCGGGAAGTCGATCTCGGCGTCGGCCAGGGTGTCGTCGTCGGCCTCACCGAGGTTGATCACGTGCTGCACGTCCTCGCTCGGGGTGTCCGGGTCGTCGGCCCACTCCCCGCCGGCCTGGTAACACTCGTCGTACAGCGCGCGCTGGCTGTCGGTCCAGTCGTCGTCGTAGCTCTGCATCGCCATCCCTCTCCGACCCGCTCCACCTGAGCATGCCGGGCCGGGGGCGACGGAAGGGCCGGTACCGGCGAAACCGGCCGTGCCGGGACGAGCCGCCCGCCGCCCGCCCGGACGCGTAGGCTCCCGATGTGATCTACAAGCTGCTGCCGACCACGGAGTGGGACGAGGCACTGGCCGCCGGCCACCTGGCGGGCACGGCCGTGGACCGGCAGGACGGCTTCGTCCACCTCTCGGCCGCCGACCAGGTGGTGGAGACCGCCCGCCGGCACTTCGCCGGGGCCACCGGGCTGACCCTGCTGACCGTCGACCCGGCCCGGCTGGGCGACGCGCTGCGGTGGGAGCCCTCCCGGGGCGGGCAGCTCTTCCCGCACCTGTACGGCCCGCTGCCGGTGGCCGCGGTGGTGGCCGCGCAGGCGCTGCCGGCGGACACCCCGGCCGCCGACGCGGTGGCCGCCCTGCTCGGCTGAACGGCCCACGGCTCCCGGCGTACCCCGGAGACGACAGCGCCCGGGACGACGCGGTCGTCCCGGGCGCGGCGGGGTCGGTGCGGCGCGCGCTCAGCGGCCGCAGAGCCGGGCGATCTCCTCCTGGAACCGGTCCATCGGGTTGGCCTCCGCGGGGCCGAGCAGGTAAGTCTTCAGCTCCCGGCGGGCCTCGGTCAACGGGTCGTCCCCGGCCCGGGTCAGCGAGACGATCTTCTCCAGCTCGCCGCAGTCGGCGGAGAGCAGGTACGCCGCGCGGGCGGTCGGGTACTCCCGGCGGAACTCGTCCTCCGGCAGCCCGCCCGGGTTGGCCACCACGTACGGCCGCTGGCTCTGCACGAAGTCGGAGACCACACTGGACACGTCGCTGATCAGCAGGTCGGTCTGGTTGAAGCAGTCGAACAGCGCCGGCGTGCGGCCGGTGACCACCAGGTGCCGGGTGCCGTCCAGCGAGGTCGCGTCGGGGTCGCCGCCGGCCGCCCGGATCCGCCCGACGATCCGGTCGTGCACCGCCTTGGCCTCCTTGGCCCGCGAGCCGGTCAGCGGGTGCGGCTTGTAGATCAGCCGGATCCGGGGCGAGACGGCGAGCAGCCCCTTGACGATCCGCTCACCCATCAGCACCAGCGAGGTGTGGTAGGGGTCGTCGTCGAGCCAGCCCTCCCAGGTGGGTGCGTAGAGGACGGTGAACGGCCGGTCCACCGCCTCGGCGCCGAAGGTGTGCACGCCGGCCAGCTGCGGGCGTCCGATCTCGACGATGTCGGAGTCCAGCACGCCCACCCCGGCCCGGGCGTACCGCTCCCGGCCGGCGAGCCCGGCGACCCAGACCTCGTCGTACACCTTGCTGTACGGGTTGACGCTGGCCGCCTTGTCGCTGTCGCCGTGGCCGACGAAGACGTGCTTCATGCCCGGCTCGCGGAGCATGTGGATGTTCGCGCCGACGTTGGCGGCGTAGAGCGCCGCGCGCACGCTGCCCAGTTCGAGGTTCATGAAGTCCACCCCGGCCGGTACGCAGATCACCGGCAGCCGGGTGTCGGCGAGGTCGAGGAAGGCCTCCTTGTTGCGCAGCAGCACCACCGCGCGCTGCTGGAGCGCCTCGGTCGGGGCCAGCCACATGTTGGCCTGGTAGACGTCCTTGGCCGGGCCGGCGAAGTAGAGCGCCACCTCGGGGCGGTAGGTGTCCAGCCAGCGCTGCACCGCGGGCAGCAGCGGGCTCTGCCCGCTGCCCCGGCCGCGCAGCCAGGTCAGCGCGACGATCGCGCCGACCACCCCGGTCACCGCGACCGCCACCGCGGCGGTGACCAGGAACGGGGTCACGTCGTCGGACACCGCGGCGACCACCGCGGCGGGAACGAGCAGCACGTTGACCACCGGCATCCGGTCACCGGCGATGGCGGACGCCCAGGCCGGCGGCTCGGGAGCCGAGCGGAGCGGACCCAGCTCGATGTTGCGCACCAGCGCCGACTGCGGGTTGCGCCGCTCGATCATGGTGACCAGCGCGCCGGAGAAGACCGCGACCACCCAGACCGCGGCGGGCAGCACGAGCAGCAGGCTGAGCTCGATCCCGGTCAGCGCCACCTCGGCGGCCACCAGCAGCACGGCCGCCAGGTCCCGGGTCAGCTGCCGGTAGCCGCGGTTCAGCCCGACCTTCTCCAGCAGCACGTCGGAGGCGGGTGACCAGCGCATCAGGGCGAACTCCCCGAGCACCGCGACCAGCCCGGCGACGGCGAACAAGCCGATCCAGCCGAGGGCGCCCGCAGCGAGCATGACCAGGTAGGACAGCACCAGCAGCGCGCCGCGGGCGGCGACTCCGATCCGTCCTGTCAACGTGCCGAACAACGAGTACGCTCCCTACGAAGATCGATGACGGGCCGGGCCCATGTCGTGCTCTCCCCCCGCGGCGGGCCGTCAGCGCGTGCTGCGACCTTAACGCGAACGGACAGCCGGGCGTCGCTCGGGTATCCGGTACCTTTCGGTCAAACCAGCATCCGGCCGCCCGCGCCGCACCGCGGGGCCCGTTCCCACGGCGTCGTCGCGGACGGCCGGCGGGTCGGTCAGCCGCGCCGGTAGCAGGTCACCGCGCCGGGCGCCGGGCGCTCGGCGAACTGTTCGAAGCCGAGCCGCGGCGCCATCTGGCGGGCGTAGCTGTTGCCGTTGTAGACACAGATGGTGCCGACGCCGAGCCGGTCGATGGCCGCGGCCACCTCCGCCTCCGACGGGGTGATGGCGCCGTCGGCGAACTTGGCGAGCAGCAGCCGGTCCTTGGCGAAGTCGGAGTTCAGGTCGTACTCCACCAGGTAGAAGTCGCGGGGCAGGACCACCCGGACCCGGCTGGTGACGATCAGCGAGGTCCGCATGATCACCGACGGGGCGAGGACGAGGCCGTCCGGCCGGTCCAGGTCCTTGATCCAGAAGGCGATCCCCTGCCGCTGCTGCGGCAGCTTCCAGGTGGGCCGGTCGTGCACGGTGACCCAGCTCTCCTTCGACCACATCGGGGTGGCGAAGACCGCGAACGAGGCGACCATGGCCGCCGCGACGCCGACGCCGACCACCCGGCGCAGGGCCGGCATCCGCACGGGGACGTTCACCGTGCAGAGCAACCCGACCAGCGTGGGCAGCGCCAGCAGCCAGGGCACCCGCCAGAGCACCACCGAGATGCCACTGAGGTCGCTGAGCAGCTCCAGCACGCCGGGAACGAGCAGCACGCTGAGCGTCAGGGTGCCGCCGGCGGCGAGCAGCGCCGGGGTGCGCCGGCGGGCCAGCAGCGGGCCGCACCACAGCGCCAGCCCGCAGATCACCCCGACCACGCCGATCATCAGCGTCCGCCGGTAGGTGTACTCGGCGTCGAAGAACGCGTCGTCCGCGCCGGTGGCGGCCGCCATGTCGAGGACCAGCTGGGAGACCACCACCGAGCCCACCGGGTACGCCACCGCCGCCGCGCCGGCCAGCAGCGCGTCCTTCCAGCGGCCGACCAGCAGCATGGCGAACGCCGCCGCGCCGACCAGCATCGGCAGGATGATGGCGGCGGTGGTGGTGAGCCCGGTCGCGGTCACCGAGAGCGCGACGATGAGCAGCAGGCCCCAGCGCGAGCGGTTGTCGAACCAGTTGGTCAGGTAGAGCCACATCAGCGGGATGACCGCCGAGACGAACATCCCCTTGCCCTCGTAGAGCCGGGGCAGGTGGAAGGTGCCGAGCGCGGCGTCGCTGCCGGCCACCAGGTAGAGGAAGGCGACGGCCACGCTGAACGCGAGCAGCGGCCGGCGCGGGGCCCAGCGGTGCACCAGGCGCCAGAGGGCCAGGATGGCGAGCACCGCGAGCACCGGCAGCAGCACGTACCAGGTGGCGGAGGCGCCGTGGATGCCGAAGACCCGGCCGAGCGCCCCGGCGAACACCTCGATGGACGCGATCGGCGGCTGGGAACCCATCGGCGGCGCGACGTTCTCGGTGAACAGGAAGTCGTTGAGCGGGATGATGTCCCGCTCGGCCACCCACACCGACTTGCCGACGTAGTAGACGTCGTCCGGGGTGTTGCGGGCGATGAAGAACGAGGAGATGGCGACCAGCAGCGAGACGACCAGCGCGTACCCGGACTGGACGGCGGTCGGGACCGGCGCGGCCGACGCGGTCGCCGGCGAGCCGAGCCACATCCGGCGGATCAGCAGCATCCCGCCGACCGCCGCGACCGCCCCGGCGCTGGCCGGGACCCACCAGGACATCCCGTCGCCGGCCGTGGTGTTGGCCAGGCCGGCGGTGACCGCGGCCACCGCCGCCGCGGCCAGCACCACGACCAGCCAGCGGCGGGGGTACCCGGCCGTGTCCGGCTCGGCGGCCGTCGGCGCGGCGGGCGCCGCGGGGTCGGCCACGGGCGCCGACCGGTGCCGCCGCGCGGCCCGCAGCACCGCCGCCCCGGCCAGCACCACGCAGCTGACCAGCCAGATCGTGAAGGTCACCGACGGGGCCAGGCTGAACAGGAACGCCGCGTGGTAGAGCACCGTCCAGAGCGCGAACGCCAGCACGCCGGCGTCGGTGAGGACGGCGGGTGCGGCGGCGATCAGGGACCGGAGCCGGCCGGGTTCCGCCGGGGCCGGGGTCGCGGCGGCGCCGGAGCGCGGCGGGGCGACGGCGACGTGGTCGACTTTCGACACGGGGGGTCCTTGTCGTTGTACGGGCACGGTGTGGGCGATGAAACGGGACGGCGGGGCCGGCGGGGCCCGTCGGTGACCCGATTGGCAAGCAGAGTAGCCGGACCGCCCGGGCGCCGGTGTACGGCGCGGGTGGCACCGGCGGGTCGGCAGGTCAGCCGGTGACCGGTGCCTCCCGTTGCCGGGGCAGCGGCCCGTCGGCGCCCAGCCCGACCGCCACCGACTCGACCAGCGTGTCGAGGTAGCCGGCGGTGAGCGGGGTGCGGGCGATGGCGAGCCGCCAGTAGAGCGGGCCGACGATGAGGTCCACCGCCGCCTCCGGGTCGGTGTCGGCGGGCAGCTCGCCGCGCTGCACGGCGCGGCCGATCAGCCGGCCGCCGATCTCCTGCTGCCGGGCGCGCAGCACCCGCTGCAGGGTCTCGTCGATGGTCGGGTTGCGGGCCGCCTCGGCCAGCAGGTCGGGAATGATCTGCGAGGCCAGTGGGTGCCGCAGCGCGTGCGCCACCACCTGGAAGAGCAGTTCGAGGTCGCCGCGCAGGGTCCCGGTGTCCAGCGCCGGCAGCTTGCCGCCGGCCGCGGCGGAGACGATCTCCAGCACGAGTTCCAGTTTCGAGCTCCACCGCCGGTAGATCGCGGTCTTGCTCACCCCGGCGCGGCGGGCCACCGCCTCGATGGAGAGCCGGCCGTAGCCGACCGCCGCGAGCTCCTGCATCAGTGCCCGGCGGATGGCCGTGGTGATGTCGTCCCGGAGCACGGCCGCGCCGGCCGGCGTGCGCCGCTTCTCGGTCGTCACCTGGGACTCTTCTCGGCTGTCACGTGGAACAATGTAGCGCAACGACGGTACGGTTGCGTCCCGACGTGTTTTGAACTACGGTCCACGCAGCGACGGGGGCGGCGCTCCACGCACTGGCCACGCTAGATTCCATCGTCGCGCGCATCCCCGTTGACCCGAAAGATCGGAGCGCCCATCCCATGGCCGACACGGCGCTGGCCGACCCCGACGCCGGCCTCACCCAGGCGCAGCTCGCCGCCCGGTACGGGCTGCGGGTCGCCGGCGAACGCCCCTCGCTGGCCGAGTACAGCCGGCGGCTCTGGCACTACCGGCACTTCATCTCCGCGTACGCGAACGCCAAGCTGGTCGCGTCGTTCAGCAATGCCAAGCTGGGGCAGCTGTGGCAGGTGCTCACCCCGCTGACCAACGCGGCGGTCTACTACCTGATCTTCGGCCTGGTGCTGGAGCAGCGGGAGATCCCGAACTTCATCGCGTACCTCTGCACCGGCCTGTTCATCTTCAACTTCACCCAGACGGCGGTGCAGAACGGCACCCAGTCGATCACCGGCAACCTGGGCCTGATCCGGGCGCTGCACTTCCCGCGGGCCTGCCTGCCGCTCGCGGTCACCGTGACCCAGTTCCAGCAGCTGCTCGGGGCGATGGTGGTGCTGATCGCGATCGTGCTGGTCACCGGCGAGCCGATCACGCTGGCCTGGCTGGTGCTGGTGCCGGCGATCCTGCTCCAGACGATCTTCAACGCCGGGCTCACCATGGCGGTGGCCCGCCTCGGCGCGAAGGTGGCCGACCTGAAGCAGGTCATGCCGTTCCTGCTGCGCGCCTGGATGTACGGCTCCGGGGTGCTCTACAGCGTCACGCTCTTCGAGGAGAACCTGCCCGGCTGGGCCACCCGGCTGGTGGAGCTGAACCCGATGCTGGTCTACATCGAGCTGGGCCGGGTCGCCCTGCTGGAGGACGCCCCGCTGCTCAACTCCTCCCTGTCGCAGCTCTGGCTGGTGGCGGTGGGCTGGGCGATCGTGATGGGCGCCGGGGGTTTCCTCTACTTCTGGCGCGGCGAACAGGAGTACGGCCGTGGTTGAGCACTTCGAGACGTCCAACGACGTGACGGTCACCCTGCCCCGGATCCGGGAGCGGATCCCGACGGTGGTGGTCGACGACGCGCACGTGATCTACCGGGTGCACAAGGGCGCCGGTGGCGGCGGCGGGCCGGTGGGCGCGCTGAAGCGGATCGTGACCCGCACCTCCGCGCCGAACATCCGCGAGGTGCACGCGGTCAAGGGGGTCAGCTTCACCGCGTACCGGGGCGAGGCGATCGGGCTGATCGGCAGCAACGGCTCGGGCAAGTCGACGATCCTGCGGGCGATCGCCGGCCTGCTGCCGGTGAACCGCGGCGCGATCTACACCCAGGGCCAGCCGTCGCTGCTGGGCGTGAACGCCGCCCTCTTCAACGACCTCGCCGGCGAGCGCAACGTCGTGCTGGGCTGCCTGGCGATGGGGATGCACCCGGCCGAGGTGCAGCGACAGACCCCGGAGATCATCGAGTTCTCCGGGATCAACCAGCGCGGCGACTTCGCCTCGCTGCCGATGCGCACCTACTCCTCCGGCATGGCCGCCCGGCTGCGCTTCTCCATCGCCGCGGCGAAGAAGCACGACGTGCTGCTCATCGACGAGGCGCTGGCCACCGGCGACAAGGGCTTCCGCAAGCGCAGCGAGCAGCGGGTGCGGGAGCTGCGGGAGAGCGCCGGCACGGTGTTCCTGGTCAGCCACCAGCTCTCCTCCGTCCGCGACACGTGCGAACGGACAATCTGGCTGGAATCGGGCGTCCTGCGGATGGACGGCCCGACCGACGAGGTGGTCCGGGCCTACGAGGCGTTCGCCAACGGCAAGTAGGCCGAGCCATCGACCCGCCTACGCGCGGGCCGCGTCGTCGCGTTGGGGCGGCGCGGCCGGCGCGTTAAGGTTCATCCCGTCGCCGCGCCGGCGGAACCTTCTGTTCACGTACCCCTGAGAGTGAGGATCGGCAATGACGCAGGACCACACCACTGGCCCGGACGCCGCGCCGCAGACCCCGGCGCCGTGGCGGCCCTCGCGGACGGTGGCGGTGGTCCTGGCGGGTGGCACCGGGACCCGGCTGGGCCTCGGCATCCCGAAGCAGTTGCTGAAGATCGCCGGCAAGCCGATCATCGAGCACACCCTGGCGGTCTTCGAGGCGGCCCCGGAGATCGACGAGATCATCGTGCTGATGGCCGCCGGCCACGTCGCCGAGGCCCAGCAGATCGTCGAGAAGGCCGGCTTCCGCAAGGTCAGCAAGGTGATCGAGGGCGGTGACACGCGCAACGCCACCACCCGGATCGCGCTGGACGCGGTCGGCCCGGACGACTGCAATATCCTCTTCCACGACGCGGTCCGGCCCCTGGTCAGCGGCCGGATCGTGCGGGAGTGCGTGAACGCGCTCTGGACGTACTCGGCGGTCGACGTGGCCATCCCGTCGGCCGACACGATCATCCAGGTCGACGAGAACGACTGCATCACCGACATCCCGGTACGGTCGTCGCTGCGCCGGGGGCAGACCCCCCAGGCGTTCCGCTCCGGCACCATCCGGGAGGCGTACCGGCGCGCCGAGGGCGACCCGAACTTCGCCGCCACCGACGACTGCGGCGTGGTGCTGCGCTACCTGCCGGGCACGCCGATCAAGGTGATCGACGGCTCGGACGAGAACATCAAGGTCACCCACCCGGTCGACGTGCACCTGGCGGACAAGCTCTTCCAGCTCGCCGCCGCCCAGGCGCCCCGGCTGACCGACCACCGCAGCTACACCGAGGAGCTGACCGGCCGGACGATCGTGGTGTTCGGCGGCAGCTACGGCATCGGGCACGACCTGACCGAGCTGGCCCGCCGCTACGGCGCCCAGGTCTTCCCGTTCAGCCGCTCCAGCACCGGCACCCACGTCGAGCGCGCCGCCGACGTCGAGGCGGCGCTGAAGACCGCCTTCGAGGCCACCGGACGGATCGACCACGTGGTGGTCACCGCCGGCATCCTGGAGAAGGGCGCCCTCGTCGAGATGGACGAGGAGACCATGGACCGGGTGCTCCAGGTCAACTTCGTCGGGCCGGTCATCGCCGCCCGGCAGGCGCTGCCCTACCTCCAGCAGACCAAGGGCCAGCTGCTGCTCTACACCTCCAGCTCCTACACCCGGGGCCGGGCCCAGTACGCGCTCTACTCGTCCACCAAGGCGGCGCTGGTCAACCTCACCCAGGCGCTGTCCGACGAGTGGGCCGAGTTCGGCGTCCGGGTCAACTGCATCAACCCGGAGCGGACCGCCACCCCGATGCGCACCAAGGCGTTCGGCGAGGAGCCGGAGCACACCCTGCTCGCCGCCGAGACCGTGGCCCGGGCGTCGCTGGACGTGCTGATCTCCGACCTCACCGGCCAGGTGATCGACGTCCGCCGGGCGCCGGGCGAGGTGCCCAGCCAGCCGACGCCGGCGCAGGCCGAGCAGGCGGCGGGCGCCGCGGTCGGCGGCTGAGCCGGGCCCGGCGACGGCGGGAGGCGCAGCCGAGATGCGTGGTGACCTGGTTCGGAAACTGGTCGCCCGGGGCCTGACCACCGGGCTGGCCGTGCTGGCGTTCCTGGTGGTGGCGCTGACCGGCGCCACCGGCTGGGGGCTCGGCCTGGCGGTGGCCGCGCTGGCCGCGGCGGCGTGGGAGCGGCGGGTCCGCCCGGGCGCCGACAGCGTGCCGGAGACCGTGCTGGTCGCGGCCGGCATCCTGGTCGGCTACGCCCGGCGGCTCGACGCCGGGTTCGATCCGGTGCTGGCCGCCACCGCGCTCGTCCTGCTGGGTCTGGTGCTGCTCGTCGGGCCGCTGCGCGACGCCGGCAACCTGGAGATCCGGGCCGCCAACCTGCCCGTGCGTGGCTGGACGCCGCTGGTCGCCGCACAGTTGGGCAGCGCCCTGCTCGGGCTGCTCGCGGTGGTGGCGCTGGCGGCCGCGTTCGCGCTGCCCGCCGCCGTCGCGCTGGTCGCCAGCCTGCTGGTCGGCGCGAGCGCCGGCGCGGTCGGCCTCGACCTGGCCCGGCGGCGGTTCCGGCCGCCGGCCGGCGGGTCGGCGGTGACCCGGGCGCTGCGCCGGCACCAGCCCGAGTTCCTGCTGCACTTCTCCGCGCCGCCCGGCTCCGAGTACCAGGTCACCATGTGGCTGCCGTACCTGGAGCGGATCGGCCGGCCGTTCCTGGTGATGGTGCGCGAGCCGGAGTTCCTGCGCACGATCGCGGCGGCCACCACCGCCCCGGTGGTCTACTGCCCCACGCTGAAGGCGATGGACGAGGCGCTGGTGCCGAGCCTGCGGGTGGCTTTCTACGTCAACCACGGCGCGAAGAACAGCCACTGCATCCGGTTCACCCAGCTCACCCACGTGCAACTGCACCACGGCGACAGCGACAAGGCGCCCAGCGCCAACCCGGTCTCGGCGATCTTCGACCGGATCTTCGTGGCCGGCGAGGCCGCCATCGACCGGTACGCGCGGGCCGGGGTGGAGATCCCGGCCGAGAAGTTCGAGGTGGTCGGCCGGCCGCAGGTGGAGGCGATCGAGGTCCGCCCGGAGCCGGTCCGCGGCCTGACGCAGCCGACCGTGCTCTACACGCCGACCTGGACCGGGCACCACGCGGACGCCAACTACTGCTCGCTGCCGGTGGCGGAGACGCTGCTGCGCCGGCTGCTGGCGCGCGGCGCCACGGTGATCCTGCGGGCCCACCCGTACACCGCGCAGAACCCGGCCTCGGCCCGCCAGCTGGGCCGGCTCACCGAACTGCTGGCCGCCGACCGGGCGAAGACCGGCCGGCAGCACGTCTTCGGCGCCGCCGCCCGCGAGCTGACCCTGACCGAGTGTGTGAACCGCTCGGACGCGCTGGTCTCCGACGTGTCCGGGGTGATCTCCGACTACCTCTACTCGGGCAAGCCGTACGCGGTGACCGACATGGGCGGCGACGGCGACCGGTTCACCGAGCGCTTCCCGCTGGCCGGCTCCGGCTACGTGCTGCGCCGGGACATGTCCAACGTCGACGAGGTGCTCACCGCGCTGCTCGACACCGACCCGCTGGCCCCGGACCGGTGGGCCACCCGGCGCCGCTATCTGGGCGACTTCCCGGCCGAGTCGTACGCGGAGGCGTTCCTGGCCGCCGCCCGGCGGGAACTCGACCGGGGCGGCCGGCCGCCGGCGCCCCGGACCGGCGGGCTGCCGGTCGAACCGGAGACCGTCGCCCCTGCCACCTGACCGGTCCTTCGCGGCGGTCGGCTCGACGGCCGACGTGCGGAACCCGCCACACCCGGCCGGCCCCGCCGGCCCGGACGCGGCGCGCGGTGACCGGGATGAGGGCCACCACGGCGCGGTGGCGGGTCAAATCGGACAACAAGGGCGTATCCTACGCCGAGTCCCGCTACCCGAGTCCTGCGAGTTGACATGGCTGACACCGCGCTCTCCCCGGTCTTCGTCCACCCCACCGCCGACGTCGAGGAGGGCGCCTACGTCGGGGACGGCACCAAGGTCTGGCACCTGGCGCACATCCGGTCCTCCGCCCGGGTCGGCGCCGGCTGCGTCATCGGCCGCAACGTGTACGTCGACGCCGGGGTGACCGTCGGCGACCTGGTGAAGATCCAGAACAACGTCTCCGTCTACCGGGGCGTCACGCTGGAGGACGAGGTCTTCGTCGGCCCGTGCGTGGTCTTCACCAACGACCTGCGACCCCGCGCGCAGAACCCGGACTGGACGATCACGCCGACCCTGGTCCGCCGGGGCGCCTCGATCGGCGCCAACGCCACCCTGGTCTGCGGCATCGAGGTGGGCGCGTACGCGATGGTCGCGGCCGGCTCGGTGGTGACCCGGGACGTGCCGCCGTACCAACTCGTGGCCGGGAACCCGGCCCGCCCGCTGGGCTGGGTGGACGCGAGGGGCGAGGTGGTCTCCCGCGACCCGGGCACCCGCCCCGCCGGCCTCGACGAGGGCTGACCGGACGAGCCACGCCGGCCCCGGGGCACGCTCCCGGTAGCCGTTCCGCGGCGCCCCCGCCCACGGGCGTCGGCCCGGCGGTCAGGCGCCGATCACGATCCGCCGGACGCCGGTCCAGCGCGCCGGGTCGGTGACCCGGCGACCGTCCACCAGCACCCGCACCGAGGGCAGGTCGGCGGGGGTCAGCGACCGGTACTCCGGGTGGTCGGCCTGGATCACCGCGGCGGTGACGGCCTGGTCGGCGTACGCCGGCAGCCCCAGCGCGGTCAGCTCGGCGGCCGTGTACATCGGGTCGCAGACGTACGGCCGGGCACCCCGGGCGCGCAGCGCGTCGACGGTCGGGAAGACGCCGGAGAAGGCGGTCTCCTTCACCCCGCCCCGGTAGGTGGCGCCGAGGACCAGCACCTCCACCCCGGTCAGGTCGCCGTACGCGGTGGCGAGCAGGTCGACGGCGTACTGCGGCATCTGCGCGTTGGCCTCCCGGGCCGCGCGGACCACGCTCGCGGCCGGGTCGTTCCACAGGTACATCCGGGGGTAGACCGGGATGCAGTGCCCGCCGACCGCGATGCCGGGCTGGTGGATGTGGCTGTACGGCTGGGTGTTGCAGGCCTCGATCACGGTGGTGACGTCGACCCCGACGGTGGCGGCGAACCGGGCGAACTGGTTGGCCAGCCCGATGTTCACGTCCCGGTAGGTGGTCTCGGCCAGCTTCGCCAGCTCCGCCGCCTCGGCCGAGCCGAGGTCCCACACCCCGTTGGCCCGGGGCAGGTCCGGCCGGGGGTCGAACTGGAGCACCGACTCGTAGAACGCCACGCCCCGCGCTGTCGACGCCCGGTCCACCCCGCCGACCAGCTTCGGGTAGCGGCGCAGGTCGGCGAAGACCCGGCCGGTGAGCACCCGCTCGGGGCTGAACACCAGGTGGAAGTCCTCGCCCACGGTCAGCCCGCTGCCCCGCTCCAGCATCGGGGCGAAGCGGTGCCGGGTGGTGCCCACCGGCAGCGTGGTCTCGTAGCTGACCAGGGTGCCCGGCCGGAGCCCGGCCGCCACCGCCCGGGTCGCGTCGTCCATCCACCCGAAGTCCGGCATCCCCCGGCCGTCCACGACGAGCGGCACCACCAGGACCACCGCCTCACAGCGGGCGACGGCCGCCGCGGTGTCGGTGGTCGCCGACAACATCCCGGCCGCCACCACCTCCTTCAGCCGGACGTCCAGGTCGGCCTCGCCCGGGAACGGGACCGCCCCGTCGTTGACCAGCCCGACGACCCGCTCGGAGACGTCGGCGCCGATCACCCGGTGCCCGCTCGTCGCGAACTGCACGGCGAGCGGCAGCCCGATCTTCCCGAGGGCGACGACACAGATGTTCATGGCTCTTCTTTCTTCGTCATGGAAACGGGGTCGCCGACGGAGCCGGTCGACCCGGTGACACAGGCGCTACCGCGATAACGAGCAAGCCCTGTCGTTGGTGCCGCCGTTCGAGCTACTCAAAACCGACATGCCCGACACAGCGTGTTCGCCGGCCCAGCACCGATCCGGGACTTATGGTCAGAGGCCGGAACCGGTCCCCGGCGCAGTCGTCGCACCGCACGCGGGCACCGGTTTCCCGCCACCACCCGTGTCACCCGTCCGCAGGAGCCCATCCGGTGAAAGTCATCAGCGTTGTAGGAGCCCGCCCCCAACTGGTCAAGCTGGCGGCGATGGCGGCGGCCTTCGTCGACACCCGACACGAGCACGTCATCGTGCACACCGGACAGCACTACGACGTCAACCTCTCCGACGTCTTCTTCCACGGGCTCGGCATCCCTGCTCCCGATGTGCACCTGGGCATCGGTTCGGGTAGCCACGGCGTACAGACCGGCGGGGTGCTCGCCGCGATCGACCCCGTCCTGGCCGAGCACCGGCCCGACTGGGTGCTGGTCTACGGGGACACCAACTCCACCCTGGCCGGCGCCGTCTCCGCGGTGAAGCAGCACATTCCGGTGGCGCACCTCGAGGCCGGACTGCGCTCCTTCAACCGCCGGATGCCCGAGGAACACAACCGGGTGCTCACCGACCACGCGGCCGATCTGCTGCTCGCCCCGACCGCTGAGGCCATGCGGCACCTCGCCCGGGAAGGGTTGGCCGACCGCGCCGTACTCAGCGGGGATGTGATGGTGGACGTCTGCCTGCGGGTCCGCGACGCGGTGCTGGCCGGCCAACACCCCCGCCCCGCACTGCCGCACGGCATCGATCCGGACCAGCCGTACCTGCTGGCCACCCTGCACCGACCGGACAACACCGACGACCCCGACCGGCTGTCGGCGCTGCTGGCCGCACTCGCCGACCTGCCGCTGCCGGTGGCGCTGCTGGCGCACCCGCGGCTGGTGGACCGGGCCGAGAAGCACGGCCTGAAGCTCGACCAGGGTGCGGTGCGGGCCGGCCAGCCGCTCGGCTACGCGGGTCTGGTGGCCGCGGTGCTCGGATCGGCCGGGGTGGTCACCGACTCCGGCGGCCTCCAGAAGGAGGCGTTCCTGCTCGGCCGTGCCTGCACCACCCTGCGGCCGGAGACGGAGTGGGTGGAGACTCTCGACGGTGACTGGAACCAGCTCGTTCCGGACCCCGATGCGCTGGGCCGGCGGGCGTGGGCCGAGACGGCCGCCCGACCGACACCGCGGGGCGAGCGGGGCGCTCCCTACGGCGATGGCCGGGCGGCCGAACGCGTACTGCGGATCCTGGCGGAGCGACTCGGCTGATCCGCGCTGCGCCCGTTCAGGACAGCGGGACGGTCGCGGGGTGCTCGGGTGCGGCGTCGGCATCGATCTCGACGGTGCTGCCCTCGGCGGCCGACTGGAGCAGCGCGGCGGCGACCCGCACCGTGCGCAGCCCCTGCCGCAGGGTGACGATGTCGCTCTCCTTGCCGTCGACCGCGTCGCGGAACCGCTCGTGCTCCACCAGCAGCGGCTCGCGCTTCGGGATCGCGTACCGGACCATGTCGCCCTCGGCCACGCCGCGGAAGGCGCGCAGCGCCTCCCACTCGGTGTCGATCGCCCCGTTGGCGTACCAGGTCAGGTCGGCGGTGAGGGTGTCGGCGACGAAGCAGCCCCGCTCGCCGGTGACCACCGTGGACCGCTCCTTCAGCGGGCTCAGCCAGTTGACCAGGTGGTTGACCATCGCGCCGCCGGCCAACTGGCCGACCGCGGCGACCATGTCCTCGTGCAGCCGGCCGCTGCGCGAGACGGTCCGCGCCGACACGGTCCGGTACTCCCGGCCGACCACCCAGCTGGTCAGGTCGATGTCGTGGGTGGCCAGGTCCATCACCACGCCCACGTCGGCGATCCGGTGCGGGAACGGCCCCTGCCGCCGGGTGACCACCTGGAACACCTCGCCCAGCTCGCCGGCCTCCAGCCGCAGGCGCAGGCTCTGCAGGGCCGGGTTGTACCGCTCGATGTGGCCGACCCCGGCCACCAGGCCGGCGGCCTCGAACGCGTCGACCAGGCGGCCGGCGGCGGCCACCGAGGGGGCGAGCGGCTTCTCGACGAGCGCGGGCACCCCGCTGGCGGCCAGCGCCAGACCGACCTGCTCGTGCAGCGCCGTCGGGCAGGCGACCACCGCGTAGTCGACGCCGAGCGCCAGCAGGGCGTCCAGGTCGGGTACGACCGGCACCCGGAGCGCGCCGGCCGGATCGCCCGCCGGGTCGACGACGCCGACCAGCTCCACCCCGTCCAGGGCGGCGAGGACCCGGGCGTGGTTACGCCCCATCGCGCCGAGGCCGATCAGGCCGGCGCGCAGCCGGGCCCGGGTCATCGGGCACCCCCGGCCAGGTTGGCGCCCTCGGCGACCCGCTCCAGGTCCCGCTGGGACAGCGTCGGGTGCACCGGCAACGAGAGCACCTCGGCGGCGGCCCGGTCGGTCTCCGGCAGGTCCCACGGACCCGGTCGGCCGTCGTCGGCGAGGTAGGGCCGGAGGCGGTGGATCGGCGTGGGGTAGTAGACCGCGTTGCCGACGCCCAGCTCGGTGAGGCGCCGCCCGGCCGCGTCGCGGCGACCGCCCGGCACCCGCACCGTGTACTGGTGGTAGACGTGCCGGGCGGCGTCGGCGACCGGCGGGGTGAGCAGGCCGGTGATCCGGGCGTCGAGCAGCTTCGCGTTGGCCCGCCGCTGCTCCGTCCACTCCGGCAGTTGACGCAGCTGCACCCGGCCGATCGCCGCCGCCACGTCGGTCATCCGCATGTTGGCGCCGACGATCTCGTTGGCGTACCGCTGCTCCATGCCCTGGTTGCGCAACAGCCGCAGGGTACGGGCCAGCTCGCCGTCGGCGGTGCTGACCATGCCGCCCTCCAGGGAGTGCATGTTCTTGGTGGGGTAGAAGCTGAAGCAGCCGGCCGTGCCGAACGCGCCGACCGGCCGTCCGGCCAGGGTGGCGCCGTGCGCCTGGGCGGCGTCCTCGACCACGGCCAGCCCGTGCCGGTCGGCGATCGCCATGATCCGGTCCATCGCGGCGGGGTGGCCGTAGAGGTGCACCGGCAGGATCGCCACCGTGCGCGGGGTGACCGCCGCGGCGACCGCCGCCGGGTCGAGGCAGAAGCTGGCCGGTTCGATGTCGACGAAGACCGGCCGGGCGCCCACCAGCCGGACCGCGTTGGCGCTGGCGGCGAAGGAGAACGACGGGACGATCACCTCGTCGCCGGGGCCGAACCCGAGCGCCATCAGGGTCAGCTGGAGGGCGGACGTGCCCGAGTTGACAGCGACGCAGTGCCGGCCGGCGACCAGCTCGCCGAACTCCGCCTCGAACGCGGCCACCTCCGGCCCCTGCACGACGCGGCCGCTGCGCAGCACCCGCACCGCCGCCTCGATCTCGGCCTCGCCGATGACCGGCCTCGCCGGTGGAATCACTTCTGTGGTCAGCCCGGCCATGGGGCTTCCTCCTGTCGAACAGCTACCGCGTCCGGATCGGACGCGGCGCTACGTCGTTCGGATGTGGACAGGAGGGGTGGTGGGGTTACGGACGGGTGACCCGGTGGGGGTCGGCGCGGAAGGGCCACCCGGACAAACAGGACGCCCGGCGCACTCCGGGACGTACGGGCATGTTATCCCGAGGACTCGGGGCGTCGCGGCACAACACCCTGATCCCCGCCGGGAACCGGCGCGGCGGGGCTCAGCGGTACGGGTCGACCAGGGCGAGCACCGACTCCGGGTCCTCCACGTGCGCGTTGTGCCCGAGACCGGGCAGCGTCACCACCGGCACCCCGAACTCCTTGAGCTGCTCGTCGGAGACCATCGGGTCACGCTCGCCGCGCGCCAGCACCACCGGCACGTCGGTCGCCGCCAGCAGAGCCGGCAGGTCCGGCTCCCCCACCGCGAACGCGGCGTTGTCCATCGCCAGCCGCCAGCGGCCGTCGACCTGCCGCAGCCCGGCCTCGACGACGGGATGGTCCGGGGCGAACAGTCCGGTCAGCCCGGCCACCCGCAGGTAGCGACGGGCCGCCTCGTCGCGGCTGGCGAACCAGGTGACCGGGCGGGCGGCCAGCTCGGCGGCCCGCTCCAGTTCGGCCGGCGACCAGACCGCCTTGATGCCGAGCCCGACCACCGCGTCCACCGTCAGCCCGGCGGTACGCGCGGCCAGCGCCAGACCCACCACGCCGCCGAGGGAGTGCCCCAGCACGACGAGCCGGTCACCCGGCTTCAGGCCACCGGCGACCTGCCCGGCCAGCCCGGCGAAGGAGTACCGCGGCAGCGGCGGGGACCAGCCGTGCCCGGCCAGGTCCGGCGCCAGCCACCGGCCGGCCCACCGGCGCTCCAGCAGGGGCGCCCAGGGCAGCCACACCTCGCCGGTGGCGCCCATGCCGTGCAGCAGCAGCAGGAGCGGTCGCCCGCCGTCCCGGGTACCCGATTCGTCGACCATAGGGCGCAGTGTGCCACCGGTCGGACACCCGGGGCGAGAGCCGGGCGCCCCTACGCGCCGGGCGCCGGCCCCCGTGGTGGGGAGCCGGCGCCCGAGACGGAGGGACGCGGCGGCGGTCAGGCGGAGTAGCCGCGGGTCGCCGCCCAGTTCGCCAGGTCGATTGTGGTCATCCAGTACGAGGCGGTGGCCGGGTTCGCCGAGTCGGCGATCTTCACCAGCCGGCCGTCGTCGTCGTAGCCGACCACGGCGATGTAGTGCCCGCCGGGGAAGGAGTGCCAGCCGCCGCCGGTGTCGGTGGCGCTGCCGGCCACGTTCACCACGACACCGCGCTTGTCGGTGATGGCCCGGACCACGTCGGCCTGGAGCTGGTCCATCTGGGCCGGGGTGGCGGCCCCGCCCGGGATCATCCGGGTCCGGTACGGGTCGCCCTTCACCACCGCGTTGAGCACCCGGGTGGTGTCGTTGGCGGAGTTGGTGCCCATTTCGGTGGTGCCCAGCTGGGCGCCGAGGGCGTCCTGGCTGCGGTCGATACCGGCGGCGCTGAGCGCGTTCCGCACGGCCGCCGGGCCGCAGTTGTAGAAGGTCGTCTGGGCCTGGTAGTCGTAGTCGAGGACCTTGCGCGACGGCGGCTTCGGCGCCGCCTTGCGGGTCAGGTCCGGGTTCGGCGCGGCCGACGAGGCGGCGGCCGAGGGAGCGGCGCTCGACGGGGCGGCGCTCGACGGGGCGGCGCCGATCCGGGCCTCGCCACGGGACGCCACGGCGGGCGCGTCACGCAGTTCGGCGACCGTGGCCTGGGCCGGCGCCGAGGTCGGGGCCTCGTCGGTGCCGGCGGCGAGCGCGCCGGCGCCGGAGGCCAGCACCAGGGCCGCGGCCGAGGCGGCGGCCACCTGGTAGGGGCGCTCGGTGGCGATGCGCCGCAACTGGCGCTTGAGGTGGTGCTTCATGGTTCCTCCACGGGACTCGGGGGCGAGCGGCGCACACGCGGTGCCGGCGGGCAGGCCGGCTCGACCGCGCGGACCCCTGGTCCGCGGGTTGGTGGGCCACTCAGGGAAGCGCCCGGACGTCGGGCGGGGCGGTTGCCGGCGGGTCAGCTCGCGACCGGGGCGAGCAGGACGGGCACCGCGGGGCCGTGGAGGCGGGGGAAGAACCGAGGGGTGGGATCGTGCTGCACGAGGATGGAACTCCTTCCGACACCGCCGACCGGGTTAGCTGACGGATTCGGGCGGGAAGTACGCCCTACCACGGGCCGCGGCCCGCGGATTCACCCCAGAGGTGCATTGGTTCCCCGGTTCGTGTGATCACGATTGAGCGGGTCGGCGCGGCGTCGCCTCTTGCGATCGGTTACCGCACCGGACGGGCCGACACTACTGGTCGGTTCGGAGCCTGCCAAGCCCGGTTCACCTGCGTAAACCTGCTTCGGCGCGACAATTTTGCGGCCAGTTACGCACTGGCGTGACTCAATGGGACAGCCCTCTCCGACCGCGTTACCGGGCGACAATCGGACAAGCGTGCGGCGTCGGCGGGGAATTGACGGCGCACCTCGGCCGGTCCGTGCCGGATGACCGTTTTCCCATTGGCTGTGACCGGCGTCACCGGAATATTTCCCGATCAACCAACCCGGGCCGGGCGCCACCGGGCCGGGGCCACGGAACGGGCCGGCACCGCGTCGACCCGGGACGCGGGCAGCCGGCCCGGCCGGAGCCGGGCCGCGGCGGCGTACGCCTCGGCGGCGAGGGCCCGCGCCGCCTCGGCGGCCAGTTCGGCGTCCCGCCACGCCGACCGCTCCCGCTCGGCGGCCAGCCGGTAGCCGGCCCGGCGCTGCTCGCGTACCGCCCGGGCGAGCACGATCTCCTGCTCCACCGGGTGCCGCCGGGGATCCCAGCCGGCCCGGTGGCAGAACACGTCGGACAGCTGCCGGGCGGACAGCTCCCCGCGCCAGTGGGCGGCCATCGCCGCGTGGTGCAGCCAGCGCTCGCGGGCGGCGTACTCGGCGGGCGTGCGCGGTGTGCGCGGGGCCGGCAGGGCGGCGGCCCCGGCGAACCGGCGGGCGGCGGTCTCCGCCTCGTCGTAGGCCTGCCAGGTGCGCTCCACCTCGGCCTGCGCGGCGAGCCAGTCGGCGCGCCGGCGGCGGGCGGTCTGCGCCGCACGGGTGGCGGCGACGGCCACCTCCTCGGCGTACCGGCGCAGGTCGGCGAGGTCGGGCTCGGCCGGCTCGGCGGCCGCCGGGGCGGACTCCTCGTCCGTGGGGCGCTCCGGGCGGGCGACCAGCACGGTGAGCACGGTCAGCGCCAGCACCAGCAGGCCGGACCAGATGGCGGCGGCCCGCGGCACGTCGATCAGGAACTGGTGGTAGAGGACGGTCTCCAAGGTCGGCACCTCACGGGGGAAGCGGATGCGGAAGCGGGAGCCGCGCCCGGACGTGGTGGAAACACCGCCGACGCCGGACGGGGGCGGATTGCGATCGCGGGCGGGGCGGGGACCCCGCGGACGGATCAGGCGTGCGGCGGGGCGCGCGGGGTGCGGACGGCCGGGACGGACCCGGCCGGCACCGGCGCGGCAGCGGCGAGGGCCGCGGGTGGGGCGGCGGCCGGCACGACCCAGGCGACCCCGCCGGCGAGCGCGGCGGGCCGCTCGTCGCCGGCGGCCGTCGACGCGGACCCGGCGAGCACGACGGCCGCCCCGGAGGAAACAGCGAGGCCGGGGACCGGGCGGCCGGTCGGACCGGCGACGGCGACACCCGGGACCGGCTCGCCGGCGAGGCCGACGCCGTGGACGGGGCGGCCGGCGAGGGCGGCGTCGTGGACCGGGTGGCCGGTCGGGCCGGTGAGAGCGGCCCGGTGCGCCGGGTGGGCCCCGGGTCCGTCGGCGAAGGCCGCGCCGGGCCGGGTCGACGCGACCGGACCGGCCGGCGTGTCGGTGAGGCGGGGCACGGCGGCGCACACCGCCGGCTCCGGGCCGGCCGGTGCGGCGACCGCGCCGGGCGCTCCGAGGGCGATCGCCACGGCGACGGCGAGGCCGGCCGTCAGTCGCGCGGCCCAGCGCGCCACCCACCACAACGGACAGGTGAGCGCGACCGGAAGCACGACGACAACGCTACCGCCCGGCCCGGTCCCCCGCACCGCTGCCGGGCGTGTCGCGGTTTCGCCGCGCCGACGGCACGACCAGGGTGGACGGGTCAGCGCGAGTCGACGTACGCCGATGGCCGCTCGGGCGCGCGCGGGCTCGGCACGGCGCTGCCCGGGGCCGGCGGGGTGGGCGTGCCGGCTGCCGCGTCCGGCACCGCGCCGCCGACCGTCCGCTTCGGACGGCGCGGCGCCAGCCGGCGCATCATCGGCGTCTCGACCCAGCGGTGCAGCAGCGCGGCCAGCCCCAGGTTCAGCAGCAGGAAGCCGAGCACCACGAGCGGGCCCCACCAGCCGGTGAAGCCGGTCCCCCAGTCCCCGGTGAGCCGGAGCACGGTGATCATCACGAAGACGTGCACCAGGTAGAAGGCGAACGAGACCTCACCGAGCCAGATCATCGGCCGGGAGCGCCACGGCGAGCGCAGCCCGCGCACGTCGGCGTCCGCCGCCGCGGTGATGACCAGGATGTACGCCACCGAGAGCAGCGCCGCCCACAGCTCGGCCCGGATCCACTGCGCGGCGACCACCCAGGTGACCGCGAAGATCAGGCTGGCCAGCGGCAGTCCCGGCCCCCGCCACCGGCCCCGGCGCATCAGCTCGGCCGCGGCCACCCCCATCCAGAACTCCAGCGACCGCACCGGCGGGAAGACCTGGGTGAACCACCAGCGGTCGGCCTCGGGCACCAGGGCCTGGCCGGGCCAGAGCGCGAGGATCAGCAGCGGCACCCCGACCACCACCGCCCACAGTGCCCCGGACCGGGCCCGGCGCACCAGGGGCAGCACCAGCGGCAGGCAGAAGTAGAAGAAGAACTCGCAGGACAGCGACCAGCTCACGGTGTTGACGCTGTAGAAGTAGCCGGGTCGCGGGTCCCAGGCCTGCACCAGGAAGAGGTTTTCCAGCGCGGCGCCGACGTCGACCGGGTCGGCGAACCAGAGCCCGACCAGCAGGACCAGCGCCCAGAGCAGCAGGTGGTTGGGGTAGATCTTGGCGAACCGGCGACGCCAGAAGGCCCACGGGGAGTCGCCGGGACGGGCCGACCAGACCAGCACGAACCCGCTCAGGATGAAGAAGAACTGCACGCCGGACAGGCCCAGGGTGAAGAACCAGTTCACCACGGCCTGGTGGTCGGGCTCCGCGATGATCCGCATGGTGCCGGCGTGGAAGCCGAAGACCAGCAGCGCGGCGATCCAGCGCAACCCGGTCAGCGACGGCAGGCGGTTGGCGGACCGCGTGGTGCAGCCCGGCGCGACGGTGGCGCCCGTCATGCGCGACTCCCGGCAGTCGGCGAGCTGACCAGCACGTACGGCTCCTTCTCGGCGGCGTCATGGGCGGCCGCCGGCCGGAGCACCGGGTGGCGTTCCGGGGCGAATCGCCCGCCCGGGCACCCTACCCGGCCCGGCCGACCGGTCGGCCGGGCCGGGGCACGACGGTGACGGGCGTCTGTGCACGGGGCGGCGGGTGGCCTAATATTCCCCGAACCCTCAGGTGCGAGCCGCCCGGCCCGGTGGCCGGCCGGAGTCGAGCGGTGACGCGGTGTCCGCACGACCGCTCCCGAGGGCGGACGAGAGGCGGAGCGGCGCGATGCACCAGCGGATCCTGATGCGGGCCAAGAAGGGCCCGTTCGACGTCTACTCCCCCGAGGAGGCGTTCGAGGGCAACTGGATCGGCGAGAACAACGGCAACCTCGTCTTCAGCCACGCCGCGCACAAGCTGCTCAAGACCCGCGGCACCGAGATCACCTCGAACGAGTTCCGGATCGACCTGCGCGAGGCCGACCTGGTCAACGAGCGGTACGACGTGTTCGTCATCCCGCTCGCGAACGCCTTCCGGCGCAGCTACGCGCACCGGCTGGTCACCATGACCAAGTTCATCGAGCGGCTGAAGATCCCGGTGGTGGTGCTCGGCGTCGGCGTGCAGACCGACGTCAACGGCGACCGGGAGTACCTGCGTCCGATCGACGACGTGGTGACCAAGTTCGTCCGGGCGGTGCTGGACCGGTCGCACAGCATCGGCGTACGCGGCGAGATCACCGAGGGCTACCTGCGCACCCTGGGCTTCTCCGCGGTCGACGTGATCGGCTGCCCGTCGATGTTCCTGCACGGCGACAGCCTGCGGGTGGAGAAGAAGAAGGCCACCCTCGACCGGGACGATCGGGTGGCGCTGACCATCTCCCCGTACGTCAAGTCGATGGCGAAGATCGTCGCCGCGCACCTGGAGCGCTACCCCAACCTGCGCTACCTGCCGCAGGACCTGAAGACGCTGGGCACGCTGCTCTACGGCGACGCGCCGGAGGACCGGGGCAAGACCGCGGCGATCCCGATCCACACCTCGCACCCGCTGTTCGTCGAGGACAAGGTGCGGATGTTCCTCGACCCGTGGACCTGGATGGACTACCTCTCCGGGTTCGAGTTCGCCTTCGGCACCCGGATCCACGGCACCATCACCGCGCTGGTCTCGGGCACGCCCGGTTACCTGTTCGCGCACGACTCGCGCACCCTGGAACTCGCCCGCTACTTCGACATCCCGCACCGGGTGATGAAGGACGTGCCGGCCGACGTCGACGCCGCGCAGCTCTACGACGAGGCCGACTACACGGCGC
Organism: Micromonospora desertarenae; assembly: GCF_056150265.1. Taxonomy (NCBI): domain Bacteria; kingdom Bacillati; phylum Actinomycetota; class Actinomycetes; order Micromonosporales; family Micromonosporaceae; genus Micromonospora; species Micromonospora desertarenae. The sequence goes on from NZ_JAXCFQ010000015.1 coordinate 147,556, forward strand.
TCAACGACGGCCACAAGGCCCGGTACGAGACCATGCTGTCCTTCCTGACCAAGCACGACCTGGGCAACTCGTTCGCCGACGGCGACAGCGCGGCCCGCTTCGACGCCCAGGTGCGGGCGACCACCTTCCCGCCCGCCGTGCGACCGGCCGCCGCCACCGACCGGGACACGCTGCTGGCCCGGGTGCAGTGGCTGCACGACCGGAACGTCGGCTTGCAGCAGGAGGTCGAGACCCTCCAGGAGCAGCAGTTGCGGGCCCGGGTCCGGCGGGCGGTCGGCGGGCCGGTGCGGCGCATCCTGAACCGTTAACCCGCCGCTCGGCGGACGTTCGATGACTCCACCTCCGCCGGTCACGTGAGGTTCCGGCGCCGGCCACCCTCGGGGTCGAGGGTGGCGGCGTGGTCACTGAGCCGACGCAACCACCGCTGCTGAGCATCGTCGTCCCGGTGTACGGCGTCGAGGCGTACCTGTACCAGTGCCTCGAGTCGGTCCGGGCCGACGTCCCGGCCGGCGAGGCGGGCACCGTGGAGATCGTCGCGGTGGACGACGCCTCACCGGACCGGTGTGGGGAGATGCTGCGCTCGTACGCGGCCGGCCGGGCCGGCGTGCGGACGGTGCACCTCACCCGCAACGTCGGCCTGGGGCTGGCGCGCAACGCCGGGCTGGACGCGGCCACCGGCCGGTACGTCTGGTTCGTCGACAGCGACGACTGGCTGCCGCCGGGCACGATCCCGGCGGTGCTGGACCGGCTGCGCGCGCACCAGCCGGACGTGCTGATGCTGGACCACCTGCGGGTGCACGAGAACGGCCGGCGGGAGGTCGACGCGAGCAGCCACCTGCTGCGCGGCATTCCCGGCGTGGTGCGCCTGGCCGACCAGCCGCGGCTGCTGCGGGTACAGCACACCGCCTGGAACAAGGTGGTCCGCCGGGACTTCCTGGCCGAACTGGAACTGCGCTTCCACCCCGGCTGGTACGAGGACATCCCGTTCAGCCACCCGCTGCTGATCGGCGCGGAGAAGATCTCGGTGCTCGACCGGGTCTGCTACCTGTACCGGCAGGGACGGCTCGGGGCGATCACCTCCACCCGCAGCGGCCGGCACTTCGACGCGTTCGACCAGTACGAGCGGCTGCTGGACTGGGTGCGCCGGCGCTACCCGGACGAGCGGCTGCACGCCGAACTGTTCCAGCTGATGGTCAACCACTACCTGGTGGTGGCGGGCAACGACGACCGGCTGCACCCGCACCTGCGCCGCGCCTTCTTCCGCCGGGTCGCCGAGCACTACCGCCGCTACCTGCCCGCCGGCGGCTATTCCCGGCCGGGCGGGGTGGCCGGGCTCAAGCACCGGCTGGTGGGCCGGAACAACTACCTGGCGTACGCGGCGCTGCGCCGGGCGCACCGGCTGGCCGGACGGCTGCGGCGGGCTCCCGAGCCGGCCCGCCCCGACCCGGTGACCGGTCCCGGGCCCGCGGCGGTGGACCGGGCCCGACCCGAGGCGCTGAGCGGGCACCCCCGGACATGAGGACGACGACAGGACCGCACCCGGTGCGGACGTACGGTGAGCAGAGGTCGGCATGACGACGACGGTGAAGATCGGACCGCACGCGGTGGGGCCCGGGGAACGACCCCTGGTGGTCGCCGAGATGTCCGGGAACCACAACGGTGACCTGGACCGGGCACTGGCCATCGTGGACGCGGTCGCGGCCAGCGGGGCGCACGCGCTCAAGCTCCAGACGTACCGGCCGGACACCATCACCATCGACGTGGACACCCCGGCGTTCCGCATCTCGGGCGAGCACGAGCTGTGGGGCGGGGAGAACCTCTACCGGCTCTACGAGCGCGCGCACACCCCGTACGAGTGGCACGAGCCGATCTTCGCGCGGGCCCGGCGGCACGGGCTGACCGTCTTCTCCTCGCCGTTCGACGCCTCCGCCGTGCGGCTGCTGGAGGAGCTGGACGCCCCGGCGTACAAGATCGCCTCGTCGGAGCTGGTGGACCTGCCCCTGATCCGGCTGGTCGCGAGCACCGGCAAGCCCCTGGTCATCTCGACCGGGATGGCCACCGTCGCGGAGATCGACGCCGCGGTGCGCACCGCCCGGGCCGGCGGCGCCGGGGGCATCGTGCTGCTGGCCTGCACCGCCTCCTACCCGGCGCCGCCGGCGGACAGCAACCTGCGCCGGCTGCCGGTGCTGGCGGACGCCTTCGGCGTGCCGGTCGGGCTCTCCGACCACACCCCGGGCATCGGCGTGGCGGTGGCCTCGGTGGCGCTCGGCGCCTGCTTCATCGAGAAGCACGTGACCCTCGACCGGGCCGACGGCGGGGTCGACTCGGACTTCTCGCTGGACCCGGGCGAGCTGGCGGCCCTGGTGGTCGAGTCGGAGCGGGCATACGCGGCCCTCGGCGGCACCGCGATCGGCCCGACCCCGGCCGAGCGGGAGGGGCTGCGTTTCCGCCGCTCGCTCTTCGTGGTCGAGGACGTCCGCGCCGGCGACCCGGTGACGGCGGCCAACGTCCGGTCCATCCGGCCCGCCGGCGGCCTGCCGCCGGTGGAGATCGACCGGGTGCTCGGGCGCAGCTTCACCGTCGACGTCCCGCGCGGCACTCCCCTGAGCTGGGATCTGATCTGATCCCACCCGGCTACCCGGTCCCGCTGCCCCCGGCAGGCACCACATGCCGGCGGGGGCTGGTGGTGACCTGTTCGCGTCCTGTCGAGCTGCCCCGCCCCACGGGGCACGAACCGACCGGCACGCCAGCGCCCGGCGTCAGCTCCCTGTGCGCCCTGTCGGCCGCCCGTGTGTGACAACCGCCGGGGTGGGTCCCGGGTTGCGACCGCGCCCGGGCCGCCGCGCGGCACCTCCGGACGCAACGCCGGTGCGGGCGGTCGCATGGATGGGGCAGCTCGACAGCCGCTGTGACCGGCGGTCGCACCGGCGCGGGCGGTCGCATGGACGGGGCAGCTCGACAGCCGCCGTGACCGGCGGTCGCACCGGCGCGGGCGGTCGCATGGACGGGGCAGCTCGACAGGCGGCGTGCCGGTGGTCGTGCGGGCAGTTCACCGAGGCGAGCGCCGGGTTCAGCGGGTGGTCGGCGGCGGGGCGAAGGCGACGGTGACCACCAGGTCGGCCAGGCGCAGGGTGCGCCAGAGGGCGCCGGTGCCCGCCGGGACGACCAGCTCGTACCGGCGCCACCAGGTGGCCATCGGCACGTCGGCGAGCTTGCAGAGGCACTCCGCCCGGGTCCACCGGGCCCAGAAGTCGGCCGCGCCGAAGCGGTGGGCCAGCGCCGGCGGGACGGGCGCGCCGACCCGCTCCGCGTCCACGGCCACCCGCCAGCCGGCGGTCGGGCCGTACCAGCCGACGCACCGGCCGTCGTCGAGGTGGCTGCGGGTGACCGCGGTGGCCAGCTCGGCGGGGGTACCGACCCGCAGGTGCCGGTCGGCGGCGCCGAGCAGCGCCGGCACCGGCCGCGGCCCGACCGCCCGCGCCGGCCGGGCGCCCGGCGCGGGCGGGGCAACCGGGGCGGCCGGTACGGGCCGGACGGCCCCGGCCGGCTCAGACGGACGCGGCACCGTCGACCACGATGACCTGGCCGTTGATGTTGGTCTGCTCGCGGAGCAGCATCCGCACCACCGGCACCACCTCCTCCGGCTCGGTGAGGTGACCGGTCGGGGTACGCCGCACGATCTGGTCGAGCTGGGTGCGGCCGAGCACGGCGGACATCTCCGAGGCGAAGAAGCCCGGGGCGACCGCGTTGACCAGCATCCGGCCGCCGAGTTCCCGGGCCAGCGACCGGGTGGCGGCGTCCATCCCGCCCTTCGTGGCCGAGTAGGCGACCAGGCCGGGGAAGCCGCGCTGCGCGCAGATCGAGGTGACGTTGACGATCCGTCCGCGCAGCCCCCGGGCCAGCAGCCGGCGCACCACCAGCCGGGTGAGCCGCAGCGGGGCGGTCAGGTTGGTCTCGACGATCCGGGCGATGTCCTCGGCGGCGGTGTGGGCGTGCAGCGAGTCCTGCCCCACCGCGGCGTTGTTCACCAGCCCGTCGACCGGGCCGAGCCGCTGCTCGGCGGCCCGCAGGAAGGAACTCGTGGCGCCGTGGTCGGTGACGTCCACCGCGTCGACGTGCGTGCGGTCGGGGTGTTCGGCGGCGAGCTTGGCCAGTTCCGGGGTGACCGTACGGGCGAAGGCGGCCACCCGTACCCCCCGGTCGACCAGGTCGGTGACGATGGCCAGGCCCAGTCCGCGGGAGCCGCCCGAGACGAGCACCACCGAGGCGGGCGGGACGGGCTGCGGGTCGGTGTGCTCAGACATCGCTCTTCAGGGTCTCCTTGACGGGGATCTCGGTCAGTACCCGGATCCGGCGCGGTACGGCGTGGTCGGGCAGTCGGTCGGCGCACCAGCGGACGAGGGCCGCCTCGTCGGGCGGCTCGGCGGCGTCCGGCGCCGGGACCACCTCGGCGACCACCATCCGGCCGAGCAGCGGCGCCCGGCGACCGGTGACCCGGGCCCACGCCAGCCGGGGATGCGCGGTGAGCACGTCGCGGACCAGGCCGGCGGAGACCTTGCTGCCGCCGACGTTGATCTCGTCGGAGTCGAGCCGCCCGGTGATCAGCACGCGGTCGTCCACCACCCGCACCCGGTCGCCGGTGCGGACCGGGCCGTCCAGCCCCATCCCGTGGTACGGCGAGGTGATCACCAGCTCGTCGCCGCGCACCGAGAGGGTGGGCCGACCGGGAACGTCCCGGTCCAGCCAGTCGACCGGGAAGCCGGCCCGGCCGTCGTGCACCACGATCGACGCGCCGACCTCGGACGAGGCGTAGATCCAGGAGATCCGGGCCGCCGGGAACAGCTCCCGCAACTGGTCCAGGATCGCCTGGTCGACCGGCTCCCCGCCGAGAGTGAGCTGGCGCAGCGGCACCCGGGCCAGCGCGGCGGCGTCCCGGTACAGCGTGCGCCGCCAGAAGGTCGGGGTGCCGGAGACCGCGTCGACGCCGTGCGCCGCGGCCAGCACCGGCCACTCGTCCAGCTCGTCCGGCTCGACCACCACCAGGTGTTGCCCGGGCTGGGTCAGGGAGAGCGTCACCACCTGCCACCAGGCGTAGCTGCCGGGGGCGTACGGGCAGAGCCAGGTGCGCTCCGGCTGGGCGCCGCGGACGGTGGTCAGCGAGTCGAGGGTGTGCCCGACCCGCTTGGGCCGGCCGGTCGAACCGGAGGTCAACAGCCAGAGCCGCCCCGGCTCGGCCGGACGCGGCCCGCCCGAGCCCGACCCGCCGCCGGCCGGGCCACCCCCGTCGGGGTCGCCCCCGGCGGCCGGATCGTCGCGGTCGGCCGCGACACCCTCGTCGGGCCGGGTGCCGTGGTCGCCCAGGGCGGTCACGATGAAGCCGGCGGCGCGCAGCTCGGCCCGCATCACCGGGTCGACCCGGCCGGGCGTGCCGAGCAGCAGCTCGGTGCCGTGCACCGCGTGGTGGCGGGCGGCGGCGAGCGCGGCCCGGGCGGAGTGCGCGAGCACCGCGGCCGGCTCGGGCAGGCTCAGCTCGGGCAGGTCCCGCCAGTTGACCGCGACGCCGCCGACCACCAGTCGGTTGTCGGCGCCCGCCGGCTCGCGGGTGGCGGCCGGGCGGGCGGTGGAGACGGTCACTGTCGCTGCAGCTCGACCAGGAAGTCGAGCACGTCGCCGACGGTGGCGATGCGACGCAGGCCGGGGGCGTCGAAGTTCAGCTCCTCGCCGGTCTCGTCCTCCACCCGCAGGGCCAGCTCGGAGAAGTCCAGCGACCGGAAGCCGATCTCCCGCAGCTGCGCGGCGTCGTCGTCCGGCAGCGCCCGGCCCTGGTTCCGCAACACCTGCGCCATGAGGTCGCGAATCTGCGCGCGACTCAATTCTTCCATGCGCCGGAGTGTACCGCCCGAAGAATGGATAACTGATTTACCGGGGGTTGCCGGTAGGGTGCGACCCGACCCGAACAACGGTACGGAAAGCGAGATTCACGTGCTGCGCGAAGCGACCGGGGACGACGTTAACCTGATGTTGTCCTGGCGTAACCAGGAAATCAACCGGCAGGTCAGCCGGAACAGTCACGAGATCACCCCGGCCGAGCACGCCCGCTGGTGGTCCGGGGTGCGGGCCGACGAGTCCCGGCGGGTGCTGGTGTACGTCCGCGACGGCCGGCCGTGCGGCGTGGTGACCTTCTTCGACCTGCGCCTGACCGGCCCCAGGACCGGGTCGTGGGGCTTCTACCTGGACGCGGAGGGGCTGGCCGAGCGCGGCGAGACGCTGCCCGCCTGGCTGGAGATCATGCGGGAGGCGGTCGACCACGCCTTCGACGTGCTCGGGCTCGACCGGCTCGACGGCGAGGTGCTCGCCCACAACACCGTTGTGCGGCAGATGAACCGCCGGTTCCGGTTCGTCGAGGGCACCCCCCGCGACGAGCTTTCCGACGGCCGGGAAATCACCGTCATCCCGATTTCCCTCGACCGGTCCGACCGCCGTCTCCGCTGACATTCCGGCGGCCGTACGACAATTGTGCGTTCCGTTTTCACCAGCCGTCGCCCGGCCGGCTATCCGCCGTTAACCCGACCCGAGGAGAAGCGCCGGGAATTGTCGGAACGACGTCGGTTCAGCCGCGCCGCCAGGCGGCCCAGTGCTGCGCCGGGTTGCCGCCGAGCCGGACGAACCCGTGGCGGCCGCCGTCCCAGTCGTCCGGCTGGCCCGGGGCCCAGCGGGCGAGGACCACGTCGGCGGCGGCGGGCGGCCGGTCGTCGAACCACCGCACGTCGGTCCAGGTGACCTGGTGACTGAGGTTGAACCGCAGGATGTAGTGCACCCCGACCGAGGCGTAGACCCGATCCCCCGGGCGTACGCCCAGGTCGGCCACCCGGGGGGTCGGTTCGGTCGCGGCCACCATCGGCTCGACCAGCCGCTGCGTGATCACCTGCATGGTGCCCACGTTGACCACGACGAGCGCGACCAGCACCGGCACCCGCAGCCGGGGCACCCGCAGCGCCGCGACGAGCAGCACGCAGCCGGCCACCCCCACCAGCGCCCCGGCGAGCGGGCGCAGTTCCCGCCAGCCGCCGGTGAGCGCCATCAGGTCCGGCGCGCTGAAGCCGCCGTAGCGCAGTTGGTGGCCGCGACTGTCCACGTACGCCAGCCGGGCGGCGATCAGCGCGGCGCCGGCCACCAGCAGGCCGACGGCGACGCCGGCCCGGCGCACCGCCTCCCGGCGCCCGGCGGCGAGCAGCACGCCAACCCCGACCAGCAGCCAGAACGGGGCGAGCATCTGCACGTACCGGCCGTAGATCGCGTCGAGGGGCTTGCCGGTGATGCCGGCCAGGATCACCGACGCGCCACCGGCCACCCCGACGGTAGTGACCAGCGCGACGCCGAGGGTCCAGCGGAGCGCGTCGTCGCCACCCGGCCGGCGCAGGTGCCGTACCGCGGCGGCCCAGGCCACCCCGGCCAGCCCGAACGTGATCACCACCAGGTACCACAGCTGGGTGCCGACCGCGGCGCCGAGCCGCAGCAGCCCCTGGCCGGAGGCGACCGCCCGCAGCGTGCCGCCGCCGGGCGGGTCGCCGAGCAGGTAGACCCGGTCCCCGAGCAGCCGGATGCCCGCCTCGTTCACCAGCGCCAGGGCCAGTACCGGCAGCAGCGCGGCCAGCACCGCGCCGGGCCGGATCCGGCGGCGGGCCAGCAGCAGCAGGACCAGCCCGGCGTGCACGGCCACGATGACCAGCCCGCGCGAGTGCAGCAGGTGGAACGCCCCGGCCAGCGCCCCGACGGTGGCGGCGGCGAGCGGGCCGGGTCGGCGTACCCAGCGGTGCACGGCGAGCAGCCAGCCGACCAGCAGCGGAGCCAGCACCGCGTCGATCATCGCGACGGTGGCGTAGAAGACCGCCGCCGGCAGGGTGGCCGCGGCCGCGGCGGCAGCGAGGGCGTACCACCGGCGCAGCCCGAGCAGCCGCCGGGCCAGCAGGTACGACAGCGGGAAGAGGGCCGCGTTGACCAGCGCGTTGATCAGTTGCACCAGCCGGTAGCTGTCGGTGAAGTCGCGGTCGCCGAGGAACGCCGGGCTGATCAGCATCGGGTAGCCGACCCGGCGCAGCGGCCCGTTCTCGCTGCTGAAGCCGCCGGGCCCGCCGGCCAGCGCGCGGGCGGTGTTGAGGTAGCTGTCCTCGTCGGTGTGCGCGATCGGCAGCTCGATGTGCCGGCCGAGCCACATCCGCCAGCCGACGCCGAGCAGCCACCCGGCGACCAGCAGCACCGGCACCACCCAGCGCCGGCCGGCCGGGGCCCCGTCCGGAACCGCGCCCGCCGGGGCGCCACCGTCCGGCGCCGGGTGGGTCGGGCCGCCCGCCGCGACGCCGGGCGCGGTCGGCGTACCCTCCGCGGTCGTCCCCGCCCGGGACGCCGGCCGCCGGGTCACGTCGCTGCCGGTAGCCATCGCGTCTCCTGCTCCCGTCGCCGGCGCCGGCCGCGCGCGTGCCCGCGGCGAACCCGCCGGACGACGTGTGGATGGGCCGCGAGCACCGGACGACCCGGCGCGGCGGCGTGGGAAAGCGCGGGCGACCCGGCCCGTACGGTCGTCGGGTCGCCTCGCGCGCCGCCACTGTAACGGCCCCCATCCGGCCCGGTCAGCCCGCCGCTGAGCTGGGCGGAAGTGTTCGCCTGCCCGGTGCCCGGCATTAACGGCGCCAGCCCGAGCGGTTCATCCGCGGGCGTCGGTGCGTTAACCCGCCGGGTCTAGCGTTCCGATCCGGTCGGCCGCCCGAGGGCCGCCGGATCATCCACGGACACGGGAGCACCACAGTGAGCGAGTTGAATGGTTCGTCCATTCTGGTCACCGGAGGAACGGGTTCCTTCGGCCGGACCTTCCTGCGGCACGTCCTGGCCGAGGCCGACCCGGCCCGGGTGGTGGTGTTCTCCCGCGACGAGCTCAAGCAGTACGAGCTGCGCCAGCAGCTCGGCGACGACCCGCGGCTGCGCTGGTTCATCGGCGACGTACGGGACCGGCACCGGCTGACCCGGGCGATGCACGGGGTGGACCACGTGGTGCACGCCGCCGCCCTGAAGCAGGTGGACACCGCCGAGTACAACCCGTCGGAGTTCATCGCCACCAACATCACCGGCTCGCAGCACGTGGTGGACGCCGCGATCGAGGCCGGCGTCAAGAAGGTCATCGCGCTCTCCACCGACAAGGCGTCCAGCCCGATCAACCTCTACGGGGCCACCAAGCTGGTCGGCGACAAGCTCTTCGTCTCCGCCAACCACTACGCCGCCCACCACCCGACCCGGTTCGCCGTGGTGCGCTACGGCAACGTGGTGGGCAGCCGCGGCTCGGTGGTGCCGCTGTTCCGCCGGCTGGCCGCCGAGGGCAAGAGCCTGCCGATCACCGACAAGCGGATGACCCGCTTCTGGATCACCCTCGACCAGGCGGTCCAGTTCGTCCTGGACTCCTTCGACCAGATGCAGGGCGGCGAGCTGTTCGTGCCGCGGATCCCCAGCATGCGGATCCTCGACCTGGTCGAGGCGGTCGCCCCGGACGCGACCACGCACGAGATCGGCATCCGGCCGGGCGAGAAGCTGCACGAGGAGATGATCGCCCCGGACGACAGCCGGCGGACGCTGCGCGCCCGGGACCGGTTCATCGTGCAGCCCACCATCGCGACCTGGGGCTACCAGCCGCCGGTCGACTGCGAGCCGGTGCCGGACGGGTTCGCGTACCAGTCGGACGGCAACGACGAGTGGCTCAGCGTGGCGCAGCTGCGCGACATGCTCGGCGTCGCGGCGTGATGCTCCCGTACGGCCGGCAGTCGGTCACCGACGACGACGTCGCAGCGGTGGTCGCCGCCCTGCGCAGCGACTGGCTCACCACCGGCCCGCAGGTCGCGGGGTTCGAGGCCGACCTGGCGGCGTGGACCGGCGGTGCCGGCTGCGCCGCCGTCTCCAACGGCACCGCGGCGCTGCACGTGGCGTACGCGGCGGCCGGCGTCGGCCCCGGCGACGAGGTGGTGGTGCCGCCGATGACCTTCGTGGCGACCGCCAGCAGCGCCGCCCTGCTCGGCGCGCGGATCGTCTTCGCCGACGTCGAGGAGGAGACGTACACCCTCGACCCGGCGGCGGTGGCCGCCGCGACGACGGCGCGCACCCGGGTGGTGTCCGCCGTGGACTACGCCGGCCACCCGGCCGACTACGATGCCCTGCGGTCCGCGCTGGCCGGCTCGGACGCGCTGCTGCTGGCCGACGCGGCGCACTCGATCGGGGCCACCTACCGGGACCGGCCGGTCGGGTCGCTGGCCAACCTGACCACCTTCTCCTTCTTCCCCACCAAGAACCTGACCACCGCCGAGGGCGGCGCGGTCGCCAGCACCGATCCCGAGCTGCTGAAGCGGGCCCGCCGCTTCCGCAACATCGGGCTGGTCCGCGAGCGCGCCGAGCAGCGCTGGCCGGACGAGGGCGGCTGGCACCAGGAGGTGCACGAGTTCGGGCTGAACTACCGGCTGCCGGACGTGCTCTGCGCGCTCGGCCGCAGCCAGCTGCGCCGGCTCGACGACTTCCTCGCCCGCCGGGCCCGGCTGGTCGCCCGCTACGACGCGGCGCTGGCCGACCTGCCCGGGGTACGGATCCCCGGCCGGCGGGCCTGGGCCCAGCCGGCCTGGCACCTCTACCCGATCCGGGTGCTCGACGGCCGCCGCCGCGAGGTGTACGACCGGATGCGCGCCGCCGGCATCGGGGTGCAGGTCAACTACATCCCGATGCACTGGCACCCGGCCTTCGCCGACCTCGGCTACCGGCGGGGCTCCTGCCCGGTGGCCGAGTCGTTCTACGCCGAGCAGCTGTCCCTGCCGCTCTTCCCCGACCTCACCGACAGCGACCAGGACCGGGTGATCGACGCGCTGGACGCGGCACTGCGCGGCGTCCCGGCACGGACCGCCGCCTGAGGGACGACCGATGCACCACGCCAACCACTTCTACGGCCATGCCCACGTGCTGGCCCGCTACGCCGGCCTCGGCGACGGCCACCCGCCGCGGATCAACGGGTACGTCCAGCACGGCTGGAACATCGGCGACGGCCTCGCCCCCGGCCACCCGTACGCCGAGCGCACCCCGAGCCTGCTCTGGTCCGAGCAGACCCGCCGCCGGGCCTGGTCGGTGGGGCGGCGCAACGTCACGGTGATCGGGGCGCCGTTCGCGTACCTGCTGGCGCTGCGGCCCGAGGACCCGCCGGAGCGGGAACGGGAGGGAACCATCTGGTACCCGTTCCACGGCTGGGAGGGCCAGCACGTCAAGGGCAACCACCGCGAGCTCATCGCGCTGATCCGGGCCACCGAACCGGGCCCGGTCACCGTCTGCCTCTACTGGCACGAGCACCGGATGCGCCGGGTGCGCCGGCTCTACGAGAACGCCGGGTTCCGGGTCATCTGCCACGGCTACCGCGGCCACTGGTGGCGGGACACCGACCCGCTCTTCCTGGACAAGCAGCTCACCGAACTGCGCCGGCACCGCCGGGTGGCGTCGAACCGGTTGACCAGCGCCATCTTCTACGGCATCGCCGCCGGCTGCGAACCGGCGGTCTACGGCGACCCGATGGTGCTGGCCGACGAGGACCCCACCTTCGGCGGGACCGCCCGGATCCGCCGCCAGTGGCCCGAGCTGCACGGCGCGTCGGTGCACCTGCCGACCGCCGTCGAGATCGCCCGGGCCGAACTGGGCACCGACCACCGCTTGCCGCCGGCCGCGCTGCGTGAACTGCTCGGCTGGGCGCACCCGCAGGAGGAGACGAGTTGACCACTGACACGGCGCCCCCGGTCGCGCTGCCCGGCGGGGAGATGCTGGCCTGGTCCGACCTGCCGGCGGTCCGCCTCGCCACCGGCGGTCCGCTGGCCGCGCTGGTCGCCCGGGTGGTGCCCGCCGGGGCCCGGGTGCTGCTCGCCGGCCCGCACGACCCGGCGCTGCTCGACCGGCTGGCCCACGCCGAGGTGACCTGCCTGCTGCGCAGCTACCCGGACGGGGTGGCGCTGGCCGACCGGGCGACCCGGGTGGTGGTGGGCGGACCGGCCGGGCTGCCCGACGACGGGCCGTACGACGTGGTCGTCGCGGCGGCCGGGCTGGACGCGGTGGAGTCGGTCGAGGGCCCCCGGCTGGGCTGGGCCGGGGTGCTGGCGCGCCTGGTGGCCGCGCTGCGCCCCGGCGGTGACCTGCTGCTGCGGCTGGACAACCCGCTCGGGGTGCACCGGCTGGTCGCCGCCTCGCCCTGGTACGCCGCCCGGGAGGACTCCGCCTGGACGGTGGGTGGGGTGCTCGACGCGGCGTACCCGGCCAACCTCGACCGGCTCCGCGACCGGCTGGCCGGCGCCGGGCTGGACGCCGACACCTGCTTCGCCGCGTACCCGCGGCCGGACGCGACCACCGCGCTGCTGGACGCCGCCGCGCTGGCCCGGCGGACCGACTCGGGGTTGTTCGACGCGGTGCTGCACGGCGCCTGCGCCGGCGGCTTCGCCGGCCGCGAGGTGCTGCGGGACCCGGCCCGGCTGGCGGTCGACGCGCTGCACGCCGGTCGGGCCGCCGACCTCGCGCCGGGTTGGCTGGTGCTCGCCCGCAAGGCCACCGGCCCCGACCGGCCGGCCGCCGGGGACCGGCCCGACCTGCCGGTGGCGCTGGTGCAGACCGGCCCGCCGGGGGTGGGCGTGGTGGAGGTGGTGGACGCGCCCGAGGGGTGGCGCTGGCGGGCTGACCGGCCGGCCGACCGGGGCGGGCCGGCGGCGCCGTACGCCACCCGGGAGGCCGCCTACCGGGACCCGGCGGAGCTGACCGGCCCGGTCGCCGAGGGCCGCCTGCTGCGCACCCTGCTGCTCGACGGCTGCCTGCGCCGTGACCTGGACGGGCTGCGCCGGCTGCTGCGCGGGTACGCGGCCTGGCTCGCCGGCCAGGCCGGCCCCGACGGCCGGCTCGCCGGCGCGGTGGCGTTGGCCGGGGTGGACAACGTCGTGCTCGCCGGCGACCGGTACGCGGTGCTCGACCCGAGCTGGCGGGCCGCCGAGCCGCTGCCCGGCCCGGTGGTGCTGGCCCGGGCGCTGTGGCGGTTCGCCACCGAGCTGCTCACCGGCGGGTACGCCCACCCGTGGCCGTCCACCCTGGACGTGGCGGGGCTGACCATCGTGCTCGGCGGCCTGGCCGGGCACGACCTGAGCCGGGCCACCGTCGACGCGGCGGTGGAGACCGAGGCCGCGGTCACCGCCGCGCTGCACGGGCTGGACAGCGACCGGCGGGTGGCCCTCGCCGGCGAGCTGCGGGCGGTCGAGCCCACCGACCCGCCGTCGGGGCCGCGCAGCTACCAGCAGCTGCGCGAGGCGTGGCTGCGCCAGCGCGACGAGCTGACCCGGCTCGGCGCGCTGCTGAAGTGGACCGAGGAGCTGCTCACCTCGCGGGAGCGGGCGCTGCGCCGGGCCGACGCGACGATCCAGCTGCTCAGCGGCTCGCTCAGCTACCGGGTGGGCCGGCTGGCCATCACCCCGGCCCGGCTGGCCAAGCGGGGCGCCCGGGCCGCGAAACGCCGGGCCCGCGCGGCGTTGGGCACCCGGCAGGAGGAGCAGCAGTGACCGCCCCGGAGCGGACGTCACCGCCCGCCGGTTCGGCAGCGGGTGCCGGCAGCCCGGTAGCCCAGGCCAGCGCAGCGGCGCGGGCCGGCACGGCGGCGCGGGTCGGGGCGGGGCCGCGGATCGTCGGCATCGTGCAGGCCCGGATGGGTTCGTCCCGGCTGCCCGGCAAGGTGCTCCGGCCGCTCGCCGGGCGCAGCGTGCTCGGCCGGGTGGTCCGGGCCGCCACCGACAGCGGCGTCCTCGCCGACCTGGTGGTGGCCACCAGCACCGACCCGGCCGACGACGCGGTGGTCGCCGAGTGCGACCGGCTCGGCGTGCCCTGCCACCGGGGGCCGGTCGACGACGTGCTGACCCGGTTCGTCGGCGCGCTGCGGGCGCACCCCGGCGACGCGGTCATGCGGTTCACCGCCGACTGCCCGCTGCTGGACCCGGAGATCGTCGCGCTGGTGGCCGGGGTCTACCGGGCGGTGCCCGGACTCGACTACGCCAGCACCTCGATCGCCCGTACGCTGCCCCGCGGGCTGGACGTCGAGATCGTCCGGGCCGGGGCGCTGGACGCCCTGGACCGGCTCGCCAGCGGCCACCACCGGGTGCACGTCACCTCGTACGCGTACACCCACCCGGAGCTGTTCCGGGTGCTCGGGGTGACCCTCACGCCGGACCGCTCGGGGCTGCGGCTCACCCTCGACACCGAGCAGGACTGGCGGCTGATGCGGGCGGTGACCGACCATTTCGGAGACGTCAGCGTGCCGCTGGCGAAGCTCGCCGACTGGCTCGACGGGCAGCCGGCGCTGCGCGCCCTCAACGCCGGGGTCCGGCAGAAGCGGCTGGAGGAGTCCTGAGCACGGTACGAGTCGGGCTGCGCTGCGACGCCGGGCCGAGCCGCGGCGTCGGTCACCTGGTCCGCTGCCTGGCGCTGGGCGAGGAGTTCCTGGCCCGGGGCGCCACCGTGGAGCTGTTCGGCTCGGTCGACCGGGTCGGCTGGGCGGCCACCCAGCTCGCCGCCCGGGGCATCCCGCTGCGTCCCGGCCCGGAGACCCCCGCCGACCTGGTCGCCGCCGCGCGCCGGCACCGGCTGGACGTGATGGTGCTCGACTCCTACGAGCTGGACCCGGCCGGGGCGGGCGCGCTGCGCGCGGCGGGGGTGCTGACCCTGGCCGTCGTCGACGGCGACACCCGGGGGCAGGACGCCGACCTCTACCTGGACCAGAACTTCGGCGCCCGGACCGTCGCGCCGGCCGGGCGGCTGCTCGCCGGCAGCGCGTACGCCCTGCTGCGAGACTCGGTGCTGGCTGCCCGGCCGGCGGCACCCCGGCCCGCGACGGCGGTGGGCCGCGCCCGGGTGCTGGCCTTCTTCGGCGGCACCGACGCGGTCGGCGCCGCCCCGGTGCTGGCCCGGGTGCTCGTCGCCACCGGGCACCCGATGGACCTCACCGTCGTGGTCGGCCGTCCCGAGGTGGCGGCGGACCTCGCGGCGGTGACGCCGGGACGCGGGCAGGCGCTGCACCCGGTGCCGCCCACCGACGAGCTGCCCGCCCTGATCGGCGCGGCCGACCTGGTGGTCAGCGCCGCCGGCACCTCCACCTGGGAGCTGTGCTGCCTGGGCGCGCCGGCCGCGCTGGTCTGCGTGGTGGACAACCAGCGCGAGTCGTACCGCCGGGTGGTGGCCCACCGGCTCGCCGCCGGCCTCGGCGAGCTGCCGGCGCTGACCGGCCCCGGGGTGGCCGGCCGCGCGGCCCGCGCCGCGGCGGCCCGGATCCTGCGCGGGCTGCTCACCTCGCCGGCGCACCGCGCCGCGCTCTCCGCCCGGGCCTGGGCCGCGGTCGACGGGCACGGCCGGGCCCGGGTCGCCGACGCGGTGCTCGCCGCGGTCGCCGCCCCCGCCACCACCCCCCGTTAGTCGTACGCCTGTACGAAGAGCCTGGTAGGGTGCGGGCATGTCGCAGGCCGCCTACCAGCCCTCGATGCTCGACCTCACCGACGCCGGGCCGGCGCTCGGGCCGCTCGCCGGCGAGCTGCGCCGGCACGTGCTCAGCCGGGGCGCCTGGGTCGACCACCTGCCCGGCTGGGTGCGCGGCTCCGACCAGGTGCTCGACACGCTGCTGCGGGAGGTGCCGTGGCGGGCCGAGCGGCGCACCATGTACGACGCCGAGGTGGACGTGCCCCGCCTGCTCTGCTGGTACGCCGGCGGCCGGGAGTTGCCCCATCCGGTGCTCACCGAGGCGCGCGAGACGCTGACCCGGCACTACGCGCCGGAGCTGGGCGAGCCGTTCGTCACCGCCGGCATGTGCCTCTACCGCACCGGGCGCGACAGCGTGGCCTGGCACGGCGACACGCTGGGCCGGTCCGCGCACAGCGACACGATGGTCGCCATCGTCTCGTTCGGCTCGCCCCGGCCGCTGCTGCTCCGCCCGCGCGGTGGCGGGGCCAGCCTGCGCTTCCCGCTCGGGCACGGCGACCTGATCGTGATGGGCGGCTCCTGCCAGCGCACCTGGGAGCACGCCATCCCGAAGACCGCCCGGCCGGTCGGCCCCCGGGTCAGCGTGCAGTTCCGCCCCGCCGGCGTGGCCTGAGCCCCACCGGCGCTCCTCACAGCAGACCGGCGAGCTTGTAGAGCACCAGCGAGCCGGCAACGGCGACGTTCAGGCTCATCCCGCCGCCGACCATCGGGATCTCCACGGCCGCGTCCAGGGCGTCGAGCGCCTCCGGCGGGATGCCGGTGGCCTCGTGCCCCAGCACCACGACGGTACGGCCGCGCGCGGCGGGCAGGTCGCCGAGGCGGATCGCCTCGTCGGCCAACTCCACCCCGAGGATCCGGCTGCCGGCGGCCCGCTCGGCGGCCAGCCAGCGCAGCGGGCTGCCGATCCGGTGCACGCAGCCCGGCCGGCGCAGCGTGTTGCCCCGGGCGACCGCCTCGTCGACCCACCGGAACGGCGGCACGGCCAGGCAGGCGCCCACGGCGTCGCAGGTGCGCAACAGGGTGCCCAGGTTGGCGCCGTGCATCGGCCAGAGCGGGGCGGCGACCAGGTGGCCCCAGCAGCGGTGCGGACGGGGGCGGCGGGCGGCCCGCAACTCGCGGCGGGGCCGGACCCGGATGGCGGGGCTCATGCCGCTACGGCGACTCCGCCGTGGTGCAGATCGAGCATTGCAGGGGTGTGCTTCGCGGCGCACACGGGCCATCGACGGCGACAGGCCGCTCGATTCTAGACGGACCGGGCCCCGCGTGGCAGCACCACTGGCCATGTCAGAATCAACGCTCAGGGTCCCTCACGCCCCCGCCGCCACCCTCGACGCGAAGGGCGCTCCATGACCCAGTCCTCCACCGAGCCGCGATCCCGCTGGTCCCCGTGGTCCCTGCACGGCGACGGCCGGTCCATCCGCCCCGGCGACGTGGTGCACCCCGACGAACGACTCTCCTGGCCGCGCACCCTCGGCGTCGGCGTGCAGCACGTGGTGGCGATGTTCGGCGCCACCTTCACGGTGCCGCTGATCACCGGCTTCCCGCCGGCCACCACGCTCTTCTTCTCCGGCCTGGGCACGCTGCTGTTCCTGCTGATCACCGGCAACCGGCTGCCGTCGTACCTCGGCTCGTCGTTCGCCTTCATCGCGCCGGTGCTCGCGGCCAAGGCCGGCGGCGACATCGGGCCGGCGCTCGGCGGCATCCTGGTGGCCGGCGCCGCGCTGGCCGTGGTCGGGCTGGTGGTGCAACTGGCCGGCTCGCGCTGGATCGACGCGCTGATGCCGCCCGTGGTCACCGGCGCGATCGTCGCGCTGATCGGCCTGAACCTCGCCCCGGTCGCCTGGGACGGCGGCGGCAGCGGCACCGGGGTGAAGGCCCAGCCGCTGATCGCGGTGGTCACCCTGGTCGCCATCCTGCTCGCCACGGTCGCCTTCCGGGGCTTCCTGGCCCGGCTGTCCATTCTGCTCGGTGTGGTGGTCGGCTGGCTGCTCGCGGCGCTGCTCGGCGACCTCGACCCGAAGGCGGTCGACGGGCTGCGGGACGCCGCGTGGATCGGCCTGCCGGACTTCCACGCGCCGAGCTTCAGCCTGCGCGCCGTCGTGCTGGTGATCCCGGTGATCCTGGTGCTGATCGCGGAGAACGCCGGCCACGTCAAGGCGGTCGCCGCGATGACCGGGCGCAACCTGGACCGGGACATGGGGCGGGCGTTCCTCGGCGACGGGCTGGCCACCGTGCTGGCCGGTTCCGGCGGCGGCTCCGGCACCACCACGTACGCGGAGAACATCGGCGTGATGGCGGCGACCCGGGTCTACTCGACCGCCGCGTACTGGGTGGCCGGGCTGGCGGCGGTGCTGCTCGGGCTGAGCCCGAAGTTCGGCGCGCTGATCCTCACCGTGCCGGCCGGCGTGCTGGGCGGCGCCACCACCGCGCTGTACGGGCTGATCGCCATCCTCGGCGCGCGGATCTGGATCGAGAACCGGGTGGACTTCCACGACCCGGTGAACCTGCTCACCGCGGCGGTCGCGGTGATCGTCGGCGCGGCGAACTACACGCTCACCGCCGGCGACCTGTCGTTCAACGGCATCGCCCTCGGCACCGCCGCCGCCCTGGTCATCTACCACGGCATGCGCCTGATCGCCCGCCTCCGCGGCACCACCCCCGAACCCCGCCCCACCCCCCAACCCGAACCCTGACCCCCCACCCCCCCACCCCCCACCCCCCCGGGCCGGCCGGTGAACCCCGTTGATCATGAGGTTGGCGGTGCGAGATGTCCGGTTCCACGCCGTCAACCTCATGATCGTCGGGGTGCCCGGGGGCGGGGGAGGGCGGGGGCGGGGGCGGGTGAGGGGGCGGGGGTGGCTGGGTGAGTAGCCGGGCCCTTTCGCGTCCGGGTCAGTCGCGTTCGATCTGGTGGCCGATGACGGTGGGGCCGAGCATGACGGCGAAGCCGGAGCCGTCGCGGCGCGGGTCGGCCGCCGGCAGCTCCACCGGCTCGCCGTTGGCCGTGGCGCCCACCGGGCGCGGGCCGACCCAGGCGACCACCACGTCGGTCTCGCCCTTGAGGAACCGCTGGGCGCGCACCCCGCCGGTCGCCCGCCCCTTCGCCGGGTACGCCTTGAACGGCGTCACCTTCACCGTCGCCCCGGTGGAGGTGACCACCATCGGCTCACCGTGCTTCGGGTCGTCGGTGCGCACCGCGCCGAAGAACACCACCCGCGCGCCGGCCGGCAGGTTGATGCCGGCCATGCCGCCGCCCTTGAGGCCCTGCGGGCGCACCAGCCCGGCCGGGAAGCGCAGCAGCGACGCCTCCGAGGTGACGAAGGTGAGCGTCTCGGCCCCGTCGGTGAGCCAGGTCGCGCCCACCACCTCGTCGCCCTCGCGCAGCCCGATCACCTCGAACTCGTCCGAGCGGACCGGCCAGTCCGGCGCGCAGACCTTCACCACGCCCTGCCGGGTGCCGAGCGCCAGCCCCGGCGAGCCCTCGGCCGTCGGGCCGAGCGGCGCCAGGCCGACCACCGTCTCGCCGGCGGCCAGCGGCACCAGTTCGGCGGCCGACATGCCGCCGCGCAGCGACACCGTGCCGGCCTGCTCGGGCAGCACCGGCAGCGGCAGCACGTCGATCTTGAACGCCCGGCCGGCGCTGGTCACCAGCAGCACCCGGCCCCGGGCGGTGGTGTGCACCACGGCGCGTACCGCGTCGTGCTTGACCCGGCCGTGCCGGCGCCGCCCCTCGGCCGCCTCCTCCGACTCGGCAGCGGTCCGGGCGACCAGCCCGGTCGCGGAGAGGATCACCTGGCACGGATCGTCGGCCACCTCCAGCGGGCCGGCCGGCGCGGACGCCGCCAATACCTCCTTGAGGTCGCCGTCGACCAGGGTGGTCCGCCGGGCGGTGCCGAACTGCTTCACCACCGCGGCCAGTTCGTCGGAGACGAGCTTCCGGAGCACCTTCGGGTCGTCGAGGATCCGGGACAGCTCGGCGATCTCGGTGCGCAGCTTCTCCTGCTCGGCCTCCAGCTCGATCCGGTCGTACTTGGTGAGCCGGCGCAGCGGAGTGTCCAGGATGTAGGTCGCCTGGATCTCGGAGAGCTTGAACCGCCGCATCAGCCCGTCCTTGGCCGCCTGCGCGTCCTCGCTGCCCCGGATCAGCTTGACCACCTTGTCGATGTCGAGCAACGCGATCAGCAGGCCGTCGACCAGGTGCAGCCGCTCCTCGCGCTTGCGCCGCCGGTACGAGCTGCGCCGGGTCACCACCTCGTAGCGGTGGGCCAGGAAGACCTCCAGCAGCGCCTTCAGCCCGAGGGTCTGCGGCTGCCCGTCGACCAGCACCAGGTTGTTGACGCCGAAGGACTGCTCCAGCGGGGTCAGCCGGTAGAGGTCGGCGAGCAGGGCCTGCGGGTTGACGCCGACCTTGCACTCGATGACCAGCCGGGTGCCGCTCTCCCGGTCGGTGAGGTCCTTGACGTCGGCGATGCCGGTGAGCCGCTTGGTCTTGGTGACCTCGTTCGTGATCGCCGCGATCACCTTCTCGGCGCCGACGCCGTAGGGCAGCTCGACCACCGTGATCGCCTGCCGGCCCCGGCTGCCCTCCAGCGGGCCGATCTCCACCTTGCCGCGCATCCGGACCACGCCCCGCCCGGTCTCGTAGGCCCGGCGGACCTCGTCCAGGCCGAGCAGCAGGCCGCCGGTGGGCAGGTCGGGGCCGGGCACGAACTCCATCAGCTTGTCGAGCGTGGCGTCCGGGTGGTTGATCAGCCAGCGGGCGGCCTGGACCACCTCGGCGAGGTTGTGCGGGATCATGTTGGTCGCCATCCCGACCGCGATCCCGGACGCGCCGTTGACCAGCAGGTTGGGGAAGGCGGCGGGCAGCACGGTGGGCTGGGTCAGCGAGCCGTCGTAGTTCGGCTCGACGTCGACGGTGTCCTCGCCCAGCTCGCCGACGAGCAGCATCGCCTCGCGGGACATCCGGGCCTCGGTGTAACGGGCGGCGGCCGGGCCGTCGTCCGGGGAGCCGAAGTTGCCGTGCCCGTCGATGAGCGGCACGTTGAGGGAAAAGTCCTGGGCCAGCCGGACCATCGCGTCGTAGATCGCGGTGTCGCCGTGCGGATGGTACTTACCCATGACGTCGCCGACGATCCGGGCCGACTTCACGTGGCCGCGGTCGGGGCGGTGTCCCTGCTCGTACATCGACCAGAGGATGCGCCGGTGCACCGGCTTGAGGCCGTCGCGGGCGTCCGGCAGGGCCCGGGAGTGGATCACCGAGAAGGCGTACTCCAGGTAGGAGTCGGAGACCTCGGCGACCAGCGAGTTGTCGATGACCCGGGCACCGGCCTGGTCGAACGCGGAATGGTCGACCTTGGTGTCCTTGCGGCGTGCCATCGCTCAGCCCTCCCCTCGTACTGACGTGTTCATGCGTCGATCGCCTCCCGGTCGACCAGGTCGGCCGAGTCGATCAGCCAGTTGCGACGCGGTTCGACCTTCTCCCCCATCAGCAGGTCGAGGATCCGCTCGGCGGCGTCGACGTCGTCGAGGGTGATCCGGCGGACCGACCGGGTGGCCGGGTTCATGGTGGTCTCCCAGAGCTCGTCGGCGTCCATCTCGCCGAGACCCTTGAACCGTGGGATCGGAGTGACGATCTGCTTGCCGGCCTTCTCCAGCCTGCGCACCGTCGCCGCCATCTCGGCCTGGGTGTAGGTGTAGAACGTCTCCGGGTTGCGGCCCTTGGTGGTGATCTTGTGCAGGGGCGGCATCGCGGCGTAGAGCCGGCCGGCCTCGATCAGCGGCCGCATGTAGCGGGCGAAGAGCGTGATCAGCAGCGTCCGGATGTGCGCGCCGTCCACGTCGGCGTCCGCCATGATCAGTACGCGGCCGTAACGCAGCGCGGACAGGTCGAAGGTGCGCCCGGAGCCGGCGCCGAGCACCTGCACGATGGCGGCGCACTCGGCGTTGTCCAGCACCTGCTGGAGGTTGGCCTTCTGCACGTTGAGGATCTTGCCCCGGATGGGCAGCAGCGCCTGGTATTCGGCCGAGCGGGCCAGGCGGCCGGTGCCCAGCGCGCTGTCGCCCTCCACGATGAACAGTTCGCTGCGCTCGATCCCCGCGGCCCGGCAGTCGACCAGCTTGGCCGGCATCGACGCGCCCTCCAGGGCGGTCTTGCGCCGGGCGGCGTCCTTCTGCTGCTTCTGGGTCAGCCGCACCCGGGCCGCGTCGACGATCTTCTGGAGCACCGTGCGGGCCTCGGCCTTGCTGCGCCGGTCGTCCAGCCAGGCCTTGACGTGCTGCTCGACCAGGGACTGGATCACCTTGGTGATGCCGGCGGTGGAGAGTTCGTCCTTGGTCTGCGAGGTGAACTGCGGCTCGGGGATCCGCACGTGCACCACCGCGGTCATCCCCTCCAGGACGTCGTCCAGGGTGGGCGGATCCTCCTTGGCCTTGAGCAGGCCACGGGTGTTGCGGACGGCGTCGGCGAGGGTACGCGCCAGGGCCCGCTCGAAGCCCTTGCGGTGGGTGCCGCCGTGCGCGTTGCGGATGGTGTTGGTGAAGCACTCGACGGTGCGCTCGTAGCCGGTGCCCCAGCGGAAGGCCACCTCGACCTCGGCCCGTCGCTGCACGTTGGACTGCATCACGCCGTTGGCGTCGGCGGCGTTCTCCCGGTAGCTGCCCTCGCCGGTGACCAGCAGCGTGCCGGAGACCGGGCGGTCACCGGCCGGGGCGAGGAACTCCACCATGTCGGTCAGCCCGTTGGGGAAGTGGAAGCGCTCCTCGGTCGGCTCGGCGCCGGTGTGGTCGCGCAGCAGGTAGCTCACGCCGGGGACCAGGAAGGCGGTGTTGCGCAGCTTCATCCGCACGGCCTCGGTGTCCAGGGCCGCGCCGGTCTCGAAGTAGCGGGGGTCGTGCCAGTAGCGGATGGAGGTGCCGGTGCGCTGGCCGCGCTTCATCGCGCCGACGACCTGGAGCCCCGGGCCGGCGGTGAACGGCGCGTCCGGCCCGTCGCCGTCGAAGATCCCCGGCACGCCGTGCCGGAACGACATGGCGTGGACCTTGCCGCCCCGGCGGACCGTCACGTCGAACCGGCGGGAGAGCGCGTTGACCGCCGAGGCGCCCACGCCGTGCAGGCCGCCGGAGGTCTTGTAGCCGGAGCCGCCGAACTTGCCGCCGGCGTGCAGCCGGGTGAGCACCAATTCGACGCCGGAGAGGCCGGAGCGGGCGTGCACGTCGGTCGGGATGCCCCGGCCGTCGTCGTCGACCTGCACCGAGCCGTCGGCGTGCAGCGTCACCTCGACCTTGCGGGCGTGACCGGCGACACCCTCGTCGGTGGCGTTGTCGAGGATCTCGTTGACGAGGTGACCCACGCCACGGCTGTCGGTGGAGCCGATGTACATGCCGGGCCGCTTGCGGACGGCGTCCAGCCCCTCGAGGTGCGTGAGGTCGTCGGCCCCGTACAGGGTCTCAGGCTCTGCGGTCAACTGGTCGTACTCCCAGGTCTCGGCGGTGTGGTGCCGCTCACCGGCGAACGTCGCCCCCCTCGCGGCGCGCCGCAGCGAGCCTAGCCCGCTGCTCCGACAACGCCGTGGCACCCCGCGCGACCCGCCGGGGCGGGGCGCGGGCTGCGGTCCGGAAGCTCCGGAAGACGCGCTCGGCGCGCTCCCGGCAGTGCAACGCCGCGGACGCCGGCCGGATTCCGGCTCCCGCCCGGGACGGCCGGAACGGCACCGCACCGCTACGCTGGCCGACGGTCGCGCCCGGTGGGGCGCCGGCGCGGGGAGGCGGCGTGCGGGAGGACGAGGCGACCGGGCGGCTGTCGGCCGAGTCACTCGCGGCGGGCGACCCGACCGGCTGGTTCGAGCGGCTCTACACCGAGGCGGAGCGGGGCGACGCGGCGGTGCCGTGGGACCGGGACGCCCCGCACGGGCTGCTGGCCGGGTGGACCGCGGCGAGCGGGCTGACCGGGGCCGGCCGGCGGGCGGCCGTGGTGGGCTGCGGCTACGGCCGGGACGCCGAGCACGTGGCCGGGCTCGGTTTCGCCACCGTGGCCTTCGACATCTCCCCGACAGCGGTCCGGACCGCCCGGGACCGGCACCCGGGCTCGCCGGTCGACTACCGGGTGGCCGACCTGCTCGACCCGCCGGCCGCCTGGCGGCGCGGGTTCGACCTGGTGGTGGAGAGCATGAACGTGCAGGCGCTGCCACCCGAGGTCCGGGCCGCC
The DNA here is from genome assembly GCF_056150265.1 of Micromonospora desertarenae. NCBI lineage: Bacteria > Bacillati > Actinomycetota > Actinomycetes > Micromonosporales > Micromonosporaceae > Micromonospora > Micromonospora desertarenae. The sequence goes on from NZ_JAXCFQ010000015.1 coordinate 171,311, forward strand.
GGGTTCGGCGCGGTCGCCGACCTGGTGGCGCCGGGCGGCACGCTGCTGGTGATCGCCGCCGGCCGGGCCGACGACGAGGAGCCGCCGGCCACGCCGCCCTGGCCGCTCACCCGCGGCGAGGTCGACGCCTTCGCCGGGAACGGGCTCGCGCCGGTCCGCGTCGAGGAGTTGCGGGACCCGTCGGGCGTGCTCCGCTGGCGTGCGGAGTTCCACCGCCCCGCCTGACGCCACCGGCGCACGGGCGCCGCACACCAGTCGCCCACCCCGGGCCGGGACCGCCGACGTGGCGGTCACGTCCGCCCCGGTCGGGCTGCCCGCACGACCGGGGCGCCGCCCCGGGGACCGCCCCGCATCGAAGGATCATGTTTCCGGCCATTGACGGCCGTCACACCGAGGTGATCTGATCGCGCTCTCGGAGGATCTTTCATATTTCGATCGTCGGATGGGGGACCCATGTCCAGGTTCCGTCGTACCGTCGTCGCGGTCGCGCTGGCCGCCGCCACGACGGCGCTCGCCACCGCCGTGGCGCCGCCCGGGCCCGCCTCGGCGGCCCTGCCCACCGCGGCCGTCGCGATCGGCGACAGCTTCATCAGCGGCGAGGGCGCCGGCGCGTACGCCCCGGTGGTGGACGCCAACGGCGTCGCACAGACCTTCCCCGGCTGGACGGCGCCGAACAGCAACGCGTTCTTCTGCCACCGCTCGGCGAACGCCTCGCTGCACCGGGCCACCCTGCCGGGCATCCAGGACCGGTTCAACCTCGCCTGCTCCGGCGGCCAGCCGCACGACATCGCCACCGCCTCCTCGGCCCGGGCGAACGGCCGGCAGGTGGCCGCGCAGCTCGACCAGCTGCGCGCGGTCGGGCGGACCCACGACATCGACCTGGTGCTGCTCGGGCTCGGCTCCAACAACAGCTCGTTCACCTTCGGCGACGTCGCCGAGAAGTGCGCCAACCGGTTCATCGCGGACGCCTGGACCGGCTGGTGGGAGTTCTGGGCGTACCTCGGCGGACCGGTCGAGCAGGAGCCCTGCACGGACGCCGACCTGGCCACCGCCGCGCAGTGGAGCGCCGCGACCGCGGAGACCACCACGGCCGTACGCCAGCTGCTGACCACCCTGCGCGAGATCGACGCCGACGGCCAGCACCGGGTCGTCTTCCAGGACTACACCAACCCGCTGCCGTTCGACCTCGACCCGACGTTCCACACCGAGGACAGCCGGGACGACACCCGGGACAAGTTCCGCGCCCTGGGCGCCGAGCGGTACGCGGCCGGCTGCCCGATCCACCGGGCCAGCCTGCTGCCCGGCCACCGCTTCTCGCAGGGCCTCGGCACCCTGGTGCGGTCCACCCGGGACACCCTGGCCGCCGAGTTCCCCGGCGCCGACCTGGTCTACCTCAACGTGCAGCGGGCCTTCGACGGCGCCCGGCTCTGCGAGTCGGTGGCCAGCCCGACCGGCGCGCTGGCCACCCCGATCCGGCTCCAGGACTCCCCGCCGAACGGCGTCTTCGTCACCAGCCTGGCCGGCAAGGACAAGATCGCCATCCAGCGGATCGCCAACACCTGCGTGTCGTACTTCCAGACATGCCAGGAGTCGTGGCACCCGAACGCGGCCGGGCACCAGGTGCTCGGGCAGTGCCTGAGCGGCGCCGCCGCCACCAGCGCCCGCGCGGTGGCCTGCGTCCGCGCCACCAACGGGTCGATCACCGTCTCCTGACCCGCCGCGCCCGGGCCCGCGGGCGCGGCGACGACGAGGCCCCGCCGCCCGGCGGGGCCTCGTCCGCGTCCGGGCGACCCGCCGGAACAACCCGGGCGCGCCGCTCGCCCGCGGTCGACCTACCCCTCGCTCCCGGCCGCCGCCGCGCAGGTCGCCGGGACGCCCGGCCCAACGGGTGCGGCGGGGACGCCGGGCGCGGCCGGGGGCGCGCCGAGGGCGAGCACGATCGGGCCGGCCGGGCCGGCGACCAGGTCGTCGAGGCGTACGCCGTCGAGCACGGCGAGGAACGCCTGCCGGGCGCGGCGCAGCTCGGCGCGCAGCCGGCAGGCCGCCCGCAGCGGGCAGGGCGGGGCCTCGCAGTCGACCACCTCGTCCTCACCCTCGAACGCCCGGACGACCTGCCCCACGGTGAGCCGCCCGCCACCCTCGGCGAACGTCACCCCGCCGGCCCGGCCCCGGACGGTGACCAGCACGCCGAGCCGCTGCAACCGCTGGACCAGCTTCGCCACGTGGTTGCGCGGCAGCGCCAACTGCCCGGCCAACTCCTCGACGGTCGTCCGGCGCGGCGTCGCGGCGGCGGCCATGGCGATCCGCAGCGCCATGTCGGTGGACCGGTTGAGCCTCACCCGCCCGACCCTAGCCAGCGCGGACGCCGCCGACCACGGCCGGACGGGCCGGGAGTGTGATCCGGGCGACCAGCGACCCGGGACCTTCGGCCCTGAAGAGGTATCTCAAATGCTTGTTTAGCTGGCCGGGCCCGAACGGTTCATCGGAGAAGGAGACAACTCGTGCTCACCGAGTCCTCAGCAGCAGTGGTGACGGCGACCCTGCCCGCCGTCGAAGCGCACGGGGAGGCGATCACCCGCCGGTTCTACCAGCGGATGTTCGAGGCGCACCCGGAACTGCTGGACCTGTTCAACCGGGGCAACCAGGCGACCGGGGCGCAGCAGGCCGCGCTGGCCGGCGCGGTGGTGGCGTACGCCGGGCACCTGACCGGCGGCTCGACGGTGCCGTGGGGGCCGATCCTGGACCGGATCGCGCACAAGCACGCCTCGCTGGGCATCACCGCCACCCAGTACACGATCGTCGGCCGGCACCTGCTCGCCGCCGTCGGCGAGGTGCTGGGCGAGGCGGTCACCCCGGCGGTGGCGGCGGCCTGGGACGAGGTGTACTGGCTGCTGGCCTGCGAGCTGATCGCCCGGGAGGCGCGCCTCTACACGCTCGCCGGGCTGGCCGAGGGCGAGTCGGTGTGGCGCGACTGGCGGGTGGCCGACAAGGTGCGGGAGACCCCCGACGTGGTCTCGTTCGCCCTGGTCCCGGTCGACGGCGGCGCGGTGCCCACCTTCACCCCCGGCCAGTACACGTCGGTGGCGGTCGACCTGGACGGCGGGCGCGGCCGGCAGATCCGGCAGTACAGCCTCTCCGGCCGCCCCGGCGCCGACCACTGGCGGATCACCGTCAAGCGGGTGCGCGGCACCGACGGCGCCCCCGACGGCATGGTCTCCACCTTCCTGCACCAGCAGGTCACCGTCGGTGACACCCTCCGGCTCAGCCCGCCCTTCGGCGAGGTCAGCGCGGTCGCCGGGTCCGGACCGCTGCTGCTGGTCAGCGCGGGCATCGGGCTGACCCCGGCGATGGCCGCGCTGGAGCACCTGGCCGCCACCGAACCGCAGCGCCCGGTGACGCTGGTGCACGCCGACCGGGCCGGCGCCGCGCACGCCTTCCGCGGCGAGCTGCCGCGCCTGCACGCCGCGCTGCCCAACCTGCGGACCACGCTCTGGTACGAGGAGGTCACCGACGCCGACCGGGCCGGGCCGACCGCCGAGGTGGCCGGCGGCCGGGTCGACCCGGAGCTGATCCCGCTCTCCCCCGACGCGCACGTGCACCTGTGCGGGCCGCTGCCGTTCATGAACGTGGTCCGCGGTGGCCTGCTGCGCCGCGGGGTCCCGGTGGAGCGGATCGCCTACGAGGTGTTCGGCCCGGGCATGCTCCGCGACGACCGGGCCTGACCACGGGATACGTCCGCCGAACCGGAGCCGGGCCGGCGGGCGCCGGGGCGACGCGCCGCCCCGGCGCCCGCCCGAATCTCCACACCCGACTGAGCGGCCCCTCAGGAGAAGTCGATGATCTAGAGGTTAGGCGGAGAAGCCGAGGGTAGGGACCTTCCCATGCGGGTCCTTGGCATCAACGCGATCTTCCACGATCCGGCGGCCGCCCTGGTGGTCGACGGCAGGGTGGTGGCTGCCGCCGAAGAGGAACGGTTCAGCCGCCGCAAGCACGGCAAGCGTCCGGTCGCCTTCTCGGCGTGGGAGCTGCCGGAACTCTCCGCCGCCTGGTGCCTGGCCAGCGCCGGACTGGACGTCGACGACCTCGACGCGGTCGCCTACTCGTTCGACCCCGGGCTGTGCCGCCCGGCGGAGACGCTCGGACTGGCCGACCCCTGGGACTGGCTGCGCGTCGAGTACGCCCAGCGCGCGCCGCAGTTCCTGGCCGCCGCCCTGCCCGGCCTCGACCCCGGCAAGGTGCGCTTCGTCCCGCACCACGTGGCGCACGCCGCGTCGGCCGGGCTGGCCGCACCGGCGGGCGGCGACGACACGGCGGTGCTCGTCCTCGACGGACGCGGCGAGGTGGCCAGCCACCTGGCCGGCGTCTACGCCGACGGGCTGCTGCGCCCGCTGGCCGCCCAGCAGCTGCCGCACTCCCTCGGCCTGCTCTACGAGGACCTCACCCGGCACCTGGGCTTCCTGCACTCCAGCGACGAGTACAAGGTGATGGCGCTGGCCTCGTACGGCGAGCCGAAGCACCTCGGCCTGCTGCGCGAACTGGTGCGGGCCACCCCGGAGGGCGGCTTCGCCATCGAGCCGATCGACTGGGGCAGCCTGGCCAAGGCCCGCACCGCCGACGGGGAGATGACCGGCGACCACGCCGACCTGGCCGCCAGCGTGCAGGCCCGGCTGGAGGAGGTGATCCTCGACCTGGCCCGCTGGCTGCACGACGCCTCGGGCGGGGCGTCCACCCTGGCCATGGCCGGCGGGGTGGCGCTCAACTGCGTGGCCAACGCCCGGATCGCCGCCGAGGGACCGTACCGGAACGTCTGGGTGCAGCCGGCGGCCGGTGACGCGGGCACCGCGCTCGGCGCCGCCCTGCACGTCGCCCGCGACCTCGGTGACCGGACCATCCCGATGGCCGGGGCCGACCTCGGTCGCGGCTGGTCGGACGAGGAGCTGGAGGCGGAGCTGCGCCGCGCCGCGCTGCCGTACACCCGGCCGGACTCGATCGCCGCCGAGGCGGCCCGGGTGCTGGCCGGCAACGGGGTGGTCGCCTGGTTCCAGGGGCGCAGCGAGTACGGGCCCCGCGCCCTCGGGCACCGGTCGCTGCTGGCCCACCCCGGTGACCCGGCCACCACCGCCCGGCTCAACGACGTCAAGGGGCGCGAGCAGTTCCGCCCGGTCGCCCCGATGGTCCGCGCGGAGCGCTTCGCGGAGATCTTCGAGGGCGTCTACCCCAGCCCGTACATGCTCTTCGTGCACCGGGTGCGGCCCGACTGGCGCGACCGCATCCCGGCGGTCACCCACGTCGACGGCACCGCCCGGGTGCAGACCGTGCACGCCGACACCGAACCGCTGGTCGCCGACCTGCTCGCCGAGTTCGACCGGCTGACCGGCCTGCCGGTGGTGGTGAACACCTCGCTGAACACCGCCGGCCGCCCGATGGTGGACACCCCACGCGAGGCGATGGAGCTGTTCGGATCCGCCCCGGTGGAGCTGCTGGCCATCGGCCCGTTCGCGGTGCGCCGCGGCGCGCTGGGCGGTGACCGGTGATCAGCATCGTGGTGCCGACGCTCGGCCGGCCCAGCCTCGCCGTGCTGCTCGACGCGCTCGCCGGCCAGGTGGGTGAGCTGCCCGACCCGGAGATCCTGCTGGTCGACGACCGCCGCGAGAGCACCGGCGAGCTGCCGGTGCCGGGCGCGCTGGCCGCGTACACCAAGGTGCTGACCGGGCCCGGCGCGGGGCCGGCGGCCGCCCGCAACCTCGGCTGGCGCGCCGCCCGCTCCCCCTGGATCGTCTTCCTCGACGACGACGTCGTGCCGGCCGCCGACTGGTGCCGGCGGCTCCTCGCCGACCTGGCCGTCGGCGACCTGGTCGGCGGGGTGCAGGGCGTGGTCCGGGTGCCGCTGCCGGCGCACCGTCGGCCGACCGACTGGGAACGGGTCACCGCCGGCCTCGCCGAGGGGGACTGGATCACCGCCGACATGGCGTACCGCCGGGCGGCGCTGGACGACACCGGCGGCTTCGACGAACGGTTCCCGCGCGCCTACCGGGAGGACGCCGAACTGGCCCACCGGGTGCGCCGCGCCGGCTGGGAGCTGGTCCGCGGCGAACGGTCGGTGACCCACCCGGTACGCCCGGAGAGCCGCTGGGTGAGCCTGCGCACCCAGCGGGGCAACGCCGACGACGCGCTGCTGCGCCGGCTCTACGGCCCCTACTGGCGCACCGACCTTCGACTGCCGCCCGGGCGCCGGCACCGGCACGTGGCGGTCACCGCGTCGGGCGCCCTCGCCCTGGTCGCGGCCGGACTGTACGCCGGGACCGGCGGGGCGCGCCGGGCGGCGCTCGGCGCGGCGGCCACGGCCGGCGCGCTCGGTTGGCTCGCCGGCACCGCCGAGTTCGCCCGGGCCCGGATCGCGCCCGGCCCGCGCACCCCCGGCGAGGTCGCCACCATGGTGGTGACCAGCGCGCTGATCCCGCCACTGGCCGTGACCCACTGGCTACGCGGCTGGTGGGGCAGCCGCGACGAGCGCCCCGGAACGGGCAGTTGATGTTTACTTCTCCCGGCCGAGGCAACTGCTCCGACATGGACGCCCCGATCAGTGCAGGTCACCGCCTCTACGACGCGGTGTTGCTGGATCGGGACGGGACGTTGGTGGAGGACGTGCCGTTCAACGGTGATCCGGAGAAGGTGCGGCCGGTGCCGGGGGCGCGGGTGGCGTTGGATCGGTTGCGGGCGGCGGGGTTGCGGCTGGCGGTGGTGACGAACCAGTCGGGGTTGGCGCGGGGGTTGTTCACCGAGGCGCAGATGCGGGCGGTGCATGCGCGGGTCGAGCGGTTGTTGGGGTCGTTCGATGCGTGGTTGGTGTGTCCGCATGATGACGGTGACGGGTGTGGGTGTCGTAAGCCGTTGCCGGGGTTGGTGTGGGCGGCGGCGCGGGAGTTGGGGACGACGCCGGCGCGGTGTGTGGTGGTGGGGGATATCGGGCGGGATATGTCGGCGGCGTTGGCGGCCGGGGCGTCGGGGGTGTTGGTGCCGACGCCGGTGACCCGGCCGGAGGAGGTCGCGGCGGCGCCGCAGGTGGCGGTGGATCTGCCGGCCGCGGTGGAGCTGATCCTGTCCCGGCAGGCCGCGGTCGATCCGGCCACCTACCGGTCGTCGGGTGCCACTTCGGCCTTCCTGTCGGTTGACGTCGCAGCGGCCGGTTCCGCCGCCGCGACGGGAACGCCTGCGCACGCCGTGACGACGACCGCTGCCGGTGCCGGTGGTGGGGCGGGTCGGTCGGGGCGGGGGCGGACGGTGCTGGTGGTGCGGTCGGACTCGGCCGGGGACGTGCTGGTCACCGGGCCGGGTATCCGAGCGGTCGCGGCCGGCGCGGACCGGGTGGTGCTGCTGTGCGGCCCCCGGGGACGCGCGGCAGCGGACCTGCTGCCCGGAGTCGACGCCGTCATCGAGCACCCGCTGCCCTGGATCGAGGCCACTCCCGACCCGGTCGACCCGGCCACCATGCACACCCTCACCGACCGGCTCACGGCCGTCGACGCGGACGAAGCGGTGATCTTCACCAGCTTCCACCAGTCCCCCCTGCCCCTGGCCCTGCTGCTACGCATGGCCGGCGTACCGCGCATCGCCGCGATCAGCGACGACTACCCCGGCAGCCTGCTCGACATCCGCCACCGCGTCCCTGTCGGCGTCCCCGAACCCGAACGCGCCCTCTCCCTCGCCGCCGCCGCCGGCTACACACTCACCGACGACGACGAACCCACCCTCCGCCTCCGCCCGGAGGTCCTCGCCGCCGACCCGGTGACCGCCGGGCACCCGGCGCTGGCCGAACCGGGCTACGTGGTGGTGCACCCCGGCGCGTCGGTGCCGGCCCGCGCCGCCGACCCGCGCCGGCACGCCGAGATCGTGGCCGCGCTGCTCGCCGCCGGTCACCGGGTGGTGGTCACCGGCGGCCCGGACGAGACCGACCTGACCGCCCGGGTCGCCGCCGCCGGCGCGGTCGACCTCGGCGGGCGGACCGACCTGGCCGGCCTGGCCCGGGTGCTCGCCGGGGCCCGCTGCGTGGTGGTCGGCAACACCGGGCCGGCGCACCTCGCCGCGTCCGTCGGCACGCCGGTGGTCAGCCTCTTCGCGCCCACCGTCCCGTTCGGACAGTGGGGGCCCTGGCGGGTGCCCACCGTCCGCCTCGGCGACGCCACCGCCGCCTGCCGGGACACCCGGGCCGCCCGCTGCCCCGTTCCCGGGCACCCCTGCCTGGCCGGCGTCGACCCGGCCGAGGTGGTCGCGGCCGTCCGCGTCCTCGGCCCTCCGGTCCCCACCTGAGCACCCCGCACGGTCCCCGTCCGCCCACCACCGCGACGCCCGTTTGAGGAGTGGCATGAACGTCCTGCTCTGGCACGTGCACGGCTCCTGGACCACCTCGTTCGTGCACGGCAAGCACCGCTACCTGATCCCGGTCACCCCCGACCGCGGCCCCTACGGCCTCGGCCGCGCCCGCACCTACCCCTGGCCCGACACCGCCGTCGAGATCACCCCCGACCACCTCGCCACCACCGACGTCGACCTGGTCATCCTGCAACGACCCGAGGAACTCGACCTCGCCACCGAATGGCTCGGCCGCCGACCCGGCCACGACCTGCCCGCCATCTACGTCGAACACAACACCCCCAAGGGGGACGTGCCGAACACCCGCCATCCGATGGCCGACCGGGACGACCTGCTCATCGCCCACGTCACGCACTTCAACGAGCTGTTCTGGGACACCGGTGGCGCGCGCACCACGGTGGTGGAGCACGGCATCCTGCCGCCCCGGTACGAGTGGAGCGGCGAGCTGGACCGGCTGGCGGTGGTGACGAACGAGCCGGTGCGCCGCTGGCGGGTCACCGGCACCGACCTCATGCCCAGCTTCGCGCGGGTGGCGCCGTTGGACGTCTTCGGCATGGGGGTGGCCGGGCTGCCCGAGGCGCTGGCCCGCGCCGGCGCCCCGGACGGCCTGCCGGTGACCGGGTACGACGACCTGCCGCAGGACCGGATGCACGCCGAGGTCGCCCGGCGGCGCGCGTACCTGCACCTGTGCCGGTGGACCTCGCTCGGGCTGAGCCTGATCGAGGCGATGGCGATCGGCATGCCGGTCGTCGCGCTGGCCACCACCGAGGCGGTGGACGCCGTACCGGCCGACGCCGGCGTGCTCTCCACCCGGGTGGACACGCTCGTCGAGGCGGCCCGGTGGTTGACGACGGACCGCGACGCGGCCGCCCGGCTGGGCGCGCGGGGTCGCGAGGTGGCGAAGGAACGCTTCGGGCTGGACCGGTTCCTCACCGACTGGGACCGGCTGATGGAGGAGGAAACATGCGGATCGCGATGATCTCGGAGCACGCCAGCCCACTCGCCGTCCTCGGGGAGGAGGACGCCGGTGGCCAGAACACCCACGTCGCGGAGCTGGCCGCCGCGCTGGTCGGCGAGGGGCACGACGTCCGCGTGTACACCCGCCGGGACTCACCCAGCCTGCCCGACACCGTCGCCACCCTGGACGGCTACCGGGTCTGCCATGTGCCGGCCGGCCCGGCCCTGCGGGTGCCGAAGGACGAGCTGCTGCCGCACATGGGCGAGTTCGGCCGCTGGCTGGCCGGCCAGTGGCGGGACGGCGACTGGAGCCCCGACGTGGCGCACGCGCACTTCTGGATGAGCGGCCTGGCCACCCTGCACGCCGCCCGCCGGACCGGGGTGCCGGTGGTGCTCACGTACCACGCGCTGGGCACCGTGAAGCGCCGGCACCAGGGCGCGCGGGACACCAGTCCACCAGGGCGGATCGGCTTCGAGCGGGCGCTCGGCCGGGCCGCCGACCGGGTGATCGTGCAGTGCCAGGACGAGGTCGGCGAGCTGGTCCGGCTCGGGGTGCCGCGGTCCCGGATGGCCCTGGTGCCGTCCGGGGTCAACCAGGAGGTGTTCCGCCCCGACGGGCCGGTGGCCCCGCGCGACCCCGCCCGGCCGCGGATCCTCACCGTGGGCCGGATGGTGGAACGCAAGGGCTTCCTGGAGGTGGTCCGGGCGATGCCCGCGGTGCCCGACGCGGAGTGCGTGGTGGTGGGCGGTCCGCCCGCCGACCTGTTGCCCGCCGACCCGTTCGCCCGCCGGCTGGGCGCGCTGGCCGAGTCCTGCGGGGTGGCCGACCGGGTGCGCCTGGTCGGCGCGGTGCCGCGGGAGGAGATGGGCCGCTGGTACCGCTCGGCCGACATCCTGGTGGCCGCGCCCTGGTACGAGCCGTTCGGGCTCACCCCGCTGGAGGGGATGGCCTGCGGCGTGCCGGTGATCGGCACCCGGGTCGGCGGCATCGCCGACACCGTGGTGGACGGCCTCACCGGCGACCTGGTGCCACCTCGCGACCCGCGGGCGCTGGGCACCGCGATCCGCCGGCTCCTCGCCGACCAGGTCCGCCGCTTCGCGTACGCCACAACGGCGCTGGACCGGATCCGCAGCCGCTACTCCTGGAAGCGCTGCGCCGAGCAGTTGAGCGCGGTCTACGCCGCGGTCAGCTCGGTCGGCCGCGCCACGCCGGCGGTGGCCTGATGACGCAGCAGCTCTCCACCCTGGACACCCACCTGGCCCACCTGGCGGCCGCGCTGCTGCCGTACCGGCAGGTGGCCGAGCGGCTCTCCGGCTGGGGCACCGAGCTGGCCTGGACGCTCGCGCGCGGCGGTCGGCTGCTGGTGGCCGGCAACGGCGGCAGCGCCGCCGAAGCCCAACACCTCACCGCCGAACTCGTCGGCAAACTCCGCGACGACCGCCAACCCCTGTCCGCCATCGCCCTCCACGCCGAAACCAGCGCCCTCACCGCCATCGGCAACGACTACGGCTACGACGAAGTCTTCGCCCGCCAGGTCCGCGCCCACGGCCGACCCGACGACATCCTCCTCCTGCTCTCCACCAGCGGCACCAGCACCAACCTCCTGCACGCCGCCCACGCCGCCCACGACACCGGCCTACGCTGCTGGGCCTTCACCGGCCCCACCCCCAACCCCCTCGCCGACGCCTGCCACGACACCCTCGCCATCCCCTCCGACGACAGCCAGGTCGTCCAGGAACTCCACCTCGTCTCCACCCACCTGCTCTGCGAATACGTGGACCAGGCGCTGCCCCTGGTCCGGGAGCTGCCACGGCTGTCCGCCGGGCGCACGGCGGGGTTCGGCAGCCCGTTCGGCCGGGACGGGCGGGCGCTCACCAGCACCGGCACCCCCGGCCCCGGCGGCCCGAAGGGCCACGGACCGAACAGCCACGGGCCGAACGGGCACGGGCCGAACGGGCACGGGCCGAACGGGCACGGACCGAACGGGCACGCTGCCAACGGGCACGCCCGGCGCGACGGAGCGGCGTCGTGAACGGCCCGCTGGTGGTGGTCGGCGACACCCTGCTCGACCGGGACGTGGCCGGCACCGTCAGCCGGATCTGCCCGGACGCGCCGGCGCCGGTGCTGGACGAGCGGTCGGCCGTGGACCGGCCCGGCGGCGCCGGCCTGGCGGCGCTGCTCGCCGCCGCCCAGGGCGCCGAGGTGGCGCTGGTCACCGCGCTCGCCGACGATCCGGCCGGCGCCCGCCTCGCCGAACTGCTGACCGCCGCCGGAGTCCGGCTCTACCCGCTCCGGACGCCCGGCGCGACGCCGGAGAAGATCCGGCTGCGCGCCGGTGGCCAGACGCTGCTGCGCCTGGACCGGGGCGGCGCCCCGCAGCCCTGCGCCGAGCCACCCGAGGCGGCCCGCGCGGTGATCGCCACCGCCGGCGCCGTCCTGGCCAGCGATTACGGGCGCGGGTTGCTGCGCCAACCGACCCTGCGCGCCGCGCTGGCCGAGACGCCGGCGCCGGTGGTCTGGGACCCACACCCGCGCGGGGCGGCGGCGGTCGCCGGCACCCGGCTGGCCACCCCGAACCTGGCCGAGCTGCGCCAGCTCACCGGCGACGCCGGTGCCGGCGATCCGCTCTCCACCGCCACCCGCGCCGGGCACGAGCTGCGCCGGCGGTGGCGGGTCGGCGCGGTCGCGGTGACCATGGGGCCGGACGGGGCGGTGCTCTGCCACTCCGGCAGCAGTCCCCTGGTGGTGCCGCCACCGTCCGGGGTGCACGACGTCGAGGACACCTGCGGCGCCGGGGACCGGTTCGCCGCCGCCGCGGCGACCGCGCTGGCCGGCGGGGCGGTGGTCGCCGAAGCGGTCGCCGAGGCGGTCGCCGCCGCGTCGGCGTACGTGGCGGCCGGCGGCGCGGCGGGACTGCACCGGGACACCCCGCCGGCCCGCCCGCAGCAGGCCGGACCGGCCGAGGAGCTGGTGGCGCGGGTACGCGCCGACGGGGGCACCCTGGTGGCCACCGGCGGCTGCTTCGACATCCTGCACGCCGGGCACGTGGCCACCCTCCAGGCGGCCCGCCGACTCGGCGACGCGCTGGTGGTCTGCCTCAACTCCGACGCCGGCGTCCGCCGGCTGAAGGGGCCGGAGCGGCCGGTCAACACCGAGGCCGACCGGGCCCGGGTGCTGGCCGCACTGGACTGCGTCGACGCGGTGGTGGTCTTCGACGAACCCACCCCGCACGCGGTGCTGTCCCGGCTCCGCCCGGACGTCTGGGTAAAGGGTGGCGACTACGCCGGCGACGGGGCGCCCGAACTGCCCGAGGCCGAGCTGGTGCGCAGCTGGGGTGGCCGGGTCGTGACGGTCCCCTACCTGGCCGGCCGGTCCACCACGGCGACGATCGCCGCCGCGCGCCCGCGCGGCGGGAACCTCATCAAGGGAGCGGCATGAACAGGGAGATGAACGGAGCGGCGATCCTGGTCACCGGCGGGTCGAGCGGACTCGGCGCGGCGGTGGTGACGGCCGTGACCAAGGCCGGCGGCCGGCCGTACGTGCTGGACCGGCGGCCGCCGGCGGACGGGGTGCCGTGGGTGGAGTGCGACCTGGCCGACACCCGGGCCGCCGAGGCCGCCACCCGGCAGTTGGCCGAGCAGGCCGGCGGGCTCGACGGCGTGGTCACCGCCGCCGGCATGGACGTACCGGGCAAGCTCGCCGACGTCCCCGGCGAGACCTGGGACCGGATCGTCACGGTGGACCTGCTCGCCACGGCCGCGGTGATCCGCGCCGCGCTGCCGTTCCTGGAGGCCTCCCGCGGCACCATCGTCACGGTCGCCTCCACGCTGGGCATCAAGGCCGTCAGCGACGCC
>NZ_JAXCFQ010000016.1:0-79151 GCF_056150265.1 Micromonospora desertarenae
ACCCTCGGCGGCCTCGGCATCGGCACCGGGCAGGGCGGCGTCGTCCCGCCGATCGACGTCCCCTCCACCGTGGACGGCGTCACCGGCCAGGTCGACGGCGTCCTGTCCGGCACCGTCGGGGTGTCCACCGGGGTCGGGCTGCACGGTGAGGCGTCCGCCTCGACCGGCGGCGTGCTGGACGTCACCGACGGCCTGATCTGACCGGACACCGGCGTACGCCCCGAGGGCCGGACCACCGCGGGTGGTCCGGCCCTCGCCGGCTGCCGGCCGCCGCGCGCGTGCGCGCCGGCGCCGTCCCGCGCGAGCGACCCCTGGGCGTCCAGCCGCGGCCCACCGACCAACTCCACCTCCTCGGGGTTACGGGCTGCCCTCAAATGCAGGGAGGAAAAGCCTTCGCCGGCCGTATCCGTGGAACCGCCTCCGGTACTAGACTCTGGCGCAATTCCGGTCCCGACCGAAAGGCGGCATCGGACGCCGCCGCCGTTCTCGCGAGCGGACGGCGACGGCTCGACCCGCGCGTCCGAGACCTCACTCACCGAAGAGGAGCAGGTGCCATGACGCATCTGAACCGGCGTAACCTCATCCAGCTCACCGCGCTGTCCGCACTGGGCGGTGCCGTGCTCGGCGAACTGCCGGCGGCGGCGGACGGCCCGCGTCAGCCGGGGCAGTACGGCCCGGCCTCGCTGAGCGCGGCGATCGTCGGCATGGCCGTCGACGGCACCACCGGATACTTCGTCACCCGGGGGCAGACGCCGCCGAAGGTGGTCACCTACGACATCCCGTCCCGCACGGTGACCGACGTGGTGTCGCTGGAGCGGGGCGACGGCGGGTGGGCCTGCACCGTCTCCGGCGGCAAGGTGTACATCGGCACGTACTCCTTCGGCGACGTCGTCGAGTACGACCCGGCGACCAGGACCGCCCGGCGACTCGGCACCATCGGCCCCTCGGGCACTATCGTGTTCGCCGCCACCACCGCGCCGGACGGCGTGGTCTACTTCGGCACCTACCCCCGTGGCGAGGTCTGGTCGCTGCAACCGGCGACCGGAGTGCTGACCAACCTGGGGCGCGCCTTCCCCGGCTCCCAGTACGCCCGCCTGCTGGCCGCCGACGAGCGCTACGTCTACGCCGGCACGATCCCCGCCCACATCGTCCGGATCGACCGCGGCACCGGCGAGAAGGTCGACATCATGCCCACCGGCACCCCGCTGGACGCCGGCCTCGGCGCGCTGGCCGCCGCCGGCGGTCGGGTCTACGCCGCGTCCGCGTTCGGGGTGCACGACATCGCCCGCGACGGCTCCGGCCACGTCGAGGTGCCCGCCGACGGGGAGTACCTGGTCGACTCGCTGGCCGTCACCGGCGACGGCGGGCTGCTCGCCCTGGGCCGGCAGACCGGATCGATCCTGCGCCGGGAGGGCGACCGGCTGGTCAGGATCGCCCAGGGCCCGGCCGGCGACGAGGGACGCGGCGTGGCACAGCTTCCCGACGGCACCGTCTTCACCGCCAACGGCAGCGGCCTGGTGTCCGTCCTCGCGCCCGGCCGGGACACGGTGGAGCAGGGCGACCTGACCGACGACCCGCGGGCGGCCGGGCCGGAACTCCTCCAGTCGATGTGCGCCGCTCCCGACGGCTCGGTCTACGTCGGCGGGCACTTCGCGATCACCGTGCACGAGCCCGCGCGCGGCGTCAGCCGCCGCTATCCCGTCGCCGGCGAGGCCAAGGACGTCGTCGCCTGGCGGGACCGGATGATCAGCGCCCTGTACCCGAGCGGCGAGATCATCGAGCTGGACCCGCGCACGGGTCGGGTGCGCAGCTTCGGCCCGATCGGCCACAACCAGCAGCGGCCCTGGGACGCGGTGCACCACAAGCCGTCCGGCCTCGTGCTGATCGCCTCGGCGCCGCGGTACGGCAACCTCCAGGGCGCGCTCACGCTGCTGGACCCGGCGACCGGCCAGATGGAGGTACGCCTGGACATCCTGCCGAACCAGGCGCTGAACGCCATCGCGCTGGACGGGGACCTGGCCTACGTCGCCGGGGACACCTGGGGCGGCAACGGCATCCCGCCCACCGAACCGACCTCCCAGGTGGCGGTCTTCGACATCCGCCGCCGGGAGGTGGTCGACCGGTTCGCACCGCTGCCCGACCAGCCCAGCATGCAACACGTCGAGGTGTTCAACGGCGTGCTCTACGCGTCGTACAAGCGCACCAGCGGCACCTGGATCTCGTACGACCTCACCACCCGCACGGTGCTGCGCTCCGGCAAGCTCAGCGGGTACGGCGAGATCGTCGCGCACCACGGCCGGGTCTACGCCGCGACGAACTTCGGCGACACCATCTACCGGCTGGGACCCGGGCTGGACGCGGCGGAGCCGCTGTACAGCGGCATCGGCACCAACTGGTACACGGTTCCCCGGATCGAGCCGGTCCCCGGCGCCCGCAAGGCGTGGACCGCCGTGGACCGCAACCTGGCCCTGGTCGACCTGCCCGCCTGACCGTCGCACCGAGGTCCCCCGCCGCGACCGGGTGGGGGACCTCGCGTCCCCCGGGCGGTCGCACGTCGGCCGCGGTGTCACCCGTTGGCGTAGACCAGGTCCATCGTGTCGGTACGCCCGGACCACCGGAGTTCGAGGTGCCAGCAACCGGCCCGGGGCATGTCGATGATCGACGGTCCCGGACCGCCGGTCACCTCCCGGGTCACCCGGGTGTCGGTGCCGTGCAGCGTCGCGGTGATCGCCAGCGTGGGCGACGACGTCGGGTCGGGTGACGCCACGGCGGGGCGGGACACCCAGAGGATCTTGTTGTTGCTGCCGTCCGTCCGGGGCTGCCGCAGCGGGTGGCCGAACAGCACCGCGACGATCTCGCCCTTCGCGCCGAAGACGTGCGCGATCCGGGGCTCTCCGTGGAACCCGGCGTCCGCCCAGTCCGGCAGCAGGCCGGTCTCCACCCGTGAGCCACAGCCGGTCGCGGTCGCCGCGCTCGACGGCGCGGAGGTGGCCGGCGCGCCGGCCGGCGTGGCCGACCGGTCCGTGGGCGTGCACGCCGCCAGCAGGACCACCCCTGCCAGCACCACCCTGCCCCGTGAACCCATCTCGTCACCTTCCCCGTGGACGTCGGGCGGAACTGACCCGTCCCGTTGTCAGGACACCGGCCGGACGCTCCCGGTTCCGCGCGAGGTCACCGGCAGGGTCACGGGTCGGCACAGCCGGACGGTCGGATCGGCCGAAGGCCGGGTGCCGGCGCGTCGGATTGGTGATGATCGAGGCGTGGGTGCCAGGATGCCGACCCTCGTGCCGCCGATGCTCGCCACGAGCGGCGCGCTGCCCGGCGGGTCGGGGTGGGGATACGAGTTCAAGTGGGACGGCGTGCGCGCGATCGCGTACGTCGCCGACGGGGTGCGGCTGCTCAGCCGCAACGACCGCGACGTCACCCGGGCGTACCCCGAGCTGGCCGAGCTGGCACGGCTGCTGCCCGGCCGGCGCGCGGTGCTGGACGGGGAGATCGTGGCCCTGGACGGCAGGGGCCGGCCCAGCTTCGCGGCGTTGCAGCGCCGGATGCACGTCCGGACGCCGTCCGCCGCACTGGTCGGCAGCACTCCCGTCCGGGTGTACCTCTTCGACCTGCTGCACCTCGACGGTGAGGACCTGACCTCCCGGCCGTACACCGAGCGCCGCGCCGCGCTGGAGGGCCTGGACCTCAGCGGGCAGAGCGTCGACACGCCGCCCTACTGGACCGGGGACGCCGGCCGTGACCTGGCCACGGCCGCCGCCGACCTGGGCCTGGAAGGGGTCGTGGCCAAGCAGCTCGGCGCGCCGTACGAGCCGGGTCGCCGCTCGCCGGCCTGGGTGAAGGTGCCCCTCAACGACACCGTCGAGGTGATCGTGGGCGGCTTCAAGCCCGGCGCGGGCCGGCGCGCCGGCACCATCGGTTCGCTGCTGCTGGGCATGTACGACCGGGCCGACAAGCTGACCTTCATCGGCCACGTCGGCACCGGCTTCACCCAGACCGCGCTGCGCGACCTGCAGCGACGCCTCGACCCGTTGCGCCGGACGGATTCCCCGTTCGACACCCCGGTGCCGCGCGAACACGCCCGCCACGCCGTCTGGGTCGATCCGGTGCTGGTCGGCGACGTCACCTTCCGCTCCTGGACCCCGGACCACCGGCTGCGCCACCCCTCCTGGAAGGGACTGCGCAGCGACCGCGAGCCGACCGAGATCCGGCTGCGCGGCTGAGCCCGCCGGGCGTGGGCGCCGGCCGGGCGCCGCGCGGACCCACCACCGGGATGGCGGGTGCGGTCCTAGCGGTCCGGGCTGTCGGCCGGAGCCATGATGCGCAGCGCGTTGGGGTCCAGGCCGATCCGGATCGGGGTCTCGCCGTACAACTCGCCGTCGACCTCGACCGGCGCCGGCCGGTCGGTCTCCAGCCAGAGCTGGCGTACGGCGAGGAAGGGCTCCTCGCGCAGGGTGCGGCGATGTCCGGTGGCGGCGTTGCGGGCCGTGTCGCGCAGCAGCTCCCGGCGGGTCGGACCGCCCACCGGGTAGCCGACCAGCAGCCGGTCGTCGGCGTCCGCGTCGGCGGTGATTGGCCGGCCGGCGTGGAAGCCACCGTTGGCCACGTACAGCTGGTGGGTGACGAACTCGCGCTCGCGCCCCTCGGCCCGGACGGTGGCCCGCAGCGGCCGGTGCCGGGTCAGCAGCGCCAGCGCGGTGAGCGGGTAGGCGAGCCGGCCGGTGGCCCGCTTCAGGCGCGGCGGCGTCCGGAGCATGACGTCGGCGGAGAGGCCGATGCCGACGTGGTTGGTGAACCGCATGTCGCCCACCAGGCCGAGGTCCACGTCGATCACCTTGCCGTGGGCGAGCACCTCCACCGCGGCGTCGAGGTCGAGCGGGATGCCCACCGTGCGGGCGAAGTTGTTGGTGGTGCCCAGCGGCAGCAGACCGAGCGCGATGTCGCGGTGGGCGAGCAGCCGGGCGGCGGTGCCGATCGTGCCGTCCCCGCCGCCGGCGACCAGGAGGTCCGGCCCGAGGTCGGCGGCCGCGGCGAGGGTCTGCTCCAGCTCGCGGGGCCGGTCGACCGGGTAGGCGCCGAGCAGCGTGAAGCCGGCCGCCGCGAGCCGTGAGCGGGCGCCCTCGTAGAGCCGCCGGCCCCGCCGGGAGTGGGCGTTGACCACCAGCACCGCCCGCCGGTCCCGGCGGATCGTCGCGCTCAACTCCGGCTTCGTCCGCATAGGGCCAGACCCTATCGCCGTACGGGCGGCCGGAGCGCACCAACGGGTGCCGGGCCGGCCGCGCCGAGCCGGCCGTCGGCGTGACCGCCCGCCGCTACCTCGGCGTCACCGGCGTCGCAGGCGGCCGTCAGAGGTGGTGGCGGTCGTCGGCCGCCAGGCGCGGCGGTTCCGCCGGCTGCGCGGTCTGCTCGGGCTGACCGAGCTGCGCGACGTGGGTGGGGTCGAGGACCCGGGCGAGGAAGGAACGGGTCCGCTCGTGCCGGGGCGCGCCGAGCACCTCCTGCGGCGGCCCCTGCTCGACCACCACGCCACCGTCCATGAAGACGACCCGGTCGGCCACGTCCCGGGCGAACGCCATCTCGTGGGTGACCACCATCATCGTCATGCCGTCCTCGGCCAGCTTGCGCATGACGGTGAGCACGTCGCCGACGAGTTCCGGGTCGAGCGCGGAGGTCGGCTCGTCGAAGAGCATCAGCTCGGGGTCCATCGACAGCGACCGGGCGATCGCCACCCGCTGCTGCTGCCCGCCGGAGAGCTGCGCCGGGAACGCCGTGGCCTTGTCGGTCAGGCCGACCCGCTCCAGGTTCTCCCGGGCGATCCGCTCGGCCTCCGCCCGGCCGCGCCGGAGCACCTTGCGCTGGGCGACGGTGAGGTTGTCCAGCACCGTCAGGTGCGGGAAGAGGTTGAACGACTGGAAGACCATGCCGATGCCGCGGCGGACCGCGTCGATCTCGACGTCCGGGTCGGTCATCTCGACCCCGTTCACCCAGATCCTGCCGGCGGTCGGCTCCTCCAGCAGGTTGACGCAGCGCAGCAGCGTCGACTTGCCGGACCCGGACGGCCCGATGACGCAGACCACCTCGCCGTGGCCGACCTCGAAGTCGATGCCCTTGAGCACCTCGATCGGGCCGAAGGACTTGTGCAGATCGCGGATCTCGACGGCGGGTCGCGGTTCAGGAGTCGTCATGTGGGTCACCGAGCCTTGGCGTAGCGGAGTTCGAGGCGTCGTACCACCTGGGACAGGGGCAGGGTGATGATCAGGTAGGTGAAGCCGGCCACCAGCAGCGGCGTGGCGTTCACCCGGTCGTTCAGCGTGTCCCGACCGAACTTGGTGATCTCGATGGTCGACGCGGTCACGCCGAGCACGTAGGCCAGCGACGAGTCCTTGGTGAGCAGGATGAGCTCGTTGGTCAGCGGCGGGATCACGATCCGGAACGCCTGCGGGATGACGATGGTGCGCATCGCGGTGAAGTGCGACATGCCGAGCGTGCGCGCCGCCTCCATCTGCCCCTTCGGTACGGCCTGGATGCCGGCCCGGATGGTCTCGGCCATGTACGCCGCGGCGGTCAACCCGAGGCCGATCGCGATCGAGCCGAACACCCCGCCCGGGATCTCCCGGTCCGGGAAGGCGATCGGGATGCCGTACCCGACCAGGAAGAGGACCAGCAGCGCGGGCAGGCCCCGGAACAGCTCGATGTACCCCGTGGCCACCCAGCGGTACGGCGCGACCCGGGACAGCCGCATCAGCGCGAGGATGGTGCCGAACACCAGGCCGAAGGCGAACGCGCCGAGCGTGTAGAGGATCGTGTTCCGCAGCGCGACGGTGATGATCGTCGGGAACATCGACTCGATGATGTCGACGCGGAAGAAGGCCTCCTTCAGCCGGCCCCAGTCGGCCGCGAGGACCACCACGGCGACGACGGCGATGAAGGCCAGGTACTGCAGCCAGAGGGACAGCCGCTCTCGCTGGCGACGGCGCAGCTTCACCGTTCGATGCTCCTTGCCCACACGGAGGGCGCGCGCCGGGCGCGCGCCCTCCTGCCACCAGTTCCGGTCACTTGGCCGGCTGCTTGCCGATCCACTTCTCGTAGATCTTGTCGTACGAGCCGTCCTGCCGGGCCTTGGCCAGCGTCTCGTTGATCTTCTTGAGCAGCTCCGGGTTGCCGTCCTTCTTCACCGAGAAGCCGTACTGCTCGCCGGTGTCGAACTCGGCGGTCACCTCGAACCCGCCCGGGTTCTCCTTGATGTACTCGGTCCAGACCGGCAGGTCGTTGATGGCGGCCTCGACCTGGCCGTTGGCGAGCGCCTGCTGGAGGGCGGCGAGGTCCTCGAACTCGACGAGCTGCAGGCCCTTCTCCGCCTCGTACTTCTTGGCGTAGTCGCGGCCGGTGGTCGCCGCCTGGACGCCGAGCTTCTTGCCCTTGAGGTCGTCGAGCGACTTGTACGCCTTGCCGGTCTTCACCAGCAGCGCCTGGGTGGCGTCGAAGTAGGGGGCGGAGAAGTCCATCACCTTCTGCCGCTCCTCGGTGATCGTCATGCCGGCGGCGGCCGCGTCACACTTGCCGGTGTTCAGGTCCTGGCCGGACTTGATCCCCTCGAACGGCGTGTCGACGATCTTCTGCTCGACGCCCAGTTCCTTGGCGACGAGGTCCATCACGTCGACGTCGAACCCGACGACCTTGCCGCTGGCGTCCTTGGACTGAAACGGCGCGTACGGCAGGTGGGTGCAGACGGTGAGCTTGCCCGCTTCGATGAGCTTGACCCCGCTCGCCTGGACCTCGCCCTCATCCTTCTTGGCGCATCCCGCGGTCACCGCGAGGGCGGCGATCGCCGTGATCAAGCCAGCCTTGCGGACTGCGCTGTGGAACGTCACTGCGGTGTCCTCCCCGATTCGACCCCCGTATGACGGGCGGCCCGTGTTGGTGCAAAGACGGTGTGACAGGGCACGCTACCCGATCGGCGGAGCCGCACCTAGATCAAGTAGGGCGGTTGTGGCCATGCTGTAGCCATCACGGTCAGTAAACCCGGCAGTCGGCCCACAACCGGACTGTCACTGGTGACACCGCCGGCCCGGAACTCGCCTGAGCAAGATCGTTACCTACGGTCACCGAACGATCATGACGCGGCCGCCTGGCGGCAGGATGCCCGGACCGGTGAACCACCAGACCGCCACCGCCGGCATCGCCACCGACAGGACGAGCGGCAGCACCCGGCGCGAGCGGTACTCGGAGTCCGACGGCTCGCTCGCCGCCGGGTCGCGGTACCGGTGCCCACCCCGACTGGTCACGCCCGCCGGGCGTCCGGCAGGCTCTGCGCATGGCTGGACGAGCGATGGTGGCAGCGTGCCGGTACCGCCGTTGTCGGGACCGGCGGTGACCCGGCCATCCCGGGTCGGCCCGGCCGCTGTCGTGTTCGACCTCGACGGCACCCTGGTCGACAGCATGACCATCGCCCCGGCCGTGTACAGCGACACGATCCGGGCACTGGGTGGGCCCGAGGTCTCGCCGGCCGCCGTCGTGGCCACCTGGCACATCGGCCACACCCCGGTGGTGCTGGCCCACTTCCTGCGACGGCCCGTCACCGCCGCCGACCTGGAGTGTTTCCACCGCCGCTTCGAGGCCGCCTTCGCCGACGTACGGCCCTTCCCCGGCGTGGTCGACCTGGCCGAGGAGCTCCGCCGGGCCGGCTGCCGGCTCGGTATCTTCACCGCCGCGCTGCGCCGGACCACCATCCGGGTGCTGGCCGGTACCGGGCTCGACCGGCTCTTCCCGGTGGTGGTCTGCGGCGACGAGGTGGCCGCGCCGAAGCCCGCGCCGGACGGACTGCGGCTGGCCTGCCGGCGCCTCGGCGTCGACGTCGCCGAGACCGCGTACGTCGGCGACGCGGCGGTGGACCTGGCCTGCGCGGAGGCGGCGGGAGCGGTGCCCGTGCACGCCCGCTGGGCGGCCACCGCCACCGCCCGCGCGGACGTGCCGCTGGTGGCCCACCGGCCCGCCGACGTCCTCGACCTGCTCGCGGCCCCCGAGTGACCGGATCCGGCTACCGCCGGCGGGCCCAGCCCGGCACCCAGGCGTCGACCGGGCGGGCCGGCCGGGTGGCCGCCAGGTGCCGGCGGAGCGCGGTGAGGGTGGGGTGCGGGTTGCCGGCACGGCGCACGAACGAGTGCGGGTAGACCGGCGTCGGGCCGTGCAGCGGGATCCGGCGCAGGTCGTGGGTGGCCGGCCAGACGTGCCGGTCACCGGCGCCCACCAGGGTCGCCAGGTCGGCGGAGTCGGCGATCGCGTCGAGCAGCGCCGCGCTGCCGAAGTTCGGGCCGATCGCGTCGATCCGCAGGTCGAACGCCTCGGTGAGCTCGTCGTAGTAGACGGCCCACTCGGCGCCCTGCCGGATGCCCGGGATCCAGATCCGGTGCCCGGCCAGCGCTGCCGGGGTGAGGGCGGTGGCGGCGGCGAGCGGGTGGGCCGCGCCGACCAGCAGGTGCAGCGGATCGTCCAGGACCCGGTCGACCAGGATGCCGTCGGGCAGGTCGCGAGCGGGTAGCGGCACCGCCCGGAAGCTCGCGTCGATCTCGCCGGCGTGGACGGCCTCGATGGCCGCCTCGACGTTGGCGTCGGCGAGGGTGACCACGTCCAGGTCGGTCCCCGGGTGGGCGCGGTAGAAGCGGTGCAGCGCCTCCGCCGGGGCGCTGCGCCGGTTCAGCACGTCCACCCGCAGCGCCCGGTTGCCGGGCCGGACCGAGGCGGCGGCCCGTTCCGCGGCGTGCAGCAGCTCCCGGGAGTGCGGCAGGAACGCCTCCCCGTCGAGGGTGAGCCGGACGCCGCGGGCGGTGCGGGTGAACAGGGTGACGCCGAGGCTGCGTTCGAGGTTGGCCACCCGCTTGGACACGGCCTGCTGGGTGATCCGCAGGTCGACGGCGGCTTCCTGGAACTGCCCCGCGTCGGCGACGGCGAGGAAGGTGCGCACGGCCTCGATGTCCACCCGCGGATGGTACGGAGGCACAAGCGTCGGTTGTGGCTCGCCCGCCCGGCGGTTGTTGGATTCCGGGTCGCCCGGGCTGGTCGAATCCTCGCCGTCGACGACCGGTGGCGACGGGAGGGTGCGGCGTGGGGCGACAGCGGCTGGGGCGTTCGTTCGGGTGGTTGTGGTCGGCGTACGCGGCCAGCACCGTGGGCACCTGGTTGGGGTTCGGAGCGTTCCCGCTGATCGCGATCCAGGTGCTCGACGTCGGGCCGGCCGCGGTCTCCGCCCTGACCGCTGCCGGCCTGGCGGTGGGCACGGCGCTGGCCCTGCCCCTCGGCCCGTGGGTCGAGCGCCGGCGCAAGCGGCCGGTCATGGTCGCCACCAACGTCGTCCGGTGCGCGGCCCTGCTGAGCGTCCCGATCGCCTTCTGGCTCGGGCTGTTGAGCTACCCCCAGCTGCTGGTCGTCTCGGTGGTCGGTGCGGCGGCGAACATCGCCTTCACCTCCGCCAGCGGCGCCTACCTGAAGTCGGTAGTGCGCCCCGGCCAGCTGCTGGTGGCGAACGGGCGGTTCGAGTCGACCCTCTGGACGGCCACCGCCGTGGGGCCGACCCTGGGCGGGGCGGCGACCAGCCTGCTGGGGCCCGTCGTCACGGTGATCGCCAACGCGGCCGGGTTCCTGCTCTCCGCGCTCGGCATCGGCAGGATCCGGGAACCCGAGCCGCGCCCGGCTCGGCCGACCGGGGCCCGACCGCGCGGCGCGGAGCTGCTGGCCGGATGGCGGTTCATCCTCGCCGACCGTGAGCTGCGCCCGCTGCTGGTGAACACGGTGACCGTCAACGCGCTGATCATGGCGACCGAACCGCTGCTGGCCGTGCTGCTCCTCGGCGACCTGGGCTGGGCGGCCTGGCAGTACGGCCTGGCGTTCGGGCTGCCCTGCGTCGGCGGGTTCGTCGGCGCCCAGCTCGCTCCGCGGCTGGCCGCCCGGTACGGGCGGCGGCGGGTGCTGCTCGCCTCCGGTGTGCTGCGCGCACTGTGGCCGGTCGGCCTGGTCCTCGTCGGGCCCGGTCCGGGCGGCGTGCTGCTGGTGATCGCCGTCGAGTTGGCGCTGATCACCTGCGTGGGCGTGTTCAACCCGCTGTTCGCCACCGAACGGCTCCAGCGGGTGCCGGCCGACCGGGTCGCCCGCGTGCTGGTCG
The DNA here is from genome assembly GCF_056150265.1 of Micromonospora desertarenae. Taxonomy (NCBI): domain Bacteria; kingdom Bacillati; phylum Actinomycetota; class Actinomycetes; order Micromonosporales; family Micromonosporaceae; genus Micromonospora; species Micromonospora desertarenae. The sequence goes on from NZ_JAXCFQ010000016.1 coordinate 11,159, forward strand.
CCTGGCGGGTCACCGGCACCGGGGCGATCGCGCTGCTGACCGCGCTGTGGGGGGTGCTGGCCGCGGTCACCGGGGCGCGCGTCGCGATCGGGATCGCCGGCGCGGCACTCCTGGCCACGCCGTTCCTGCTGCCCTGGCACGGCAGCGGGGCGCGGCGCGCGCCGGAACACCCGGGCGACGTGCCGGACCTTGCCGAGGTTCCTTGATCGGCGTAGGAAGGACGCACGCCCCACCCCCGGCTCCTCCCACCAGCGTCGGCCGGCGCGGCTCGCGTCCACTCCGGCCACCGACGAAGGAGATGCGTGTGACCACCCCCAGACGGCTCCGTCTCGCCGTGTCGGTGGTGGTGACGGTCGGTGCTGTACTGCTCGGCACCGCCGCCGCCGCCGAACCGCCCGCCCGCCAACCGGCCGCGTACGGCGCCTGCGACCCGATCGACCCGACGGCCTGCCTGCTGCCCTTCCCGAACGACTACTTCACCGTGCCCGATCCCGCCAGCCCCACCGGCAAGCGGGTGCGGTTCGCGGCCTCCGCCATGCCGGCCAACGTGCAGGGCACCCCGATCGACCCGACCGAATGGAACCGGCAGGACGGCTTCAGCCCCGGCTCACCGATCCTGGTGCGCGTGCCCGGCCTCGACGCCGCGGCCACCGGGATCGCTCCGGTCACCGACATCGGCCGTTCGCTGGCGCCGGACGCGCCGATCGTGCTGCTCGACACGGCCACCGGGAAGCGCACGCCGTACTGGGCGGAGCTGGACGCGCACGCCGCCGACCAGCCCGACCGGCGGCTGCTCATCATCCGGCCGGCGGTGGCGCTGACCGAGGGCACCCGGTACGTCGTTGCCCTGCGCGGCATGCGCGACCGCGACGGGGAACTGATCCCGGCGCCCGCCGCGTTCCGGGCGTACGTCACCGGCGCCGGCGTCGGCCTCCGGGACCGCCGCGCCCCGCAGATCAAGCGGATCCTCGCCGAGCTGACCCGGGTCGGGGTCAAGCGGCACAGCCTCCACCTCGCCTGGGACTTCACGGTGGCCAGCCGGCAGGGTCTGACCGGACGGATGCTGGCGATCCGCGACGGCGCGTTCGCCAGGCTGGGTAGGGCGGCGCCGTCGTTCACCGTCACCCAGGTGACCGACTACCCGGAGCAGCAGGACGCCCGGATCGCCCGGCAGGTGACCGGCACCGTCGACGTGCCGTCCTACCTGACCGGCGGCGGCGGGCCCGGCTCGCGGCTGCACTACGGCCCGGCCGGCGGCGACGGCCGGCCCGCCTCGGCGTCCGCGCTGCCCACGCCGTCCGGCACGACGCTGCGGGCGGACTTCGTCTGCAACATCCCGCGCGGCGCGTCCGCCGCCGAGCCGGCCCACCTCTCGCTCTACGGCCACGGCCTGCTCGGCCGGCCGACCGAGATCAACGCCGGCAACGTCAAGACCATGTCGGCGGAGTACGACTTCACCTTCTGCGCGACCAGCTGGATCGGGATGGCCGCCGCCGACGTCCCGTACGTGGCCGGCGCCTTCACCGACCTCAGCGCCTTCCCCGCGGTGGCGGACCGGCTGCAACAGAGCTTCCTGAACTTCCTCTTCCTGGGCCGGGCGATGATCCACCGGGGCGGGTTCGCCGCCCACCCGGCGTTCCAGGACGCCGCCGGGCGACCGCTGATCGACGTGGCCGGTGGGCTGCACTACGACGGCAACAGCCAGGGCGGCATCAACGGCGGCGCGCTCACCGCCATCGCCCAGGACTGGACCCGGTCGGTGCTCGGGGTGCCGGCGATGAACTACTCCACCCTGCTACAACGCAGCGTGGACTTCGCGCCGTTCCAATCGATCATGGACGGCTCCTACCCGGACAAAGTCGACCAGCAGCTGATCTTCGCCCTGTTGCAGATGCTGTGGGACCGCTCCGAGGCCAACGGGTACGCCCAGCACATGACCGGCAACCCGTTGCCGCGCACCCCGGCACACCAGGTGCTGATGCACGTGGCCTTCGGCGACCAGCAGGTCTCCCCCGCCGCGGCCGAGGTGCAGGCGCGCACCATCGGCGCCCGCCTGCACACCCCGGCCCTGGCCGACGGCTGGTCGCTGGACGTGCGGCCGTACTGGGGCATCGAGCCGATCCGGTCGTACCCGTACACCGGCTCGGCGATGGTGGTCTGGAACAGCGGTGCGGCGTACGCCCCGCCGCCGACGAACCTCGCCCCGGCCGGCCCCGAGTACGGCGACGACTCGCACGAGTTCCCCCGGGCCCAGCCCGGCGCCCAGCGGCAGAAGGCGATCTTCCTGCTGACCGGCAAGATCATCGACGTCTGCGCGGGACGGCCCTGCCCGTGACCCGCTGACCGGCCGCGCCCCATGCGGGCGCGGCCGGTCAGCACGGGCCGTTGCGGCGGCCGGTCACCCCGGGCCGGCGCGGCGGCCGGTCCCCCTGGCCGGCCCGGCGGCCAGCGGGTTCCGGCTCCGGCGGTCGTGCGTATCCTCGGTGGGCCGCCGGCCGACGACCCGGCCTCCGATCCCGGTGCGGCCCGCCGGGCGACCGCGAGGGTGCTCCGGCGGCGGGAGCAGGGAAGGCGGTCCACGCATGTTCAACACGGCACGCCTGCAGGTCGTGCTGGAGATCGCCCGGCACGGCACGATCGTCGCCGCCGCCGAGCAGCTCCGGCTCAGCCCGTCCGCGGTCTCCCACCAGCTCGCCACCCTGGAGCAGGAGGCCGGCGTGGCGCTGGTGGACCGGGGACCGCGCAGCCTGCGGCTCACCGTGGCGGGCCAGCGCCTGGCCGACTACGCCCAGCAGATCGCCGACCTGATGTCGGCCGCCCGCGACGAGCTGTCCGCGCACGGGGAGGGCCGGCGCGGCGTGCTGCGGATCGGCTTCTTCGCCACCGCCGGCACCGAGCTGCTGCCGCGCGCCCTGTCCAGCTTCACCGCCGCGCATCCCCAGGTCGAGCTGGCCCTCATCCTGGGGCAGCCGCCGGAGCTGCTGCCCCGCCTCAGCCAGGGCGAACTGGACCTCGTGGTGGTGTTCAACCACCCGCTGAGCCCGATCCGGGAGGCCTCCTTCGCGACCGTCTCGCCGCTGCTGGTGGACCCGCAACTGGTGGTGCTGCCGGCACACCACCCGCTCGCCGGGCGGCGGCGGCTGCGCCTCACCGACCTGGCCGACGAGCCGTGGATCACCACCCTCGGCGTGCAGGGCGAGGTGTCGGTGCTGGAGCTGGCGGCGCGGGCCGAGGGGTTCCAGCCCCGGATCCGCTGCCGTAGCGACCACTACGAGGTGGTGCTGGGCCTGGTCCGGGCCGGCGTCGGCGTCGCGCTGGTGCCGTCGCTGGGCCTGCGCAACCCCGGCGGGGTGGCGGTCCGGCCGCTCACCCACGCCAGCCTGCACCGCGAGATCGGGGTGGCGCTGCGTCCCGGCAACCCGAACCCGGTGGTCGGCAGCTTCGTCGACCGGTTGACCGACGCCGCGACGGGGCTCAGTCAGGAGTTGGCCGAGCGGTGGCCGCCGGCGAGCCGGTCGACCGCCGTACCCCACCGGCGCAGCTCCGCCACCGCGACCCGCTCCGCGCCCGGCGGGAAGGCCGCGACCACGGCGTAGACGACGGTGTGCGGGCCGACGACGATGCCCGCGTCGGCGCGTACGCCGGTGTCGGTGCCGGTCTTGTTCGCCACCCGGACCCCGCCGGTCGACCAGGGGTCGTGCCGGATGCTGTCGGCGACGAGCGAGCGGTCGGTGTTGCCGGCGACCCACCCGCGCAGCAGGTCCGACGCCCGCGGGCTCTGCCACGTCCCGGTTGCCACGTCGGCGAGGAGGGCGCAGAGGTCGTGGGCGGTGCCGGTGGCGAAGGTCGGCGGCACGCCGGGGCCGCGGGTGGCCCGGATCCGGTCGTGCACGGTGGTGGCGCGCAGGCCGCTGGCGCGGGCCAGGTGCTGGACGGCCGCCAGCGTCACCAGCCGGAGCAGCGCGTTGGTGGCGGCGTTGTCGCTGACCGCGGCGACCGCGGTGGTGAGGTCGGCGACGGTCCACCGGCGCGGCGAGAGCAGGCCGAGCAGGCCGGTTCCGCCGAGTGCCCGGTCCTCGTCGAGCAGCTCGACCCGCTGGTCGGGCGCGAGGGTCCCGGCGGCGAGGCGGCGGGCGACCTCGCCGAGCAGCAGCACCTTGCCGACGCTGGCCAGCGGGAGGACCAGGCCCGGGTCGTGCGACAGGACCCGCCCGTCGTCCAGCCGCCGCACCATCGCCCCGATCCGCACCGGGACCGCCGGGTCACCGCCGGTCACGGCCGCCCCCGCAGGGCGGGCTCGCGGTCCGGTACGGCGAGCACCCGCCCCGGCCGGGCGCCGGTGACCCGGTCGCCGTCCACGACGACCCGCCCGTCGACCAGCACCCGGTGGATCCCGCGTGGCGGAGCCAGCGGGTCGTCGTAGGTCGCACCGTCGGCGGCCACCGCCGGGTCGAGGATCACCAGGTCCGCCGCGTACCCGTCGGCGAGCAGGCCGCGCCCGCGCAGGCCGAAGCGGCGGGCGGGCATTCCGGTCATCTTGTGCACCGCCTCGGTCAGGTCCAGCAGCCCCACCTCGCGAACGTAGTGGCCGAGCACCCGGGCGAAGCTGCCCGCCCAGCGGGGATGCGGCCGGCCGGGCTTGGGTACGCCGTCGGAGCACACCATCGACAGTGGGCTGGCGAGCACCCGCCGCACGTCGTCCTCCCGCATCGAGTGGCTGATGATGGTGACGTTGCCCGCCTCGGCGGCGAGCAGGTCGCAGACGTAGTCGACCGGGTCGACGCCGCGGGCGGCGGCGAGGTCGGCGACGGTGTGCCCCTCGACGGCGGGGCTGAGCGGGGCGGAGGCGACCCGGATCAGGTCCCAGCCGCCGTTGCCGACGGTGTTCTCCCAGCCCGGCAGGCCGGCGGCCAGGTCCACCCGGATCCGGTCGCGGACGGCCGGGTCGGCCAGCGCGGCCAGCATCGCCGGCACGCCGTCGGCGATGACCCAGGGCGGGAGCATGGCGTGCAGGGCGGTGCTGCCGGCGGTGTACGGGTACACGTCGCACCGGACGTCCAGGCCGTCGGCCCGGGCCCGCTCGAGCCGGGCCAGGGTGCGCACGGTGGCGCCCCAGGAGTGCCGTCCGGCCGTCTTGTGGTGCGAGACCTGCAACGCCGCGCCGGCGGCGGTGGCGATCTCGATCGCCTCCTCCAGCGCCGACTCCACCTGCGACATCTCGTCGCGCAGGTGGGTCACGTACGGCTTCCCGTGCGCCGCGGCCACCCGGGCGAGCGCGATCACCTCGTCGGTGCCCGCGTTCACCCCGGGCGAGTAGATCAGGCCGGTGGACAGCCCGGCGGCGCCGGCGGCCAGCGCCTCGTCGAGCAGGTCGCCCATCCGCCGGACCTCGTCGGGGGTGGCGCGCCGTTGCGCGAAGCCGACCACGGCGGCGCGCAGCGTGCCGTGGCCGACCAGGGCGGCGAGGTGGTTGCGTCGGCCCGCGCCCTGCGCGGCGGCGAACCGCGCGAAGGACGGGTAGGTGGCGGCGGGCGGGCCGAACGTCGCGGCGACCAGTTCCCGCACCGTCTCCGCGCGTTGCGCCGGGACCGGGAAGGGGCTGATCCCGCAGTTGCCGCAGATCTCGGTGGTGACGCCCTGGCGCAGCGGCGCCAGCCGCAGCGCCGCCCGCCGCTCGTCGTCGCCGGCGAGCAGGTCGGAGTGGGTGTGCACGTCGATGAAGCCCGGGGTGACGACCAGGCCGCCCGCGTCCACCACCTCGGCGGCGGCGCCGCCGCTGCCGGCGGGGAGCAGCAGCAGCCGGCCGTCGCGCACGCCCACGTCGGCGGTACGGGCGGGCGCGCCGCTGCCGTCGACCACCGTCCCGCCGGTGACCAGCAGGTCCAGCCGGGCCATCAGAGGACCTTGGAGAGGAAGGCGCGGGTCCGCTCGTGCCGGGGCGCGGCGAGCACCTCCCGCGGCGGGCCCTGCTCGATGATCAGGCCGTCGTCCATGAAGACGAGGTGGTCGCCGACCTCGCGGGCGAACCCCATCTCGTGGGTCACCACCACCATCGTCATGCCGCTGGCCGCGAGGTCCTTCATCACCTCCAGCACCTCGCCGACCAGTTCGGGGTCGAGCGCCGAGGTCGGCTCGTCGAAGAGCATCAGCTTGGGGGACATCGCCAGGGACCGCGCGATGGCCACCCGCTGCTGTTGCCCGCCGGAGAGCTGCGCCGGGTAGTGGTGGGCCCGGTCGGCGAGCCCGACCCGGTCGAGCAGGTCACCGGCCCGCTTGCGGGCCTCGGCCGTCCCGACCCCCTTCACGGCGACCAGCCCCTCCATCACGTTCTCCAGGGCGGTGCGGTGCGGGAAGAGGTGGAACCGTTGGAACACCATCCCGATCGACTCGCGCTGCCGGCGCAGCCGGGCGTCCGGCAACGGTCGCAGCCGCCCGTCGCGCTCGTCGTAGCCGATCAGTTCGCCGTCGACGTAGACCCGGCCCGCCTGGGGCTCCTCCAGGTGGTTGAGGCAGCGCAGCAGGGTGGACTTGCCGGAGCCGGAGGGGCCGACCACGCAGACCACCTGGCCTCGCTCGATGACCAGGTCGATGCCGCGCAGCACCTCGATCCGGCCGAAGCTCTTGCGCAGCCGCTGGCAGCGCACCATCGGCGCGGTCATCGCGCGCTCCCGGTGAAGCGCAGGTTGCGGCCGATCCGGCCGCGCAGGGTGCCCGGGACGGTGCCGCCGAAGCCGCGGCTGAACCGGCGCTCCAGGTGGTGCTGGCCGACGCTGGCGACGGTGGTGAGGACCAGGTACCAGATGGACGCGACGATGAGCAGGGCGATCACCTCGAAGTTGGTCAGGTAGAGCCGCTGTGCGACGGTGAGCAGGTCGGCGCCGGCGATCACCGAGACCAGCGAGGTGGTCTTGAGCATGGAGATGAACTGGTTGCCGGTGGGCGGGACGATGATCCGCATCGCCTGCGGCAGCACCACCCGTCGCATGATCTTCGAGCGGGACATGCCCAGGGCGGCGGCGGCCTCCTGCTGGCCGGGATCGACGGCCCGCAGTCCGGCCCGGACGATCTCGCTCATGTAGGCGCCCTCGTTGATGCTGAGCCCGAGCAGCGCCGCGACGAAGCCGGTGACCAGCGTGTTCGTCTCCCAGGTCACCAGCTTCGGGCCGCCGAACGGCACGCCGAGGCCGATCTCCGGGAAGATCAGCGCGATGTTGAACCAGAAGATCAGCTGCACCAGCAGCGGGGTGCCGCGGAAGAACCAGACGTAGGCCATCGCGCCGGTGCGCAGGATCCGGCTGCTGGAGGTCTGCATCAGCGCCACCGCCACGCCGAGCACCACGCCGATCAGCATCGACGCGACAGTCAGCTGGATGGTGACCCAGAGCCCTTCCAGGATGACCCGGTCGAACTGGTAGTCGACGACGATGTCCCAGTGCAGGTTCGGGTTGACGGCGATGGTCCAGCCGAGCCAGACCAGGACCAGGGCGGTGACGCCGGCGGCCAGCCACCGCCCCGGTCGGAGCGGGTGGCTGATCCGGTTCGGCTGCGCCAGGTCGGGTCCGTCGGGCGCCGGGCCCGCGGCCGCGTCCCGCTTGTCGACCGTACGGTCCACCGGCGCGCTCACTTCTGGTCGTTGACGGTGGCCGCCTGGACGGCGCTGCCGGTCACGCCCCACTTCTCCAGGATCCTGGTGTACTCGCCGCTGTCGATCAGCTCCTGGAGTGCGCGCTGCACCGCGTCGCGCAGCTGGCTGTCCTTCTTGTCGATCGCGATCCCCCACGGGCCGGCCTCGTACTGCGCCTCCAGCACGTCGTACTTGCCGCTCTCCTGGGCCAGCATCTTGGCCACCGGGTAGTCGACGATGGTGGCGACGGCGCGGCCGGCGTCGATCTGCAGCAGGCCGGTCGGGGCGTCCTCGCTCTGCGAGATCGTCATCTTCTTCGCGCACTTGGCGTTCTGCCCCTCACCGATGGCGAGGTTGGAGCTGCCCTTGGCCAGGACGACGGCCCGGCCACAGAGGTCGGCGAGGTCCTTGACGCCGGCGGGGTTGCCCTTGGCCACCATGATCGCGCCGCCGGCCTGGAAGTAGTCCACGAAGTCGACGGCCTTGCGCCGCTCCTCGGTGTCGCTCATGGAGGACATCGCCAGGTCCCACCGGTCGGCCTGCAGGCCGGGGATGAGGCCGGGGAAGCTGGCGTTGGTCATCTCCAGCTTCAGCCCGAGCCGCCCGGCGATCGCCGCGGCCAGGTCCGGGTCGACGCCGATCAGCTCCTGGGTGCCCTCCTTGTACATCTCCATCGGCGGGTAGCCCTCGGCGGTGGCGACCCGGAGCACACCCTTCTCCTTGAGCGCGGCGGGCACCAGGTCGGCCGCCTTGGCGTCGGCGGCGACCGAGGCGGCGGCGCCGGGCTGCGGGGTCTGCCCGCTCGTCGACCGGCCGCAGCCGGTTGCCGCGATCGAGAGGGTGACCAGACCGATGACGACGTGGAGCGCACGCTTCCTGAGCACGGTGAACCTCCTGGCTGAGCGACTGGCGGGGACCCTATCCGGGATCAGCCAGCATGAACAGCCTGAATGCTGTGCAGGGTGAGCATCGATCCGCTCGATGCTCGCGCGCCAGGCCGGACTGGTGGCCAGCACCGCGCGTCGAGCTCAGCCCGGCGAAGGCGCCGCCCGAAGGGCGGCGGTCGGGTGCGGATACACACCCGGTCGTCAGCGGGTGGCGGGCCGGCCCATCTCGGCGAGGACCCCGGCGCCCTGACCGAGTTCGATCAGGTAGCCGTCCGGGTCGCGCAGGTAGCGGCGGATCTCCACGCCGTGGTCCTTCGGCTCGGTCGGGAACTCCCCACCCCGCGAACCCCACAACTCGTCGACCGCCCGGGTTCGCGGTGCCGGCACACCTGTCGTCCGGCCGGTGCGGGTGGGTGCCGCTACTCGTCCTCGGCGAACACCACCTCGCGGCGCCGGCGGATCGCCGGCAGGACGGCGACGACGAGCGCCGCCACGGCCAGGGCCAGGAACACCGCGGAGATCGGCCGGGTCAGGAAGACCGACGCGTCGCCACGGGAGATGATCAGCGCCCGCCGCAGGTTCTCCTCGAGCAGCGGGCCGAGGACGAAGCCGAGCAGCAGCGGAGCCGGCTCGCAGCCGCACTTGATCAGGACGTAGCCCAGGATCCCGAAGAACACGATCGCGTAGACGTCGTACGCGTTGAAGCTCAGCGAGTAGGTGCCGATCGCGGCGAACAGAATGATCATCGGAAAGAGCACCTGGTACGGGATGCGCAGCATCCGCACCCAGACGCCGATCAGCGGCAGGTTCAACAGCACCAGCAGCACGTTGCCGATCCACATCGAGGCGATCAGGCCCCAGAACAGCGCCGGCTCGTCGCTGATGACGTTCGGGCCGGGGGTGATGCCGTGGACGATGAACGCGCCGACCATCAGCGCCATCACCGGGTGGGCGGGCAGGCCCAGGGTGAGCAGCGGGATGAACGACGTCTGGGCGGCGGCGTTGTTCGCCGACTCCGGGCCGGCGACGCCCTCGATCGCCCCGCGCCCGAACTCCTGCTGCCGCTTCGACACCCGCTTCTCGACCGCGTACGAGGTGAACGAGGCCAGCACGTGGCCACCGCCGGGCAGCACGCCGAGCGCCGAGCCCAGACCGGTGCCCCGCAGGATCGGGCCGACGATCCGCCGCCGGTCCTCGCGGGTCGGCCAGAGGTTCCTCACCCGGCTCACCACCGCCGTGCGGGTCTGCTCGTCCTCCAGGTTGCGCAGGATCTCGGCCACCCCGAACATGCCCACGGCGACCGACACGAAGTCGATGCCGCCGTAGAGTTCGCGCTGGTCGAACACGAACCGGGGCAGGCCGGTGTAGATGTCCTGGCCGACCATCCCGAGCAGCACGCCGAGCGCGATCATCGCCAACGCCTTGAGCGTGGAGCCGCGCGCCAGCGCGATCGACACGATCAGGCCGAACAGCACCAGCGAGAAGTAGTCGGCCGGCCCGAACTGCAACGCGACGCGGGCCAGCGGTGGGGCCGCGACCGCCAGCGCGACGGTGGCCAGGGTGCCCGCGACGAAGGAGCCGATCGCGGCGGCGGCCAGCGCCGGGCCGGCCCGGCCCTGCCGGGCCATCTCGTGGCCGTCCAGCGCGGTGACCGCGGCCGACGACTCACCGGGCAGGTTGATCAGGATGGCCGTGGTCGAGCCGCCGTACTGGGCGCCGTAGTAGATGCCGGCCAGCATGATCAGCGCCGTCACCGGCTCGAAGTTGAAGGTGATCGGCAGCAGCATCGCCACCGTCGCCGTCGGCCCGATGCCGGGCAGCACGCCGACCGCCGTCCCGAGCAGCACGCCCACGAAGCAGTAGAGGACGTTCTGGACCAGGAAGGCGGTCGAGAAGCCCAGTGCGAGGTTGTCGAGAAGGTCCATGCCTCAGTCCGGGTGGCACGTCAGAACGACAGCCACGGGCCCCACAGCGGGATCCGCAACTGGAGTCCGACGACGAAGATGAGCGTGCTGGCCACGGTCAGCCCGGCGGCCACGGCCAGCGCCGTGAGCCACCGCACCTGCCGGCTGGCCAGGGTGATGAGCAGGGCGGTCACCGCCGACGTCGGCACGAATCCGAGGCGCCGGACGCTGTAGCCGAAGAACACGACGGCGACCACGATGACGCCGACCGCCCGCCACGGCACCGCCCCGAACGAGAGCACCTCGCCGGCGACGAGACCCTTGCCGACGATCAGCAGGCCCAGGGCGGCCAGGATCACGCCGACCAGCAGCGGGAAGTAGCCGGGGCCCATCCGCAGTGGGGTGCCCAACTCGTAGTTGAGCGACCCCACCACGAACGCGCCACCGATCAGGACGAAGATTCCTCCGGCGAGGACGTCCGGAAAGGACCGTCGGCGTTCCACCTCAGGAGGCCTCGACCCCGGCGTCGGCGATGATCTTCGCCCAGGTGCCGAGCTGCTCCTCCAGGTGCGTCCGGTGCGCCTGCGGGGTCGCGTCCGCCGCCGCGACGGGCGCGGTGCCCAGCTTGGCCATCTGGTCGACCACCGCCGGGTCGGCCAGCGCCACCTTCAACGCCTCGGAGAGCTTGTCGACGACCTGCTGCGGGGTGTCGGCCGGGACGTAGAGGCCGTGCCAGACGCTGACCTGGAGCTGGGACAGCCCCGCCTCGGCCGTGGTGGGCAGGTCGGGCAGGCTCTTCACCCGCTCCGGGGTGGTGACCGCGTACGCCTTGATCTCGCCCGCGGTGATCTGGCCGCTGGTGTTGGTCGTCTGGTCGCACATGAAGTCGACCTGGCCGCCGACGAGGTCGGTCAGCGCGGGCCCGGTCCCCTTGTACGGGACCTCCTGGAGCTTGACACCGACGGCGTGCTGGAACAGCAGGCCGCACAGGTGCGACGCGGCGCCGACACCGGCGTTGGCCAGGGTGACCTTGCCGGCGTTGGCCTTCACGTGGTTCACCAGATCCGGCAGCGTCGCGGGCGGGAAGTCCTTGCGGGCGACGATCGTCATCGGCACCTCGGTGACCAGCCCGACCATCTCGAAGTCCTCGAGCGGCTGGTACCCCAGGTTCTTGTAGAGGGCGGGCGCCGTGGACATGCCGATGTGGTGCATGAGCACGGTGTAGCCGTCGGGCTCGGCCCGGGCGACCTCGCCGGCACCGACCGTGCCGCCCGCGCCCTCCACGTTCTGCACGACTATCTTGGCGCCCAGTTTCGCGGCCATCGGCTCGGCGATCATGCGGGTCACGGTGTCCGTGGGGCCACCGGCGCTGAACGGCACGACGAACGTGATGTTCTGCTCCGGGTAGTTCCCGGCGTCGCCTCCGCTGCCACCGCCGCCACCGTTGCCGGAGCAGGCGGCCAGGAACGAGAGGGCGCCGATCGCGGCGATCATCCGCGCCGCGGCCCGGTGCCTGGTCGTTGTCATCTCGGGGCCTCCTCGTCAGCGCACGCACACCCGTCGACGGATGCGCGGCCTCAGTCTCGGCGGGCGGGGACGCGGATGGTGTCAGAGAAATCCCAAGGAATGCGCGGGACGTCAGAGGAATCCCAAGAAATCGAGGGCTATCCGGAGCATGATCCGGGCGTACAATTCGCCGATATGCGGATCACCGTCATCGAGGATGACGACCGCGTGGCGCGGGGTCTGGTGACCGTCCTGGCCCAGGCGGGCTTCGAGGTCCACCGCATCGCCACCGCCGCGGAGGCCGTGCGGGCCGCGCCGTCCGATGTGGTCCTCGTCGACCTGGGCCTGCCCGACGGCGACGGCCTCGACGTGATCCGCAAGCTGCGGGACCGCCCGGAGACCGCGGTCATCGCCGTGACGGCACGGTCGGAGGAGCACGAGCGGGTCCGTGGCCTGCGCGCCGGCGCCGACGACTACATCGTGAAGCCGTTCGGCATTCCGGAGCTGCTGGCCCGGATCGACGCCGTCCTGCGGCGCACCCGGGCGGCGCGGGCCCTGAGCCACCCGGCCGAGCCGCTCGTCCTCGGCCCGATGCGGATCGGCGTCGGCACTCGCGAGGTCACCGTCGACGGCACGCCCGTGACGCTGACCCGCAAGGAGTTCGAGCTGCTCCTGCTGCTGGCCCGGCGGGCGCCGAACGTGGTGAGCCGCGACGTCATCCTCGACCAGATCTGGGGCGCGACCTGGGAGTCCTCCAGCCGCACCCTGGACACCCACATCGCGGCGCTGCGGCACAAGGTCGGGCCGGCCGTGGTCATCCGCACGGTCCACGGGGTCGGCTACCGGCTCCTGGCCGACCAGCCGGAGCTGATCGGCTGACGTGCCGTGCACCGTCGCCTGCTCGTCGTCCTGCTGCCGCTGGCCGTGCTCCTCGTCGCGGCGCTGGGGGTACCGCTCAGCGTCACCGTGGCCGAGCGGGAGATGCAGGAGACCTACGTCGACCGGCTGGGCGACGTCGGCCGGTTCGCGTCGCTGGCCGAGACCGCGCTGTCGACCGGACGCACCGAGGCGCTCCACCAGGAGTTGACGCGCTACCACCAGCTCTACGGCATCCCGGCCGCGCTGATCGACACCTCGGGCACCGTACTGCTGGGGCCGGCCGGCGCGTACCGGGAGGCGGCGCGGGCCGAGCCGGCGTTGCCCCGGATCGTGACCGCGGCGCTGGCCGGGGCGAGGTCCGAACCGTCCGGGGAGTGGGCGCCGTGGGACGACTCCGCCCTCGTGGTGGCGGAGCCCGTGGGCCGGGACAGCGAGGTCGTCGGCGCCGTCGTGACGATCTCCGACCTGTCCGAGACGCGCCGGCACATCCTCGTGCGCTGGGCCCGGCTCGCCGCGCTCGGCCTGCTGCCGTTGATCGCGCTGGTGGCCGTCGCCTGGCCGGTGTCGGCGTGGGTGCTGCGGCCGGTGCGGGAACTGGACGCGGCCAGCTCCCGGATCTCGCGGGGCGACTTCACCATCCGGGCCGACGCCGAGGCCGGCCCGGTCGAGCTACGGCGGCTGGCTGGGTCGTTCAACACCATGATGGACGCGGTCGAGAACGCCGTGCAGCGGCAGCGGGCGTTCGTGTCCGACGCGTCGCACCAGTTACGCAATCCGCTGACCAGCCTCCGGCTCGCGGTGGAGAGCCTGCGACCGCACCTGCGTCCCGACGGCGACGGGCACCAGCTGTTCGACGTCGCCGTCGACGAGCTGAAGGCGATGCAGCGGATGTTGAACTCACTGCAGGCCAGCGCCCGGATGGAGAGCATGCGGACGGCGTCGCCGGTCGACCTCGACGCGGTGCTGGCGACCCGGGTGGAGCGGTGGCGGGCGTTGACCGCGACGGCGGGGCAGACCCTGGTGGTCGACGTCCCACCGGGGTTGCGGTTGCTGGAGCCGCCGGGCGGGCTGGGCAGCGTCCTGGACGAGCTGATCAGCAACGCGTTACGGCTGTCGGGCTCGCGGCTGGTGGCGGTGAGCGCCCGGGTCGTCCCCGGTGCGGACGCCGGCGACGACGCCGCGGGCGTGGTCGCCATCGCCGTCCGTGACGACGGTCAGGGGATCGACGCCGCCGAGCGGGCCCAGGCGCTGCGGCGGTTCTGGCGGTCGCCGCGGCACCAGAACGTCTCCGGGACCGGCCTGGGGCTGGCGATCTGCGCCGACCTGGTCGGGGCGGCCGGGGGCGAGCTGCGCCTGGAAGACGGCCTGCCACGGCCGGACGGGTCCGGGCACGGGTTCGCCGCGGTGGTCGCGCTGCCGGTCGTCGCTCGGATGGCGCCCTCGGCCGACGCGCCGGCGCCGGCCTGAGGACTCCCCCGCCGGCCGGTCTCCGGGTCAGCGCTTGCGCTCGCGGAACCAGGCGGCCGCGCCGGGGTGCAGCGGGACCGACGCGGTGGAGATCCCGGTACGCACGTTGATCTGCCACGCCTCGGGAACGGCCTCGGCGTCGTCGCGGCCGGCGGAGGTGATCGTGCGGGTGTGCGTGAAGATCGTGTCGGTGATGGCGTAGATCAGGTCGGCGGGCAGGTCGTTGCGCGCGAGGAGCACGTTCGGCACCGCGACGGTGCGGGTGGCCGGCACGCCGGCGTAGGCCGTCGCGGGGATCCGGGCCGGCGCGTACGGGCCCGGGTAGGCGGTGAAGAGCGCGCCGGCCTGCGCGTCCAGCGGGATCAGCCGGATCGGGTGCCGCTGCGCCAGCTCCGTGATGGCGGGCGTCGGGACGCCGGTCAGGGAGAACATCGCGTCGATCTGGCCGGCACGCAGGGCCGCCGCCGACTCGGCCTGGCTGAGGTACCGGCCGTCGGCCCGCACCCGGCCGAGGTCGAGCACCCGCAGCGAGGTGAACTCGGTGCCGGAGTCGCGGGCGCCGAGGGATATCCGCCGGCCCGCGACGTCCCCGAACTCGTCGATCGCGGAGGCGGCCAGGACCACGAGGTGCAGGTGACTGTCGTAGAGCCGGCAGATCGCCGAGAGCCCCTCGGGGGCGCTGCCGTCGGTGGTGATCAGCGCGTCCAGGCTGGTCAGCCCGAGGTGCACGGTGCCGGCCCGGAGCATCCGGATGTTGTCGGTGGACGCCCCGCTCGGCACGGTCGTCACCGTGGCGCCCGGTACCTGCTGGGAGATGTGTTCGGCGATCGCGCCGCCGATGCGCCGGTACACCGCCCCCGCCGGTCCGGTGGCCAGCCGCAGGTGGACCGGGTCGACCTCGGGCTGTCGGGAGCAGCCGACGAGCAGCCCGCCGGCGGCCAGGAGCACCGCCCGCCGGCTGGACCGTACCGGCGACGTCAGCGCCATGCGCAGATGATACGGAGGGTCCCGCCCATCCGATATCTGGCGGATGGGCGGGACCCAATCGGCTACAGCTGGATGAGACGGGTCAGGTCCACCTTGGAGATCGCCCCGGCGCGGACCTGGGCGACCGCTACCGGTTGGCCGACGACGCCGTGGGGCAGGTCGACCTGCACCAGGTAGGTGCCGGGACGCAGGTGCACGAAGCCGAACCAGCCGTCACCGTCGGTGGGCCGGGTGATCGGCGCACCGCCGGTGGTCAGCGGCCGGAGGGTGACGGTGGCCTGGTCCAGCGGCGCGCCGGTGCGCAGCGCGACGCGGCCGGAGACGTGCCCCTCGTCGGGGGTCGCCTTCCACGGCATCACCGGCACCGCCGGCTTGTCGGCGAACGGGGCGTCCGGCCCCGTCGTCAACGCCTCGGCCAGCCGGTCCCGCTCGGCGTTCCGGACGGCCAGCGGCTGGTTGACCCCGGCGCGGGTGGGGTTGGCGTACGAGTAGCCGCTCCAGCCGGCGGCGGTGTTGCCCGCCGCCGTAGGGGCGAGCGCCGTGCGTACCTGCTCGACGCTGTCCGGGATGTCGTTGAGGTACAGGGCCGGGCCGATCACCGCCTGCCGGTCGCCCTGCCAGTCGGCGAGCACCTCGGTCCACTCGTCGTACATCTGCTTCTGGTCGGGCATCCAGTTGCGCTTGTAGTTCATGGCCACGACCGTGTCCATGATCCCCTCGGCCATCCAGCCCTTCCAGTCCTGCAGCACCTCGGCGTACGGCCGGGTCTTCTCCCAGCCGCCCATGGTCTGCGGCCCGTAGCTGTAGGTGATGCCGTCCATCGACAGGCGCGCCCGCGGATCCACCTCCCACATGCCGAGGTAGATCTTGCGGACCAGGTTGGTCATCTGGGCACGCCGCCAGTCCGAGAACTGCTGGTCCGAGGGCAGCGGCGTGTCGGTGCGGCCGGTGGCGGCGCGGAAGCGGGCCAGCGAGGTCTCGCTGTAGCCCCAGTCGCTGTGCGTGGTGGTGGAGTTGAAGTCGGGGTAGCGCACGTAGTCGAGGTTGATGCCGTCGACGTCGTACTCCCGCACGATGCTCTGGATCGCCGCGACGATGTAGTTGACCGCGGCCGGGTTGGCCGGGTCCATGTAGGCGTTGGCGCCCATGAGTTCCTGGCCGTCGTAGCGCTTGTTCAGCCAGCGGTCGGCGCCGGTGGCGGACCGGCCGTGCTTGTTGAAGACGTGCTCGGGCGAGGAGTGCGGGGTGGCCGAGTTCCACATCGTGTTGACGTTGACCCAGGCGTGCACCTCCATGCCCGCCGCGTGCCCCTGCGCGATCATCTCGTCGAGCGGGTCGTAGGGCAGCGGAGCGATCGCCGCGTCGGTGCGCGGGTAGAGCGCCCGGTTGCAGAAGCAGTCGTAGCGCCGGGCGATCTGGACGATCAGGGCGTTGGCGTTGATCTTCTTGGCGTCCTGCACGAGCTTGGTGACCTGCGCGGGGGTGTAGACACCCTCGTTGAACGCGTCGACCCAGTAGCTGCGCCACTGTTGGGTGGGTTCCGCCTCCGGGTCCGCCTTCGCGGCGGTGGCCATGCTGAGCGTCAGGACGATGGCGGTCAGGACGGCTAGTGCTCGTCTTGTCACTGGACCCTCCACGTGAGGGAGTGCGCTGAAGGATATCTGCAAAAAATTGCAGTAAATGTGAAGGTAAGCTACGACCCGCGCCAGGGCAAGGACTCGGATGTGCCGGCGCTGGCCGCGTCCGTTGTCGCGCCGACCGGTCCGGTCGACGAGCGCCGGCCCGCCGTCACCGGTCGAACCGGATCTCCACCCGCCGGTTCCTGGCCCGGCCGCCCGGGTTGTCCCTGCCGTCGACCGTGTTCGGCGCCACCGGCCGGGCCTCGCCGTAGCCCGCGGTCTCGATCTGGATCGGGGTGCCGGCCAGCATCCGCAGGATCTCCTGCCGGACCGCGGCGGCCCGCCGCCGGGACAGCGCCAGGTTGGCCGCGTCGCCCCCGACACGGTAGAACATCGCCACACACCATGATCTATCCCCTCGGGGTCGCGAACGCCTTGGCCCGCCCGGGTCAGGGCTGCCGGCGCTGCGCCCCGACGAGCCGGCGGTCCACGGGCTCCCGGCCGAACACCGTGCTGAGCCAGGCGAGTTGGGCGCGCTGGTGGTCGGCCTCGCCCCCCTCGTGGTCGTTGAACTCGTACACCCGCAGCTCCTTCTCGCCGCCGTAGCGGTGGTAGGCGGCGAAGCAGGTCGAGGGCGGGCAGACCTGGTCCAGCATCGCGACGGAGAAGAGCGCGGGCGCGCCCGCGCGGGGTGCGAGCACGGCGGCGTCGACGTAGGACAGCGTGCGGAACACCTGGTCGGCGCTGTCCCGGTGCAGCCTCAGGTATTCGGTGATCTCGCCGTACGGGCCGCGGCTGGCGACCCGCACGCCCCGCCGGATGTCGCAGAGGAAGGGCACGTCCGGCATGGCCGCCGCCACGCCGGGGTCCAGCGCGGCCACCGCCAGCGCGAGGCCACCGCCCTGGCTGACGCCGGTGACGGCGACCCGGCCGGGGTCGACGGCGGGATGCTCGCGCGCGGCGCGGGCGAACCGCACCGCGTCGGTGATCAGCCGGCGGTAGTAGAAGGTGTCCGGGTCGGTGACGCCGCGGGTGAGGAAGCCGGGCACGGTGCCCGCCGGACACGGGTGCGGGTCGGCGGTGCCGCCGGCCGCGGCGCTCCAGCCCTGACCGCGGCTGTCCATGATCAGGTGTGCGTAGCCCGCCGCGGCCCAGAACAGCTTCTCGTGCGGCAGGCCACGGCCCCGGCCGTAGCCGAGGTACTCGACCACGCCCGGCAGCGGCCGGTCGGCGTGCGCGGGCAGGTGCAGCCAGCCCCGCACGGGTTCGCCGCCGTATCCGGGCACGGTGACGTCGAAGGTGCGGACCTGGGTGAGTCCGGTGTCGACGGGCCGGTAGGCCGCCGGTCCGGGTTCGCCGGCGTCCAGCGTCCGCGCCCAGAAGGCGTCCAGGTCCGCGGGCACGTCCAGCTCGGGCCGGTACGCCCAGCAGTCGGCGAGGGTGAGGTCGGTCAAGGGCACCGTGTGGCCTCCGGTCAGCGGGATCGTCGGTTGTCGTCGTGGTGGGGTGGCGGGCCGGTCCGCTACCGGACCCCGGCCACGGCCGAGGCGAACCAGCCGGTGATGGTGGTCGGGTGGGTGATGGCGGTGCCCACCACCACCGCCCACGCGCCGGCCCGCAGCGCCTGCGCCGCCTGCTCCGGGTGGTGGATCCGGCCCTCGGCGACCACCGGCACGTCGATCGCGGTGGCGAGCCGCGCGACCAGGTCCAAATCGGGGCCGGGCTGCTTGCTGGTGTACGGCGTGTAGCCGGCCAGCGTGGTGCCGACCAGGTCGGCGCCCGCCCCGGCGGCGGCGATCCCTTCCTCCAGCGTGGAGCAGTCGGCCATCACCAGGGCGCCGGTCCGCTCCTTGACGGCGGCGACGGTCTCGTCGAGGGACCGACCGTCGGGCCGGGGCCGGGACGTGCCGTCGAGCGCGACGATGTGCGCGCCGGCCCGGGCGACGGCCAGCGCGTGGTCGAGCGTGGGTGTGATGAAGACGTCGTCGTCCCCGTCCTTCCAGAGCCCGATCAGGGGGAGGTCGACCGCGTCCCGGATGGCCGCGATGTCCGCCAGCCCCTGGGCGCGGATGCCGGCGGCGCCGCCCCGGGCGACGGCGAGCGCGACCCGGCGCATGGTGTCCGGGTCGCGCATCGGCTCACCGGGATACGCCTGGCACGACACGACCAGGCGGTGGCGGAGCTGTGCGATCAGCGGGTTCACGCCAGGGCCTCCCGGGCCAGCGAGGCGGCGCCGAGCAGCGGGGCGTCCGCGCCGAGGGCCGAGGCCAGCACGGGCACGTCGGCCAGGCTGGGCAACGTCTCCCGCCGTACCGCCTCCCGCAGTGCCTGCCACCAGGGCGCGCCGAGGCCGGTGACGCCGCCGCCGACCACGACGGCGTCGGGGTCGAGCAGGTTGACCAGCCCGCCGAGCGCCGAGCCGACAGCGGTCCCGCCCAGCGCGACGACCTCGCGGGCCGCCTCGTCGCCGGCCTCGGCGCGCGCGGCCACCGACCGCAGGTCGGCGACCGGCCGGCCGGTGCGCCGGGCGTACTCGGCGGCCAGGCCGGGCCCGGCGGCGATCGCCTCCAGGTGTCCCTGCCCGCCGCAGGTGCAGCGCAGCGATCCGGCGTACGGGGAGGGCTGGTGGCCGGCGTGGCCGGCCGCGGAGTGGGCGCCGGCGAGCACGGTGCCGCCGACGACGAACGAGGCGCCGACGCCGGTGCCGACGGCGAGGTAGAGCACCGTCTCACGCCCGGCCGCGATGCCGTGCCGGGCCTCGCCGAGGGCGTGGGCGTGCACGTCGTTGATGACCGTGACGGGCAGTCCTAGCCGCCGGCGCAGCGTGCCGCGCAGGTCGGTGCCGGCCCAGCCGGTCAGCACGTCGGTGGCCGAGCGGACCCGGCCGCTGCGGTGGTCGATCACCCCGGCGCTGCCGACGCCGAGGGCGCGGACGGGTGTCCCCGCCGCTCTCCCCCGCAGTTGCTCGACGAGGCCGGCGGCGGTGTCGAGCACGGCGGTGGCACCGGCCCGACCCGGGGTCGTGGCGGTGGCCCGGTCGAGGAGTTCACCGCGCCCGGTCACGAGCGCGGCCGTCGTCTTGGTGCCGCCGATGTCGAGCGCCGCGACCGCTCCGGCGGGATCGGTTGCCTCGGGCATGGTCAGAGCAGCCCCGCCAGTTCCAGCTGGGTCCGCACCCGGGCGGTCTCCGCGGCGTCGAGCGGGCGCAGCGGCAGGGACACCGCGTTGCTGGCGATGACACCGAGCAGGTTCAGCGCGGTCTTGAACGCGCCGACCCCCCGGGTCGCGCCCGCCGAGGTGGCCGGGTCGGCCGCCTCGACGATGCGGAACAGCCGGGTCAGCCGGTCCTGCTCCCGGCGGGCGGCCGCCCAGTCGCCGCCGGTGCAGGCCCGGTGCAGCCGTACGTAGCCGGCCGGGTCCACGTTGCCCAGTCCGGGCACCGAGCCGGCGGCCCCGGCCAGCATCATCGCGTCGACCACCACCTCGTGCCCGGTGAGCAGGCTGAAGCCGGTGCCGGGTGCGTGGTCGGCGATGGACAGCGCCAGTTGGCGGAAGGCGACGTCGTCGCCGCTGGAGTCCTTGACGCCGGCGAGGATCCCCTCCGCCGCCAGCCGGGTCAGCAGGCCGGTGGAGAGCTTGGTGTGCACGCAGACCGGGATGTCGTACGCGAGCAGGGGAAGCTCCACCCCGGCGGCGAGCGACCGGAAGTGCCGCTCGATCTCGTGCGGGCCGACGATGGCGTAGAAGGGGGCGGTCGCGACCAGCCCGTCGGCGCCCAGCCGGGTCGCCACCTCGGCCCGGTCGAGGACCCGGCGGGTGGTCGGCTCGATGCAGCCGGCGATGACGGGTACCGCACCGCCGACGGTCTTCACGATGACCTCGAGCGCCCGGTCCCGCTGCGGGTCGGTGAGGAAGACGGTCTCGCCGGAGCTGCCGAGGGCGAAGATGCCGTCGACGCCGGCGTCGAGCAGCCGCTCGACGAGCCGCTCCAGGGAGCTGACGTCGACCTCGCCCTCCTCGGTCAGGGGGGTCACGGTCGGCGGCACGACTCCGGCGAACCGCGGGGCTGGGCTGGTCACGCTGTCTCCTGGGCAGGTAGAGGGGCGGTGCGGCCGCTGGCCAGTTCGACCAGCTCGGCGTTGCTGGTCCCGGCCGGGACCGGGTGGTGGCACCGGAACTCGTGGACGGTGGCGCCGTCGGCGTCGGTGCGCTGCGCCGGCGGCATCTCGGTGGCGCACCGGTCGGTGGCCTTCCAGCAACGGGTCCGGAACGGGCATCCGCTGGGCGGTCGGGTGGCCGACGGGACCGGGCCGACCAGCGGGATGGGGTCGATGGGCGAGAGCAGCCCCGGCGTGGCCGACAGCAGGGCCCGGGTGTACGGGTGCCGGGCCCCGCCGGGTAGCAGGGCGGCCGGCGTCTGCTCCACGATCCGGCCGAGGTACATGGTGACGACGCGGTCGCTGATCCGCTTGACGGTCTGGATGTCGTGGGAGACCAGGACCATGGCCAGGCCGAGCCGGTCCTTGAGGTCCAGCAGCAGGTTGAGGATCTGGGCCCGTACCGAGACGTCGAGGGCGCTGGTGGGCTCGTCGGCGATGACCAGCCCCGGCTCCAGGGCCAGGGCGCGGGCGATGGACACCCGCTGGCGTTGCCCGCCGGAGAGCTGGCTCGGCAGGACGTCGGCGACCGAGCGGGGCAGGCCCACCAGGCCCATCAGCTCGGCGACCCGCGCCTCCCGCTGAGCCCGGGTGCCCCGGCGGTGCACGTCCAGCGGGTCGCGCAGGATGTCGCGGACCGCCATCCGGCGGTTCAGCGAGGTGGCCGGGTCCTGGAAGATCATCCCGACGCCGGCCCCGATGTGCTGGCGCCGTTCCGCCGCGCTCATCGACCACACGTCCCGGCCGGCGAAGGTGACCGTGCCGCTGGTCGGCCGCTGGAGCCCGACGAGCACCTTGGCCAGGGTGGACTTGCCGCAGCCGGACTCGCCGACGATGCCGACGGTCTCCCCCGCGTAGACGGTCAGGTCCGCCGCGGTGAGGGCGTACACCCGCTCGCGGCTGAACATCCCGCCGCCGCGGGTGCGGTGCACCACGTGGGTGTCGCGCAGCTCGACGATCGGCCGGGGTGCGGCTGTCGCGCTCATCGGGCCAGCTCCTTCTCGCTGACGGTGACGGCCGGGTGGTGGCAGGCGTACCCGTGGCTGTCGGTGCCCGCCAGGTGCGGGGCCGTGTCCTGGCAGACCCGGGTCGCGGCGGGACAGCGGTCGGCGAACCGGCAGCCGCGCGGGAAGTCGGCCGGCGACGGCACCACGCCGCGGATCTGGGTGAGCCGTTCCGCGCCGGCCTCCAGGGAGAGCACGGACCCGAGGAGCCCGCGGGCGTAGTGGTGCGCGGGCGCCTCGATCACGTCGGCGGTGACGCCGGTCTCGACGATCTGCCCGCCGTACATCACGACGACCCGGTCGGAGATGTCGCTGACCAGCGCGAGGTCGTGGCTGACCAGGATGAGGGCGAAGCCCAGCTGCTCGCGCAGCCGCAGCAGCAGCTCCATCACCTGCGCCTGGACGGTGACGTCGAGCGCGGTGGTCGGCTCGTCGGCGATGATCAGGCGCGGGTCCCGGGACAGCGCCATGGCGATCACCACGCGTTGCCGCTGCCCGCCGGAGAGCTCGTGCGGGTACGCCGCGAGGGTGCGCCGCGGGTCCAGGCCCACCAGCCGCATCAGTTCCTCGGCCGACCGGGTGCCGCCGCGACGGATCATCTGGGCGAGCTGCGTCCCGACCCGCAGCGCGGGGTTCAACGCGGAGAGGGCGTCCTGGTAGACCATGGCGATCTCGCGGCCCATCAGGGCGCGGCGCCGCTTCGCGGTCAGCGACAGCAGGTCCGTGCCCTGGAAGCGGATCTCCCCGCCTACCCGGGCGCCCTGCGGCAGCAGCCCCATGACGGCCAGCGACGTCAGCGACTTCCCAGAGCCCGACTCCCCCACCAGGCCGACGACCTCGCCGGGGCGGACGTCGAAGGAGATGCCGTCGACGATGTCGACGCCCCGGTGGCGCCCGTCGAAGCCGATCGAGAGGTTCCTGACCTCGAGGACGGGCTGGCCCTGCGGCAGCGGGCGGGCCCGTTCCCGCAGCCGCGACGCCGCCTCCCGGAGACCGGGCAGGCTCACCGCCTCGCCGGTGCCGGGCCGCGGCTGCTCCAGCGGGTCACCAGCCGAGGTGGTGGTGGCGCGGCGGGCCGCCGGGGCGGCCCAGGCGTCGGAGATCCCCTCGGAGAGCACGTTCAGGGCCAGCACGGTCACCAGGATCAGCAGGCCGGGGAAGAAGGTGGCCCACCAGCCGCCGATCTGCACCATCTCCTTGCCGAAGGCGATCACCGAGCCCCACGAGGACTCCGCCTCCTGCGGGGCCAGCCCACCGCCGATGAAGGAGAGCGACGCCTCGAAGACGATGGCGTCGGCGACCATGACGGTGACGAAGACGAGCACCGGGGCGGCGCAGTTGCGCAGGACGTGCCGCCAGAGGATGTGCGGCCGCCGGGCGCCGATGATCCGCTCGGCCGCCACGTAGTCCTCGCGGTACTGCGACAGGACGTTGGCCCGGACGATGCGGGCGACCGACGGGGTGAAGACGAAGCCGATCGCGATCACGAGGACCAGCAGGCTGTTCTTGCCGAACGAGATGATCAGCAGGGCGGAGAGCACGATGGCAGGGAAGGCCATGACCACGTCGAGGCAGCGCATGATGACCTCGTCGACGGCGGTCCGGCTGCTGCCCGCCAGCGCGCCGAGGATCCCGCCGACCAGCAGGGCGAGGCCGGCCGCGCCGGCGCCGACGATCAGCGACCGCCGGGTGCCGGCCACCAGGCGGGAGAAGACGTCCCGCCCGAGCTTGTCCAGGCCGAACCAGAAGTCGCCGTTCGGGCCGGTCAGCGCGGGGCCGAGGCCGGCCTGAGCGGGGTCGTGCCGGATCAGCAGCGGGGCGAAGAGGCCCACCAGGACGATGAGCAGGACGAAGCCGAGCGCGACACGGGCCGGTACGCCGAGCCGGGTGAAGGCGACGCCGGGGCGGGAGAGCCGGGCGGTGAGGGTGCGGCGCATCAGTGGCCTCCGCGCAGTCGAGGGTTGGCGAAGAGGTAGAGGATGTCGACCACCAGGTTCACCAGGACGAAGCCGAGCGCGATCGTCAGCACGGTGCCCTGGGCGAGGGCGGTGTCGTTCTGCTGCACCGCGCTCATGATCTGGGTGCCCATGCCGGGCAGCGAGAAGATGGCCTCGATGACGACCGTGCCGCCGATCAGGTAGCCGATCCGCAGGCCCAACGCGGTGAGCGGGTTGACCAGCGCGTTGCGCAGCACGTTGCGTCCGATCACCACCCGGGGCGGCAAGCCGGCGCCGATCGCCGTACGCACGTAGTCCCTGTCGAGTTCCTCCACCATCGAGGTGCGGACGATCCGGGCGAGCGAGCAGCCGACCGGCACGGCGAGCGCGAGGGCGGGCAGGGCGAGCGACTGCAGCCAGAGGCTGACCGAGTCGGCGGGGTTGACGTACCCACCGGTCGGCAGGATCGGGCGGCGGACCGCCAGCTCCTGGATGAGCAGCAGGGCCAGCCAGAACGACGGCGTGGCGATGCCGGCCATGGAGACGAACCGGATGACCTGGTCGGGCCAGCGGTCCCGGTAGAGCGCGGCGAGGATGCCGAGGGCCAGCGCGATGACCAGCGCGCCGAGCACACCGAGCGCGGTCAGCTGGATGGTCAGCGGCAGAGCGGTGGCGATCTTGTCGGCCACCGGCACCGACGGTGGGAAGGTCATGCCCAGGTCACCCCGGGCCAGGTCGCCCAGGAAGTGCAGGTAGCGCAGCGGCAGCGGGTCGTCGAGGCCGTTGGCGGCCTTGAACGCCTCGATCTGCGCGGGCGTCGCCTGGTCACCGAGGACGGAGAGCGCGGGGTCGATCGGCGAGAACTGCATGATCAGGAAGACGAAGAGCGTGATGCCGAGCACCAGCGGGATCAGCGTCAGCAGTCGTCGCGCGACCAGGCTCAGGACGGTCAGCATGGTTCTCTCTCTCGTGGCGGGGCGCCGGGGCGTCCCGCCCGGCCGATCGCGTGGGCCGGGCGGGACGCGGTGGGGCGGGGGTCCGGTGCCCCCGAGCGCAGGCTCAGCCGGTGCGGCTGGCGCCCAGGAAGTACAGGCCGGTGGTCGCCGCGCCCGAGAAGCCGGTGAGCTTGCCGGGGTCGTACGCGGTGACGACCTTGGTGTGCAGGATCGGGTAGAGCGGAACCTCGTCGGCCACCGTGTCCAGGGCCTGCTTCCACAGCGCCTTGCGGGCCGCCTCGTCGGAGGTCTGGGCCGCCCGGTCGAGCAGCGCGGCCATGGCCTTGCGGTCCGCGTCGCTCCAGCGGTAGCGCTTCCCCGGCCAGGTCTCGCCGTAGTAGAACCAGCGCATCAGCAGGTCGGTGTCGACGCCGAAGACGCTGGGGTCACCGGTGGCCATCAGCACCCGGAAGGTGTCCTTCGGGACGACGTCGCCGTAGATCGCCGCCGACGGCACGGTGTTCAGGCTGGCGTTGACGCCGATCTTCTTCCACTGCTCGACGACCAGCGGCGCGACGTCCTTCACGATGGAACTGTCGGTGGTGTCGAGCTGGATCGACAGGTTCGCCACGCCGGCCTCGGCGAGCAGGGCCCTGGCCTTGTCCGGGTTGTGGTCGTAGACGGTGGCGGCCTTCTGGTAGTCCTTGTTGCCCTCGTCGAGGTAGCTGGTCGCCGGGCTGCCGTAGCCGTTGAGCGCCGTCTTGATGACCGCGTCCTTGTCGATGGCGTAGTGCAGGGCCTGGCGCACCCGCTTGTCGTTGAACGGCGCCGCCTGCGTGTTGAACATGAGGAAGACCTGGTTGAAGGCCTGCTTCACGTCGACGGTGTACTTGCCCTTGAGCGAGTCGACGTTCAGGTACGGCACCGACTCGATGGCCTGGACCCGGCCACCCTGCAGGTCCGACACCCGGGCCGCGGCCTCGGTGGTGGTGTTCCAGGTCATCGCGTCCGCGGTGGCGGGACGAGGGCCGTTGTAGGTGTCGTTCTTGCTGAGCTTGATGCCGGACTCCTTGGACGCGCTGTCCATCTTGAAGGGTCCGGAGCCGATCGGCGCGGTGTCGAAGGCCTTCGCGGCGGCCGGGTCGCCGGTCTTCGCCTTGGGCACGATCTTGACGACCGAGATGCGCTCGGCGAAGAGCGCGAACGGGTACTTCAGCGTGAACTCGGCGGTGGTGGCGTCCTTCGCGGTGACCGCCTCGATGAACGGGATGAACCCCTGCATCAGCGGTGGGGCCGCGGGATCGGCCGGCTTCAGCACCCGGGTGAACGACCAGGCGACGTCCTCGGCGGTGACCGGGGAGCCGTCGGAGAACTTGGCACCGTCGCGCAGGGACACGGTGTACGTCAGCCCGTCCGCGCTGGCCACCGGGTCGGCCTTGGCCAGTGCCAGGTACGGCTCGCGGGTGATCGGGTCGAGGTCGACGAGACCTTCGAAGATGTGCTGGTTGACCGCCGTCGCGACGGCCGAGGAGGCGTTCGCCGGATCGAACCCGCTGGAGAGGGTGAACGCCAGCGTGGCCTCGATCGTCTTTCCGCCCTTGCCGCCCTCGACCGCGTTCGTCGAGGCGGGGCCGCCGCTGCAGGCCGCCAGCCCGAGCGCCAGGGTGGTCGCGGCAGCCGTCAGGGCCAGCGCGCGACCACGGCGCGCGGTGCCGAGGCGGCGCCCCGACGGCTTGTCGGTGGTGCTCACGTAGTTGCCTCCATAGGCTCTGCATGCGCTCCGCGTGGCCGCTCAGCGCTGCGGGGGTGTGAGGGTGGGGTATGGGTATGACGTCTGACGTCTGATGCCGTTAGGCTGAGCGTGACAGATCCGTGAAGGAAGGGCAAGGGGCAGATGACGACGATTGACGCGAGCCCGCTGCGCGGGCCGGAGCGCCCGGGTCCCCGCCGCCAGGAGGTCGTGACGGGGATCAAGGAGTACATCCTGCGCAATCGCCTGAAGCCGGGGGACCTGCTCCCCACCGAGACGGAGCTGTGCGAGGCCATCGGCGCCAGCCGGTCCAGCGTCCGCGAGGCGGTCAAGATCCTCTCCGCGCTCGACATCGTCGAGGTGCGGCACGGTCACGGCACCTTCGTCGGCCGGATGTCGCTGAACGCCCTGGTGGAGAGCCTGGCCTTCCGCGGGCTGCTCAGCGGCGAGGAGGACCACCGGGTGCTGGGCCAGGTGGTGGACGTCCGGCAGACCCTCGAACAGGGCCTCGCCGCCGACATCATCGCCGTCCTCGACGCCGAGCACCGCGCGGTTCTCGCCGCGCTCGCCGACCAGATGGCGGACCTGGCCGCGCAGGACAAGGACTTCCTCGAGGTCGACCGGGAGTTCCACCTGAAGCTGATGGAACCCCTGGGCAACGACCTGATTCTCCAGCTCACCGAGGCGTTCTGGCAGGTGCAGGCCATCGTGGCGCCCACCCTGCGCACCGAGCCGGAGGACCGGGTGATCACCGCGCAGCGGCACCGGGCGATCGTCGAGGCGATCAGCGCCGGCGATCCGGCGGCCCTGCGGTCCGCCATCGCCGACCACTACGCGCCCGTCCGCGCCAGCCTGGCCCGCGCCGTCCAGTCCTGAGTGGTACGACCGGCTCACCCGTGGGGAACGGTCTACGCGGCGGCGGGGCTGGCGCTCAGCACCTCGCCGGGACACCGAGCCGGAGCAGCCGCGCCCCGGCCGTCCGCCGCCTCCCGCCGGGGACGACGGACGGCGTCGCGGCACCGTCCCACTCCCCCACCGGACGCCTGATCGAAGCTGATCGCGGTCACCTCGCGCTGAAACCGATGCGCGGCCGAGGAACCGACCGGACCGCCCGCGCCCTCCGCGCCGTACCGCGCGTCGTGCTCCGCCATCGAATCAGCCCTGCCGGCCGGCCGTGGTGATGAGTTGTCGCGCCCGGACCCGTCACACCTACGACGGGACACGACGAGCCGGAAGGATGACGCGATGAGGACGGACACACGGCTGGAGGAGCTGGGCGTGAGCGGGCTGGGCGAGGTCGACGAGCCGGCGTTCTCGGGGTTGGCCGAGCGACACCGGCGGGAGCTGCACGTGCACTGCTACCGGATGCTCGGGTCGTTCGAGGACGCCGAGGACACCGTGCAGGAGACGTTCCTGCGTGCCTGGCGGCGTCGGGAGACCTTCGCGGGGCGGTCGACGTTCCGGGCCTGGCTGTACCGGATCGCCACCAACGCCTGCCTGGACCTGCTCGCCAAGCGCCGCCCGGAGCCGGCGACCGGCGGCGAGGTGCGGTGGCTGCAGCCCTACCCGGACCGGCTGCTCGACGAACTGCCCGCGGCCGACGCGGACGAGCCGGAGACCGTCGCCGTCGCGCGGGAGACGATCGAGCTGGCGTACCTGGTCGCGGTCCAGCACCTCGCGCCGCGTCCGCGGGCCGTGCTGATCCTGCGGGACGTGCTCGGCTGGCCGGCGAAGGACGTCGCGGAGCTGCTCGGGGACTCCGTCAACTCGGTGAACAGCGCGTTGCAGCGGGCCCGCGCCGGTATGCGGGAGCACCTGCCCGCCGAGCGGCAGGACTGGACCGGCGGCGAGGAGGACGCCGGGACGCGCGACCTGGTACGCCGCTTCACTGAGGCCAGTGTGGCCACGGACATCCCGGCGATCACCGCGATGCTGCGGGACGACGTCCGGTGCTCGATGCCGCCCACGCCGGGCCTGCAGGTCGGCCGCGACGCGGTGGTGAACAGCTGGATCGAGGACGGCTTCGAGGGCATGACGGGTCTGCGCGCCGTCCCCACCGCCGTGAACCGGCAGCCCGCCGTCGCCTTCTACCACTGGCGGGAGCAGGAGCAGGCGTACCTGCCGCTGACCATCGACGTCCTGCGCATCACCGGCGGGGCGATCACCGAGATCATCACGTTCCACGACGACCAGTTCCCGCGGCTCGGGCTGCCGGAGCGCCTGCCGGCGGACGGCACGGAGTAGCTCCGGTGCGGACGCTCGCGCTGCGCGCTGGCGCGCGTGTCGCGGTGGTCGCAACGGAGTGGCACGACGCGTTCGGCGTCGTCACTCGTGGCCGGGTGCAGCTGGAGCTGCGCGACGGCCAGCCCGGCCCGGTCCTCGGAACCGACGCCGCCTTCTGGCTCCGCGGCACCGGCGTCCGCGCCCTGCGCAACCCTGGCCGTCGCACGGCGACGGTACGCATCGTCACGCCCAGGACCGTCACCGGTCAGTCAACACAGCCTGTGCGCCAGTTAGCTGGAGGAACAGCCATGAACAGCATGAATGACACCGTCGCGGGCCCGGCACCGGGCCGGACCAGCCGCACTTACCGATTCCGCGGGCTCGTCGGTACCGGCCTCGTCGCCACGCTCGCCGCGATGGTGGCCACCACCCTCGCCGCCGCGCTCGCCCGGGCCGTCGGCGTCGGCTTCGAGATCCCCGATGGTGGCGAGGCGATCCCGTTGGGCGGGTTCGCCGTGGTGACCGGCTTCTGCTCGGTCGTAGGCGTGGTCATCGCCGCCGCTCTTCTCCGGTGGAGCGCCCGCCCCGCCGAGCGATTCGGGTGGACGGCAGTGGCGCTGACGGTGATCTCGTTGATCCCACCCCTCCTCTCCGGGGCGGACGCCGCGACCACCACCGCCCTACTCGGGCTGCACCTCGTCCCCGCGGCGGTGATGATCCCCACCCTGACGCGGAGCCTCCGCACCCGGACCGAGTGACCATCCCGCGGCGGAAGAACGCGGGGCGCCAGCGCACCGACGTCGCCCCCGGTCGCGCTCACCCTGGCGCTACCGGGGCCCGGCGTCCCTCGTCGTACGCGACACGGCGCGCCCGGCCAGGCCGGGCGCGCCATCAGGTCACGCGGTCAGCTGATGGTGGTGAAGGAACCCCAGCCGCTGCCGATCTGCCGGGAGTCCGGGCTGCTGTACGGCACGCCGTTGTCGCGCTCGATGTTGTTCGGGTACATCCACAGCGTCCCGTCGGTCCTGCGGACCACCAGGTCGGTGTAGCCGTCACCGGTGACGTCGGCGCCGACGACGTGGTTGAAGCCGCCCCAGCCGCTGCCGATCTGGCTGGCGCTGCCGTACGGCACGCCGCCGTCGCGGACGAAGTTGTTCGGGTACAGCCACAGCGTCCCGTCGGCCTTGCGCGCCACCAGGTCGGTGAACCCGTCACCGGTCACGTCAGCGCCGATAAGGGTGTCGAAGCCGCTCCAGCCGTGGCCGATCTGCCGGGCCGTCGAGCCGCTGTAGGGCACGCCGTCGTCGCGGACGAAGTTGTTCGGGTACAGCCACAGGGTGCCGTCCGTCTTGCGCGCCACCAGGTCGGTGAACCCGTCACCGGTCACGTCGGCGCCGATGATCCGGTCGAAGCCGCCCCAGCCGCTGCCGATCTGCCGGGCGTCCGCGCTGCTGTACGGCACGCCGTTGTCCCGCTCGATGTTGTTCGGGTACAGCCACAGCGTCCCGTCGGTCTTGCGGGCCACCAGGTCGGTGTAGCCGTCACCGGTGACGTCCGCGTTCACGACCTGGTTGAAGGTGCCCCAGCCGCTGCCGATCTGCCGGGCGGTGCCGTACGGCACGCCGTCGTCGCGGACGAAGTTGTTCGCGTACATCAGCATGGTGCCGTCGGCCTTGGTGGCGACCAGATCCGCGAACGAGTCGCCCGTCACGCTGTGGCCGACGTTCCGCTCGTCGACGGGCGTTCCACTGCCCACGCCGGCGGGTGAGACGTACCCGTCGATGTCGACGTTGGTGCGCGAGTAGCTGGCCCGGCTGACCTTGCTGGAGTAGTTGTTCGAGGAACCCTGGTTGCCGCCGATGGTGTTGACCTGGGTGCTGGTGGCGCTGGTGACGATGGCGACGTGGTCGATCGGGTGGCCGTCGCCGGAGGCGTGGTCCCAGTCGAACACGATGGCGTCGCCGGGCTGTGGCACGTATCCACTGGAACGGGAGTGGTAGAGCCCTCGGTTGATTCCGTACGTCTTGAACGACTGCGCCCACGAGTCCAGGCCGCTCACGTCCGAGACGCCGGCGGTGCGCCACACCCAGCGGGCGAACTCCGCGCACCACTCGATGCCGCAGCTGTTGTAGTAGCCCGGGTTGCAGCCGGTGCCACCGAGCTGGTTGGTGGCCACGCTGACGATCTGCTGCCGGCTCGTGGCGGCGGCCGCGGGCGGCGCCATCAGGCCGACACCGCTCGCCATGGCGAGCAGGGAAACCAGTACGGTGCGGCCGAACCGTCGTCGTATGGCGCGCGCTGTTCGCGGCGGGCCGGTGACGGAGTTGTCGCCGGCGCCGGCGCGGCTGTCCGCCTTCCTGGTGGTCGAGCGTCGCATCAACATCTGCTCCTGGGTCCTTTCCGAAGTTTCGATTGGTTCGGGATGGATCTGCTGGTACGGGTCGACCGGCAAGGTATCGACCTGGCATCCATTGTTTTACTTAGATATATCGATGTCCTTTCCACGGCTGTACCGCTGGCTGATGCTCGGGGGGCTGCTCGGCGGATCTCCGGTGGATCCCCCGCGCTGAATGAAGCATCACGGACCTGGCGGAGGTTGTCACCAGCCCTGACCTGGCGGAAAGGCGCCCGGCCGGATCACGCCAGCGTCAAGACATCGAGTTCGACCTCGTCGACGGGCTGCGCATGTTCGCGCTGTCCGGTCGATCGGCAAAGGCCACGCTGTTACCAGGGCGGCACTTGACCTGCACGGTGGAGTGCTATCCGAAACGGGAGCGACGTGCTGGCTTCGCGGTCGGGTAGGACGTCGACCGACCGGCCGCTGTCTACCAGCCGCGCGGCTCGGATGAACTGGTCGGCGATGGGCGCGAGCGGCCGGCACCACGCCCCCAGGCCGAACCCGGCGATCGCGTCTACCCGCAGGGCTCCGGCAAAGTCGGGCCACTAGGCTCCGCGCATGCAGCATTGCCGACTGTCCTCCGCCAAACGCACGGCGATCGGGGCGTTACTGCTCGTCTTGGCCGTAGCCGGCTGCGACTCCGAGGCGGAATCGTCCTCCGATGCCACGTGGTCGAGCCCTGACACCGCCGCTACCGCGACCGCCTCCCGCGCTGCTTCCCCCCCAAGTCCCCGTGACGCCGAACCTTCCGCATCTTCCTCCCCCACCACGGACGAGTCACGGGAGGCCGAAGCGGCGGAGGAGCCCGAAGCGGCACAGCGGACGGAGGCGCCGAGCGGGGGCGGCACCAAGTACGCGGCGTGTGCCGACGGCGACTGCAAAGTGTCCTTCTCCCGCTCGGTCACATTTCCACTCGGCAGGTGGACGGTGTCGTCCTCCGTGGAGGATGGCGGTGTCAGGGTGCGACTGACCGACGCCAATGGCAGGGGCGGCGGTGGCGGCTTCCTGGCAGGGCCCGGGTGCACGGTGGCGATTCACGCCGACGGCGGCGGGCGAGTCGGATGCGACCAACCCGGAGCCGAGCCCGAACCGGGAGGGTGGGTCGTACACCTGCTGGAACTGGACGGGGACACCGCGGTCATCCGAGCGATCCTGGGCTGACTGTGAGGATCCTGTCGCAGCCTGATGGTGCTGGGCTGTGGTCTGGTGGCCGGC
The DNA here is from genome assembly GCF_056150265.1 of Micromonospora desertarenae. Classification (NCBI taxonomy): domain Bacteria; kingdom Bacillati; phylum Actinomycetota; class Actinomycetes; order Micromonosporales; family Micromonosporaceae; genus Micromonospora; species Micromonospora desertarenae. Next base: position 43,651 of record NZ_JAXCFQ010000016.1, read on the forward strand.
CGTGGCTCGAACAACACTGGGTTGCCGGCATCGCGCCAGCTCCCGGGACGGGCGCTTCCCTGACCGGAGCCCAGCGGGTGTCGAGGGCCCCGGTCAGGGGAGAACCGTGGGTACGGGATGTGGCCGCCTAGAGGTTCAGCGTCCAGCTGTTGATATGGCCGGTGTCGCCGGAGGCCGAGTCCCGCACTCGCAGGGTCCAGGTACCGTTGGCCACCTCCCGGTCCAGGTCGACCGTGTAGGTCTGGTCGATGTTGTCCGCCGCGCCGCCGGTCCGGTTGCGCAACGGGTAGGTGCGCCCGCCCGGCGCCACCAGCGTCACCACCAGGTCACCGACGTAGCTGTGCACGATGTGCACCTCCACGGTGGCGTCCGAGGCGGCGTTACCGGCGCAGCCCGAGATGGTGATCGTGCTCTGCACCGTGCTGTTGTCGGGGATCGACACGTCAGCGCCGTTGGTGCCGGCGCAGACCGGCGGTGGGGTACGGGTGCCTTCGAGGTTGAGCGTCCACCTGTCGAGGTAGCCGGTGTCGACGGCGGCGGCGTCCTGGATCCGCAGGTGCCAGGTGCCGTTGGAGACCTCACCGGACAGGTCGACCGTGTAGATCTGGTCGAGGTTGTCCGTGCTGTTGCCGGTCCGGTTGTGCAACGGGTACGTGCTGCCGTCGGGCGCCACCAGCGTCACCACCAGGTCACCGATGTAGGTGTGCACGATGTGCACCTCCACGGTGCTGCCCGAGCCGGCGTTACCCGCGCATCCGGAGATGGTGAACGCGGTCTCCACGGTGTTGTAGTCCGGGATCGACACATCTTTGCTGGCGGTCTGCGCACAGCCGGGTGGCCCGTTGACGGTCAGGCGGTACGACGTGGAGTTTGTGGTCTCCGGCCCCCTACCGGTGATGGCCACGACGTACGTGCCCGGCTCGGTGCTGCCGGTGGTGCTGATGGTCACCGTCGAGGAGCCGCCCGAGGTGACGGATGGCGGGCTGAAGCTCGCCGTCGCCCCGTCGGGCAGGCCACTGGCGGAGAAGGTGACCGGGTGCGGGCTACCGACCGTGGTGCTGGTGCTGACCGTGGCGGTGACCGAACCGCCCGGGTCGAGCGTTCCGGCGGCCGGGGCGACCTCGATCGAGAAGTCCTGGGTCGGTGGCTGGATGTCACCGGTGTAGAGCAGCTTGTTGGGCGAGCCGTTGCCGGGGTCGGTTATCACGCCGTCGGTGGCCTCGTTGACCAGCTTGTCCCGGACCTGCCGCGGGGTGTACGTCGGGCTGGCCGCGAGCACGAGCGCGGCGGCCCCCACCACGTGCGGGGTGGCCATCGACGTGCCGTTGATGGTGTTGGTCGCGGTGTCGCCGGTGTGCCACGCGGAGGTGATCGCAGAGCCCGGGGCGAAGATGTCCAGGCAGGAGCCGATGTTGGAGTAGCTGGCCCGGACGTCGTTGCTCTGGGTCGCGCCGACGGTGATCGCGTCGGGGGTGGCGGCCGGCGTGACGCCGCAGGCGTCGATGCCGTTGTCGTTGCCCGCCGCGATACCGTAGACGACCCCGTCGGCGATCGACGCGGTCACCGCGTCGTTGACGGCCTGGTCGAAGCCGCCGCCGAGGCTCATGTTCGCCACCGCGGGCTCACCCGGGTCGTGGTCCCCGGTGACCCAGTCGATGCCCTCGATGACCTGCGCGTACGTGCCGTTGCCACCGTCGTCGAGCACCCGTACCCCGACCAGGGTTACGTCCTTAGCCACGCCGTAGGCGGTGCCGCCGACCGTGCCGGCGACGTGCGTACCGTGGCCGTTGCCGTCGTCGGCGGTGCCGCCGTCGATGGCGTCGAAGCCGCTGACCGCCCGCCCACCGAAGTCGCTGTGGGAGAACCGGATGCCGGTGTCGAGGATGTACGCCGTCACGCCGGTGCCGGAGTTCGGGTAGGTGTACGAGTTGTTCAACGGCCGGGCGCGCTGGTCGATCCGGTCCAGCCCCCAGGAGGGGGTCGGCGTCTGGGTGCCGGCGATCGTGACGGTGTGGTTCTGCTCGACGTACCGGACGGCCGGATCGGCGGCCAGCCGCCTGGCCGCCCGCTCGGTCAACCGCGCCTCGAAGCCGCGCAGCGCGTGCCGGTAGGTCCGGGCGACGGTGCCGCCGTGCTTGTTGGCGAGGCCGCGAGCCTTGTCGGTGACTCCGGCCGCCGCCACCGCGGTGTCCTTGAGCACCACGATGTACGAGTCGGTGACTGCGGTGGCGCCGCCGGCGCTGAGGATCTGCCCTTCGGCGGGCGCGGCGATCGCCGGTGTGCCGGCGAGGCCCACCGTGGCGGCCGCCGCGACCGCCCCTATTCCGAGCCGCCAGCGGCGTTTCGCCGGCGGTGTGGAGAGTGTCATCGTTCGTAGACCCTTTCTGACGCCAAGCCCTTCTCCGATCTCGTCATGTCACTCACCGCCACAGTCGTTGCGGATCGCGTACGTGTAGAAGCCGTCGCTGCCAAAGCCGTTCGGCGCATGCGACCGCAGCTCCGCGCCGACCGCCCAGACGTTTTTCGGGCCGCTGGCGTCGATCCCGGTCAGGCCGCTGGTCCAGCCCTCCGGGACGTCGACAACCGTCCACTTCTTGCCGTCCCAGTGCTCGACCACGTAGCCGCCGTCGGACTGGGTGGTCCAGTCGCCGGCCACCCACACGTCGTCGGGGGCGATCGCCGTCACATCCGTGAGCTTGGTGATCGCCGAGATGACGCCGCCGTCGGGCGTCTCCGTCCACTTCTTGCCGTCCCAGTGCTGGATCAGCGGCACCTCACCGCCGGGCACGTGCTTCTCCCCGACGGCCCACACATCGTTGGGGCCGGTGGCGTCAACCGAGAAGAACCAGCCGGAGGCGGCGTCGTACGGCACCTCAATCGGCGTCCACTCCTTGCCGTCCCAGTGCATCGTGTACGGCAGGTCGCCGATCCGGCCGACCGCCCAGACGTCGTTCGACGCGGTTCCGTACACGTCGTGCAGCGTGATCGGGCCGTCGGTGAAGGGGAAGTCGACAAAGCTCCACGTCCGGCCGTCCCAGTGCTCGACGTACGACCTGGCCGGGACGGTCATCCCGAAGTCCTTGTATTCGACCAGGGTGACCCAGACGTCGGTCGGGGAGATCGCGGCCACCCCGGTGGCCTCCACATGGGCCGGACGGGTCTGGCCGAGGGCCTCGTAGGTCCCGCCGACCGGGTTCAACACCGGGCTGAGCGACCAGCTCCTGCCATCCCAGTGCTGGACGTGCGGCACGTTGGAGTCGACGTTCCGGCGATGGCCGACCACCCAGCCGTCGTCCGGCCCGGAGAACTCCATCTCATCGGCCAGCACCCGGACATCGCCCCACTGCGGATGAGTGGGGTGTGGTGAGGGCACGTGTTCCCACTCGGACCCGTTCCAGTGCTGGATGTCGATCATTTCTCCCTTGCTGTGGCCGGGGCCGCGGCCGGCGTGTTCGAAGTACTCGCCCAGGGTCCACACGTCGGACTCCGACAGCACGGCGACGTCAGCAAGGGTGGAGTAGACAATGCCGTTGATCTGGCTGGGGTTGGGCGTCCTCACCTGTTCCCAGTTGTTCACACACCGGTCGACGGTCGGGTCGATCCCGGCCAGGTTCGGGGTGCCCACCCCGGTCGGCCCGTCGTACCCGACGCCCGCGGTGCAGAGCACCGCCGGGCTGCACGATCCCGGGATGTCGGCACCGGGGTCGGCGCCGGTGTTGTTTCCGCTGGTGATGTCGAAGAACTTCTCCGGATGGCGGTAGGCGTAGGCGCCGCCCGGCTCCTCGCGGGTCTCCTCGCCGATGAGCGCGTACACCCCGGCCACCAGTGACGTGGCCACGCTCGTGCCGCCGACCCGGACCCAGCCGCCCGCCTGGTGGGTGTCGTAGACCGCGACCGCGGTGGCCGGGTCGGCCACCGCCGAGACGTCGGCCGTGGCCCGGTGCGAGCAGCCGGTCTCCGCCCGCTGCCAGGACGGCTTGTTGACGTACGCGGAGCAGCCCGAGCCGGCGGCGCCCCAGGCGTACTCGTAGTATCCGCGGGCGCCATTGGCCGGCCACAGGCTGGTGCCACCCACCGACGTCACGCTCGCCGACGACGCCGGGTAGCTGACGCCGTAACCGGTGTCTCCGGAGGCCGCGAAGATCGAAACCCCGGGGTGGTCGAAGAACGGCTCGTACTCCAGGATCCCCGGACGCTCCAGCAGCCCCCAACTGCTGACGATCTGCGTCGCGCCCAGTCGGGCGGCCGTCGCCACCGAGGCGGCCAGGTTCCCGATCAGGTTGTCGTTGGCCTCCACCAGCAGGATCTTGCACTGCGGGCAGGCCGCCGAGACCATGTCCAGGTCCACGACTGCCTCAAGCGCCCAGCCCGCGTGCGGCGGCGGCAGCGGACCGGATTCCCCGTCCTGGTTGACCTTGCGGAAACAGCCGTTCTCCGTGGTGCACGGCGGCAGGCCGTACATCTCGCGGTAGACCGCCAGGTCCTGCTCCGCGTTCGGCGCGTCGTACGCCACCACCACCGCCACCGTCTGGTCGGCGCCCTTGCTGGCCGCGGCCTCCGTCAGGCCGTACGCGGTCTGCAGCTGCGCAACGCCGTACCCCGGTGGCAGCTGCGCCTCGGTCGCCTTCGGATCGGTGGTCAGCGGCTTACCGCCGGCGTCGCTCTGCACCAACGCCGAACACGTGGCCCGCAATGACTCCGGACCTGCCGACTGATCCGTCGAGGGCTCCTCGGCACACACCTGCTTGACGTCTGCCTGCGGTTGCTGAACCTCGGCCGCTTTCTGCGGCGGGGTCTGGGTGGCCGTCGCCTGGGGTGGGGTCTGGGTGGCCGCCGTCTGCGGCGGGGACCCGGTAGCCGGCGCACCGACCAGGCTCACGCCCAGCACCGCGGCGACGGCCATCACCAACGTGCGCGAACGACGCACGGACGCTCCCTTCCTCCTGCTCATGCTCATGCACCCGCCAGCCCGTACGCGTGGATCACCGTTTGCTCGAACGAGTCACCGGCCGAGTCCGACAGGTTGACCTTGACCGACGCGAAGCCCGAGCCCTCCGACGCGGCCGGGTTCTGCACCGACACCTGGAACTTCCCGCCTCCCCGCGCCGTGACCGCCGCCGGGGTCCAGGTCTTGCCGTCGTCGAACGACACCTCCACCGCCGCCTTCGTCACCTGCCGGCCGGTCACGCCCCGCTGGTAGTAGCCGGACACGGTGAAGGTGTGCGGCCCAGCCGCGGGCACCTTGCCCCGCAGGTCCGCCCCGAAGTCGTACGCACCGAAGATCAGCGGCAGGTAGGAGCAACCCCGGTTGACGTCCGGCGTGCACTCCTGGTATTTCGGCAGCCGATCGTTCTTCTTCGGGGTGCTCGACCTGAAGTCCCAGGTGGTCTCCACCCGAGTGCCCAACGTCGCCCACTCCGGCCGGGTCTGCGTCCACTCGATCCGGTACGACGCCGTGCCGGGCAGCATCGGGAACACCTGACCGGACGCCGCCGCCACCTGGGTCAGCTGCCCGTCGCGGTAGAAGTTGATCGTGCTGGTCGGGCCGCCGCTGGTGTCGGTCAGGGCGTGGATCGTGTACTCATAGTGCGAGGTCGTGTGGGTCGGATCGCTGTCGCCGGAGCTGACCACGCTGAATCCCATGACGTCGCCCTGCCGACAGGCCGGGCAGAAGTAGGTGGTGGTGGCCTTCGCAATTCCGGTTGCCTGAGTGGCCCCGTGCGGCAGCCCCATGTTCTGCCATTCCGGAGCTGGCACCGACGGGCCGTTCGCCCACGTTGTGGTGATCTCCTCACCCGGCCGGAACGTCCGCAACGGCCCATAGATTCTCGGGTAGTAGCCGTCTCTGACCGGGTTTGGAAGGGTCGCGACTCCCCGGTGCCAGACCGTCGTCCTCGACCCACCGTAGTAGTCGGTCCGCTCGACCGGCAGCGCCATCTGGCCCATGAGCGGCGTCCCGAGCCCCATGGTCATCGTCGACCACGAATGGAACGGGGTCATCGTGCTCGCTCCGCCGAGATCGGGATTCAGCGTTCCGATCCTGGTGTGGTCGATGGCCAGATCGGCCTCGGTCATCCGGTGGGTGAGCTTGGCCGGCACCCCGTTCTCGCTGGGGAAGTCCAGGTTGTAAAGGTACTCCTGGGGTGTGCCGTCCAGCCCGGTGCCGGGCGGCGCGAACATCCACGAGTGGCTGAAACCCAACGAGCCCCGCCGCGGAGCCGGGGTCGGCTTGGCGAAGTAGCGGACCTCCGGCACGATCTCGTGGACCGCCGGGCCGTAGGACCACCACAGGCTCTGCAGCGAGCCGCCGGCGGCCGAGTGCCGCGCGAACTTCATGGCGGCGATCATCGGTTCGGCCTCCGCGCGCGGCACGGTCACGTCGATCGGCCGCGCCTCCCGGGCGTCCAGGGTGACAGCGGTGTCCTTCGACACCGTGACATCCGCCGGCACGAACGTCAGGTTCTCGTCGAAGCCCGTCTCGTTCATGTCGAAGATGAACGCCGAGATGCCGTACGGGCCCGCCGGCACGCTCACCGCGATCGGGCCGCTGCCGGGCGTCGGGTAGTGGATGCTGTAGTAGGTCTCGGCGTTGTCGAGGTTCTGGATCGCGATGATCGCGGTACCCTCCACACCCTGCCGGTTGAGCTGGTTGACGGTCAGCGTGTGGGACTGCCTGCCCTTGGCCGCCGAACGCATCGTGAGTGGCGCCGCGCCGGGCACCCCGGCCGCGTCCGGCGCGGCACCCAGCGAGATCTTCTTCACCTCACTCAGCGCGTCCGCCCCGTGCCGGGTCAGCGCCCGGCCGAACGCGGCGGTCCCTGCGGCATCGATCGACCCCTCGGTCCGCGTCCCGGTCTTCGGCGCGGTCACTCCGGGGACCGCGCCGTGCTCGGCCGTGCGCCATTCGATCGACAGCGGCAGCTTCGGCTGCGCCGTGTAGCCGGCCCGTTCGAGGTAGGACACATTGAACAGGGCCGGGTCGAGCGTCTTACCGAGGTGCGGGATCGCGGCCGCCGGCACCGCGTAGACGTCGCCACCGAGCGCCAACGTCAACATCCCGGCGGAGTCGGCCAGCGCGTCCTCGGGCGACTGCCCGGAGTCGACCGCCAGTGCCGGCGAGACCACCGTCTGGCCCCCCGCGACCCGCTCCACGCGCACCGAGTCGCCGGTCACCAGGGTGACCTTCGTGCCGGCGGCGGTCGACGGCGTGGCTGCCGTCAACTCGGCGGGTATGGCGGCCGGGGGTGCCGCGGCGTCGTCGCCGCCGAGCGGGCCGTTGACCGCCAGCGCGGAGGCACTCACTGCGGCGACGAGGCCGGCGGCGAGCAACACCGGTCGCTGTTTGAGTCGTCTCCGGATCAGTGTCTTGATACCAACGGGTACGGGGTCATCAGCCATATTCCGGCTCCGTCCGTGTGTGACGAATGTGAAACAGAAAGCGATCTTGTCTCACGGAACGCCGATAGTGTTGCGGCTGCGACATCCGTCTGGGAAGGTCCGTCGATGGCGGCTAGTCGTCGTTGGCGGGTATTCGTCATCCCTGAAGTCGGGAGGGTGCGTGCTCGAGGTGATCGGCCTATCGGCCGAGGCGGAGCTGATCTACGAGCGGCTGCTCGACGGTGGCCCAGCCACCGCGGGGGAGCTGGCCACGGCCACCTGCCTCAGTGACCAGCAGGTGCGGAAGGCGCTGCACGACCTGGCGGAGCGCGGCTTGACGCGCCACACATCGGAGAGTCCGATCTGCTACACCGCCGTCGACCCCGACGTGGTGCTCGACATCCTGTTGCTGCGGCGCGAGGAAGAGATCAAGCGCGCCCGCGTCCGGGCATCGCAACTGTCCGAACGCTTCCGACTGGCCGCGGCCAGACAGGATCCCAGCCAGTTGGTGGAAGTCGTCACCGGCCGGGAGGCCGTGCTGGAGTGGTCACTGAACATCGTGCGCAGCGCCCGTAAGGAGCTGAGAGGGCTCGACAAGCCTCCCTACGCGACGCGGCAGTTCGGAGGTACGGCGACGTCCCTCGTCCAGCCGGGCGCGACGGTCCGCACCATCTACGAACAGGCGGCCGTCGAGACGCGCGGCGGAATCACCGGCGACATCGCGGAAGGCGCACGGCTCGGGGAGCAGGACCGGGTTCTCCCACACCTGCCGACGAAACTGATCATCGCCGATGACCGGATCGCGATCATCCCACTGCAGGCGGCGCCCGACGTACTCGAAAGCGCCGCCGTCATCCACCCCTCCGCACTGTTGGAAGCCATCGCGGCGATGTTCGAAGCACTGTGGCGGGTCGCCCTGCCGCTGGACCTGGCCTGGTCCGGCGCCACCGACGCCAACCAACCCTCGCAAGAGGATCGGCACATCCTGGCGCTGCTCACCACCGGACTGCCCGACGACGCCATTGCCCGCCAGCTCGGTCTGAGCGACCGTACGTACCAGCGTCGGATGCGCAGCCTGATGGAACGGGCGGAGGCACGTACCCGATTCCAGCTTGCTCGCCAAGCCGCCCGCCGCGGCTGGCTCAGCGACCCCGTCGAGCCACCACCTGAGACCCGGCCTCACCGATCGACCACTGCGGGGCGCTGAGGATCACCGGGAATGCGGCAGGGAGCAGATGTTCCACCAACCCGTGCCACCTTCGCGCCTACCACCTGCTGGTCGACCAGTTGACCACCGTCGATCCTACCGGCGCCCGGGGGACTGTGAAACGAACGGCACCTCTCTGTCTCAAGCCGCCGGCGACAGAGAGAGGTCTCCGTTCGTTTGACAGGCCCTCCGGCGGATCACCGTCCGGGACGCCCGGCGGACCTGCGCCTCGCTCCTGGCCGGCCTGGACGTGCACCCTCGGGTGGCGATGCAGATCCTCCACGCGCAGTTCGCGATCACCATGGAGATCTACACAAAGCACATTCCATCGTGTGTTTCGGCTGGTCTGGACGTGATGTAGGACGAGGTTGGCCGGGACGATCGTGGTGGCACGTCGGGGCAGCAGCGGAGCTTGGCCAGGAGCTTACAGAGCAGCTCTTCTCACTCGACCCGGCCGACAGCCGGCCCCGGTGACGGGCGCCTGCGCTGCGCTCCGACTCCCGAGCCGGTCGCCGGAGCGCCCCACACCACGTGGCGACCGTGGATCCTCGGGTAAGGCCACCCACATCGACCGTCGATCCTCTGGAGGAGAGCAGTGGCCCGTGCGTGTGATCAACACCTCGACGCGTCGTCGGTCGATCGCCCCCGATCAGGGCCGATATGCGAATGGCTATCAGAGGCTCCGCTGGATGGTCTTGGACACATCGTCTGACCTGCTGATTGACTCCTGCGCCATGACCGGTCCGCCTCGCACTGATATCTCCGGTGGCGGATCGGCGTCGGATCGCCGACTCCCCCTGGGCGGGCGCATCCGTGGCATCGGACGGCCCGCCGCCAACCCGGGGCGGGCCGAGATTGAGGTGAGGAAGACGATGATCCGATTGACCCTGCGTAAGACGCTCGTGACGGGCGGCGTAGCGCTCGCGCTCGGAATGGTTGCCGGTTGCGGCACCGACGACGGCGCTGAGGAGTCAGTCGTGCCGGAGACCACGGGTTCGAGCGCCGCGGCCACGGCGTCGGCGCCCGCTGCCGCACTCCCGGCCGCGGCGTGCCCGCTGGTCGACACCGAGCTGTTGCCGACCCTGTTCGAGGTGAGTGCACCTCGCGTGCAGGAGAACGACCCGGTGACGAGCGCGGGCAGTGTGACCACGTACTCCTGCGACGTGTCCGACGGCGGGGAGCTGTTCCTCACCGTCGGTACCTCCGTCGGCCCGAAAAGCGGCAGTGCCGAGGCGAACGTCCGCGCGGCGTTGGAGGGCGCGGCCGGCGAGCCGGTGTCCGGCGTGGGTGAAGCCGCGGCCTTCGGCGCCAAGGACGGTGTCGGTACCGTCGCGGGGGTCAAGGAGGTCGGTGGAAAGTACGTGCTGGTGTTCGTTCACGGTGCCGCCGACGACAAGGAACAGCTGGTCGCGGTCGCGCGCAGCGCGGCGAGCAAGGTCTGACGCGACGCCTGCGGGGCGAACACCGCTCCCGTAGGCGGGCCGCGCGGGCGCCGGGCGACCGGCGCCGGCGCGGCCAGGCAGGCGAGCGCTGCACCGAGCAGGACGCCGCCTACGTGTCGCCGCACCGGTGCCACCCTGTGATCATGGTGGCGGAGGCGACCACCGAGACGGCCGCCGCTCCCGGCCCGGCGGCCCACGACCGAGCCCACCGCGGAACGTCGTCACCGTTCCCGCCTGGCGTCGACCGGCCCAGCGTCGGCTGGCGTGAGGCCCGCGACCAGCTCGTCCGGGTCCCGATGTCCGGGGCCGCCAGCTCCCTGAACGCGGCGGCCGCCGCGACCGTCGTGCTCTACGAATCGGCACGCCAGCACAGCGCTGCCGCCCGCCGGTAGCGCACCGGCCACAGTGGTGGGCCGATCACCCTATGACGGCGACGACCCGCCGAGGCGGCCGGTGTCGGTCGCGGAGGCGCCTGGCCTGCGCCCTCTGCTGCGCCGCACGGTCTGGCATGCCTTGGCGGGCGCCGGTGAACCGTCTCCGGTCATCCGTCGAGGCCGCGAGGTCGTCGGTCAGACGGGGCCGTCGGACGAGGCACGCGGTTGCCCACCGCACCACCGCGATCGTGCGGGCCATCCTCGTTCTGCGCCCCGTCGGAGCCAACCGCTGTGCAGGATGAAAATGGCTCAAGGACTCGGCCGGCCAGCGCGGGGAAGCACGGCGCCGTAGGCAAGAATGCCCTCATGGGCCTTGATCTCTACGTCGGACCGTTGACCCGCTACCACCTGAGCGACTGGCTGACCATCACACAGCAGATCGGCGCACAGGACGGATTCGCCGTGCGGGTCATCCGGGCGCAGGAGGAGGATCACGAGACCGACCCGGAGGTGGTGCAGCACGCCGTACGGGAATGGCAGCAGTGGCTCGGCGAGGCGCTCGGCGGGCCGGTGGACTGGCCGGAGGGCGCGACCCAGCCGTACTGGACCGACAAGCCGGATTGGGACGGATTCGGCGCCGTGCTGCTGCTCGCCGCGTACGACGAGCGGCCGGACCTGCAGCCGAGCCCCTGGGAAAAGCCGGACAGCCCGCGTGAGTTTGCCGACGCTCCCGCATACCAGGCGGCCTCGGCCCAGCCCGAGCGCTACCTCACCCTACTGTCCGGGGTGGAGTGGTGGTTGCCGCTCGGCACGGATCCGATCGTTATCGAGGCGTCCCGGCCGACGGGTCAGCCGACCCGGATGGGTTCGGTTGACCGGCTGGCCGCGGAGCTGTGCCTGCTTGCCGAGCGCACCGGCCTTCTTGCCGGGTACGACCCTGCCGAGTTGCGGCGCGGGCTGTTCACAGAGGATCCGACGGTGGAGGACCTCGCGCGGTTCGGCCTAGCGGTCATGCTCGACCTGGCCGAGACCGCTATCGAGCACCGTCAGCCTCTCCTTCTGGACTACTGAGGTGATAGACACGCGCGAGACCGGCTCAAGACCGACTCGGGACGCGGTGACGAATCGGTCTGAACCCCCCGGGTTTGGTAGCGGCTAGCTGGGTCGGGTTTCCGGCTGGGTCAGCCGGTGTTCGGTGGGATCGTAGCGGGCTTCGAAGGCGGCTGGTGGTAGGTCCGCGGGCAGGCTGTTCAACGACGGTCGGGGATGCGTTCGCGACCCGTTCCAGGGCTCCGGGTTGGCGATGAAGCCGGCCACGCAACGTCGTCAATCGCGAGCCACGGTGCGACGGCCACGGCCGTGGGTGTAAGCCCAGTGAACGCCTTGACCTCGCGGTGGAGGTGGGACTGGTCGACGTAGCCGCTCTCGGTGGCAACGCTGGCGGGGGCGTGTCCCGTCGCGAGAAGGTGGGCGGCGTGGTCGAACCGCACCAGTTGGGCGGCGCGTTTGGGTGTGATGCCGAGCTGGGACCGGAAGCGGGACCACAGGCGCTTGCGGCTCCAGCCGACCTGGTCCGCCAGGGCGTCGACCCGTACCCGCCCCCGGCTGGTGAGCGTCCGCCGCCAGGTGTAGGCGACCTCCGGATCGACCGGTGGGCGGGCGCCCAGCCGTCGGCCGAGGATTTCCTTCGCGATCGTGAACCGTTCGTCCCATGACGCGGCGGCGCGCAGCTTGTCCTCGACTCGCTCGGCATCGCGGCCCCAGACATCTTCCAGGGATACCACCGTCCCGCTGAGTTCGGTCGATGCGCCGAGCACCGCAGCCGCCGCGGCCGGCTCCAGCCGGATCTGGAGGCACTCGCCGATCCCCCGGCCACTTGCCCGAAGATTGCCGGGGAGGAGCCCGACGACGACACTGCCGCGCCCGTGCCGGCCAGGGGTGTCGTAGGCGAGGCCTTCCCCCTCGCTCAGGTCGATGAGCAGGGTGACGGCTGGGTGCGCGACCATGGCGATGTCCGCCAGGGCGGGGCCACGTTGGCGGAACCCGGCCATGCTGGTCCCCGGCAGCCGAGCTGACGGGCGCGGGACTGCGATCTCCACCGACGCCCAGTCGGGTGGCGTCCCGGTCGGCAGCATGTGACCAGTCTATGTCTGAGGGATCACGGGCAGGGTGTCAGCGGCCGTTGCCGTGAAGCCCAGCAGCAGTTCGCTGGTCATCTCGGGGGCCTCGAGCATGGGTATGTGCCCGACACCGGGCAGCAGCTCGACCCGCGCGTTCGGCACCGTGTCGTACTGGTGTGCCGACGACGGCTCCCAGCGGGGGTCGGCGGTACCGAAGATCACCAGCACGGGGACATCGAGGGCGGCGAGACGCTCGGGCACGCTTCGCTCCGCGATGTACGCGGTGTTGCGGCGCAGCACCGTCCTCATCGCCCGGTACGTGGTGCTTCGTAGGTCGGCGACTAGGTCGTCGGGGACCTCCACGGGGCGAGCGCACGTCACGCTTATCCCCCTGCGGATCATCGCGTCCGAACGCCTCAACCAGAGCAGTGGGCCGAGAGGCGGGGCCAACAGGACCCGAAGAAGGACCGGCTGCCGAAGGAGCGCATCGGGACGCGGGCCGGTGCTGATCAGCGCGAGCGACCTCACCAGGTCGGGGCGCTGTTCGGCAAGGGCGGTGGCGATGTACCCGCCGCTGGAGTGCCCGACCGTGGCGACCCGACGAACGCCGAGGTCGTCGAGCAGCGCCGCCACCCGGCCCGCCTGCACGGACACGTCGTATGACAGCCCGGGCGGGGACTGGCCGCAGCCCGGGAGGTCAACCCGGATGACGTGGTGGTAGCCGGCGAGTGCCGGGACCACCGGACTCCAGGAGCCGCCCGAGAACCCCGATCCATGGATGAGCAACAGCGGCGGTGCCTGCCGCGGGCCGTCGTGGACCACATGCATCGCCTGCGGCTGCTCAACGTCGTACTCACTCATGCGGGGGATGATGCATGGGCTGCCGACTATCAGTCTTGGACAAATGTCGTCGTGGAAGGGGCCCGGGCCGACTCCGAGCTGCACGCGGCCTGGCGCGAGGCGTTACGGCCCAGCTGGCCACCCGTCCAGGCCACCGCGCGAGCGTAACCCCGTGCCGGGACGCGCTCAGGATGGCTGGGGTGCGGCGTGGGTTCGGATGAGTCCCTCGACGCCGCGGAGGAAGGTCTCGGAGATCAGCGCCCGGTCGAAGAGGCAGCCGGCCGCCATGGCGCCGTCGCGGAGCATGACGAAGTGCCGCGCGGCGGGCTCCGCCTCGGCTTCCCGGATGCCCGCCAGCAAGGTGTTGATCGTGTCGAGGAACCACTGCCGGTGCGCGAGGACGGCCTGGTGCACGGGGTGGTCGGGATCGGGATACTCGGCCACGGCGTTCAGGAAGGCGCAGCCGCGGAAGCCGGTGGACTGGATGTCCCGGGCGATCCCCTCGGCAACGGCCCGGAGGGCCTCGGGCGCCGGTAGGCCGGCGGTGACGGCCGTGTCCACCTGGTCGCGGATGGCCCGATCGGCGACCTTCAGATAGGCGAGGACGAGATCCTCCTTGCCGGGGAAGTGCCGGTAGAACGTGGCCCGGGTCACTTTCGCCTCGGCGATGATCCGGTCGACGCCGACCGAGTGGATCCCCTCCCCGTAGAAGATCCTCGTCGCCGTGTCGAGGAGTCGCTGCCGCGCCTCGGACGGCCGGATTCCGGTCCCGCTACGTGCCATCAGGCCATGCTAGCGACAGAACGTTCGGTCTTGCCCTCGATTCATCGACGCCGGGCACTTTTCGCCAGGCGCGATGACGCATCCACCCTGGCCGGGAAGAACGCGGGCGCGCTCCTGGCGTCCCGCACCCCGATCGCCAAGAGGTAGAACGTTCTGTCTTGACAGGCCGGAACAGGGTCGACATCATTTGCGAGACAGAACGTTCGTTCTACCTCGTGGTGTTCGAGTCCTCGGCCCCGCTGGGTCGCGGTCCCCTCGCCACCGAAAGGATGACCATGACCACCGTTGCCGCACCCGGCATCTCGACGACGGCGTCCACCCTGCGGCGGCTGTACTTCGTCCGTTTCGCGTTCGCCATCGTCTGGGCCCTCGTGATGTTCACGACCGCCACGCAGCTCGGCCCGCTCGCCGTCACGCTGCTCGTGCTCTACCCGCTGTTCGACGTCGCCGCCGCCGTCATCGACGCCCGCGCGTCCCGCGCCACCGGATCGCCCACGCTGCTGTACGTGAACGTCGCGGTCAGCCTGCTCGCCGCGGTCGGCCTGGCCGTGGCCAGCGCATCCGGCATCCCGGCGGCCCTGCGGGTGTGGGGTGCCTGGGCGGTGGTGGCCGGGCTGGTCCAACTGATCGTGGGGGTCACCCGCCGCGGGATGGGTGGCCAGTGGCCGATGATCATCAGCGGCGGCATCTCCGTACTCGCCGGTGGGTCGTTCATCGCCACCGCCACCGCGGACAACCCGGTGCTGACCAACGCGATCGGCTACGCCATCCCCGGCGGCATCTTCTTCCTCATCTCGGCCGTCCGTCTCGGCCGCGCCGCCAAGGCGAACTGACATGGACAACGCTACCTACGACGTGGTCGTCCGCCGTGGCGCGGCAATGGTGACGGTGGCCTGCCGGTCGGTCAGCCGAGCGTGATGCGCCCTTCCCCGTCGTACCGGAGGCGGCCGCTGGTCAGGGCGACCTGGAGGCCGTACCGGAGCAGCTTCTCGATCTTGTCGGTGCGCCGCCGGTAGCCGAGGCGCTCCAGCCCGGCGCGCAGCAGCCGCTCCTCGTCGATGCGCGGCACATCCTGGAGCACGTGCACGAACGCGTTCGCCACCTCCTCCGGCGCGATCTCCTCGAACGCCCGGTCGTTGCTGGCCTGGGTGACCCGGTACGCGCGGTAGGTCTGCGGGTCCGTCCCCTCCGGCCAGGCGTACCGGCCGACGGTGGGGTGGTCGTGGAGTCGGCGCGCGTCGACGAGGGCGAGCACGGCGACGCGTCGGTCCTCCCGGGTCCGGAGGAAACCGAACCGGGCCAGCGCCAGCCGGGCGAGCCGGTGCTGTTCGATCGGCCCCTCGGCGGCGATGATCTCGCGCAACGCCTCCCGGACCAGCCCGCGCACCCGCTGGTCGCCGCCGATCAGGTCGAGGTCGCTCTGGTCACCGAGCGGCGTCGGGGCGTACGGGACGAAGGGGCTGACCGCGATGCCGCCGGCGGCCGCCGGCGGTGCGATCGCGACGGGTGCCGGCGCGGCGGCCAGGCCGGTGACGGGTGGCGGCGGAGCGCCCGCGGCGGGTTCGGTCTGCTCCGCCGCGGGTGGCCGCGACAACTCGACGTCGTCCGTCGAGTGCGGCTGCTCCACCATCTCCGCGCAGGGCGCCGGCCCGGCCTCCGCACCGGTTCGCGGGGACGGCAGCTCGACCTCCTTGCCGGGCGCGGCGGCCTCCACCGGCTCGGCCGCGGCGGCCTCGGCTCGGGCGACCGCCTCGCCCACCCGCCGCAGCAGCGCCGACCGGTCGCGGATCCACGCGGGCAGCCAGAACCGGACGACCTCCGGCCAGCCCATGATCGACCGGAGCAGGCCCGGCGCGGAGTCCCGGTCGGCCACCGTCGGGCGGGCGCTCCAGTCGGGACCGTCCAGCATGACGGCCACCTGCCAGCGATCCGAACCCGGCCGGCGCACGGCGATGTCCACCGTGAAGTCGGACAGTCCGTGCGAGGTCCGTACCTCGTAGCCGTGCGCGCGCAGCGCGGCCGCGACCTCGTCGCGGATCCGGCTGCGCCGCTCGGTCCGGTCGGTGGCCAGGTCGCCCAGGCGGTCCGCGCCGGCGGCGGCCATCTCGCAGTACGCCCGCAGGTGCTGGGTGCCCACCGCGGAGGTGCGGGCCAGGTCGATGTCGGACGGGTCGAACGACGAGAAGAGCACGACCTGTCGGCGCGCCCGGGTGATGGCCACGTTGAGCCGGCGTTCACCGCCGGCCTGGCTGAGCGGGCCGAAGTTCAGCGGGAGCTGGCCGGTCTCCGGGTTGGTGGAGAACGCCAGCGAGAACAGGACCACGTCCCGCTCGTCGCCCTGCACGTTCTCCAGGTTCTTGACGAAGATGGGCTCCGGGACGGCGCCGGAGAGGTGCTCGCGGATGACCGGGTCGGTGCTGTCCTCAAGCAGGTTGAGGATGAGGTCGCGCTGCTGGATGTTGAAGGTGACCACGCCGATGGACTGGCCGGGGGTGGCCGGGTCGTGCAGGCGCCGGGTGATGTCCGCGAGGATCGCCCGCGCCTCGACCTCGTTGGTCCGGGAGCCGCCCCGGTCGTACTGGCCGTCCACGCGGCGCCAGGTGATGCCGGCGGAGCCGCTGGCGCCGGGTGACGGGAGGCTGGAGAGCTTGTTGTCGTAGTAGTAGCGGTTGGAGAAGGCGATCAGCGACTCGTCGTGGCTGCGGTAGTGCCAGGACAGCCAGCGCTGCGGCAGGCCCGACTCGACGGCCTCGCTGAGGATGCTCTCCAGGTCCTCCAGGACCGGGCCGTCGCCGTCGTCGACCTCGTCGGTGGTGTGGCTGGCCTGCATGATGCTGGTCGGCGGCATCTGCCGGGAGTCGCCGACGACCACCACGGCGCTGCCGCGACCCATCGCGCCGATCGCCTCGGCGACCCGGATCTGCGACGCCTCGTCGAAGATGACCAGGTCGAAGCGCTGGCTTCCCGGGGCCAGGAAGTTCGCCGCCGAGGCGGGGCTGACGAGCACGCACGGGGTCAGCGCCAGCACCGCGTCCGGGTACAGCTCGAACAGCTCCCGGAAGGACCGGCCGCCGCGCTTGCGGCGCAGCTCCGCGGCGAAGTCGGCGAAGCGGCCGCGCCGGTCGGTCGGGCTGAACGGGCGGCGGCGGACCAGCACCGACGGCAGGCGCTCGGGCAGCGCGGACCGCAACTCACCGGCCGCCGCCTCGAACTGGGCGATCTCGTCGTCGTGCAGCTCCGGGTCGAAGTACTGCAGGCCGCCGGCCCGGACCCGCTCGGCGAGGGACGCCGCGGCCACCCCGCGCCGGTACGCCTCCTCGGCGAGCTGCCCGGTCACCTCGGCGCGCAGCAGCCGGTCCCGGTAGTCGGTGAGGCCGGCGGCGGCGAGCACGTCGGTGTGGGTGAGCACGGTGGCCCAGCGGCGCAGCGGGAACAGCTCCTCGGCGCGCAGGTCGTGCAGCCAGGTCGCGCCGTCGCGCTGCCAGGCGTCGACCCAGTGCGCACCGCCGGCCCACAGCGCCAGCTCGGGCTCCGCGGAGCGCAGCACGCCACGCCAGGCCCGCCACCGGGCGGCGACCCGGTCCAGCAGGGCCGCGTCAGCGTCGGTGACCCCGCGCTGGAACAGCTCCCACGCCTGCGGGTGCCGGGCCAGCAGCGCCCGGCCGGCCCGGGTCGCCTCGACCGCCTCGGCCAGCCGCTGCGGCGCGCCGGGGTCGGTGGGCCGCCAGCCGGGCAGGTGCAGGCCGCCCAGCGTCACCGCGTGCTGGTGCAGCGCGGCGGCCTGCGCCTGCGCGGCGACCAGCCGGCCGGTGGTCACCTCCACCCGGTCGACGTCGAGCGTCGCGCCGGCCACCAGGTGGACGGCCAGCCTGTCGACGACGGCCTGGCGGCGCTTGCGCTTGCCGAACAGCTTCTTCGCCGCCTCCTCCGCCTCGGCGTGCCAGGCGGTCAACTCCGGGCGGGCGTACACGTCGGGCCGGAAGGTGGCCAGCTCACCGGCGAAGCCCTGGTGGAAGGCGGCCAGGTCGGCCTGGAGCCGGGCCACCGCCTCGTCCCACCGCCGGTCGCCGGCGCGCCGGGTGGTCTCCCGGTCCGGCAGCAGCCCGCGTACGGCGAGCCAGGCGCCGGCCTGCAGCTCGGTGACGGCCTCCGGGGCGGGCAGCGTCCGCAGCAGCCCGACCAGGTGCGGGTGGCGGTCGAGGTCGGCGCGGAGTCGTTCGAGTTCGGCGGCGATCTCGGTGACGGCCGCGGCGTGCAGCCCGTCGAGGTCGCGGCAGCCGCTGAGCGCCCAGGGGTGCTCGGGCCGGACCCGCGCCGAGCGGGCGGCGGCCGGGAACTCGCGCAGGGTCCGCTCCACCCGGGCGCGTACCTCGCCGGGCGCGTGCAGGTAGCTCACCGGGATCGGCGCGGCCGGACCGTCGCCGTACGCGAGGACCTGCTCGTAGGCCGACCAGAGCGACATCCCGGCGGGATTGGCGGTGTGGACCTGCTCCGGGTACTCGACCAGCGGGGCGAGGCGGGTCCGGTAGGCCGTCTCGACGGCCGTCCAGTCGCCGTCGCCGCCGGCGTCGTACTGGTCGAGGGCGTCGCGGAGCTGCTGGCGGATCGCGTTGAGCGACTGCTTGCGCCCGTGCAGGTCCAGGGCGAACGGTCCGAGGCCGATCTGCTTGAGGCGCCGCTTCACGACCTCGAGGGCGGCCTGCTTCTCGGCGACGAACAGCACCGACCGGCCGGCGGCGACCGCGCGGGCGATCATGTTCGTGATGGTCTGCGACTTGCCGGTGCCGGGCGGTCCCTCCAGGACGAAGGACTGGCCGCGCTCGGCCATCACGATGGCCTGCATCTGGGAGCCGTCGGCGGGGATCGGCAGGTGCAGCTCCGCCTCGTCGACGGCCACCTCCACCTGCGGTTCGGGGCGGGCCGGGTCGTCGAAGGTGGCGCCGGAGGACTCCACCAGGTGCCGCACGACCGGGTTCTCCAGGAACCGGGGCCAGTGGTCGCCGAGGTCCCGCCACATCTGGAAGGTCGAGAACTGCAGCAGCCGCAGGCTGGCCGTCTCGTCGATGCGGTAGTTCAGCCGGTTGTCGACCAGCCCGGTGTTGATCGCGGCCAGGGTCTTGGCGATGTCGATGCCGTGCTCGTCGAGGACCGGCTGCTCCAGCTCCCGGATGCGTACGCCGTGCTTGACCCGCAGCCACTCGACCAGGCAGTGGTTGGGGCTGGCCACCTCGGTGCCGTCGATCACCAGCGCGTACGGGCGGCGGCCGGCGCCGCCCTCGATGCGCACCGGCAGTAGGAACAGCGGCGCGTACGCCTCTCCCCCACTGGTCTTGGTGTGCACGAGCGTGCCGATGGTCAGATAGAGGTAGTTGCTGCCGGTCTCCTGCTCCATCGTGCGCGCCTCGCGCTGCAACGCCCGCATGACGGTCTTGTAGCGAGCCTCGGTGACCGCCCCGTAGACCCGGCGGTCGGTGCGCAGCTCCCGGGTGAGGATCTCCGCGTCGAGGTCCTGCGCCCGGCGCGCCCCGGCCAGCTCGTGGACGTGGCTGATGGCGTCCTGCGGGATGACCTGCACCTGGCGGCCGTCGTGGACGAGGTCGTCGAGCAGCGCGAGGGCGCCGGCCGGCACGTGCAGGTCGAGGCCCCGGCCGCGCTTGGGCAGGTTGAGCAGCGGGTTGCGCAGGCTCAGGTCGAGCAGGGACTTGCGCCACTGCTGGATGCGCGCCGGCGAGCCGTCGGAGGGCTGCGGCACCTCGTCGCCCTCGTCGGCGAGCTGGCGCAGCTTGGCGGCGGCGACACCCGGCGGCAGGTCGAGGGAGGCGGCGGTGTCGGTGTCCGTGGTCGCCTGGCTCTCGACCGGCGCGGCCAGCTCGTCGGTCGACGGCAGCGGGCGGATGCCGGAGCGGTGCGCGAGGTGGACGTCGACCACGCCGTGCAGCCGGTGCGCCTCGCCGCGGAAGTGGCCGAGCCCGACCCGTACCGCCTCGGTGAACGTCGCGGACTGGGCGCCGGGCCCGATGCGGGTCAGCTCGACCGGCACCGCCCGGCCCGACTCGACCATCGAGATCAGCAGGTTCGTCTCGGTGACGGCGGTCGCGCCGAGCCGCTCCTCCTCCAGCAGGAAGCCGCCGAAGGCGTGCCCCTCGCTGATGAAGACGAGCGGGTGCAGGCCCGCCGCCTCCAGGCACGCGGCGTAGGTGACGGAGAGGTCGAGGCAGTTGCCGAGCCGCCCGTCCAGCACCGCGGCCGTGGTGCGGACCTTCTGGCCGCTGTTCTCGAACGACGCGGGCAGGGTCCGGTAGGTGATCTCCAGTCGGCGCAGCGCCTCGTACACGGCACCGGCGATCAGCGCCGCCCGCTCCGAGCCCTCCTGGTAGCCCTGCAGCGACCCGGAGCCGGTCCGCGCGAGCAGGAGCTGCGCCGCCGACCGCAGCACCGCCTCCACCGCCCGGGTGTTGGGCTGCACGAAGGCGGCCAGGCTGTCGTAGAGGGCCGGGCTGTTGAACCACTCGTTGTGCGCGAGCACCGCACTCGGCGCGGCCAGCCGCAGTTCCTCGTCGCCTGCCTCGACGGTGAGGCGGTAGTCCACCGGGAACGCCTCGTCGGTGCGGTAGAGCAGCGCACGGTCCGGGGTGAGGTCGCGGAAGTCGTCCCAGCCGGTGCTCGCGCCGGGCCGCAGCGGCGCGGTGAGGGTACGCGTCCACGGCTCGGTGAGCGCGCCGTCCGGCCCCAGCAGCTCCAGGGCCAGCGTCACGTCCGCCAGCGGCTCGGCGCCCCGGTTGACCAGCGTGAGGTGGCGGACCAGCGGCACCCGGTTGTGCACCAGGGCGGCGTTGATCGCCGGCTGCACGAGCAACGCGACGGCGAGCTGGTCGTCGTCGGCGGTGAACTGCGCGAAGACGCTGTCGGACATGGGCGTTTCTCCAGGTGGCACGGCCAGGAAAGGGCCAGCCTAACGGTCAGCCGACCGGTGGACCCGCCCGTCACCCCGGCGCCGAGGACCACGGCTCGACCGTCTCGACTGCCGCTGCCGTCGGTGACCCGCCGACCTCGGCTCGCCGCCCGATCCGCTGGGCCCACGCCGCCGGCTGCCGGCCGCCGGCCAGGTTGCAGCAGCCTGCCGACGACGCTCCTGCTCGCCGGCGGGCACCCGACGAGGTCGGGCCAGCGGCGCGGCCGGCGGGAGCACTCACCGCCGCCGGCCGGGGCGGAGCGGACAGTGCTCGTCGCCGGGGAAATGTCGTACGGGTCGGGTTAGCTGCCGCGTACCGCTCGCCGCCGGAGCCGGGGTCACCGTCGACGTGTTGTGGACGGACGCCGGGGACAGCGCGGCCTGCGCGGCGCGTGGCACCATTCCCGGACACCGCGCGGCGGGACCTCAGAAAGGATCGAGCATTGAGTGCGAGCCCGTCCGTGGTGGACACCAGGATCTACCGGCACGCGTCGGGCGTGGTCGGCGACACGGTGGCCCTTGCCACGTCGGCACCGGACCGGGTCGACGGGCAGACCTTCTTCGCCGGTTTCGTGCGTACGCCCCGGGTGGTGGCCGGCGGGCTGCTGGCACTGGCCGACATCGCGGCCGCCGACTTCCGGCCGGTGCGGAGTCCGGGCGGGCGCGATCCGGTGGTCACCGGCGACGGCGAACGGCTGCGGCTGGAGGCGCTGTCGGCCTGCGGCGGCGTGTACGGGCGCCTGGACCTGGCCGCCGAGGAGCTGGACGGCGCACCGGTGGGCCGCGGTGTGACCAACGTGGACGTCAACCCCGGGTTGTACACCGCGCTGACCCGCGTCGGGGCCGGGGACCCGGTGCGCCTGGCGGTCGGCGAGGACGAGCTCGCCGTGTCGACGCTCGACGGGCGCGTGGTCGAGAAGCGGGTGCCGCTGCCGGAGCGGTGGCTGCGCGGGCTGGCCGAGGTGTCGGCGCACGCGCTGCCGATGGACCCCCGGTTGGAGCTGCGTCCGGGACGCGCGGTGGCGCTGCTGGCCGAGGTGTCGGCGCGTACCGGCCGGCGGACGCGGTGGTTGCTGCCGGCCGCGACCGGGTGGCGCTCCACGAGCCGGCCGGATCGTGGCGCGATCTGCGTGGCGGACGGATACCGCCTGTCGGTACTGCGTCCCCTGCTTCCCCTCGCGCGCACCGTCACCCTCTACGCGCCGCCGGTCAGCGGCGCGCCGGCCCAGGTGAGCGGCTGGGTGCTCGACTTCGGCACGGCCCGGTTCACGCTGCTGCTGTCGACCGCCGTGCAGCACGGCTTCGCCGGGGACGGTCAGCTGCTGGCCGACCTCGGGGCCGGGTCGGCCGACACCGACGCCGAAGCCTTGAACGCCCTGCTGGTCACCGACCCGGTCGTCGACCGGTCGTCGGTCGCCGAGCGGATGGACTGGGACGGTACGCGGGCCACCGCCGCCCTCGCCGCCCTCGCCACGGCGGGCCAGGTGGGCTACGACATCGCGGCGGCGTCGTCGTTCCACCGTCCGCTGCCCTACCGGGCCGATCTCGTGGCCGCGCTGCATCCACGGCTGGCGGCGGCACGGGCGCTGGGGGCGGCGGGCGGGGTGGTGCCGACCGCCGCGGGCGTGGAGGTCACCTCCGGGGGTTCCACCTATCTGGTGCACCGGCGCGGCGCCGGGTACGCCTGCACCTGCGCCTGGTGGGCCGAGCATCAGGGCTTGCGCGGGCCGTGCAAGCACGTCGTGGCGGCGATGTTCAGCGAGGAGAACGGGGTGACGGGCGGTGCGTGACGTGTGGCGCGAGGTGTGCGCGCGGATCGACGCGGCCGACTTCGACGCGCTCGGGGAGACGCTCGCCGGTCTGGACGCCGGCGGGCGGGCCACCCTGCTGCCGGCGCTGGAGGCGCACACGCCGACCCGCGCCGAGCCGAAGCCGGTCGTGCTGCCCCCGCCTGAGCCCGAGCCGGAGCCGGAGCTGCCCACGTCGGGCTCCTTCGGTTTCGTGTTCATGACCGCTCCCGGGGAGGAGATTCCCCGCGACCTCGCCGGGATCCGGGCGCTCATGGCGCGCCAGCGGTCGCAGCGGCAGGAACGCCAGCGTGGCTTCGAGAAGCAGCGACTGGAGTGGCAGGCCATGCACGAGGCCAGGGAGCTGAACGAGCGCCGCCACGCGGCCCTCGCCATGGCCGTGCTCGCCTGCGCTCCCACCGTCGCCGACGCGGTCAAGCGGATGTACCGGCCGTGGTCCGCGGGCCCGTCGCTGCGGGTGTCAGCCGAGATGGTGCCCGGCCTGCTCCGGGCGCGCGGCGCCGACTGGGCTGCCAGCCTGGCCCGGCACCTGCTGCGCCGGTCCGGCTCGCGGATCCGGGGGGCCGCTCACTGGCCGTTCACCGAGGCGCTCATGCGGGCCGTGGGTGCCGGGCCGCCGGACACGCCCGCCGCCGTGGCGCAGTACGTGGCGCTGCGGCGGGGCAACCGGTCGCTGGCCGCTGCCCTGGCCGCCGACCCGTGGCTCGACCACGTGGTGCCGTACCTCTTCGACGACGACCGGGTGGCCGTCGCCTTCGCCACCGGCGTCGCCGGCCGGGACTGGCCGCCGGCCCTGCTCGAGCTGGCCGCCAGCGGCCGGATCGACCGGCGGGTGCTCATCGCGGGGTGCCTGCGCCGGTTGCGGGCCGGCGGGCGGAAGGGGCTGCTCCAGCCGTACCTCGATCTGCTCAAGCAACTGGCACCGACGGTCGACGAGTTGGCCGGGCACCGGCAGGAACTGATCGGCCTGCTGACCGCACCGATGTCGACGGTCGCGAACCTCGCGTACGCCGGGCTGCGCGACCTGCACCGGGTGTCCGCGCTGGATCCGGCAGCCGTGCTGGAGATCACCCGAAGCATGCTGGCCCGCCAGGAGAAGACGCTGGTGCGGGCACATCTGACGTGGCTACGGACGCTTCCGCTCGAGCCGCTGCTGGACGGGCTGGTGGTCGGGCTGTTCCATCCGGTGCCCGAACTCGCCGAGGGCACCCTCGACCTGATCGAGCGAGGGCTGCCGGCGCTGTCGGCGGAGTCCCGGAACCGGCTGCGGGACGAACTGCCGGCGCTCGACGGCGCGGTCGCGCACCGGCTCGCCGGGCTGCTCGGCGCCGCGCCGCCCGCTCCCGTCGCCGTTGCGCCGCGCGTCGCGGAGCCGCCGGCGGAGATGCCACCGCCGCTGGACCTCGGCGCGCTCGCCGGCGAAGTGGCGATCGTGTTCCGCAAGGGCAACGACGATCCCGTCCGGTACGAGTTGCTGCTCGACGGGCTGGTGCGGGCGGCGCGGAGCGACCGCGCCGCCGCCGAGCGGGTGCTGAGGCCGATGGTCCCGCAGTGGACCGGACCGTGGCCGGCCGTGGTCGCCGCCGCCGCCGGCAGCTACGTGTCGGCTGAGGCGCCGTACCGGTGGGCGGAGCCGCATCCGGTGACGCGCTTCCTGGAAAGCCGGGTCACCGAACTCGCCGAACGGCTCCTCAAGGAGCTGCCGCCGGCGCTGCTGGCCACGCCGGCCACCGTCGCCGGGCACGTCGATCCCGCTCGGGTGCTCGACCTGCTGCGCACAGCCGAGGACGACGGCTGGCAGCCGGGCCACGCCGACCTGACGCAGGCCATCCTGCGGCTGCCGCGCGAGGTGGACGAGGTCGTCCAGGCGGGCGCACGGCGTCTCGTCTCCCCCGGCGGGCGCCGGTTCGCCGCGGCGCTGGCCACCCGGTTCGAGCCGCGCACCTGGGTGGAGGAGGTCGGCCACCAGCCGCACCGGTCCGGCCGGCGGGTCGCGATGCTGGACCCGACCGGCCTGCCGGCCGAACTTGCCGAGCCGCTCGACGCGGCCCAGCGGATCAACCACAGCCGGTGGACGGGCGACCTGGCACTGTGGCCGATGATCGCGCCGTCGCACCGGGAGGTCATGGCCGCGCACCTCCAGCCGTTCGTGGCCGCGGCGGTGGAGCGGGGCAACCTGTCCACCGGGATCCTCACCGGCCTCGCCGCCGCCGACGGCCCGCCCGGCCCGGCGATGTGGTCGATCATGGCGTACGTGCTCGCCAACCACCGGCAACCCGTACGGCTGGCGGCCGGAGACGCGCTGATCACCCTCGCTGCCCGGCCGGACTGGGACAGCGCCGGCATCGGGGCGGAGCTCGGTGCCCTCGCCGCCGCCGGTCGGGTCGTGCTGCAGCGGGTCGTCCAGCCGCTGACCGAGGTGCTCAGGGCCGGTGAGCGTGAGGCGGTCTGGCAGGTCACGTCGGCGGCGCTGCCGATGCTGCTGCCCGCCGGAGCCAGGCCGGGCCTGGCTGACCTGGTCAGCCTCGCTGCCGACACCGCACCGGGCGACCGCCCGGTCGACCTGCCGGGCCTTGCCGCGCTCGCCGCCGATCCCCGGCGGAACCGGCTCACCGAGGCCGCCCGACGCTTCACCGCCCGCACCGCCAGCGCCTGACTCGTGCCGCGAGATCCGGGCCGGGCGTAGCTCCAGCGTGTGGCCGCGAGGTCTCCGGTTTCAGGTTCTGGTTCGTCGCTGAGCCATCCTCACCTGCGCTGCCCTTCGGGAACCACACCAACGCCGCTCCGGTCCACTCGCTGCTCGAACCGCGGGTTCGCCGCTCTCGCACACCCTCGTCTCATGTGGTTGCACAACCATATGAGACAGAGCACCGCTTGAGCATTCAAACTCAAGATTCCCTCAAGTTGCGTCAGCCATCGTCATCCCTCGAAATACTTCTGCCAGAATCAGCCGCACGAGGATACCGATCCAGCCGCACGACAGTGGCAAGTGGACGGTTCCGAGGGTGCGATCGATCTGCTGTTTCCGGCCGGTGCTGCCGGAACGAAATCCCCGGAAGGGAGAGACCATGACACGTCTCCGCTCGGTGGCCTGCTCGGCCCTGTTGGGAACCACGCTGGCGGTGGCTTCCGCGACGGTTACCGCACCTGCGGCGTCCGCCGGGTCGCTGTACTGGAAGAACGGGACCAACGTCTCGAAGTCGACGGTGTGGTCCGGAGCGACCGCCAGCAACATGCAGTGCTACTTCCCATCGGGATACAACGCGACCATGTGTATCCGGTTCGACCGGCGGGCCATCTACGTCCGGAACGACAAGGCCAACGGCTACTTCAAGCTGGGGCAGTGGACCGGCAGCGGCAACACGTACATCTGCCAGAACAACCGCACGAAGACCTCCGGCGACGGCAGCTGGGTGGCCTGCCAATGGAACTGGCCGAAAAAGAACTGCTACACCAAGCGGACCGGTTACGGGCAGCACGAATGGTACGTGACCAGCCCGTCCAGCGGCGTCAAGTGCTATTAGTTCCATAGGCAAGGCACGCCCTGGCGCGAGCCGGAGCGCATCGCCGGCGACACTCACCTGCTGGAAACAGGAGCGTGTCGTCGGCGGTGCGCGCGGCCGCGCTGGTACGACCTGGATTCTCTTTCAATTTCCATCGAGCCCGGGTTCACCGCCCGCCGTGTGCGGATATCGCCTGCAGGTGTGCCGCGAGAGCGGCGGGTGCCTCGACATGGGCGAGGTGATTGAGCCCCTCCATCCAGGTCAGGCGCGCCCGGGGCATGGCGAGACGAACCGGTCGAGGTCGGCTTCCCGCGCGGCATCCCGGACAGCCGAGCTGACGTGCTCGGCGAAGGGGCGCGAGACGGGCTCGTAGAGCACGAGTGACCGGACGTCGTCCCGCCGGGTCGCGGTCTCCGCGGCGATGAGCCCGCCGTAGCTCCAACCGAGGAGATCCTTGGGGCCGGGGATCGCGTCGAGCACGGCGTGCAGATCCGCCATCTCCACCTCGACGGTGTACGTCTCGCCCTGCGGGCTGCTCGGTGCGCGCCCCCGGCGATTGACCACCACCGCGGGGCGGCCAGCGAGTGCCCGCACGAAGGCGTTCCAGTCCTGCGCGTCGCTCATCACGCCCGGGACGACGACCAGGGGTCCCGGGCGGTGACGCCTCCCCGAGGACGGCGACCTGCCCGCCGTCAACCGCCACGCTCCATGTCACGACACTCACCTTCACCGCCGAGGACGAACCGGCCGGGTGCCTGACGACCAGCGCCATGATGATCGGCGGGCGGGACACCATCGCGTACGCCAGACGGTCGCCCGGCTCCAGCAGGCCGACGCCGACGCGCTGCGCGAGCGGATCGAGCAGGCGGTCCGGACGGGCGAGCTGCCCCGGTCGACGTCCGTCGCGGCGCTGACCGCGTACGTCCAGTGCGTCTGGCACGGCCTCTCGGCCATGTCGAACGCCGGCGCCCCGCGCGCGCAGCTGCTCGACGTCGTTGACGAGGTGATGCGGGCCTGGCCGCCCGGCCCGCGCTGACCTTGGCCCGCGTTCTGCACCGGATCATTTGGGAACGTCCACCCAGCGGGCGGCTGCCTCGAAGGTGTCCGCCGGGGTGGTGTTGAAGGCGATCGCCGCGTCGGGAGCATGCCGGTGCACCAGGTTTACCACGCGCTCGAACAGGTCCAGCTGATTGCGGACACCGCCACCGATGACGACGCACTCCCAAGCCCGGGCGCGAAGGGCAGCGGTGACGACCGCCGCCATGTCGTCGCTGCCGTCGAGACCGAACAAGCAGAACTCGGCCCCCACGCCGTGCTCGGCGAATCGGGTCCGCCCGGCTTCGATGCCGTCGGCTACCGGCTTGGGGTCCCACGGCCCGGGCACCCGGTACGGATCGAGACCGATCACGAGCACGCGGGGTGTCAGGTCCGGTGTGTTCATTGCTGAAGACTATGCGCGGTCCGGGCCGGAGGCGGGCTTCGACTGTTCGTCGGGTTGCGTCAGCGGCGCAGGCGGCGGGAGCACTCGCCGTCGTGACCGTCGCGGAGCACGCAGCGCCCGCCGCCGGGCAGCCGCAGGTCGCAGAAGACCCGGTGACGGAGGAACTGCCGGTCCTCCTCGGAAACGGTGGTCTCCCCCGGGTCGGTCATCGGCAGCACGGACATCCAGCGGCCGATGACCCGGGCCAGGCGCTGCGCGGCCGGCAGGTCAGCGGCGACCACGGGCAGGTGGATGACGTACCGCTGGGTCATCGTGCGGGGTCCTGGTCGGCGCTGGGCTGGTCGGACTGCCAGGTGCGCAGCGCGAGCTTGATCCGCGCGGTTTCCCGGCGGCTCTCGGCGAGGGCGTCGTGGAGTGCGGTCATGTCGAGGGCGACCCGGTCGAGGAAGGCGTACACGTCGTCGGGGTTCAGGCCGCGGCGTCCGAGCCGGGCGGGCGGAAAGCGGCGCTCGCGCACCTGCCACGGCAGCAGGCTGCGGTACGTGGCGGAGCGGTAGGTCGTCCCGGCGCTAACTGGGAACGACCTCTGGTTGCGAACGCTCATGTCAGCCTGCCTTTCTCGTCCTGGGTGCAGCACAGCTCATCCCGGCACGACACCGGGCTGCTCAGTTGGAGTGAGTCGGGGGGCGGCGACCGGTTCGGGGGATCCCGGCCGCCGCGCTGTGGCCATCCTGTGGCAGTCCGGAGTGGATGCGCAACGTTCCAGGCCGCAATTTCGGCAGTGTGCATTGACTTTCTTTGTTGAACCACGTAGGTGTTGCAGAAGCACATCACGCAGTGTTATGCCATGGAATCAAGGAGTGTGCCGGTGGCCGAGGAGATTGGATCGACCGTGCCGCGCCGGCAGCTTGGCCGGCTGCTGCGCCAGTTCCGCAACGAAGCCGGGGTAACCCTCGACGCTGCCGCTGAGGCCCTCGAATACAGCCGGCAGAAGATCTGGCGTCTCGAGTGCGGCATGGGCCCGGTCCGGGTGCTCGACGTCAAGGCGATGTGCGAGCTGTACGGGGTCTCGCCGGAGATGACCGAGGCGATGCGCGGGCTGGCCGCGGAGACGAAGTCGAAGGGCTGGTGGCACGCGTACGGGGACGCGGTGCCGAGCTGGTTCGAGTTGTATGTCGGCCTGGAATCCGCGGCCTCCCGGCTCAGGGGCTTCGACGAGTCGCTGATCCCGGGAATCCTGCAAACGAAAGGCTACGCCGACGCGCTCTTCCGGCTCGGGCGGATACTCAGCGACGACGAGCGTGAGCGAGCCGTTCAGGTGCGTCTACAGCGGCAGGCACTGCTCATGCGGCGACTCCCAGCGGCTCCCCGATTGGAATCGGTGGTGTCGGAGGCGGTGCTTCGCCGCACTGTCGGTGGGTCGGCTGTGATGACCTCCCAGCTCGAGCATCTACTCAAACTGTCTGAACTGCCGAATGTGTCCGTTCGGGTGCTACCCCTGGCGGCAGGACCGCAGCCCGGGGCAGTTGCGGGCACCTTCATGATCCTCGACTTCCCGCCCACCAAAGGCGGTCGGGCCGCCCCTGAACCCTCAATCGTCTACAGCGAGTCGCTGACCGGGGCGCTCTACCTCGACAAGCCCGACGAGTTGACCGCCTACGAACGCGTGTGGCGAGGGCTGGATGCGCTCGCCCTCGGCGAGGCAGAATCGAAGGACATGATCAAGAGGATCACCGGGGAGATGCGGCATGACTGACCTGACCGGCGCCATCTGGCGCAAGAGCAGCCGCAGCGGCGACAACGGCGGTGCCTGTGTCGAGGTCGCCACCAACCTCCCCGGCATCGTCGCCGTCCGCGACTCCAAGGACCCCAACGGACCGGCATTGATGTTCGCGCCGCAACCTTGGGCGAGGTTCGTGAAGATTGTAGGCTTCCGATCCTCGGTGTGAGACGAGATTGGCGGCCTCGCCACGACCGGTCCCGTTTTCGTCCGCCAAGGCACCAAACCCCATTCACAACGCCTTGAGAGACGTCCGCTGATCGTCGGGACTCCACTGCCCGTTCGATAGCGGACCGGCGCCTATGACCGACTACGGGTGCCTGGTCGGCCACGATCCATTGCAGAGCGCGTCGCCAATCGGACAGTTGCCGAATTGGCCATTGCACGCTGGATACCGTTCACAGGACTCGCACGGCGGATCACCGCGCTAACGACCTGTGGGGTTAAGAGATATGACCACTCCTGGCCAACCGAGCCAGCACCAGCCATACTCCGGCCCGCCCGGCCACGGGTCGGCGCCGTTCGGCCATGCTTCGACGGCCATGTACCCAGCCGTGCCCGCACCTCGGAAGCGGCCGACGTGGCTCATCCCGACGCTGATCGGTGTGGGGGCTATGGTCGCCCTTTGCTGCGGCGTCGGGATGGTCGGCGTCATCGTGGGTGACCCCGAGCCGGCAAGCGTGTCGTCTAGCGCGAGCCCCACCACGCAGGCGGCGGCGAAACCATCCTCGACCGCTGCTGGGTCCGCGTCAGCCCCATCCACCAGTTCGCCCGCTGCCGCCCCAGCCGCGCCGAGCCCGACAAAGGAAGCTGGCCCCAGACTGTATCGCGTCGGTGACAAGGTTCGTGGCGGTGACTTCGAATTCACCGTCAACAGCATGAAGTGCGGGATCTCGCAGGTCGGTGATTCGTTCCTGAACCGCAAGGCGCAGGGCATGTTCTGCCGCGCGAACATCTCCGTGAAGAACGTGACGAAGTCCGCACACCTGTTCCACGCCGACGGGACGGTAACCGCACAGGACGCATCCGGCCGCGAGTATGACCCCGATGGCACGGCCGGGATGTACGGCAATGACGACGCCAGCGGGTTCCTCGACGAGATCAACCCTGGGAACACCGTGCGCGCAAACGTCTTCTTCGACGTGCCCAAGGGTACGAAGTTGAAGACGATCACGTTCGACGCGGGGCTGTTCACCTTTGCCGAGGACGCAGTCGTGACCCTTTGACCGGATAGCCGGGCCGGCTGGTTCCGTCCCGGCCGTTCGGCGACGACCTGGTCGAGGCCGTCCCGGCCGGGACTCCATTGTTCGGAATTCCCGGTGGCGAGGCGGATTGCCATGCCGGGAAACCGCAGCTGGATCATGGCGGAGAGTTGATGCCCCGGCGCATTCTCGACAGCGCCCTCTGGTGAGCGCCGGGGTGCCGGTTCAGCGCGCCCGGCTGGCCGAGACCACCCGCGGGTCATTGGCGTAGCGGCGAACGACGTCATCGGCGTCACCGGCGGTGGCGCCGGGATCGAACAGCACCTCCACACACGCCGCCTGTGGCCCCTCGTGCCCGAAGCCGGCGATGACGCGATCCGGGTCGAAACGGTGGCTCTCCCGCACCAGGTTCCAGGCCGGCGCTCCCGGCCGCACGCACACCACCGCGTCGGGTTGCCGGCCACCCCAGGCCAGCGCCGGAGCCGACACCCCGATGGTGAGCACGAAGGCCAGCCCCAGACCGATCACGGTCGGCCGGCCGAACGCCGGCCGGCTGGACG
This sequence comes from Micromonospora desertarenae, assembly GCF_056150265.1. Classification (NCBI taxonomy): domain Bacteria; kingdom Bacillati; phylum Actinomycetota; class Actinomycetes; order Micromonosporales; family Micromonosporaceae; genus Micromonospora; species Micromonospora desertarenae. The sequence goes on from NZ_JAXCFQ010000016.1 coordinate 75,040, forward strand.
GCAGGGCCACCGCCGCGAGAGCCGCCACGGCGTACGCCCACAGGGCCCGCTTGTCGGGCGTGTCGTGCAGAGCCAGCGCGATGACGCCGACCCCGATGGTCTGGGTCACCAGGGTGGCCAGCAGGAATCTCGGCGAGCCGACGAACGCCGCCGGTATGGCGGCGAGCGCACCGAGCGACAGCACGAGCACGACGAGCCCGATCGCGCTCCATTCCCGGCGCGCGTCCAGGGCGAGCAGCAGCCAGGCGAGCGCCTGCCCGCCCACGACGATCACGGGACGGAGCCGCGCCAGGAACCGCACCATCGGGCGACCATACGTCACACGACCGATCTGGCGCAGACCCTCGTTTCTACGCGGCAAGGCGGAGACGACAACAACTCCGTTGCGTGACGGCCGGTGGGTTTGAGTAAGGTCTGCGCCATGTCGAGCCCTGAGGCAGCCACGGTGGGGGCTTTCGGTCACGCCGTCAGCCCCCTGCACCACTGAGTTCCTCGTTCGCGTCCCAGCAGCCTCCGCTGCATGGGATATCTGCGTGCACCCTCGGGCGCTGACCGCGGTGACGAGACGTCTCCCCGTTCTCTCTCACCTCGGAGTTCCTGATGCCTCTGCCGCTCTACCTGCTTGCCGTGGCGGTCTTCGCCATGGGTACCTCTGAGTTCATGCTCGCCGGCCTGGTGCCGGACATCGCCGCCAGCCTCGACGTGTCGGTCGGCGCCGCCGGGCTCCTGACCTCGGCGTTCGCTGTCGGGATGATCGTCGGCGCGCCACTGATGGCGGCGCTGGCACGCTGGTGGCCTGCCCGGGCCAGCCTGCTGGGCTTCGTGCTGGCCTTCGCCGTGGCCCACGTCGTGGGGGCCAGCACGACGAGTTTCGCGGTCCTGCTCGTCACCCGGGTGGTCGCCGCCCTGGCCAACGCGGGCTTCCTGGCGGTGGCGCTGAGCACGGCGGCCACGCTCGTCGCCACCGACCAGAAGGGGCGCGCGCTGGCGGTGTTGCTCTCGGGTACGACGGTGGCCACCATCGCCGGCGTTCCCGGCGGTGCGTTGCTCGGCACGGTGCTCGGCTGGCGGGCAACCTTCTGGGCGGTCGCACTGCTCTGCCTTCCCGCCGCCATCGGCGTGGTCATGGGCGTCCCGGCACGGGCCGGGCAGACCCCTCGGGACGCTCCGGCCGGTTCGTCGCTCCGGAGCGAGATCGCGCAGCTCGTGCTGCCGAGGCTGGTCCTGGTCATGTTGCTCGGCGCCCTCGTCAACGCTGCCACCTTCGCCACGTTCACCTACCTGGCACCGATCGTGACCGACACCGCCGGCCTGGCCGAGCTGTGGGTCCCGGTCGCGCTGGTGCTCTTCGGAGTCGGGTCCTTCGTCGGCGTCGGCGTCGCGGGACGGCTCTCCGATCGGCGTCCGGGCATCGTGATCGCCGTCGGTGGTCCGTCGCTGTTGCTCGGCTGGGTCGCGATGGCGACCCTGGCCGCCCGACCGGTGGCGGTTCTGCTCCTCGTGCTCGTGCAGGGCACGCTGTCCTTCGCGGTCGGCAGCACCCTGATCGCCAGGGTGCTCTACGAGGCAGCGGGCGCCCCAACCATGGGTGGGTCGTATGCGACCGCCGCGCTCAACATCGGTGCTGCCGGCGGCCCCGTCCTCGCGGCGGCGACCCTCGCGGCCGGCGCTGGCGACCTCGGCCCGGTGTGGGTCAGCGGCCTCCTGGTCGCGGCGGCCCTGCTCATCGCCCTGCCGCTCCGGCGCCTCGTCGCACCCCACGCCGGCCAGGCACTCCGATGACCACGCGGACGTTCCGTCCCCTCGTGTGCTGAGCCGGCGTCGAACGCCGACCGGCGGACCGGGCATGGTACCGGGCGTGACCAGCGGATCGGGATTCGGCGGTTTCGCGCCCACCGCGAAATGTCCATGATCCTAAATGGCCGATCCGGCGGTACGGTCCTTACTACCGCGGCGTGCGCGCACCAGGTACGCCGCCACCAGTGGGGGCACCGTGCGGAGGACACCCATGACCGAACGAACACATCGCACACCAGGCCGCCGACGTCGCGTGCTCGGCGCGGCGGCCGTGACCATGCTCCTCATCGCCACGCTGCCGGGCACGGCGTCCGGCCAGGAGCCCGGACCGGATCCGCGGATCGGTCTCGGCCCGGGATGGCTGGACGCGCAGAGCGCGAGCAGCAACCTCGACCTGCTGGCACACCACGACAAGCCGGCCGGATTCGTCAACCCGGCCAACCCGGGTGACTTCGGCTTCGCCGGCTCGGATCTCGCCTTCGGCGGCAAGCACGCCTTCATGGGCAACTTCAACGGCTTCAACATCTACGACATCTCGCGACCCGCCAACCCGACGCTCGTCACCAGCGTGGTGTGCCCGGGCGGGCAGGGCGACCTCTCGGTCCACGGCGACCTGCTCTTCATGTCGGTCGAGGAGAGCCGCGGCCGGGTCGACTGCGGCACCGACCCCACGGCCGGCACCCGGTTCCAGGGGGTACGCGTCTTCGACATCAGCGACGTGGCGAACCCGGTGCAGGTCGCGGCCGTGCAGACCTGCCGGGGCTCGCACACCCACACCCTGGTGACCGATCCGGACGACAGCGCGAACGTCTACGTGTACGTCTCCGGCACCGCCGGGGTGCGCCCGGCGAGCACGATGGCCGGCTGCAACAACGTGCCCGCGTCCGGCGAGAACCCGGCGCGGTGGCGGATCGACGTCATCAAGGTTCCGGTGGCGCACCCGGAGCAGGCCGCGATCGTCAGCGGCCCGCGCCTGTTCGCCAACCCGGAGACCGGCGCTGTCGACGGCCTGCAGAACACGCCGCCCGCGCCGCGGCACCCGTCGGGCGGGACGTGGAGCCCGTCGCCGGTCACCGACGCCTGCCACGACATCACCGCCTACCCGGAACTCGGGCTGGCCGCGGGCGCCTGTGAGGGCAACGGGATCCTGATCGACATCTCCGACCCGGCGAACCCGGTGCGGGTCGACGAGGTCTCCGACCCGAACTTCGCGTACTGGCACTCCGCGACGCTCAGCAACGACGGCAAGAAGGTCGTCTTCACCGACGAGTGGGGCGGCGGCACCGGCGCCCGGTGCCGTACGACCGACCAGCCCCAGTGGGGCGCCAACGCGATCTTCGACATCGTGGACGGCAGGATGCGGTTCGCCAGCTACTACAAGCTGCCGGTGCCGCAGACGCTGCAGGAGAACTGCGTCGCCCACAACGGGTCGCTGATCCCGGTGCCCGGCCGGGACATCCTGGCCCAGGCCTGGTACCAGGGCGGCATCTCGCTGATGGACTTCACCGACTCGGCCAACCCGCGCGAGATCGGCTACTTCGACCGGGGGCCGATCAGCCCCACCGCCCTGATGCTCGGCGGCTTCTGGTCGGCGTACTGGTACAACGGCCAGATCTACGGCAGCGAGATCGCGCGCGGTTTCGACGTCTTCGGCCTGCGGCCCAGCGAGCACCTGACCGAGGCGGAGATCGCCGCGGCCCGTGAGGTGCGGTTGCCGCAGTTCAACGCCCAGCTACAGACCAGGATCGGCTGGGCGCCGAGCTTCGCGGTGGCCCGGGCCCGCTTCGACCAGTTGCTGCGGACCTGCACCACGACCGTCTCCGACCGGCACAAGGGGCCGCTGACGGTCACCGGCGTCACCTGCCTGACCGGGGCGACCGTCTCCGGCCCGGTCACGGTCCGCCCGGGTGCCACGCTGCTCGCCATCGACTCGTCGATCTCCGGCCCGGTGTCGGCGTCGAACGCGGCGGCGGTGCACCTCTACCACAGCACCGTGCGCGGCCCGGTGAGCGTCACCGGTACGACGGGCAGCGCGGCCATCGTGGACACCGAGGTCCACGGGCCGGCCGTGCTGACCGGCGGCACCGGGACGGTCGAGCCGATCATCGCCGACAGCACGGTGCGGGGCCCGCTCGCCTGCACCGGGAACTCGCCCGCGCCGATCAACCTCGGGGCGGCCAACACGGTGCACGGGCCGGCCACCGGCCAGTGCGCCAGCCTCGACTGACGAGGACCGTCAACCCGGGGGGGGGGGGGGGGGGGGGCGGGCCGCGGGGCCCCCCCCCCCCCCCCGCCCGCGCCACCCCCCGCCGCGG
>NZ_JAXCFQ010000016.1:79161-170385 GCF_056150265.1 Micromonospora desertarenae
CGCCTCTCCCCTTCCCGTCCGCCCGGGGGCGGGCCCCCCCCCCCCCCCCCCCCCCCCCCCCCCCCCCCGGCGCTCGCTAGCGCTCAGCCCGAGAGCTTTGCCAGCAGCTCCCGCATGCTCTTGATCTCGATGGCCTGGTCGGCGTTGACCTCGCGGGCGAACCGGTCACTGGCCGGCTCCAGCCCACCCCCCGCCGCGTAGAGCTGCTCCACCATGGTCAACGCGCCGTTGTGATGACGGATCATGAGGTCGAGGAAGAGCCGGTCGAACTCCGCGCCGCGGGCCCGCCCCAACCGGCTGAGCTGGTCCGGGGTGAGCATGCCCGGCATCACCGCGTCGTGCCCGGCGTGGTGTGCGTGCGGTCCCGGGACCTGCTCGCCGCGTTCGGTGAGCCACCGCTGCATCTGCCCGATCTCGTCGCGCTGCGACGTCTCGATCCGCTGGGCGAGCAGCGACACCTCCCGGCTCTCCGCCCGGTCCGGGACGAGCGCGGTCATCTCCAGCGCCTGCGCGTGGTGCGCGATCATCCGTTGCATGAACCGGGTGTCGGCGGCGGTATGCGCCGGCGGCGAGGCCAGCTGCGCCTGCTCGGCCGGGGAGAGCGCCCGGCCCGCCTGACCCGGCGCGCCGGGCTGGACCACCCGGGTGGCGGCCGGTTCGTCCGGCCGGTCACCGGTGAGCTGGAGGACGGCGACCAGCGCCGCGACCGCGGTGACGGCGGCGACCGCCACGGCGGTCAGGACTCGGCGACGCGACGAGAACACGATGTGATCACCGTACCTAGGTTGTGTCCTGCGCCCGGATCGCGGCCCGCCCGGTCAGGTAGGTGGCCAGCGTATCCCGATCGACCGCTGATCCGGAGCGGCGATCGTGGGCGACCCGCGCGCCGCCGGCGTCGGCCGCCCGTGCGGGCGCGCGGGCGGCCGAGCCGGGCCGACGCGCGTCAGCTGTCCGTGCGCGGCGGGGGCGACGCGGAGCCGAACCCGGTGTCGAGGTCCCGCTCCGGGCCGGGCATCCCGGGGCCTTCTCCCCCACCCGTGGCGAGCCGGCTGTGCCGGCGGCCGTAGAGGAAGTAGACGACGAAGCCCAGCGCCATCCAGGCGAGGAACCGCAGCCAGGTCTCGACGGTGAGGAACAGCATCAGCACCACGCAGGCGACGATCGCGAGCGCCGGGATCACCGGTCCCCAGGGGACGCGGAAGCCGCGCGGCAGGTCGGGCCGGCGGCGGCGCAGCAGGATGACCGCGGCGGCGACCAGGACGAACGCGAACAGGGTGCCGATGTTGACCAGCTCGGCGAGTTCCTCCAGCGGGATGAAGCCGGCGAGCGCAGCCACCAGCAGGCCGATGATGATGGTGATCCGGTGCGGGGTGCCGTACCGCGGGTGCACCCGGCTCAACCAGCGCGGCAGCAGCCCGTCACGGCTCATGGCGAAGGCGACCCGGCTCTGCCCGAGCATCAGGATCATCACCACCGTGGTCAACCCGGCGAGGGCGCCGACGGTGATCAGGTTGGCGAAGAGCGGCTGGTCGACGGCCTGGAACGCGGCGGCCAGCGGTGCCTCCGTGTCCAGGTCGGCGTAGTTCTGCATGCCCACCACGACCAGCGAGACGGCGACGTAGAGCGCGGTGCAGACCGCCAGCGAGCCGAGGATCCCGCGGGGCACGTCGCGCTGCGGCACCCGGGTCTCCTCGGCCGCGGTGGCCACGATGTCGAAGCCGATGAACGCGAAGAACACCAGCGCCGCGGCGGCGAAGATGCCGCTGATCCCGAAGTTGGCCGGCGCCTGCCCGAAGAGAGCCTCCATCAGGGTCGCCTCGGCGCCGGAACCACCCGCCGCGGGCTCGGCCGGCGGGACGAACGGGGTGTAGTTGTCCCGCTGGAGGAAGAACAGGCCGGCGATGATCACGAGGAGCACCACCGCCACCTTGATGGCGACGACCACGGCGTTCACCCGTGACGAGACCTTGATGCCGGCGACCAGGACCGCGGTGAGGATCAGCACGATGAGCGCGGCGGGCAGGTTGAACGCGCTGCCCTCACCGCCGGTGACGGCGGCCGGCAGCGACACCCCGAGCGTCTCCAGCAGCACCGCCAGGTACTGCGACCACCCGACCGCCACCGTGGCGCCGGCCAGGATGAACTCCAGGATGAGGTCCCAACCGATGATCCACGCGACCAGCTCGCCGAGCGCGGCGTACGAGTAGGTGTAGGCGCTGCCGGCGACCGGCACCGTCGACGCGAACTCGGCGTAGCAGAGCGCGGCCAGGGCGCAGGCGATGCCGGCCACGACGAAGGACACCGCGACCGCGGGCCCGGCGGTCTGGTTCGCGGCCACCCCGGTCAGCACGAAGATGCCCGTGCCGATGATGACCCCGATGCCGAACACGGTGAGGTCCAGGCCGGACAGCACCTTGCGGAGCTGGTGCTCGGGCTGTTCCGTGTCGCGGATCGACTGCTCGACCGATTTCCTGCGCAACAGGCTCACGACCGGATCACCTCGCCGTCTCGGACCACCCTTATTTCGCCCACGGGCTGACGACTGACCCAAAAACAGCAGCGGTAAACGTCGAGGCGACGCCGACGGAACGCGACGGTGGAGCACGATGCCGACAGGGAGGGCGAAAGCGGCGCCCGATCCCCGTCGTCCAGTGGGGTTCCGGCGGGCGCTGGTGTGGTCCCACACCGGGCCGGGTTCGGCGACCGCCCGCCGGTCACGGTCCTGGGAGCGGCGGCGGGTCGTTCGTCCGGCCGGCGCTTCTCACGCCCGGTGCCCGGCGACGGATGGTCGCCGGATCGGCCGGTTCAGCCGGCGCGAACCATCTGCCGGAGATCCGCCGGGAGCGCCGCCTGAAGGTGCTCCATCACCCGGCCCTGCGTCGCCTCGCCGACGACCTCGAGGACGACGCGGGCGGCATCCGACGCCTGCGTCCGGCTCATGCCGGCTCGATCGGACACCCGAGCGAGGAACTCCTCCTTGTCGAACCGAACACCCCTGCTGGGTGACGCCGCGGTCATCCGCAGGTATTCGCCGATCTCGCGGGGAAGGTCAGCGGCCACGTTCCCGGCCAGTCCCTCGGGGATCCGCTCGCCAAGGGTCTGCAAGGTGGCGCGGATGGCGGACGTCGCCGCACCGACGTCGGCCAGTTGTGCCCTGGCCTGGACCTGACCGACGAACTCGTGATGTTGCACGTTGGACCACCTCCGGTCATCGTCCACTCTTCGGTTCGTCGCCGGGCTGGTCCGGATCATGAAAGAAGGGCTTCCTGGAAGCGGCCGGACCGGACAGACGGAGCGGCTGGAGTTGCCGTCGCGCCGGCTCGCCTTCCCGTCGGGCTTCGCACCAAACCCGCACGTAGCGAGTCTGCCGGCCACCGGTTCGGTATGCCCGTCGCCCGAACGGCGGCCGGCGCCCAGCGGTCGGAGCCGCTCCGGAGGCCGTCCTCGATCCGCGCCGCGGCCGCGAGCAGCGGCGGCAACGGCTCCCAACCCCGAGCCGGACGACGTCCGCCGGCCGTCCGCGCACGGACGGCCGGCGGACGTACCTCAGCCGATCTCGGACGTGGTCCACCGCGCGGAGGTGTTGGTGACGGGCACGGTGTCACCGACCAACGTGGTCGACGCCTGCGCGTCCCGCCGCGCGCTCGTACCGACCCAGAGTTCGACGTCGCCGGGCTCCACCACCCGGGTGAGCGTGCGGTCGGAGAAGGCCAGCCGCGTCGTGGGCACCGTGAACTGGACGGTGACCGACCGGCCCGGCTCCAGCCGGACCCGCCGGTAGCCGAGCAGTTGCGCCACCGGCCGGGTCACCGAGGCGACCACGTCCCGGCCGTAGAGCTGCACCACCTCGTCGCCGGCGACCGCGCCGGTGTTCGTCACGGTGACGGTCACCGGCAACGACCCGTCCGTCGGCACCGTGGCGGGCACGGTCAGGCCGCTGTACTCGAAAGTGGTGTAGGACAGGCCGTGGCCAAACGGCGCCGCGGGCGTGGTCGGCAGGTTGGTCACCTCGCTGCCCTCGCCGAGCGTGGGGTGCAGGTAGGAGTACGGCTGCGCCCCGGCCGACCTGGGCAGGCTGACCGGCAGCCGGCCCGACGGGTTGACCCGCCCGGAGAGCACGCCGGTGATCGCCCCGGCGCCCTCCTCGCCGGGGAAGAACGCCTGGATCACCGCCGCGCAGCGCTCCAGCGCCCAGTCGACCGCGTACGGCCGGCCGGTGAGCAGCACGAGGACGACCGGTGTGCCGGTGGCCAGCACCGCCTCGACCAGGTCGCGCTGCACGCCCGGCAGTTCCAGGTCGTCCCGGTCGCAGCCCTCGCCGACCGTGCCGCGCCCGAAGAGGCCGGCGTGGTCGCCGACGACCAGGACGGCGACCTCCGCGGCGGCCGCCGTGGCGACGGCCTGGTCGAAACCGGAGCGGTCGGCGCTGTCCACGTCGCAGCCGGGCGCCCAGCTCACCAGGTCCGCGCCGAACTCGGTGCGCATCGCGTCGAGGACCGTCGGGACCTCGATGCCGGTCTCCACGTCGGGATGCTGGACGAGCACGTGGTTGAGGAAGGAGTAGCAGCCGAAGAGCGCGCCCGGCCGGTCCGCGTTCGGGCCGATGACCGCCACCCGCCGGCCCGCGGGCAGCGGGAGGAGGTCCCGGTTGGCGACCAGGACGATCGACTCCTCCGCGAGGCGGCGGGCGATCGCCCGGTGTTCGGGCGAGTCGAGGTCGACCGCCCGGGTCGGTTCGTCGGTGAAGGTGGCGTCGAGCAGCCCGAGTTCCTGCTTCTGCCGCAGGACCCGCAGCACCGCCCGGTCGACGAGCGCCTCGTCGAGCCTGCCGGCCCGCACCGTCTCCGCCAGGGTGAGGTAGGCGTCGCCGGTCGGCAGCTCGACGTCGACGCCGGCGGTCAGCGCCTGCACGGCCGCCTCCGCGTGGTCGCCCGCGATGCGGTGCAGCAGGTTCAGGAACGCCACCCCGAAGTAGTCGGCCACCACCGTGCCGTCGAAGCCCCACCGGTCCCGCAGCACCCCGGTGAGCAGCGTCGGGTCGGCGGCGACGGGCACGCCGTCGATCTCGGCGTAGGAGTGCATCACGGAGCGCGCGTCGCCGTCGAGGATCGCCATCTCGAACGGCAGGAGCAGCACGTCGGCGATCTCGCGCGGGCCGGCGTGCACCGGGCCGAAGTTGCGCCCGGCGCGGGAGGCGGAGTAGCCGACGAAGTGCTTCAGGGTGGCGTGCACCCCCCGCGACTGCAGGCCACGCACGTACGACGTGCCCAGCGTGCCGACCAGGTACGGGTCCTCGGCGATGCACTCGTCGACCCGGCCCCAGCGCGGGTCACGGATCACGTCGAGCACCGGGGCGAGGCCCTGGTGGATGCCCAGTTCCCGCATCGACGCCCCGATCGCCGCGGCCATCTCGGTGACGAGTTCGGGGTCGAAGGCGGCTCCCCACGCCAGCGGGGTGGGGAAGGTGGCCGCCTTCCACGCCGAGAGGCCGGTGAGGCACTCCTCGTGGACGATCGCCGGGATACCGAGCCGGGTCCCCGTCACCAGGTCCGACTGGAACTTCCACAGCCAGGCCGCGCGTGCGGCGACGTCGACCGGGCGGGTGCCGTAGGGCCGGGTGAGGTGGCCGAGCCCGTGCCGGGAGAAGTCCTCGAGCTTGGTGCTGTCGCCGAACTCGCCCTGCAGCGGTGCGACGGCCTCGCCGTCTCCCTTCTCCCAGAAGCCGACGAGTTGCGCGACCTTCTCCTCGATCGTCATCCGGCCGAGCAGTTCACGGACGCGCGCCTCGCCGTCCTGCCCGTCCCGCCCGTCCCGGCGGTCGTGGTCCGGATCTGCCTGAACCGGAACCGACGTGCCCACCGCATCGCGGACCTCAGTCATACCGTGCTTTCCCCTTTTGTGCTCGTGCCGCTGTTGCTCATCCCTTGACCGCACCCTGCAGGCCACCGACGATTTGCTTTTCGGCGAACGTGAAGAAAAGAAGTGCCGGCAGCATCGCCAGCGAGGTGAAGGCGAGGATTCCCGCGGTGTCCGAGGTGTACTGGCTCGAGAAGTTCTGCACGCCCAGCGGCAGGGTGTGCAGCTCGGCGTCACCGAGGACGAGCAGCGGCAGGAGGAACGCGTTCCAGCTCGCCACGAACGCGAGGACGCCGACGGTGACCAGCGCGGGCCGGGACAGCGGCAGCAGGATGCGCCAGAGGAAACCGAGCCGGCCGGCGCCGTCGATCGCGGCGGCGTCCTCCAGTTCGCGGGGTACCGCGGAGAGGAACGGCCGCAGGATCACGATCGTGAGCGGGAGTTGGAAGGCGACCTGCGGGAGGATCACCGCGTAGTAGGAGTTGATCAGGTTCAGGTCGCGCAGCATCAGGTAGAGCGGCAGGATCGCCGCGCCGGCCGGGAAGAGCAGTCCGAGGGTGAAGAAGGTGTAGAGCCCCTCACGCCCGCGGAAGGTGTACCGGGCGAGCACGAACGCGGCGCAGACGCCGAGCACCACGACGCCGAGCGTCGTGCCCAGGGCGATCACCGCGCTGTTGAACGCCTGCTGCCAGAAGTCGCTCTGGGTCAGCACCCGGGCGTAGTTGTCCCAGACCCACGGGTCGGGCAGGCCGGCCGGGTCCGCGATGATCTGCGGGGTGGTGCGGAAGCCGCCGACGATCACGTAGACCACCGGGGCGATCGACACGGCCGCCACCGCGAGCGCCAGCACGTAGGTGAGCGGGGTGCTCCACGCGATCGGGCGGCCGGACGGGGACGGAACGGGATGGACGGCCACTGTCAGTTCGCCCTTCCGGTGATGGCGCCCTCGATGTCCCGGCGCAGGAGGAAGCGCTGGAACAGCAGTGCCGCGACGAACGAGATGACGAACAGGATCACGGCCACCGCGTTGCCGTAGCCCCACAGCCGGGCGAAGAAGCCGTTGTCCACCATGTACGTCGCCATGGTGGCCGACGCGCCGAGGGACCGCACCGCGGGCACCGAGGTCACCCAGATCACGTCGAAGACCTGGAGCGAGCCGATCATCGACAGGAACATCCAGATCCGGATGGTCGGGCCCAGCAGCGGGAGCGTGACGTGGCGCTGGGTCTGCCACCAGGTCGCGCCGTCGATCGCGGCGGCCTCGGTCAACTCCGGCGGCACGTTCGACAGGCCGGCCAGCAGCAGGATGATGGCGAAGCCGACGTACTTCCAGGTGAGGACGAACAGCAGCGTCCAGATGACGACGTCGAGGTCGGCGAGCCACGCCTGCACCAGGCCGCCCAGCCCCAGCGACCGCAGCAGCGCGTCGACCGTACCGCCACCGGTCAGCAGCAGCTTCCACATGATGCCGACGGTGACCTCGGCGAGCACGTAGGGCACGAACACCAGCAGCCGGAACCCGGTGCGCCCGCGGAAGCGACGGTTGAGCAGCAGGGCCACGCCCAGGGCGATGGGGCCCTGGATGACGAGGGAGCCGACCACGATGATGGCGTTGTTGCGCAGCGCGTCGAGGAAGATCGGGTCCTGGAAGGCGAGCACGTAGTTGTCGAGACCGACGAACTCGGTGGGCGGCCCGACCCCGCGCCAGCGGAAGAGGCTGTAGTAGACCGCGAAGCCCATCGGCACGAGCACGAACATCACGTACACGACGATCGCGGGCGTGGTGAGCCCGATGATCTCGTACCACTTGCGCCGGGCCTCGGCCGCCCGGGAGGACGAACGCCGGGCGGCCCGGGGGCCCGCCGGCGGCGCGTCCGCGCCGCCGACGGGGTTCAGGGTCGGGTTGGTGGAGGTCACTTCTTCGCGGCCGCCTTCATCGCCGAGACGACCTGCTCGGGACTGCCGTTGCCGGCGAAGATGGCGACGATCGCGTCGTTCATCGCGTTGCCGACGGTGCTGCCGAAGGCGGTGTCCAGCCAGAGCTGCACGTAGGTCGCCCCGGAGGTGGCCTCCAGGATGGACTTCAGCGCCGGGTCCGTGATGCCGGCCTCCGCGCCCTTGGCGACGGGCAGGCCGGTGCCGGTCTCGGCGTAGCCCTTCTGCACCTCGGGGCTGACGATGTACTTGAGGAACTCGACGCACTCGGCCGGGGCGTTCTTGGCGCAGGAGAACCCGTCGCCGCCGCCGAGCGCCGCCTTCGGGTCACCCGCGGAACCGGAGATCGCCGGTACCGGGAACCAGCCGAGGAACTTCTTGAGCGCCTCCGGGTCCTCGGCGGCGGTCTCCAGGGTGCCCCGGTTCCAGTCGCCCATCAGCTCCATCGCGGCCTTGCCGTTGGCGAGCAGGCCGTTCGCGCTGGTCGGGTCGTTCTGCCCCGGCGTGGCGATGAAGTTGGCCTGGAACGGCTTGGTGTCGATGAAGGTCTTCAGGTCCTGGCCGGCCTTGACGAAGCACGGGTCGTCGAAGTTGAGGTCGACCGACGCCTTCTTCAGCGTGTCGACCGAGCAGGCGCGCAGCGCGAAGTTGTACCACCAGTGCGCGGCGGGCCACTTGTCGCCGGCACCCAGGGCGATCGGAACGACGTTGATCGCCTTGAGCTTGGTGACCGCCTCGTTGAGCTCCTCGAACGTGGTCGGCGGGGCGGTGATGCCCGCCTTGGCGAACATGTCCTTGTTGTACCAGATGCCCTCGATGCCCATCCGGAACGGCAGGCCGTACTGCTTACCGTCCACCTGCCAGATCTCGGCCGCGCTGCCGATGTTGGCAACCTCGGTCTTGACCTGGTCGGTGATGTCCTTCAGGTAGTCGGCCTCCACCTGCTCGCGCATCTCACCGCCGCCCCACGCCTGGAAGATGTCCGGCGGGTCACTGGTGAGCAGCGCGGCGGGGAGCCGGGTGCGCTGGAGCTGGTTGGTCTCGATCGCCTCGATCTGGATCGTGACGGTGGGGTGGAGTGCGGAGAAGTCCTTGGCGACCTTCTCCCAGTAGGTCTTGCCGGGCCCGTCCTGGGAGGCGTTGTGCCACCAGGTCAGGGTCACCGGGTTCTTGTAGAGCTCGCTTTCGGCGGGCGCCTCGTCCTCACCACCGCCGCAGGCGGTGACAAGGAGTGCGCTGGTCAGGAACAGCGCTAGGACGGCGCCCGCACGGCGCTTCATCGCCATCGGTGTCTCCTCGACTGGTCAGTCGCGATACTCGGCTTGGTGGCCGAGTTTTACAGCCGTGTAACCCAGTGTCAATCGTTATCGATAACGTTTTCGAATCTCCGGTGACGGGTCCCTGGGGGCCCTCTATCATCGTCGGCGTGGCGTTTCCGCAGCGTGTCAAGATGTCGGACGTGGCCCGTACGGCCGGCGTCTCGGTGGCGACCGTGTCCAAGGTCGTGAACGGCCGGTACGGCGTGGCAGAAGCGACAGTGGAGCGCGTCCAGCAGGTGATCCGGCAGCTCGGCTACGAGGCGAGCCTGGGGGCCCAGAGCCTGCGCAGCCACCGCACGAACGTGCTGGGCATCCTGGTCGCCGAGTTCGAGCCGTTCTCGACCGAGCTGCTCAAGGGAGCGTCGAGGGAGGTGGCCGGCACCGGCTACCAGTTGCTGGCCTACTCCGGCGGCGACGGCGACGGCGCGGCCATCGGCTGGGAGCGCCGGTCGCTGGCCCGCCTCTCCGGCACCCTGATCGACGGGGCCGTGATCGTCACGCCCACCGTGGTCGAGACCAAGCAGGGCTTCCACGTCGTGGCCGTCGACCCGCACACCGGTCCGTCCGGCCTGCCGACCGTCGACTCCGACAACTTCGCCGGTGCCGTGCTCGCCACCGAGTATCTGCTGTCGCTCGGCCACCGCCGGATCGGGCACATCAGCGGGCGCCCCGATCTCGAGTCGGCCCGCCTGCGCGAGGCGGGCTTCCGCAAGGCCATGGCCGACGCCGGCGTGCCGGTGGACGAGCGGCTCGTACGCGTCGGTGGCTTCCGGACCGAGAGCGCCGCCGGCACGGCCGCGGAGCTGCTCGCCCTCCCCGACCGGCCGACCGCGATCTTCGCCGGCAACGACCTCTCCGCCATCTCCACCATGGACGTCGCCCGGCGCATGGGCCTCACGGTCCCCGACGACCTGTCCGTCATCGGCTTCGACAACGTCCCGGAGTCGGCGCTGGTCGACCCGCCGCTGACCACCATCATGCAACCGCTGCAGCGGATGGGCGCCGAGGCGCTGCGCCTGCTCGTCGACCTGATCGCCGGCGTCGAGCGGGACATCCACATCCGGCTGCCCACCGAACTCGTCGTCCGCGCCTCCTGCCGCCCCGTCGACCCGGCCGCGTAGCGGCGCCTCTCCGCGCCCTCCGACGCCGCGCCGGCCGGTGGCTGAGCTGGTGGCGTAGCCGCGCGGCGGGGCCGCACGGCCTGCTGACGTACGCAGGCCGGTGCGACCCCACCTCCGGGATCGGCTCACCGGCGCGGCTTGTGCGGTACGCGCGGCAGGACGTACGGCGGGCCGGCGTAGATCAGGTCGGCCTTCAACTCGTGATAGGCCCGCTTGGGCTGGTAGTTCTCGTCGTAGATGGTGGCCATCCCCTCCGGCGGGTCGCTGAACCAGCCGGGCACCCAGGAGTGCTTGTCGGTGAAGCCCCAGACGGTGAACGACAGGCAGTGCCGGTCGGCCAGGCAGGCCCGCAACAGCACGCTGAAGTTGGCGGCGGACGCCTGCAGCCGCGGGTTGATCTCGTCGGAGTCGCCGGCCTGCACGCCCTCGGTCAGCTGGCTGCGCACGTCGACCTCGGTGAACGCGGTGGCCAGGCCGAGCCCGGAGAACTTCTTCAGCGCCGCCGCCACCTGGAGGGTGTCGTAGTTGCCGTACTGGGTGCCGAGGTGGCCCTGGCTGCCGATGCCGTCGATGGGCACGCCCTCGGCCCGCAGTCGCCGGGCCATCTCGTAGACGAACTGGGTCTTGTCGTTGGCCGGGTCACCGGAGCCGAACGCCTCGATGTTGTAGTCGTTGTAGAACAGCAGCGCCTTCGGGTCGGCGGCGCGCGCCCAGCGGAAGGCGTCGGCGATGTAGCCGGGCCCGAGGTGCTGGGCCCAGAACCCCTTGTAGTGCAGGGTCGGCGGGTTGTCCCACGGGTCGCTGACCGCCTCGTTGACCACGTCCCACTGCCAGATCTTGCCCTTGTAGCGGCTGACCACCGTGGTGATGTGCTTCTTCAGCAGGGCGCGCAGCTCCTCCTTGCTGATGGAGCCGTCGGCGACGCCGCTGGTCAGCCAGCCGGGCAGCTGGTTGTGCCAGACCAGCACGTGACCGCGGACGCTCTGGTTGTTCTGGCGGGCGAAGTTCACCAGTTCGTCGGCCGGCCCCCAGTTGTAGGTGCCCCGGGTGGGCTCCAGGCTCTCCCACTTCATGGCGTTCTCGGCCGTCACCGAGGAGAACTCGGACGCGGCGAGCCGCCGGTACTGCGGGTCGGCGGGGTCGTTGAGGACGGCCAGGTCGACAGCGGTGCCGATGTGGAGGCCGTGCCGTTGGCCGAGCGTCCGCAGGCTCTGCTCGGTCGGGTCGTACGGGCGGCTCGCCGTGGCGGGCAGGGCGTTGAGCGCCGCGACGGTCGCGACGGCGACCGCGCCGGTGGCTATCCACCGTCTCAGCTTCATCTGCGTTCCTTTCGGGCTGACCGGCGACCGGCGCGGACGCGCGGGGCACGGGGGTTCACGCTGGTGCCGGAGGTGGCTGTCGACGGATGCGTGGTGGCCGGCGCGGCGATTGTTTCGGCCCGCGACGCCGGAAGTTTCGGGACTCTGACCGGAACTTGGTCGGAAACGTTAGGAGTCGATGTGTCGCCGTGTCAACACGGAAGATTTCCGGAAAGTGGGCGACGCGGGCCGGGCCGCGTCGGGTGGCCCGGCCCGCGTCGGGGACCCGACGGCTCAGTGCTCGCGGTACGTGGCGTGGTCGAAGTCGGCGTACGCCCCGTCGCCGCCGAGGTCCTGCACCCACAGCCCGAGGAACGCGCCGGTGAAGCCCCACGCGGCCGGTTCGTCGTCGACGATCCGCGCGGCGTGCTCGTCCGACAGGACGGTGGCGTCCCCCTCGACGGGGAGCTGCCGCCAGCCGTCGCCCAGGTCGTAGCCGAACCGCAGCACCGGCCCGTCGAACTCGACGCGCAGGCCGATCCGGCCGGCGGCGCCGACGTCGACGGTGAGCTGCGGGTAGGCGGTCCGCCGGCCGTTGTCCGAGCTGAGCAGTTCCAGCACCACCCGGCCGTCGTCGGCCCGGGTCAGGTAGAGGTAGTACCAGTTCAGGGTGTTGTAGTAGCCGGTGATCCCGGCCAGCTGCCGGTGGTCGACCGGGCCGAACTCGACGACCGTCTCCAGCGAGCAGCGGGCCGCACCGACCCGCCGGCCGACCAGGCTCGGCGTCTGCTTGCCGACCGGGGACTGGCCACCGTGCAGGCGCAGGTGCGAGGGGCGGGCCCGCAGGTCGACCCAGTCGGCGCTCGCCGGGCGGCGCAGCGTGGACCACCAGGTGGCCAGCGCCGGGGCGTCGAAGTGGTCGGTCGCGGGCTCGACCGGCCACGGGTGGGCGGGCAGGTCCGGGGCGGGGATCTCGGTGGCGGGCACCCCGCCCGGGATGCTGGGCCAGCCGCCGCGGGGCCAGTCGATCTTCTGGATGGCGGTCTCCCGCCCGAGGACGCAGTTGCCCAGCGGGGTGTAGGGGCGCCCGACGAGGTGGGCGAGGTACCAGTCGCCCTGCTGGGTCCGCACCAGACTGCCGTGCCCGGCCTTCTGCAGCGCGAGGTCCGGCCGGCCGACGGAGGTGAGCAGCGGCCCGGCCGGGTGGACCTCGTAGGGGCCGTGCAGGTTCCGGGAGCGGGCGACGGTGACCTGGTGCTCCCAGCTGGTGCCGCCCTCGGCGGTGACCAGCCAGTACCAGCCGTCGTGGCGGTAGACGTGCGGCGCCTCGGTCAGGCCGGCCTCCGTGCCGGTGAAGATGATCTTCGCTTCGCCGACCAGGCGCCGCCGGGCGCGGTCGTAGCGCTGGATCTCGATGCCACCGAACCGGTCGCGGCCCGGACGCCAGTCGGCGCTCATGGACAGCAGCCAACTGGAGCCGTCCTCGTCGTGGAAGAGCGAGGCGTCGAAGCCGTGCGCGTGCAGCGCGACCGGGTCCGACCAGGGGCCGGTGATGTCGGGCGCGGTGGTGAGGAAGTTCTGGGCGTCCCAGTAGCCGCTGGCGAAGCTGGCCACGTCGCTGTAGACCAGGTGGAACAGCCCGTCGTGATAGGACAGGTCGGGGGCCCAGATCCCGTTGGAGTCGCCGCAGCCGCGCAGGTCCAGCAGGCGGCGCTCGGTGATGATCCCGCCCAGCGCACGCCAGTGCACCAGGTCCCGCGAGTGGTGCACGCGCACCCCCGGGTACCACTCGAACGTCGAGGTGGCCAGGTAGTAGTCGTCGCCCACGCGCAGGATCGACGGGTCCGGGTGGAATCCGGTGAGGACGGGGTTGCGGATCGACCGGGCGGTGGCCAGCGCTGCGGTCTCGGTCGACATGTGCGACTCCTTCAGGGTCTACTCCCGGCATCTTTCCGGAAATCATCGCCGGGAGGCGTCGGAATTCCGCCCACCGTAACGGTTCCGGCCCGCCGGCGAACAGCCCTTTGATCGATGAAGCCCAGTCCTGACGCGCCCGCCGGCCACCCGGGAGCGACGCCGGTCGGCGCTCGAAACTTTCGGACTGAGCGATCTTCTGGCACCACCGCCCGCCTCGGCCCGCGTCCACCGGCCGCCAACGGCGCGACGCCGGCCGGCTCAGCTCGCGACCGGGCGGACGGCCGGCTCGTCGGGCACGGTCCCACCCGGCTCGCCGGACGGCCGACCAGTGCCACGACCCCGGTGGGCGAGCAGCACCGACAGCAGACAGATCACCGCGGCCGCGACGAGCGGCGGTTGGCCGCCCAGGTGGACGGCGGCCGAGCCGAGCGGGATCGCCACGGCGATCGGCCCGAACATCGCGGTGGTCGCCGTCCCGGCCACCCGGCCGAGCATCGCCGCCGGCGTGTGCGTCTGCACGGCGGTCACCGCCGCGACCAGCGCCCAGGGCAGGCCGACACCGGCGACCACCGAACCGACCACCGTGCCCGGCCACCAGGGCAGGCACCGCGCCAGGCAGCCGGCCGCGAAGAGCACGGCGCCGGCGACGGCCACGGCGACCGGGCCACGCCGGGCGATGAGCCGCCCGACGATCAGGCCGCCGGCCAGCGATCCGGCACCCTGCGCGCTGACCAGCACGCCGAGGAACGTCGCCGGCAGGGCGAGTTCGGTGACGACCATCGCGTAGACCGCCGCGGTGGAGAAGCCGGACATGGCGATCGACACCGCGGCGAGCGCCACCGGGACGCGGGTCGCCCGCTGCCCGGCCAGGACGGAGAGCCCGGCCCGGAGGCCGCCCCGCTCGTGGGCCGGCGGACCGGGTGGGGTGTGGACCAGTCGCACCGCCAGGTACAGGGCGGCGACCAGCACCGGCATGGCCGCGCTGAGCACGGCGACGGCGTGGCCGCCGTGCCACCCGTACAGGCCGGCGCCGGCCGCCGGGGCGACCAGCTTCATGCCCTCCTGGGCGCTGGAGCGCCACCCGTTGACGTCGCCGAGTTCGGCGGGTGACAGGGCGGCCGGCAGCAGCGCCGTCTCGCCCGCGTCGATGAGCACGTAGCTGAGGCCGTAGGCGCACGAGACGGCGAACAGCAGCCAGGTCTGCCCGGGCCCCCGGACGGCCAGGAGGCTCAGCAGGACGCCGGCCAACGCCAGGTTGACCGCGACGACCAGCGGTCGCCGCGGTGCCCGGTCGAGCAGGGCCCCCAGCCACGGGCCGGCCAGGACCGGGGCGTACACGCACAGCCCGGCCAGGGCGGCGAGGCCGGTGGACCCGGTGAGGTCGAGGATCCAGATGCCGGCCACCAGGGACATGGCGCTGCTGCCGAAGCCGGACAGCAGCGAGATCGCCACGAACAGGCCAGCATTGCGGCGCATGAGCCCTCCAGAGTTGAGCCGATACGACTCACATCCTCAGACTTGCGTCGGCGACAGACAACATCGGCGGCGGCCGTCAATGCGGTGTTGACAGCGCGCCGTCCAGGGCGGCCGCGACGGCTCGGACGGGCGCGGGCAGCCGGTCGGGCCCCGCCTCCGCGAGGTCGGCGGCGATCAGCAGGGCGAGTGCGTAGAGCGCGCCGGGCGGGGCGTCGAGGGCGGCCTCGGCGGTGCGGCGGACCAACTCCGCCCGGCGGAACCGGCTGTCCCAGCGCCGGTCCGTGTCGATCCAGCGCCGCAGGTCCGACACCGCGTTCCGGATCGCCGCGATGGCCGGCGGGTAGCGCAGGTCGAGGCCGCGCCGCCGCGACGACCGGGCCGCGGCCAGGCGTTGCCGGCGCTGCTCGGCGGCCTGCCGGCTGGCCAGCCCCAGCGCGGCGGCGACCTGCGCCCAGGTCGCGCCGGCGTGGCGCGCCCGGTCGATCAGCTCCAGCTCCTCCTCGTCCAGCCGGGTGCGGACGGCACGCAGGTCGGTCAACCGGGACAGCTCCGAGGTCACCTGTCAACGCTACATTGACAGAGCGGAGCGGTTCCCGGGCGGTCGCTGGCCTACCGGGCGCGGCGGCGCGGGCCGGTGGCGGACGACGGTCGCCGGGGTGCGAGCCGGCTGGGCCGGCCAGCTGGCTCGGATCTCGCACCGCCGACCCGGGCCCGGCCCGGTGTGACCGGCACGGCCAGGGTCCGGGGACCAACGGCCCTGCCGGGCGGTCGCCGGCGGGGCGACGCTGGTATCCGTGAACAGCCGCCCGAGCCGGCCGGACGCCCGGTGCCCGCTCCGCCCCGGCGAGCCGTGCACGCTGTGCCAGCTGGACGTGACCGGGCCGCAGGACTGCCCGCTGGTCCACCTCGTCATGACCGACGCCGAACTGCGCGACGGGGTGCACCGCACCCGGTCGACAGTGCCCCGCCAGCGGGCGTGACGAGCTACGGCTGGTCGGCGCGGAAGGCGGCGGCGAGTTCCTCGTCGTAGCTGGCGATCGGCTGGCCGTCGGCGGCGTACGCGACCAGTCGCCCGTGCGCCATGGTGGCCGACCGGAAGGAGAACGTCCGGGTCCCCGGATACGCGGCCAGCAGCGGGATCTCCCGGGGCGTGCCACCGGGCGCCGAGTAGTAGGCCAGCCGGGCCACCTGCGGGGCGACCACCCCGTTGACCCGTACCTTCGTCTTCTCCACCCGGGTGCCGAAGGTGACCGGCGCGCCGGTGCCGAAGGCGGCACACTCGGCCGGCCCCCGGCAGACGAAGAAGTAGCGCGGGTTGACCACGTCGTCGAGGTCGTACGCCTTGAAGGTGGGATCGGCCCCGGCGGGCAGCGGCTGCACGGCGAAGAACGCCAGCGTGGCGGTGGCCGCGACGCCGACCCGCAGCCAGGCCCGGCGCGGCGCCGCCGTGCGGGCGGTGCGGGTGGCGGCGACCGCCACCCCGCCGAACCCGGCCAGGCAGAGCAGGCACACGCCGAGCGTGCGCGCGTTCTCGAAGAGGAACTGCACGCCCGGCCGGGTCGACACCGGGCTGAGCACGGCGCCGAGCGACACCACCATGGCCACCAGCAGCGCCACGCCGGCCACCTTGCGGGCGACGCCGGCGAGCCCGATCAGCAGCATGGCGGCGAGCACCGGCCAGATCTGGTGGTGCGTCCAGGAGACCGGGGAGGCGGCCACGGTGGCGCAGCCGACGAGTACCGCCGCGTGCCCCGGCCGGTCGTGCGCGGCCAGGTGCCGGGCGCGCAGCAGCGCCACCGCGCAGATCGCGGCCACCAGGGCGGCCCACACCAGCGGCAGGGCGGTCTCCTCGACGCCGACGCGCAGCAGCATCCCGTGCACTGACTGGTTGCCCAGCGAGGCCAGGTTGCCGATCCGGGACGTCTCCAGCATGGTGCCGGCCCAGTAGGTCCAGCTCTCCGCCGGCAGCACCACGGCGGCGATCGCGGCGCAGGCGACGAAGGCGGCCAGCGCGCGGGCGGCGTCGCGCCACCGGCCGGTGGCCAGGAAGTAGACCACGAACAGCAGCGGGGTCAGCTTGATCGCGGCGGCCACCCCGACCAGGATCCCGCGCAGCCGGGCCGGCACCACCCCCATGCCGTCGAGCAGCGCCGCCAGCACGATGAAGATGCTCACCTGCCCGAAGCGCAGGTTGCTCTGCACCGGCGCGGAGAGCAGCAGCCCGAGCGCCACCGCCGCGACCACCACCGCCCGCCGGGACCGGCCGGTGGTCAGCGCGGCGCCGACCGGCACGGCGACGGCGACCACCGCGGCGTACGTGGCCAGCAGCCAGAGCACCTGCGCCACCCCCTCCGGCACCGCGGTGACCGGCCAGAGCACCAGCGCCGCGAACGGCGGGTAGGTGAACGGGCCGCCGTTGTGCGCGACGTACCCGTAGAGCGGGCGACCGGCGCGCAGGTCGGCCAGCGCGCCGTAGTAGATGTGCAGGTCGGAGAGGCGGTCCTCGCGGCGCAGCACGAGCCACGTGGACACCAGCGCGGTGACCGCGAACGCGGCCCAGAGCAGCACCACCCGCCGGTCTCGCATCCACAGAGGATAGGTTCCGCCGCGCCCGTGGCGCAGCCTGCACGATCTTCCGGCCGCCCGCTCCCCCTCCTACAGTGATGGCCACCCGTCACCCGACCTGGAAGGTGCCATGAGCATCCGCGTGTACCGCAACGCCGCGATCCGCACCGGCGACCCCGCCAACCCGTTGGCCCAGGCCATGGCCGTGCAGGGCGAGCGGCTGCTGGCCGTCGGCACCGAGGCGGAGGTACGCGCGGCCGCCGGAGCGGGCGCGGAGCTGATCGACCTGGCGGGCGCCGCGGTGCTCCCCGGCCTCTACGACGCCCACATCCACACCGCCCAGTACGCCCAGAGCCTGGACGCGGTGGACCTGCGCGACGTGCGCTCGCTGGACGAGGCGCTGGCTCGGGTGGCCGCGCACGCCGCGCGGCTGCGCCCCGGCGCATGGCTGTTCGGCGGCCGGTGGGACAGCAACACCTGGGATCCGCCCGCCCAGCCGGACCGCTACGCGCTGGACACCGTCTGCCCCGAGCTGCCGGTCGCGCTGCCCAGCGTGGACGGCCACACCGTGTGGGCCAACTCGGCCGCCCTGCGGCTGGTCGGGATCGACGCCGGCACCCCCGACCCGGTGGGCGGGGAGATCGTCCGGGACGACCGCGGCGAACCGACCGGGATCCTGCGCGAGTCGGCCTGCCAGCCGCTGCGCGACCTGATGGTCTCCCCCGACCTGCGCGACCAGCTCCGCGCCGGGCAGGAGGAGCTGCTGGCGCTCGGCCTGACCAGCGTGCACGACATCGACGGCGAGGACTGCCGGGCGGCCTATCTGGAGCTGCGCGCCGCCGGCGAGCTGAAGCTGCGCGTGCACAAGGCGATCCCGATGAGCCACCTGGACGCGGCGATCGCCGAGGGCCGCCGTACCGGGCAGGGTGACGACTGGTTCCGCACCGGACCGGTGAAGATCTTCAGCGACGGCGCGTTGGGCTCGCACACCTGCCACATGAGCGAACCGTTCGCCGGCGAGCACGGCAACCTGGGCATCGCCGTCACGCCGTACCAGGAGCTGGTCACGCTCTTCGCCCGGGCCGCGGCGGCCGGCATCGCGGTCGCCACGCACGCCATCGGCGACCAGGCCAACCACCTGGTGCTCGACGCCTACCAGGCGATCGGCCGGACGCCGGGGCTGCGGCACCGGATCGAACACGCCCAGCACCTGCGGGCCGGCGACCTGGCCCGGATGGCCCGGCTGGGCGTCGTCGCGTCGATGCAGCCGGTGCACTGCACCAGCGACATCGACCTGGTGGACACCCTGCTCGCCGGGCACGACCTGGCCTCGTACGCCTGGCGGGGGATGCTGGACGCCGGCGTGCCGCTGGCCTTCGGCTCCGACGCCCCGGTGGAACACCCCAACCCGTTCCCGGCGCTGTACGCGGCGGTGACCCGCACCCGCCCGGACGGGACGCCGGCCGGCGGCTGGCAACCCGAGCAGCGGCTCAGCATGGCCGAGGCGCTCGCCGCGCACACCCTCGGCGCGGCCCGGGCCGCCGGCGAGGAGAAGCGCAAGGGTGTCCTCGCGCCCGGCATGCTCGCCGACTTCATCGCGGTCGACACCGATCCCCTGCGGGAGTCACCGGAGGCGGTGCTGCGCACCCGGGTGCTGACCACGGTCGTCGGCGGCGAGATCCGCTGGCAGCGCGGCTGACGGACCAGCTACCGGCGTCGTAGCTCGCGGGCGATGCTGCTCTTGCCCGAGCCGGAGTTGCCTCGGATGCAGACGAGGATCGTGTCCGGGCTGCCGGTGGGTTCAGCGAGCACGATGCGTCCGCGGCTTCAGTTGTTGCGGACGGTGAGGTTGAGGGCGGCGACGGTCAGCTGGGTGAGGTCGGGAACCTGGTCCTCGCCGAGTGTGACGCCGCGCAGGTTGTCCAGCGGCGTCTTGAGGCCCTGGAGGCGGCTGCCCCGCAGGTCGGCGCCGTCGAGGTGGCAGGAGTCCAGTTCCAGGCCGGCGAGGTCACAGGATCGCAGTGCGATGCGAGGTAGCCGGCAGGACGACCACGCGCCGTTAGTAAGAGTGCAGTCGGTGAACGCGACCGAGCCGGCGGCGGCGGCGCGTTGGAGGGTGGCGTAGTCGAAGCGGCAGCCGTCGAACAGGACGTCCTTGAGGCGTACGTCGGTGAGTCTGGTGCCGGTGAACCGGGAGCCGGTGATGGCGCAGCGTTCGATGGTGATGCCGGTCAGGGTCGCGCCGGAGAAGTCGGTGCGGGTGATCTCGCAGCCGAAGAGGCTGCCGGCTTCCCAGGTGCTCTCGCTCAGGTCCACGCCGGTGATCTGGCTGCTGCGGATGGTTACGTCCTCAAGTTGCGAGCCGTGCCAGGCGGCGCCCTCGACGAGGGCCTCGGTGAGGCCGTCGGCCAGGTCCGTCGTGGTGTCGAGGTCGTCCGGTTCGAGGTCCGGCAGCAGGACCTTCACGTCGCCGATCGTGGTGGTGCGCATGTGTCCTCAACCTGTGTGGGCGCGGGGTGGACACGCCACCCCGCGCGTCCCGTGGTGCGGGCTATTTCTTCTTGTTCCAGTTGTCCCAGCCGGGTCGGCTGTCGAACTTTCCCTTGTTGTCCCAGGTGGGGCGGTTGTCGAACTTCGCCGCGTCGATCGACGTTACCGACCGCTCCGGGTCGACGCCGAGGCGGGCGAGTTGCTCGGGTGCGGCGTTGGCGAGGACCGCGAGTGCATTGGTCATGGTGCTCCTCCTTGAGGGGTGAGGTGGTCCGCAGCGGCGCGGACGAGGGCCTGCCGGGTGGTCCGGCAGTAGGTCGTCTCGCGGGCGGTGAACGTCCCGTGCTCGAAGTAGCGGTTGCCGGCCTGGGCGCCGCGGCAGAAGTCGTAGAAGGCGCAGTGGTCGGCGCAGCCGTTGAGGGCCGTAATGAACTCGGCGACGTAGCCTAGGTCGCCGGCGCGGGCGAGCATGGCGGTGATCGGCTGCTGGAGGACGTTGCCGGCGATGAAGTCGCCGTACCGCGGCTCGGTAATGCCGAGCAGCTCCGGCGACAGCAGGACCACCTGCCCATCCCAGGAGACGGTCGGGATCGGCTCGTACGGGGCGTGGTCGACGCGCCCGGCTCGGGTGGCGGCGAGATAGTCGGCCAGCCGATCCACGTCGCGGATCCGCAGCGGGCTGCCGCTGACGCGGCGTGCGATGAGGCGCTTCCAGAACCGGTAGGCGGCGTCCTCCGGTACCGGTTCCCGGTCGGCGCCCTCCTGCTCTTCGATGTTGAAGCCCACCGACTCGCAACCAGGCAGGCCGGTGAAGAAGTCGAGGAGGGCTTCCGTGTGATCGATGGTTTCCGGTGTGACAACACAGATCACCGAGTACCCCAGCCCCGCGTCGGCCAAGGTCTGCATGCCGCGCAGGGTTCGGGCATCCGTCGACGTGCCGGCCCGGTCGACGCGGTTCCGGTTCAACGCGCCCGGTCCGTCGATGCTGACTCCGACCTCGAAGCCGTACGCGGTGAACAGCTCGCACCACTGGCGGTTGATCAGCGTCGCGTTCGTCTGGATCTCGTGACGCACCATCCCCGCGCTCCGCAGTTCCTCGAACCGGGCCAGCAGATCCCGGAACAGCCCGGTGGGTGTGACGGTGGGTTCACCCCCGTGCCACACGACACTCACGGGATGTCCGCTGTTCTGCTGGGCGATCGACTCGGCGCAAGCCTGCGCGACCGCGCCGCTCATCAGGCGCAGGGATCTCCGGTCGGGCAGGTAGCAGTAGGTGCAGTCGAGGTTGCAGAAGCTCGTCGGCTGCACGACCAGGGTGTGGAAGCTGCCGGCGACCGCCGGCTGGCCGGTGGCGTTGATGAGGCCGATGCCGTTCACGACGAGGCCTCCTCGTTCCTGACGGCCGTGATGGTACGGACGCGGTAGGCGTGGATATGGCGGGCGGGCCAGCCGAGGAACCGGTCGAACATGTCCGCCGCGCTGCCCGTCACGCTCGGGTTCAGCCGGTGCAGATCGTCGATCGCGTCGTGCAGGCGGCCGGCCAGGTAAAGGAACAGGCTCACCAGGCTGTCCCGGTACTCCACCACCAGAGCCGCCTTCGCCGCCCCGCAGGGCCAGGGCTGCCCGCACCGGCGGCACAGCCACAGGGGACGCATTGGTAGATGCTCAAGCCGTGCCGGCGCGGTCCGGTGGGCCGTGAGGCGGCGCTGCTGGCCGGTCACCGCCGATCACCCTTTGTGGTCTGCCGTTCGAACAGCTGACGCCACACATGGGTAAGCAACGGCGGATCAGCCGGCCGCAGCTGCCACTGCGAAGACGAGCACGAGGGCTCGGGCCGCCGGGGCTGGTCGGCCGTCGCGTTACGCGAGACGTAAATGGTCATGCCGGCACCCCCGGTCGAGACGGCCGGCGGTGGGCTCCTAGGGGGAAAGGCGAGCCCACCGCCGCACCACGGCGGCTGGGAGCAGACCGCCGACCACCCACCCACGCAGCCCTCACGGCGGTACGTAGGCGAGGCCTCGGCCGCACGCGTAAGAGGGCGTCACACGATGAAGCCGGCCGACGCGCCGGCGCATACCCTTGCCGTCCGGTGGTCCCGTCGTTCATCTCGAGTCCCCTGGCGTGAGGCTGCGATCCGGTGCCGGCCGCCTACTCACCAAGAGCGGCGCACCGGCACGATCAGGTTCGCTCGGTGAACGCGGCGATGGGGATGTCCTGACGGTGCACTCATGGTGCACCTGCAAGCACGCCGAGTGCCGTTACGATCCTCCGGCCGAATGTCCGTAGGGGAAGGACGTGCGATGGCTGCGGTGACGACCTGGACCGGCCGGGAAGCAAACGCGCTGCGCCGGGCGTTGCGGATGAGCGTCACCAGCTTCGCCGAACACCTGGGCGCGGCTCGGCGAACGGTGGCCAAGTGGAGCAGCCAGGGCGACAAGATCTACCTGCGTGCCGATATGCAGGCTGCCCTGGACACTGTGCTGGCGCGGGCTACCCCGGACGTCCGCGAGCGCTTCGAAGCACTGGTGAGAGCAGGTACCAGCGGTGCACTTGCGGATCCCGCGAAGCCGTCCGTCACCGCCACCCACGTCCATACTGGCGAAGGCAGCATTCACGACATCGACTCGGACGGCGACGTGCGGCGCAGAGACCTCTTGACGGGCGTGACGACCAGCGGCTTGGCCCTGCCGAACGTCGCACCGCTGCTCAACGCGCTGGTCGCACCAACCTCTCGAACCACCACGCGAGTTGCCCTAACGCTCCGGCAGTTCGCTGAGAAAGTCGCCGCAGCTAAGACCGATTACCAGGCCTGCCGGTACGAGCAGGTTCTCGCCGGACTCGCGGCCCTGCTGCCCGCGCTGGAACCGACTCGTGCGGACACCGAAGGCGAGCAGCGAGCGCAGGTAGAAGCTCTCGCCAGCGACCTCTACCACGTCGTCGGCAGCATGCTGCTCAAGGTCGGCGACAAAGGCATGGCCCTGGTCGCCGCCGAACGCAGCACCCGTGCCGCTGTGACCAGTCAGGACCCGGTGGCGATGGCCACGAGCGCCCGGATCATGACCCACGCCCTGATGAGCAACGGCCACAGCAACCAGGCACGGCAGCTCGCTGAAGACGCGGCCGAGAACCTCCGACTCAGCACCCGACTCGCCTCGACCGACGCGGTCGCCGTCTACGGCGCCCTGCTGCTCCGCGGTGCTATCGCCGCCGCCCGCGACGACAACCGGGACGACGCACAGGCCATGCTCGACGAGGCCTCCCAAGCCGCCAGGCGGCTCGGCTACGACGGCAATGACCGATGGACCGGCTTCGGTGCCACCAATGTCCTGCTGCACCGCGTCAACATCGTGCTGACCCTGGGCGACGCCGGCACCGCCATAGCCCTCGCCCGCCAGGTACCACTGGACAAGATCAGCCTTGCCGAACGCAAGGCTTCCCTGTTCGTCGACGTGGCACGCGCCTACACGCAGTGGGGTCGCTACGAGCACGGCCTGAACGCGCTACGCAGCGCGTATGAGGTGGCCCCAGAGGAGATCCGGTGCCGGCCAGCGGTGCATCGTATCGCCAGCGACCTGGCAGTCCTCACCCACGGGCACGTCCGTACCGCCGTCATCGACTTTGCCCAGCAAGCCGGGATCCGCGTATGACTCGCCGCCACCTGCAAATCGTCGTCTGCGCTGCCGGGCCCGCCGCAGACGTGACTCAACTGATCACCACCGCGACGCAACAGTCGTGGACAACGACGGTCACCGCCACCCCCAGCGCCCTCGACTTCATCGACGCGGAAGCGATCGAGCGGCTGACCGGGTACCCGGTCCGGTCCACCTACCGGTCGTCCGATCGGACCCACCGCTCGCTCCCCGCAGCGGATGCGCTCATCATCGCCCCCGCCACCTACAACTCCGTCAACAAGATCGCCCTCGGCATCGCCGACAACTACGCGTTGACCGCAGTCGCCGAGCTGATCGGCCGGCAGGTCCCGACAGTGGTCGTCCCGTTCGTCAACGCCGCCCTGGCTGCCCGCGCGCCCTTTCAGCGCGCGGTGGCGGACCTCCGCGACGAGCGCGTAAGGGTCTTCCTCGGGACCGACGACGGATGGGAGCCTCACCCGCCCGGCAGCGGCAGCAGTCGCCAGAGGGCGTTCCCCTGGGCGGCGGCGTTACATGCAGCGACCCGGATGGCCAGCGGCGTGCCTGCCAGCAGCACCGATCAGGGCTGAGCCCGCCTTACGTTCAGCGCGGAGACAGGAAGCAAGATCAGAGCCCGAGGTCGGCCAGTCGCCGGGCGTTGGCATCCCGGGCAGCCTCCACACCTGGTCATTGGGCCAGTGCCGATACACCATCTCCCTGGTAATCACCGCAATCTGCGGTCGCAGCGGATCGCGGATCATGTCATCCAGCAGTTGCTCCTCACGCTCGGCGTCCTGAGCGATCATCAACACCGCCCCGACCGGCACCGCTCGGTCGCTACGCCGGCAGCCGGTCAGCAGCCCGCTCAGTCCCGAGGTCCGCCTACCGGGCCCTCGTCGACGTGCACAAGGAACCGCAGGCTCAACATCCGAGCGTGGAACCGCCGTTGCGGAGCAGCCCACGACAGAGACATGAACGCTGTGCTGAACGTGTTGGCCGCCGGACAGGCGGACAACGGAAACGACGGTGGAGCGCGGGTCATACCACCAGCGATGGTGGCACCGCGCGGCGAAGCGGTAACCCACCCGGACGCCGCGCGGTCCACGCGCAGCGTGGAGGGAATCTCCGTCCTTTAGGGCGAAGAGGATGTCCATCACCCGCCCGGCGCAAGCGGCTCCCGGCGTAGCGCGGCGAGCTGGATCTGCAACGCCAGCCGGGTACGCGCCGACGCCAGGTCGACGGGGACGACCTCGGCGAGGCGGCGCATCCGGTACCGGAGCGTGTTGGGGTGCACGTGCAACCGCCGGGCCGCCCTCGTCGGGTCGCCCTGCTCCTCGATCCAGGCGGCGACGGTGCCGACGTAGTCGGTGCCGTGCTGCCGGTCGTGCGCGACGAGGGCGGGCAGCGGCCCGCCGATCAGCAGGTCGGCCCGCGGCACCGTGCTGACCACCCGGTGCACGACCACGTCCGCCCAGACGTCCTCGAACCGCAGCACCGGGCCGGGTCGGGCGGGGCCGTGCAGGGCGAGCAGCTCCGCCGCCTCGGCGCGGGAGCGCCGCAGGTCCGGCAGGGTGCGGGCGACGCCGCCGGAGGCGGCGTGGAGCGCCGGGTCGTGCCGGGCGATGTGGTGGATCAGCCGCTCCAGCCAGAGCCAGCAGCCGGGCGCCTCGCCGTCGGCGGCCACCACGGCGAACAGCACCTCACCCAGGTCGGCGATCAGCGGCTGGCGCCACCCGTGCCGGCGGGTGATCGACTCCCACAGGGCGAGGTTGTGCACCAGCTCCGCCGTACCGCCGTGGGCCCCGAGCGCGACCACCCGCCACGGGCCGGCGGGCAGGCCCAGCTCCTCGCGGCCCATCCGGCCCGGGTCGCGCAGCGCGGCGCGCAGCCGGTCGGCCGCCGCCCGGCGGGCGACGTCGGCCTGCACCCGCAGCCGGAGCAGGTGCAGCGCCAGCTGGGACGCGGTGCCCTGGAGGTCGCGCAGCCGTTCGTCCGGCACCGGGCCGTCGACCACCGCCCAGATCGAGCCGAGCAGCTCACCGCCGGCCCGGATCGGGATCACCAGCCGGGGCAGCGTGCCGTCCGGCCCCTGCGGTACGAAGATCAGGTCGCTGCCGGTGGCGAGCTTGCGGAACACGCCCCGGGAACGGAAGTGCGCGATCACCTCGCCGGGCACCCGCCGGCCGACGATGGTCGAGACGCGCGCCGGGTCGGTGCGGTCCTGGCGCGACGAGTAGGCGAGCACGCGGGACTGGGCGTCCTCGATGGTCACCGGCGCGTCGACGACGGCGGCGGTCGCGTCGGCGAGGGCGAACAGCTCGTCGTACACCCCGGCCTCGCCGGTCTCCGGCGGGCCGGGCGCGACCGCCCGGTCGATCACGCCGCGCAGCAGCCAGACGAGCTGGGCCCAGGACCCGTGGCTCTGCAACTCGACCAGAGTCAGGTCGCGGTCGGCCGCGGCCGCCGTCACCTCGGGGTGGGTGGCCAGCGGCGGCTTCAGGACCAGGCCGGCCGCGGCGGTCTCCGCGCACCAGACGATGACGCCGACCGCCTGCTCCGCGGTGGCGATGCCGGCGCCGAGGACGAGGTCGCCCCGCTCGCCGGTGGTCGCGTCGTCGGGGTCGGCGAAGGTGACGTCGCGGACCTCCGCCGCCTCGCCGGCGACGACGATCTTGAGCAGCGCCGCACCGACGGCGTCCACCACACCACCCACGGTGATCATGGCGCGATTATCCCTCGGCGTTGTCCGTTCCGACCAACGACCGGCTTGATCGTTGGCTTGACCGGACAATGACGTTCCGGGCCGGCGCGGCCAGGATTGGCCCCGATCCCCCGCTGTCCCGAAGGAGAGAACCGATGCCTGCCGCCGAGTCCGGGCCCGCTCCGCAGCACGTCGCCGTGATCGGCGCCGGGATGGTCGGCCTGGCCACCGCCTGGTTCCTCCAGGAGCGGGGGGTGCGGGTCACCGTGCTCGACCGCACCGGGGTGGCGGCCGGCGCGTCCTGGGGCAACGCCGGCTGGCTCACCCCCGGCATCACCACTCCCCTGCCCGAGCCCGCGGTGCTCCGCTACGGGCTGCGCGCCGTGCTCAGCCCGTCGTCGCCGGTCTACGTGCCGCCGCGCGCGGACCTGCGGCTGCTGCGGTTCCTGGCCGGCTTCGCCCGGCACAGCACCGCCGCCAAGTGGCGCACCGCGATGCGCGCCTACATCCCGATGAACCGCCGCGCGCTGGAGACCTTCGAGGCGCTGGAGGCGGGTGGGGTCACGGCCCGGGCGAACGAGGCGAAGTCGTTCATCGCGGCGTACCGGACCACGACCGAACGGTCGGTGCTGCTCGACGAGCTGGGGCACATCCACGCCGCCGGCCAGGAGATCGAGTTCGACGTGCTGACCGGCGCCGAGGCGCGCGAGGTGGAGCCGTCGCTCTCCGACCACGTCGGCGCCGCCATCCGCCTGCACGGCCAGCGGTTCGTCAACCCCGGGGAGTACGTGCACGCGCTCGCCGACTCGGTCCGCGCCCGCGGCGCGACGATCGTGTCGGGCGCGGACGTGGTGGACGTCCGCGACGAGGGCACCGGGGTCCGGGTGCTGACGTCCGACGGCGACGACGACCGGTACGACGCGGTGGTGCTGGCCACCGGCACCTGGTTCGGCGAGCTGGCCCGGCGCTTCGGCGTCCGGACCGTCGTGCAGGCCGGCCGCGGTTACAGCTTCAGCGTGCCGATCGAGCACATGCCGGCCGGGCCGGTGTACTTCCCGGCGCAGCGGGTCGCCTGCACGCCGCTCGGCGACCGGCTGCGGGTCGCCGGCATGATGGAGTTCCGCCACGCCGAGGCGCCGCTGGACCGCCGCCGGATCACCGCCATCGCCGAGGCCGCCCGGCCGCTGCTGCGCGGCGCCGACCTGGACGCCCGCACCGACGAGTGGGTGGGCTCGCGCCCCTGCACCCCGGACGGCCTGCCGCTGATCGGCCGGACCCGGTCGCCGCGGGTCTTCGCGGCCGGCGGCCACGGCATGTGGGGCATCACCCTCGGCCCGCTGACCGGCACGCTGCTGGCCGAGCAGATCACCACCGGGCGGCAGCCGGCGGAGCTGCGCCCCTTCGATCCGCTGCGCTGACCAGCACCGCAGGAGCGGGCGGAGCGCGGCGGCGCTCCGCCCGCTCTGTCGTTGCCGACCCGGAAGGAAACCGAACGTGTACGCCGTGAGCAGGCAGGACGAGCTGGGCGTGCTGCGGATGGTCCTGGAGGAGCAGTACGAGCGGCACACCACCCAGCTCGCGCTGCTGGCCCGGCAGGCGAACCAACTGCCCGGCGCCGACCCCGCGGCCACCGCCGCGCTGACCGCCGCGTCCCGCCGCGCGCTGGGCGACATCGCCCGGGCGCTGCGCTACCTGGAACACGACGGCTACGGCCGCTGCCAGGGGTGTGCCCGTGACATCCCCATCGAACAGCTGGCGCACCGCCCGTCGACCCGCTTCTGCACCGCCTGCCGCCCCTGATCCGCGCACCCCGGCTGCGTTGCCGCAGGGCGACATGTCGAGGTAACCGCGCGTCAGGAGGGGACGTCGCGGTGGCGGAAGGCGGCCGCGCCGGCGGCGAGCAGCGCCACCGCCACGGCGGTCAGCACCACCAGGGGCAGCGCCGTCGCCTCGACCGCGGGCACCGACGGGATGTGGGTGTACGGGGAGAGGTTCAGCGCGGCCTGCGGCAGTTCGAGCACCGCGCCGAGCTGGCCGAGTAGCAGGAAGACCAGCAGGGCGGCCCAGGACAGCACCACCGACCAGCGAGGCAGCAGGCCGAACAGCGCCGTCACCACGCCGGCCACCACGAGCAGGGCGGGCAGCCGCAGCAGCGCGGCGCCACCCAGGTCGACGGCGCGCCCGACCGGGTCGCCGGCGACCAGGCCGTAGCCGAGGCCGGTGGTGAGGCCGGCGAGCAGCACCAGGGCGAGCGCGCCGAGCGCCGCGGCGGCCACCTGGGTGCCCAGCCAGCGGCCCCGGCTCACCCCGGTGGCGAGCACCGCCTCCAGCACGCCGTCGGACTCGTCGCCGCGCACCCGCAGCATGGCCTGCACGACGTACGCCCCGATGGTCAGCGCGAACAACCCGAGCATCGCGGCCAGGTACGCGTCGATCAGGTCGGCCCCGCCGCCCATTGCGGCGATCGCCTCGGCGGCGGCCGGGTTCTCCTCGATCATGGCGTTGAACTCGTCACCGGCGATGCCCATCGAGAACCCGAGCACCGCCACCCCGACCGCCCAGCCGAGCAGCGTGCCGCGCTGCAGCCGCCAGGCCAGCCCGGCGGGGCTGAGCAACCCGGCCGCGGCGCTCGCCGGGCCGCGCCGGGGCGCGACCAGGCCGGCGCCGATGTCCCGCCGCTCGGCCAGCGCGTAGGCGGCCGCGACCGCGGCGAGCAGCAGCGCGACGGGCAGCGCGAGGACCCACCACCGGTCGTCGACGTAGGCGCGCACCTGGTTGCCCCAGCCGAGCGGCGACAGCCAGGACGGCCAGGCGCTTTCCACTCGCACGCCACCGTCGGTCTGGTCGCCGAGCACGTCGCCGGCGGCGCGCAGCAGGAAGGCGACCCCGACGGCCGCGGCGGCGAGCGCGTTCGCGCCCCGGGAGGTGACCGAGAGCTGGGCCGTGACGGCGGCGACGCCGGTGAAGGCCACTCCGACCCCACCGATCGCGGCGGCCGCGACGACGGAGCCGGCCAGCGGCAGGCCGGCGCCCGCCAGGCCGGCGGCGAGCAGCGCGGCGGCCGCCACGTTCGCCGCGACGACCACCAGCAGCGCGGCGGTGAGCAGCGCGTACCGGCCGACCACGGCGGCGCCGAGCAGCTCCGCCCGGCCGGTCTCCTCGTTCTGCCGGGTGTGCCGGACCACCGCGAAGGTGCTCAGCAGCGCGAAGATCAGGGCCAGCGTGATGTACGTTTCGGCGACCACCACCGCGCCCAGGTCGCTGCCGGCGATCGGGCCGTTGAACGCCCGGGCGACCAGGCTGGACGCCGAGGTGGTGGCGTAGCCGAGGCGGGCGGGCTCGTCCGGGTAGACGCTGACGACGCTCTGCGCGAGGGCGTAGCCGAGCAGGGGCGCGCCGAGCACCCAGATGGCGAGCCGGACCCGGTCGCGGCGCAGCACGAGCCGGGCCAGCGTCCCGGTGCCGGTGAGCGCGCTCATCGGGCACCCGCCCGGCGGCCGTTCACCCCGGCGGCCTCGGCGGCCGGCCGTTCGTCGCCGTAGTGCCGCAGGAACAGCTCCTCCAGCGTGGGCGGGGTGCTGGTCAGGGCGCGCACGCCGAACCGGACCAGGTGCCCGAGCAACTCGTCGAGGTGGGCCGGCTCCACCTCCAGGTGGGTACGCCCGTCGACCTCGCGGACCGCGTGCACGCCGGGCAGCGCCTCCAGGCCGGTCAGCGGCCGGGCGGTCTCCACGGTCACCGCGGTGCGGGTGAGGTGGCGCAGCTCGGTGAGGGTGCCGGACTCGACGGTACGGCCCTCGCGGATGATGCTCACCCGGTCGCAGAGCGCCTCGACCTCGGCGAGCACGTGGCTGGAGAGCAGCACGGTGGCGCCGTCGGCCTTGATCCGCCGCACCTCGTCCTGGAACACCGCCTCCATCAGCGGGTCGAGCCCGGAGGTCGGCTCGTCGAGCACGTACAGCTCCACGTTCGACGCGAACGCCGCGACGATGGCCACCTTCTGCCGGTTGCCCTTGGAGTAGGTGCGGCACTTGCGGGTCGGGTCCAGGTCGAAGTGGTCGAGCAGTTCGTCGCGGCGCCGCCGGTCCAGGCCGCCGCGCAGCTTGCCGAACAGGTCGATCGCCTCGCCGCCGGAGAGGTTCGGCCAGAGGCTGACG
Organism: Micromonospora desertarenae; assembly: GCF_056150265.1. Lineage (NCBI taxonomy): Bacteria > Bacillati > Actinomycetota > Actinomycetes > Micromonosporales > Micromonosporaceae > Micromonospora > Micromonospora desertarenae. The sequence goes on from NZ_JAXCFQ010000016.1 coordinate 109,626, forward strand.
TCGCCGGGCACGTACGCCAGCCGGCGGTGCAGGGCGACCGCGTCGCGCCACGGGTCGGCGTCGAACACCCGCGCCTCGCCCGCGTCGCGCCGCAGCAGGCCGAGCAGGATGCGGATGGTGGTGGACTTGCCGGAGCCGTTCGGGCCGAGGAAGCCGTGCACCTCCCCCGCCTCGACCCGCAGGTCGAGCCCGTCGAGCGCGCGGACGCTGCCGAACGTCTTGACCAGGTTGCCGATCTCGATGACGGGCATGGCCCCTCCTGCCGTTGACACCTCGACAAGCCCCACTGTACTGACCGGCGGTCAGTGCAATCAACAGTGACACAGGCCACCGGTCAGGGCGCCGGCTAGGCTTGCCGGCATGACCGCCGAGCCCGCCGACGACACCCGGACCCGGATCCTGCGCGCCGCGCTCGACCTGTTCGCCGAGCACGGCTACCAGCGCACCGCGCTGCGGCAGATCGCCGACCGGCTGCGGCTGACCAAGGCCGCCATCCTCTACCACTTCCCGGCCAAGGAGCACCTGCTCGCGGCCCTGATCGAGCCGCTGGTGGCGGATCTGGAGCGGCTGCTGGACAGCGCCGAGGAGCTGCCCACCGACCAGGCCCGGTGGGCGGTGCTGGAGGGCTGGGTGGACACCATGCTCACCCACCGCCGGCCGCTCGGCATGCTCTTCCACGACATCGCGCTGATCACCCGCGGCGACACCTACAACCGGCTGATGCGCATCGCCATGCGGGCCAACGACCGCATCGCCGGACCGGACGCCGGGCGCCGGGAGCGGGTCCGGGCGGTGCAGGCGGTCGCCATGTGCAGCGACCCGGTGGTCTTCTTCACCGACGTGCCCGACGAGGTGCTCCGGGCGGACATGCTCGACGGCGTACGCCGGCTGCTGGCCGCACCCGGCGCGGACGCCCCGCGCGCGGCGGAGCCCGGGCCGGTGACCGGGCGGCGGCGGCCGGGCCGGCCGCGGGCGCTCGGCCGCGAGCAGGTGGAGGCGGCCCGCCGGATGCACGCCGCGGGCACCCACTCGGTGGACGACATCGCCGCCGCCCTCGGGGTTTCCCGGGCGACCGTCTACCGCCACCTGGAGCAGACCGCCGCCAAATAACGAGACTTTTTAGCGACTTTTTTGAGACGATAGTGAGACGGCACCGGCCTCGGCGGCGACCGCCCGGTCGAGGAGCGCCTGCTCCAGCAACGCCGACTGCGCCACCGAGCCGCCGCGGACGGCGATGCTCCGCCGGGCCGCCCGGTAGAAGCCGTCGCGGGCCTCGTTGACCCGGGAGAGCACCCCGACCATGTCCGGTTCCGGGTCGGCGATCCCCCGGGCCAGCCGTTCCAGCTGCCACACCGCGTCCCGCCAGACGCCGGCCGCGGCGACCGTCGCCTCGTCGCCGAGCAGCAGCATGTTCTCCCAGGCGATGGTGCGCCGGGCGTCCGCCTCGGCCAGCCTCGCCAGGCCGGCCTCCCGGTCGATCGGGTGGCTGTGGGAGTTCGGCCGGCGGTCGGCGGTCATCCGCAGGGCGATGGCGTGGCTCTCCTTGACGGCGTGCGCGTACTCGACGTAGGCGTCGAGCCGCCGCTCGTCCCATCGGATGCTCTGGTTGCGCCGCCACCGGGCCCGGTCCGCCAGCGACGTGGCGAGGATCGTGCCCAGGGTTCCGACCAGTACGCCCAACAGCGCCGGAAGTTGCGCCAGCAAGGTGCCCACGCCGCCGAGGCTGCCATGCCGCGGCAAGCCCGCGCCAGGCTCGTCGAGCGCCGGCCCGACCCGACCCGCGGACGACCCTGGTCGCGCGCACCGACGACGGTACGCGCACCGGCCCCGCCATCCAGGCCGCCCGCCTTAGCCGAGGCGGCCCGCTTCTTCGGCGACCTGAGCCCGGCCGACCGGGACGGCCTCGCCCGCATCCTCGCCGCCCTGCGCGGCTGACCCGCCGGCGCCCTCCGCTCGATCGACTCCGTGCCGCCGTAAGAGGGGTGTCGACGCGAGCGGGACACCGCGATATCGGCGAAACGGAGTCGATCACGGCGACCGGCCGCCAGCGGGCCGGGGATGCAGCAGGGCGGGGCCGGGCGGGGCCGGCTCAGCGTCCGCGGTGCCGCGGGGCCCGGGCGGAGTTTGGGCGCGCCAGCGGCGGGTAGCCGAGCCGCCCGTCCTGCGGACGGGACCCGGACCCCCGTACGGGCGGTCCGTCACAGGCGGCGGGACGGGAGTGGTGACGGTGGGTCCGGTACCCCGGGCGAGCGGTGGCCGCTGAGCATGTGCGGAATCAGCGGCGAGGCGAGATTCGACGGCACGACGCCGGACGCCGAGGCGGTCACCCGGATGGCCGAGGCGATGCGGTCGCGCGGCCCGGACGGCGAGGGGCTGTGGGGCGACGGCTGGGTGACCCTCGGGCACCGCCGGCTGACCATCATCGACCTCTCCGACGCCGGCGCCCAGCCGATGGTCCGCGAGGACCTCGGCCTCGGTCTGGTCTTCAACGGCTGCATCTACAACTACCCCGAGCTGCGCGCGGAGCTGGCCGCCGCCGGGCACACCTTCCACTCCACCAGTGACACCGAGGTGATCCTGGTGGCGTACGCGCACTGGGGGGAACGCTTCGTCGACCACCTGGTGGGCATGTTCGCCATCGGCCTGGTCGACCGGCGGCGGCGCCGGCTGCTGCTGGTCCGCGACCGGCTCGGCATCAAGCCGCTCTACCTGGCAGAGGCGCCCGGGCGGCTGCGGTTCGCCAGCACCCTGCCGGCGCTGCTGCGCGCCGGCGACGTCGACACCGGGATCGACCCGGTGGCGCTGCACCACTACCTGTCCTGGCACTCGATCGTGCCGGCGCCGCGGACCGTGCTGCGCGGGGTGCGCAAGCTCCCCCCGGCCACCCTGCGGGTGATCGAGGCGGACGGGCGCAGCCGGGACCACGTCTACTGGCGGCCGGACTACGTGCGGGACCCGGCGCACGCCCGCCTGGACGCCCGGGACTGGCGCGCCATGATCGGCGACGCGCTGCGCACGGCGGTACGCCGGCGGCTGGTCGCCGACGTGCCGGTCGGCGTGCTGCTCTCCGGCGGCCTGGACTCCAGCATGATCGTGGCGCTGCTCGCCGAGGCCGGCCAGCACCACCTCCAGACGTTCAGCATCGGCTTCGACAGCCGCGGCGCCGAGACCGGCGACGAGTTCCACTACTCCGACCTGGTGGCCCGCACCTTCGACACCGACCACCACCGGATCCGGCTCGCCGACGACGACCTGGTCCCGGCGGTACGCCGGACCGTGCAGGCCATGACCGAGCCGATGGGCAGCCACGACGTGGTCGCCTTCCACCTGCTCTCCGAGCAGGTGGCCCGGCACGTCAAGGTGGCCCAGTCGGGGCAGGGCGCGGACGAGGTGTTCGCCGGGTACGGCTACCACCAGCCGCTGGCGCGGGTGCCCCGGGACGGGGCGGCGGAGGAGTTCGCCGCCGCGTTCTTCGACCGGGACCACGCCGAGCTGCACCGGGTGCTCAGCCCGGCGTACGCCTGCGAACAGGACGCCAGTCGGGAGCTGGTCGCCGCCGAACTGGCCGCGCCCGGCGCGGACACCGCGCTGGACGCGGTGCTGCGCCTGGACACCCACCTGATGCTCCCCGACGACCCGGTCAAGCGGGTGGACAGCATGAGCATGGCCTGGGGCCTGGAGGTGCGCACCCCGTTCCTCGACCAGGACCTGGTGACACTGGCCGCGGCCTGCCCGCCCGAGCACAAGGTGGCGCAGGGCGGCAAGGCGGTGCTGAAGGAGGTGGCCCGCGAGGTGCTGCCGGTCGAGGTGATCGACCGGCCCAAGGGCTACTTCCCGGTGCCGGCGCTGCGCAACGTGGACGGCCCGGTGCGCCAGCTGGTCACCGAGGCGCTGCACGCGCCGGCCGCCCGGGAACGCGGGCTGTTCCGCCCGGAGTACGTCGCCGAACTGCTCGCCGAGCCGGACCGGGCCGAGGCGGCCGCCGGCAGCAACAAGCTGTGGCAGCTCGGCCTGCTGGAGCTCTGGCTGCAGACCCACGACATCCGGTGAGCCACCCGGGCGTCCGGCGCCGCCGGACGGTCAGCCGGCGGTGGTCTGGGCGGCGAGGTGGTCCAGCACGGAGCGGATGTCGCCGCCGGTGTCGGCCATGATGCGCCGTTGCCGGGTGGCGCCGGTCCCCTCGCGGCGCAGCCGGGTCAGCTGCGCGACGGTGTAGTCGAGGTCGCCGTGCCGCGCCAGCGCCGGGGTCACGGTGGCGAACAGCTCCTCGACCAGGTCCCAGGCCGGCCGGGCGCCGCCGGCGTGCAGGTCGATCAGGTCGCCGTCGAGGCCGTCGTGGGCGGCCCGCCAGTGCGCGGCCGAGACCAGGCAGTTGCGGATCCGGTGCGCGGCCACCCCGGAGCGGACGTCGTCGACGATCGTGGCGACCAGCGCCCGGACCAGCGCGGCGACCAGCACTGTGTCGTCCACCGTCGGGCAGACGTCGCCGACCCGGATCTCCACCGTCGGGTACGCCGCCGACGGCCGGGCGTACCAGTAGACCATCGCCGCGTCGAGCATGATGCCGGCGGCGATCAGGTCGTCCACCGTGCGGTCGTAGTCGGCGGCGGAGTCGAAGTGCGGCGTCGGGCCGATGCTCGGCCAGCGCTCCAGCTGCATCGAGCGCCAGCTGGCGTGCCCGGTGTCCCGGCCGTCGTGCAGCGGGGAGTTGGTGGTGATCGCCTGCACCACCGGCAGCCACGGGCGCAGGTGGTTGCAGACCTGCACGGCCAGTTCCCGGTCGGGCACCCCCACGTGCACGTGACAACCGCAGACCGCCGGGTCGTGCGCCACCGGGCCGAAGCGGCGGGACATGGCGTGGTAACGCGGCTTGTCCGGCACCGTCCGGTGCGGTTCGTGGACGGGCGTGGCCCCGACCGCGACCAGCCGGGCGCCGGCCGCCTCGGCCGCCGCCGCGGCGGAACGCCGCAACCCGACCAGGTGCCGGCGCAACTCCCCCAGGTCCGCGCAGACCGGGGTGACCATCTCCACCATGCTGTGCCGGAACTCCTGGCGGCTCTGGTCCCGGGCGGTGCCGCGCAGCGCGGTGAGCACCCGGTCGGCCACCGGGAGGCTCTCCCCGGTCGCGGGGTCGAGAAGCAGGTACTCCTCCTCCACCCCCAGGGTCAGGGTGGTCAGGTCGGGGACGCTGGTGGCAACTGCCGGACGGTACGTCATCGGTGGTCGGCGTCCGTTTCGTCGGGCGGCGCGGGCCGCACGGCCGGGACGACCGGGGTTCCCGGCCGCCGGCCGGGCAAACGTCCCCCAGCGCCCCGAACCGCCACCACCGTTGCCCGCGCGGGCCGCCCGTCCGCTATCCGCCGGAGCGCACCGTCACCGCCCGCCGGGTCAGGAAGTCGCGTTCGGCCGCGTTCCCGGCCAGCTCGGCGGCCCGCCCGTACGCCACCGCGGCCTCCCCGGACCGCCCGAGCCGGCGCAGCAGGTCGGCCCGGACCGCGTGGAAGACGTGGAAGCTGCCCAGGTCGAGGCGCTCCACCTCGGCCAGCGCCGCCGCCGGGCCGGCCACCTCGGCCAGCGCGACCGCCCGGTTCAGCGCCACCACCGGCCCGGGCAGGTAGGCCCGGAGCTGGTCGTACAGCGCCAGGATCTGGGCCCAGTCGGTGCCGGCGGCGTCCGGCGCGGCGCTGTGCACGGCGGCGATGGCGGCCTGGATCTGGTACGGGCCGGGCTGGCCCCGGCGCAGGCAGCGGCGGACCAGGTCCTGCCCCTGCTCGACCAGCGCGGCGTCCCAGCGCCGCCGGTCCTGGTCCGGCAACGGCACCAGCGCGCCGTCGGCGGTGGTGCGGGCGGGGCGGCGGGCCTCGGTGAGCAGCATCAGGGCCAGCAGCCCCCGCGCCTCCGGCTCGTCCGGCATCAGCTCCACCAGCAGCCGGCCGAGCCGGATCGCCTCGGCGCACAGGTCGTCGCGGACCAGCCGGGCACCGGAACTCGCCGTGTGCCCCTCGGTGAAGATCAGGTAGACCACGGCCAGCACGGCCCGGAGCCGGTCGGGCAGGTCGGCCTCCCGGGGGATGCGGTACGGGATGCCGGCGTCGCGGATCTTCGCCTTGGCCCGGACCAGCCGCTGCGCCATGGTCTTCTCCGGCACCAGGAAGGCCCGGGCGATCTCGGCGGTGCTCAGGCCGCCGAGCAGGCGCAGGGTCAGCGCGACGCGGGCGGCCGGGTTCAGCGCCGGATGGCAACAGGTGAAGATCAACCGGAGCCGGTCGTCGCGCACGGGCCCCTCCTCGACGGGTTCACCGGCGGCGTACAGCAGGGCGGCCTGGGCGTGCCGGTCGGCCCGGGACGCCTCCCGGCGCAGCCGGTCGATCGCCCGGTTCCGGGCGGTGGTGATGATCCACCCGGCCGGGCTGGGCGGCGGCCCGGTCTCCGGCCAGCGGGCGGCGGCGACGGTGAAGGCGTCCTGCACCGCCTCCTCGACGAGGTCGAGGTCGCCGAGGAGGCGGGCCAGCACGGCGACCGCGCGGCCGTACTCCGCGCGGAACACCCGCTCCACGTCCGGCACGGTCAGTTGTCGCCCTGGAACGGCCGCACCTCGATCGGCAGGGTGGTGGCCAGCGCGTAGCGGCTGCCCCAGGCCAGCGCGGCGTCCAGGTCGGGCGCCCGGATGACGGTGAAGCCGCCGAGGTACTCCTTGCCCTCGACGAACGGCCCGTCGCTGACCAGCACCGCGCCGTCGGACGGCCGCAGCACGGTGGCGGTGTCCGGGGCGTGCAGGCCCTGGCCGAAGACCCAGCACCCGGCCGCCTCCAGGTCCTGCCGGATGACGCCGAGGTCGCGCATCACCCCGGCCAGGAACTCCGGCTCCGGGCGGCCTTCGCCCGCGGGCTGGTAGATGCTGAGCAGGTACTGCCTCATCGGCCTCTCCTCGGTGGGCGGCCGGCCCGACGCCGGCCTCTCATCCTGCACACGAACGGCGGCGGCCGAAATCGACACGAGCCGCCCCGGCGTGCCGGGTCCCGGGAAACGCCGCGGATTCCGGGAAGCGTCGCGGCCCGGCTCCCCGAGTCGGGGAACCGGGCCGCGGCGCGCGCGGTGTCAGTCGGTGCAGGACGGCTGGTCGAAGTGTCCCGGGGTGCCCGGGAAGGCCGCGCCCGCGCCCTGCTCCTTGTTGTCCCGGGGGTACACGTAGGACAGCTCCAGGAAGGCGGAGGTGCCCGGCGTGGTCACGTCGGCCGGAGTGCGGCCGGCGCCGGTGGCCCAGGCCAGCCGGGTCAGGAAGTCCTGCATGGCCGGGCTGTGCTGGCGGATGTCGTTGAACCCGCCGTACGCCGCGTTGCAGTGGGTGTACAGGTTGTACGCCCCGTTCCAGTCGAACAACCGGTCACCGTTGTTCGGCCCGTTCGCCGTCACGTCACCCTGCAGTACGTCCCGGTCCCAGCCACCGTAGATCCAGTCGGTGCCGTGGTGGTGCTGGTTGTCCGCCGGCTCCCCGTTCTCCAGCCCGGTCAGCTCGAACCACCGGCAGGGGTCGATCGTGCCGTCCGCCGTGTCCACCGGCCAGGCCCCCGCGGCGCAGTTGTCCGGGTAGGAGCCGCGCGGCCGGAAGTCGAGCAGGTCGGAGCTGAGCACCGCGGCCACCGCCGGTCCGCTCGTCGCCCCGGCCCCGCCGAAGAGGTGGTCCACGTACTGGTCGTGGTCGCCCCGGGCGGCGGCGCTGAACACGCCGTTCACCAGGCACTGCGGCTCGGCCGCGTCCAGCACCGGGTCACAGCCCCGGCCGCCCCAGAGCACGTCCGAGCCCTCGGAGCCGAAGAGCTGGTCACCGCCGCTGTCACCGTTGGCGATGTCGTCGCCGAAGCCGGCGTGGATGTTGTCCGCCCCGGCCCCGCCGCGGATCCGGTCGTCGCCGCCGGCGGTCAACCCCGAGTGCGGCATCGGCGCCGAGGTCGGGCTCCCGATCCAGGCGTCGCCGTCGGTGTCGTGCAGCAGGTCCACCCGCCGGTCGTAGTCGCCGGCCCGGAACCCGGTGAACGTCTCCTGCGGCACCGACGACAGCGTGACGGTGAAACCGAGCGCGGCCACGTCGTCGGCGTTCAGGTACTGGTTGACCACGCCACCCCGGTCGCCGAGGATCGCGTCCCGGCCGCTCTCGCCGTACAGGGTGTCGGCGCCGAGCTCACCGAAGAGGTCGTCGTCGCCGTCGCCGCCCCGGACCAGGTCGTCGCCGTCCTGCCCCCAGACCCCGTCGTCACCGGCATCGCCGAAGAGCTGGTCGGCACCGTACGCCCCGGCCGGCTCGCAGGTGGCCTGGGCGGTGGTGCAGAAGCGGGTGGACGGGCCGGGCAGCGCCGGGTCGTGGGTACGGGCCACCGTGGCGTCGGCCGGCACCGCGCCGGTCGGGTACCGCTCGGTGTAGACCCGCTCGGCCGGCTGACCGTTGACGGTGGTGACCGTGCGCAGCAGCGACCCGTTGTCGCCGAGCAGCACGTCCGCCGCGCCGTTGCCCTCCAGCACGTCCCCGGCGTCCCGGAAGGCCGCGGCCGAGCTGCCGCCGATCAGGTCGTCCTGCCCGGCCGGCTGGCCCGCCCCGATCAGCTGTGCCGGGGCCGCGGGGGCGCCCGGCCAGCCCGGGTCGGCCAGCGGGGTGACGGTGGTCCGGCCGGCGGCGTCGAGCGCCGAATCGCCGCGCAGCACGTCCGTGCCGCCGTTGCCCTCCAGGTAGTCGCCGCCGCCGTCACCGGTGAGCGCGTCGTCGCCGTCCTGGCCCCAGAGGGTGTCGACGCCGTCGCCGCCGCTGATCCGGTCGCCGCCGTGCCGGTCGGCCTGCACCGCCGCCCGGTCGAGCAGCACCACGATCCGTGGGCCGAACGGTGCGCCGTCGCCGCCGAGGCGGACGGTCACCGCGGTCGGCGTCTCGCCGGGCAGTGGCCGGAGCACGGCGCCGTTGTCGCCGATCACCGCGTCCGAGTCCGGGCCGCCGAACAGCGCGTCGGCGGCGTCCGGCTGGCCGGTGGTGGCCGTCCCCGCCCCGTCGTACGCGGTACTCGAACCGCCCACCAGGTCGTCGTCGCCGTGGTTGCCCTCGACCCAGTCCGAGCCGGGACCGCCCTCGGCGAAGTCCGCCCCGCCGTCGGCGTGCACCCGGTCGGGCCCGCCCTGACCGAAGATGACGTCGCCGGCGTCGCCGCCGGAGATCAGGTCCCCGCCGCTGGTGCCGGCCGCCGGGGTGAACCCGAGGTCGAGCAGGGTGACCTTGCGGGCCGGTCCGGACCGGCCCTGGGTGACCCGCGTCGCGTCGGCGCCCGCCGGGGTGAACCGGGCGTTGTCCCCGGCGATCAGGTCGCTGTCGGCGTCGCCGAAGAGCTGGTCACCGCTGTCCGGCCGGCCGGTGCCGGGCACCGGCTCCTGGGCGGAGCCGCCGACGATCTCGTCCTGCCCGGCGTTGCCGTGCACCACGTCGGCGTCGTTGTTGCCCTCCAACCGGTCGTCCCCGGCGTCGCCGTCGACCCGGTCGGCGCCGAGGCCGCCGTAGGCCAGGTCGCCGTCCGCGCCGCCGGATATCACGTCCCCGGCGCCGGCGCCGGGCACGTCCCCGGCGAGGTCCAGCGGCAGCGGACCGATGTCGCCGACGCGGACGGTGCCGTTGTCGCCGACGATCCGGTCGGCGCCGCCCTCGCCGTAGAGGTGGTCCCGCCCGTCGGCCGCGCCGGCGGTCCGGCCACCGCCGTGGAGCACGTCCCCGTCCGGGCCGCCGAAGACCTGGTCGTCGCCGGCGTTGCCCTCAACGGTGTCCACGCCGTCGCCGCCGTGCAGGCCGTCGTCACCGGCGTTGCCGAAGAGCAGGTCGTCGTCGCCGTCGCCGTGCAGCTGGTCCACCCCGGCCGCGCCCCAGGCCCGGTCGGCGCCGGCGCCCAGGTGCAGGGTGTCGTCGCCGAGCTGCCCGCAGGCACGGTCGTCGCCGCCACCGAGGTCGGCCCGGTCGGCGCCGCCGCCGGCCGCCACCCGTTCCACCCCGGCGCCGCCCAGGATCAGGTCGCGGTCGCCCTGGTCGGCCGGGGCCGGCTGGCCGTCGGCCAGGGTGGCGTCGGCGCAGGTCTCGGCGGGCAGGTGCCGGTCACCGAAGACCGTCGAGCCGCCGTCCCCGCCGATCAGGTGGTCCCGGCCCGGGCCGCCGACCAGCAGCTTGGTCTGCGACTGCACGCCGGCCGGTAGCGGCTCGTGGACCACCTCGCGGAACCGGCCGTAGCCGTCGTCGCCGCCGGCCGGCCCGACCCGGGACGGTTCGGCGAGGACGTGGTCGTCGCCGGGGCCGCCGAACAGCTCGTCGGTGCCGTGGCCACCGACCAGCACGTCGTCGCCGCCGTAGCCGTACAGCCGGCCGGTCTGGCCGTTGGCCGAGTGGGACACCACCAGGTCGGTGCCGGCGCTGCCGTACACGGTGTCCTGGCCGCTGCCGGTGTCGACCTGGTTGGTCAGGCCGGCGTCGCCGGTGCCCGGGTCGTCCACGCCGGCCGGCACGGTGGTGTCGAAGGTGTGGATGGTGTCGTCGCCGCGCCCACCGTTGACGGTGTCCCCGCCGGGGCCGCCGACCAGCAGGTTGTTCCCGCTGGGCCGGTCGTCGGAGACGACGCCGAGCACGTCGTCGCCGCCGTTGCCGTACACGGTGTTGGTGCCGTGCCCGACGGTGACGTGGTCGACGGTGCCGCCGGTGGAGGCGGTCGGGTCGGCCAGCGTGGTCCAGTCGATCAGGCCGGTGAGGGTCTTGTCGCCGACCGAGGTGTGCACGCCGGTCGGCGCCCGGTCGGTGCCGCCCAGGCCGCTGTCGCCGGCCACCACGCTGTTGCCGTCGCCGGTGGTGACGGTGTCCGCCCCGGCGCCGCCGGCCACCCGGCTGACCACGCCGGCCGCCTCGGCGGTGACGATGACGTCGTCGCCGCCGCGCCCGTCCACGTACGCCGGTCCGGTGCCGGTGCGGATCTGGTCCCGGCCGTCGGAGCCGATGACCACGGCGGTCCGGTCGAACGCCGAGGTCTTCGTGCCGTCGCCGCTGGTGTCGCCGTCGCCGAGCAGCAGGATGGACATGGAGGTCTTGGCCGCGTCGGCGACCTGGTAGCCCCGTCCGTCCACGACCACCCTGGTCAGCGCCGGGTCGAGGAACTCCTGCCGCCGGCCGAGCGCCTCGACCGCGAAGCCGTCGAAGTCGTCGCTGGCGCCCTCCTGGCCGGCGTCCGCGTAGTGCAGCGCGTACACCTTGATCACGTCGCCGGCGTAGGTGCCGGCCCCGTTGTCCCAGGCCGCGTCGCCGCGCTGCGCCTGCTTGCCGAACCGACCGGCGAAGACCACCAGGGTGTCGTCGACAGTGCCGCCGAGTTCGGGTGGTGGCGGAGTGCAGTCGGGTTGTGCCCGGAAGTCCAGCAGGACCGCGTCGACCAGGGTGAAGTCGAAGGTCTTGGAGAACAGCACGAGATCGATGGTGATGTAGACCTTGAGGAACACCGACAGCTGCCCGCTGGTGGTGAAGAGGCAGATCGGGTTGACCAGCAGCGCCTGGAGGAACTCACTGGTCCGGAACTTGCCGTCGTTGTTCGGGTCGTTCCAGCTGAACCCGATGGTGAGCCGGATGCCACCCTCGATGCCAGCCTTCAGGAACAGCACGCTGACCTGTGCGCCGGCGGCGATCTCACCGCGCAGGGTGACCACCGGTACGGCGGTGCCGGTGCTGTCGGCGGTCTTGAAGTAGAGCCCGTCGAGCAGCTTCACCGCGTTGACAGCGGTGCCGTCGCCGGCCGCCTCGATCGCGTGCCGGATACCGGCGGTGTCCAGGCCGGCGATGAACCGGGCCGTCACCGACGCGCTGCCGGCCAGCGTGATGAGCACCGGCGGCGGGGCGTAGACCGGGCCGAACGACTGACGCCAGCTGAAGCCGAGGGTGAGCGGCCCGGAGTCGAACCCGATCAGCTCGACGTCCTGCCCCATCAGCAGTCCGAAGAGCGAGCCCGGGTTGTCGAAGACCGGGAAGGTGAAGCCGATCTTCGCGGCGGTGGACTTGCCGTCCCCACCGGGCGTGAAGATCTTCTCGCCGTCGTCGCCGGCCGCGGTGTCCACCGCCGCCTTCACCTCGTCGGCGGACTTCGCCCGGGTGAACGCGTCCGCCCGGTCGATCAGGCTCTCGGCCGAGGCCGGGGACGCCTCGGTGGTCAGCGCCTGGTCGCCGTCGACCAGGAACTGGCCCAGCGGGATCGAGCAGCCGGCGTCGCAGTCGGGGATCCGGTTGATGAAGGTGACCACCGCGCGCACCGTGTCCACGAAGGACAGGTCCGGCCCGCCGCTGAGCGTGCTGAACTGCTTCGCCAGCCAGACCAGCGTGATGTCCGGCCCGCCGGTGGCCTTGGACAGGTCGGAGAGCACCGGGATCGGGGCGTAGAGCGTGTCGATGACGGGCTGCAGCGGCCCGGTGACCGCCTTGAGCTGCTCGACGACCGGCTTGAGGATCTTGTCGAAGAAGGCGCCCGCGTCGAGCGCGATGTCGGTGAAGGTGATCCGCAGGCCGTGCTCCGGGCTGTCCCCGGCCGCGCTCAGCGCGCCGCGCTGGTGGGTGAGCTGCCAGCTCAGCCCGAACCGGGCGCTGATGCCGGGCAGCGCGGAGGCCGCCTCGCCGCCCGGATCCACCTTGGCCGCCAGCTTCCAGTCGATCTTCACCTTGGCGGTCAGGTCGGTGGCGAGCAGCGAACCGAGGTCGCCGAACTCGGCCAGGGTCAGCTTGGCGGTCGGGTCGGCCGCGCAGTCCCCGGCCGGGGTGTCGCCGAAGCAGCTCTGCTCCCCCACCGAGCCCTTCAGGTCGATCGCGAAGTACGCGCCGACCAGCGGGTCGGTGCCCTGCTTCTGCGCGTTGACCCGGATGAACGCGAGCTGGGCGGCGAGGTCGCCGGGCATGTCGAAGGACGCGCCGATCTCCAGTTCCGGCGCGGCGTCCCCCGAGTGGGTGGCCACGTAGAAGCCCTCGTCCCGGTCGAGCACCAGGTCCAGCCGCAGCTTCCAGCCGAGTCGGGCCTTGATCCCGTCGGTGGCGCCCTTCTCCGCCTTCAGCGACAGGCCGGGCACGCCGAGGTCGAGCGGCACGTCGACGCCGAGGCAGCCGTCGCCGGCGCAGCCCTGCTCCGCCGACGGGTCGCCGCGGGCGGCGGTGAGGGTGATCCGGACCGACTGGAAGTCCTCCGGCCCGCAGGTGGCGGCGTCGGCGCGGCAGGTCACCGTGCTGGTCGCGCCGGGGGCGACCTCGGCCAGCGCGGCGTCCAGCGCGGCCTTCGCCCCGGCGTTGTCCAGCGTGGCGTCGGCCAGCACCGGCCCGATCGCGTCCTTGACCCGGGTACGCAGGTCGGCGATGAACCGCTGGCCCTGTTGCAGGTCGTCGCCGACCAGCGGCAGCTTGCCGTCGAAGCTGGCCAGTCGCAACGCCTCCTCGACCTTGGCCAGGTAGCCGTCGATGCCGACGTTGAAGTCGGTGAGCCGCAGCGCGAGGTTGGCGAAGCAGGTGTCCAGGTCGGGGGTGGCGGTGTTCGCGGCCAGGTCCAGCCCGAGTTCCAGGGAGAGCAGGTTGCTGGTGCCGCCCGGGTCGCAGTCGTTGACGAAGAGCGGGGCGCGGGCGCAGATGGGCACGGTCGGGCCGCCGACGCCGTCGCCGCAGTCCGTACCGGCGGTGGTGACGCTGGGCGTCACGCCGAGCAGGCCGGCGATCGGCCCGTCCGCGGGCAGGCCGCCGAGGCCGAAGCTGAGGTTGGCCCGGACGGTGCCGGGGTCGCCGGCCTTGCCGAGGTCCAGCGCCAGCGGGCCGACCCGGGCGGCCACCGCCAGATCGGTGGCGGCGCCGGCCACCGTCACGTTCGCCGACGAGGTGCGGTCCAGCAGCGGTACGCCGTCCGCGCGCAGCGGCAGCAGCAGGCCCAGTTGCGCCCGGGCGTCGACGTCCACGGTGAACGCGCCGGAGCTGTCCAGACTGACCAGTTCCCGGGCGCCGTCCCAGCCGAAGGTCAGCGGGCCGCCGGTGTGGAAGCCGCGCTTCCAGTCCAGCCCGAGCCGCAGGTACGGCCCGCCGGCCCGCTCGTCGAGGGTGAAGGCGATCCCGCTGCCCTGCCCGAGCGCGCCGTTGAGCACGTCGATCGCGTCCTGGAGGGTGTCCGGCGGCGCGGCCAGCAGCCGGTCCACGGCGTCGGCCAACTCCGGCCGCAGCGCGTACGCGGTGCCGTCGGCCGGGGTGGGCGTGCCGGCCGCGTCGACCCGCAGGGTCTGCGCGTCGACCCGGGCCAGCACCCGGTAGGCCTTGCTGCCGATGACCACCGCCCGGTCCGCCAGGCTCGGGGCGAACCCGGAGTCGGCGTCCCGGCTGGTGTCCTTGAGCAGGAAGTTCGGGCCGTCGGCGGTGTAGCTGACGTCCGCGCCGACTCCGCTCTCGTCGCTGCCGAGCAGCTCGCGGGCGGTGCGGCCGAGGACCGGGATCTCGGTGTCCAGCGGCCCGGTGCCGGTCGACGGCGCGCTGAGCGCCACGTTGACCAGCCGCAGCGCCTCCACCACGAGGGCGAACATGGCCTTCGGGTCGTTCGGGTCGAAGTCGAGCGCGAAGAGGCCGGCCAGGTCGGAGGTGTCGACGCTGGGCTGGCCGCCGGCGGTCCAGCTCACGTCGACCCCGACGCCGGTGCCGAGCGCGCCGGTGGCGCCGGGAACGCTGACCTCGACCCGCCCGGCCGTCCTCACCGACGAGGTGGCGGCGAGCAGGCCGGCCGGGTCCTGTTCGAGCCGGCTGAACAGGGTGCCGAGGCTGAGGTCCTGGGCCTGCTTGAACCGCACCTCGATCATGCGCTTGCCCTCGGCGGCCGGGCCGACGGTGAGGTTGCCACCCAGCTTCACCTTCAGGAACCCGGCGGTGGTGTGGAAGTCCACCGCGGTGGTGATCGGGAAGTCGGCGGCGAAGAGCGGGGTGGCGGGGTCGGTGCGCAGCAGCACCCGGTCGGCGTTGGCGGCCGGGCTGCCGAGGTCGTCGCGCAGGTCGAGCACGAGGGTGATGCTGGCGGTGTAGCGGGGCTTGACCATCGCGTAGCTGGCCTGGGCGTTGGCGGCGCGCAGGCCGACCTTCTGATCGCCGGCCGGCCCGGTGAGCGCACCGCCGAGTTCGACCGCGCCGGTGTGCGGGCTGGAGCCGCTGATCACCCAGGCGCTGTCCGCGGCGGGCTGCCCGCCGATCCAGTTCTCCTTCAGGGTGACCGAGTTGGCGGTGTTGGCCGCGACGGTGCCGGCGGAGGTGCCCGCCACGACGCGCTGGCCGACCAGCGCTCCGGGGGCGAACCGGTCGCTGTCGACGGTGAGGTCCTTGGCGCCGAAGGTGGCGCCCCGGCCGGAGACCTGCGGCGCGCCCGGGTCCAACGGCACCTCGACGGTGGACTCGCGCTCCAGCTTGACCCGGAAGACCAGCTTGTCGTCGGCGAAGGAGAGCCCGTCGACCGGCATGCCCTCGGCCGCGAGCAGGGCGAGCAGTTCCTGGATCGAGGTGAACTTGGGTTGCCCGGCCCGGGCCGGGTCGTCGACGCCGGGCTGGAAGTGTGGATCCTCGGGCCGGGGGTGCACGTGCTCGCGCAGGAAGTCGGTGAGCTTCTCGTTGACCTTCACCGCGTCGGCGAAGGTGCCGCGCAGGAAGGGCAGGTCGAGGTTGCCGGCCGGGCCGCTCTGCTGCACCCCGCCGATCAGGGTGGCGAGCTGGGCGATGCCGGCGGCCAGGTCGAGCGGGCTCATGGTGCGGAACCGGCCGATCGTCTCGTCGAGCCCGCTGGTGGTCACCGTGGGGCTGCCGACCGCGATGTCCGCCCAGTCGATGGTCACGGTCGCGGCGATCGCCGGCAGGTCGAAGGGCGTGCCGGCGGTGGCGGCGCCGAGCTTGACCACGCCGTGCACCGAGCCTGGCCCGGCCTCGGTCTCGGTGTCGGAGATCCGGCCGCCGCCGGAGCCGTCCAGCGCCACCTGCGCCAGGCCGGCGAGGGAGCCGGCCGCGCCGAGTTCGCCGGTGCCCGCGCCGGCCGGGGTGTCGAAGGCGAGGCGGCCGTCGCCGTTCGGGTCGGTCAGGGTCACCTTGAGGTGGCTGCTCGCGGTCAGCGTGCTGCCCGCGGTGAGCGTGACGCCCAGGATGCCGACGGCGGCGTCGGCCTGGTCCAGGTCGGACCGGAACCGCGCCACCGCGTCGATGTCGATGCGGGGGCTGTCGCCGTCGCGCACCAGGTAGGTCTCGCCGGCCGCGGTGTGCCGGGCCCGCAGGTGCAGGGTGGCCCAGCCGGTGACGCTGACCGCGTCGGCCACGGTGACCCCGGAGACGGCCAGGTCCTGCTCGGTCACCTCGCGCTTGGTGGTGAGCAGGACGTCGAGCAGGTGGTCCCCGCCGCTGCTGGTGACCGTGCTGGTCAGCCGGGTGCCGCCACCCAGGTCGACGTCCCGTTCCAGGTCGTCGGCCAGCGCGTCGGCGGCGGTCCGGGCCAGCGTGTCGGCCTGGACCAGCGAGCCGGGGCTGACGCCGAGCAGGGGCAGCGGCTGGGCGAGCGCGCCGATCCGGGACAGGCCGCCCTCGGTCCAGGTGGCCGTGCGGTCCATCAGTCCCTTGAGGGCGGTCTCCCACGCCTCGTCCGCCTGTGCGGGTGGTGCCGTCACGACCAGCGCGAACGTCGTCGCGAGCAGGGTCGCGACGGCCGCGGCGAGCAGACGCCGTAGTGCCACCATGGGCCACCTCGATCCGAACGATGGCCGTCGGTGGACGGCGCCGTACGCGCCAGCACACCGATCACGGAATTTGCTCGCAACGAGAGTGTCGACTTGGTGACACAGTGTCAATACGATCAGTCGGCACCGGTGTGGCCAGGCGGTTCGTCAAGGGCGACCGGGTAGGGGTTGGCGGCTGGCCCACGCCGGGCGGGCCCGACCGGACACCCGGCCGGGCCCGCCACGGCAACCGGCCTACGGGTAGTTGGTCAGGTAGGACTGCTGGTGGGCCGCGTTCGCGGTCTCGCCGACGTTGTTGATCACCCGGTTGATCGTGCCGACCCCGCCGAGGGAGACGGTGACCATGTTGGTGAACCGCACGTTCGGGTTGGTCGGCACCTCGAATGCCCGGTCGGCGACCACCGCGGGGTTGACGTTGAAGTAGCAGTAGCTGCCCAGCCCCCACGCCTGGTGGCTGGTCACCGAGTCGGCCACCTTGTACGCGGCGTAGCCCCGGGTGGCCCCGTTCATCCAGCCGGCCTGGTTCGGCGGGTCGTACGGCATCTCGTTCTGGTAGAAGTACGTCCGGCCGCCGTTGCCGTTCCAGACGGTCTGGTACTTCTGGTAGTGCTCGACGAAGAGGCCGTACATGGTGACGTTGTCGCCGTTGACGGTGAGGCCGGTGTCGGCGGTGTTGACGGTCCACCCGACACCGTCGCCGTGGTCGGCTCGCCACAGCCACATGTGGTCGCCGATCACGTTGTCGCTGTTGACGGTCAGCGTGTTGGTGGCCCGGCCGACGCCCGGCCCGCCGATCCGGAAGAACACGTCGTGCAGCGAGGTCGGGTTGGCCGCGTGGCTGGCCGCCGAGCCGGGCGGGCCCACCTCCATCAGCACCGGCGAGGTGACCTGGCCGGCCTCGAACATGATGCCGGCCACCTTCACGCCGTCCACGTCGGCCACCCGCATCGCCACGGTGCCGTTGTCGGCCTGGATGGTGGCCAGGCCGAGGCCGAGGATCACCGTGTCCGGCCGGTCGACCCGGATCGGCTCGGTGACGTGGTGCACGCCCGGGGTGAACAGCAGGTGGCGGCCCTGGGCGAGCGCGGCGTTGATGGTGGCCGCGCTGGTGCCCGGCTGGACGAGGTAGAACTGCGACAGCGAGATGGACGAGCCGGCCGGGGTCTTGCCGTACCAGCTGGTGCCGGTGGAGTTGGCGCGCAGCGCCGGCACGAAGACCCGGTACTCGCCGGTGCCGTCGACGTAGAGGAACGGCTTCTCCCGCACCTGCGGGGTCTGCGGGATGACGGTGTGCGACGGGTTCGGGAAGTGCGGGGCGGGGGCCCCGACGACGCCCTGGAAGACCATGTTCCACACCGAGCCGGTCCAGCCGTTGCCGAACTCGCTGTTGCGCGAGTACCACTGCTGCTGCGAGCCGGAGACGACCAGGCCGTCGATGCGGGTGTCGGCCATCAGCCCGCCGCTGGACCAGCCGTCGCCGCCGTTCCAGAGCTGGATCTGGTTCTGCGCGCCGCGCAGGTGCATCCGGCGGTACGGGGCGGCCTGGGACACCGCCCACCGCTCCACGGTCACCCCGGCCGGCAGGGTCACCGACAGGTTCTCCGCGGCCCGCCAGAAGTTCTGCGTGGCGTTGCCGCCCATCCAGAACGCCTCGACCCGTACGTGGCCGTTGAGGTTCACGTCGTCCGGGCTCAGGCCGAGGCCGGCGACCTGGGTGAAGAAGCCGAGGTTGACGTCGGCGGTGTAGCTGCCGGGCTTGAACAGCACCGCGTACCGCTGCGGGCCGAACTGGTTGGTCTCCTGCTGGGTGAACAGGGTGTTCAGCCGGCTCTGGATGGTGGCGGTCGGGGTGGACGGGTCGAAGACGAAGGTGTTCGGCCCGAAGTTCGGGTTGCGCGGGTCGGTGGGCGGGATGCCGGGGTCGGTGGTCCCGCCGGTGGTGTTCACCTGGAACTCCCAGAGCGAGTAGCCGTACCCGGTCGCCCGCGCGGTGCCGTAGACGCGGATGTACCGGCCGCTGCCGGTGACGGTGAGGGTCTGGACACCGCCGGTGCCGGTGGTGGTGCTGTAGATGGTGGTCCAGGCCGACCCGTCGGCCGACGTCTGGATCTGGAAGGCCCTGCCGTACGCGGCCTCCCAGTTGAGCACCACCCGGCAGATCGTCTGGGTGCTGCCCAGGTCGACCCGCAGCCACTGCGGGTCGCTGGCGGCGCTGGCCCAGCGGGTCCCGGTGTTGCCGTCCACGGCGGCCGAGGCGGCCAGGCCGGCGCTCTCCGTGGACGACGCGGTGGCCGGGCGGCCCAGAGCCGCGTTGGCGCTGCCGCAGGTGGGCGTGCCGCCGCCGGTCTCGCCGTAGACCTGGAACTCCCAGAGCGAGTAGCCGTAGCCGGTGGCGCGCGCGGTGCCGTACATCCGGACGTAGCGGCCGGCGCCGCTGACGGTCAGGGTCTGCGTGCCGCCGGTGCCGGCGGTGGTGGTGTGGACGGTGGTCCAGGCGCTGCCGTCGTCGGAGGTCTGGAGCTGGAAGGCCCGGGCGTAGGCGCCCTCCCAGACCAGGGTGACCTGGCTGATGGTGGCCCGGGTGCCCAGGTCGACCTGGAGCCACTGCGGGTCGCTGAAGGCGCTGGACCAGCGGGTGCCGGTGTTGCCGTCGACGGCCGCCGCGGCGGGGGTGCCGGCGTTCTCGGTGGAGGAGGCGGTGGCCGGTCGGCCCTGGGAGAGCAGCACCGGCGCCGCCTGCGCGGGGGGCGTCAGGCCGGTCGGCGCCAGCGCCGCGACCAGCGCGACCACCAGCCCGATGAGGGTACGCCGGTGGGGCCGGTGGCCCGGTGCCGGGCGTACGGATGTAGCGCGAGATGTCATGACTTCGCCTGTCGATAGGGGGGTTCGGACGCCGGGCATGACGGGGTGACGGGAGGCCGGCCGCAGTGCGGGAGGTGGTGCCACCGGGACGGGCACCGCGACTGGAGAGCGCTCTCGGGGAAGTGTTACGGCGCGGTTGCGACACCGTCAAGACATCGATCTATAACGCTGTTATATATCCCGAAGGTTCGATATGCCGGTTAGGGCCGCACGCCGCCGGCCGCGAGCAGCCGGGCGATCGGCAGGGTGGCCGCCCCCAGTGCCACCGCGTCGACGCCGAGCCGGCACAGCTCGATCGACGCCTGCTCGTACGGCTGGCGCAGCGCCTGCCGGCCGGCGGCCTCCCGCACGGCCGGCAGCAGGTCGCCCAGCGCCATCGCGGCCCAGCCGCCCAGCACCACCCGCTCCGGGTTGAACAGGTTGATCAGGTTGGCCACCCCGGCGCCCAGGTAGCCGGCGGTCTCGTCGAGCACCCGGCGGGCGGTGGCCGACGTGGCGGCCGCGTCGACCAGGGCGCCGAGCTGCGACTCCTCGTCGTCGCCGGGCACCGGCCGGCCGCGCCGCGCCTCCCGGTACCGGTCGATGATCGCCTCGGCCCCGACGTACGCCTCCAGGCAGCCCCGCGCGCCGCAGCGGCAGGGCCGGCCCCCGTACACCAGGGTGGTGTGCCCCCACTCCCCGGCGCTGCTGGACGCCCCCCGGTAGGTGACCCCGTTGGTCACCACCGCCGCCCCGACGCCGGAGCCGACCAGCGCGAACACCGCGTGCCGGGCGCCCCGGCCGGCGCCGAACCACATCTCCGCCTGGCCGAGGGTCTTGGCGCCGTTGTCGATGTGCAGGGGCAGGTCGGTGCCGGCGGAGATGAGCCCCTCCAGCGGCACCCGGTCCCAGCCGAGCGCCTGGGCGTGCACCACCGCCCGCTCCCCCTGCTCGACCACGCCGGAGACCCCGATGCCGACGCCGAGCACGGCGTCGGTGTCCACGCCGGCGCGGGTGGTGACCGCGTCGATGCCGGCCAGCACGTGCCCGGCGACCAGCGCCGGCTCGGTGCGCGCCGGGTCCAGCGGGTACTCGACGCTGGCCAGCAGCGCCATCGCGAAGTCGAACAGCTCGACCCGCACCCGGGTCTCACCGACGTCCACCCCGACCACGAAGGCGAACCGCGGCGCGACCCGGAGGATCATGCTGGGCCGGCCGCCGTCGGACTCGGCCGCGCCCGCCTCGACGACGAGACCCTCGTCGATCAGGTCGCCCACCACGTTGCTCACCGCCGGCTGGCTCAGCCCGGTGCTGCGCACCAGGTCCTGGCGGGTCAGCGGGCCGTCGAGGAAGAGCTTCGACAGCAGCGCCGACCGGTTCCGCAGCCGGACGCCGCGATTCGTCGCTCGCGCCAACTCCACACGCCACCTCGATCCCCCGGGCCGTCCGAGGCGACTGTACGACCCCGTGCTTGACGACCCCTGAAGACAACCACTTTAATGACGACATTCATTAAGGCGTGATGTAACTCTCGTGACACCGTCCGGCGGCCCGCCGCCGGAACCGGCCCCACCCGTCCCGCCGGCCCCTCCGCGACCCCCGCTCCACCCGGCGCCGGCGACCCCCATCACTCGCACCGGAAGGGCAGACCCGTGTCGAGACGACACCTGGCGATACTCACCGCGGCCGTGCTGGCCGCCGCCTCGCTGACCGCCTGCGGCGGCTCCGGCGACGACTCCTCCTCGGGCGGCGCGAAGACGCTCACCTACTGGGCCAGCAACCAGGGCGCCAGCCTGGAGGCCGACAAGCAGATCCTCCAGCCGGAGCTGGCGAAGTTCGAGCAGCAGACCGGCATCAAGGTCAACGTCGAGGTGGTGCCCTGGTCGGACCTGCTCAACCGGCTGCTCGCCGCCGCCACCTCCGGCCAGGGCCCGGACGTGGTCAACATCGGCAACACCTGGTCGGCCTCGTTGCAGGCCACCGGCGCGCTGGTGGAGTTCGACGACGCCACGCTGGCGAAGGTCGGCGGCAAGGACCGGTTCGTCCCGGCCGCGCTGGCCGCCGCCGGCGCCCCCGGCAAGCCGCCCGCGGCGGTGCCGCTCTACAGCCTCGCCTACGCCCTCTACTACAACAAGAAGGCGTTCGCCGACGCCGGCATCACCAACCCGCCGACCACCTGGGAGCAGGTGGCCGAGGCCGGCCGGAAGCTCACCGGGGGCGGGAAGTGGGGTCTCGCGGTCGAGGGCGCGAACCCGTCGGAGAACGCCCACCACGCCTTCACCTTCAGCCAGCAGTACGGCGGCGAGTGGTTCGACCCGGCCGGCAAGCCGACGTTCGACACCCCGCAGAACGTCGCCGCGGTGAAGCGGTACGTCGACCTGATGGCCGTCGACAAGATCGTCAACCCGAGCAACGCCGAGTACGCGCAGAACCAGTCGGTCTCCGACTTCGCCAACGGCAAGGCCGCGATGCTGCTCTGGCAGGCCGCGGGATCGAACCTGAAGTCGCAGAACATGGCCCCCGACGCGTACGGGATCGCCCCGGTGCCGTTCCTGGCCGCCCCGCCGGCCGGCGGCAAGAAGGTCAACAGCATGGTCGCCGGGATCAACATGGCGGTGTTCAAGCACACCAAGAACCGGGACGCCGCGCTGGAGTTCGTCAAGTTCATGACCAGCGACGCCGAGCAGGTGACGCTCAACAAGACGTACGGCTCGCTGCCCCCGGTGAAGACCGTGGCCGGTGACCCGGCGTTCGCCGCGCCGGAGCAGAAGGTGCTTCAGGAGACCCTGGCCAGCACGGCCGCGCCGCTGCCGCAGGTGCCCGAGGAGAGCACCTTCGAGACGCTGGTCGGCACCGCCATCAAGGAGCTGTTCGCCGACGCGGCCAGCGGCAAGCCGGTCACCGAGGACAGCGTCCGGCAGAAGCTGAGCCAGGCCCAGCAGCAGATGCGCTGACGACGCGCCGACCCGCCGGACCGGTGGCCGTGGGAGGGACGCCGACCCTCCCACGGCCACCCAGCGAGAGGACCCCGATGGCAACCAGCACCACCCCCCGGGACGTCGCCGTGCCCGGCCGGCCGGCCCGGGGCGGCCGGCCGGGCCGGAGCCGCCTCCGCCGGCCCCGCCGGTCGCTCCTGCCGTACCTGCTGCTCGCCCCGGCCATCGTGCTGGAGCTGGCGATCCACGTGGTGCCGATGCTCGTCGGCGCGTGGATGAGCCTGCTGGAGCTGACCCAGTTCCACATCCGGGACTGGTCGACCGCGCCCTTCGTCGGCCTGGAGAACTACCGGGTGGTGCTCGACTTCGACTCCGCCGCCGGGGCCGAACTGCTGCACTCGTTCTGGGTGACCGTCGCCTACACGGTCGCCTCGGTCGGGCTCTCCTGGGTGCTCGGCACCACCGCGGCGGTGCTGCTGCAACGGCCGTTCCGCGGCCGGGGCGTGCTGCGCGCGCTCTTCCTCACCCCGTACGCGCTGCCGGTCTACACCGCCGTGATCACCTGGAGCTTCCTGTTCCAGCGGGACACCGGCCTGGTCAACCACGTTCTGGTCGACCAGCTGCACCTGGCCGACGACAAGCCGTTCTGGCTGATCGGCGGGAACAGCTTCGTCGCGCTGCTGATCGTGTCGGTCTGGCGCTCCTGGCCGTTCGCCTTCCTCTGCATCATGGCCGGCCTGCAGAACATCCCCGGCGACCTCTACGAGGCCGCCGCCATGGACGGGGCCGGCTTCTGGCGGCGGCTGCGCTCGGTGACCCTGCCCATGCTGCGGCCGGTGAACCTGGTCCTGCTGCTGGTGCTGTTCCTGTGGACCTTCAACGACTTCAACACCCCGTACGTGCTCTTCGGCGGCTCCGCCCCGGAGCAGGCGGACCTGATCTCGATCCACATCTACCGCAGCTCCTTCAAGACCTGGGACTTCGGCTCCGGCTCGGCGATGTCGGTGGCGCTGCTGCTGTTCCTGCTCGTGGTCACCGCCGCCTACCTGCTGATCACCAACCGCCGGAGGAACGATGCGTGAGACGGCCACCGAGCGCTGGGCCCGCCGGATCGTGCTGACCCTGCTCGCGATCTTCGTCCTGGTGCCGCTGTACGTGATGGTCAGCTCGGCGGTCAAGCCGCTGCAGGACGTGCAGAACGCGTTCACCTGGTGGCCGCGGCGCCCCACGTTGCAGGCGTTCGTGGACATGTGGTCGACCGTCCCGCTCGGCCGCTATTTGGTGAACAGCCTGGTCGTCTCCAGCGTGGCGGCGGTCTTCTCGGTCACCGTGGCGATCTTCGCGGCGTTCGCGGTGAGCCGCTACCGGTTCCGCGGCCGGGGCCTGTTCTCGGTGACCGTGCTGTCGACCCAGATGTTCCCCGGCATCCTGTTCCTGCTGCCGCTCTTCCTCATCTACGTCAACCTCGGCAACGCCACCGGCATCCAGCTCTACGCCAGCCGGACCGGCCTGATCATCACGTACCTCACCTTCTCGCTGCCCTTCTCGATCTGGATGCTGGTCGGCTACTTCGACTCCATCCCGCGCGGGCTGGACGAGGCCGCGCAGGTCGACGGGGCCGGGCCAATGCGCACCCTGTTCCAGGTGGTGCTGCCGGCGGCGGTGCCCGGCGTGGTCGCGGTGACCGTTTACGCGTTCATGACCGCCTGGGGCGAGGTGCTCTTCGCCTCGGTGATGACCAACGAGGACAGCCGCACCCTGGCGGTCGGCCTGCAGGGCTACTCCACCCAGTTCAACGTCTACTGGAACCAGATCATGGCGGCGTCGCTGGTGGTCAGCGTCCCGGTCGTGGCCGGCTTCCTGGCGTTGCAGCGCTACTTCGTCGCCGGCCTGACCGCCGGCGCGGTCAAGTAGGACCACGTCCACCGCTGTCCGAAGGAGAACCGAGACGTGCCGGACCTGTCCAACCTGCCGCCCGACTTCCTCTGGGGCGTCGCCACCTCGGCGTACCAGATCGAGGGCGCCGTCGACACCGACGGTCGGGCACCGTCCATCTGGGACACCTTCTGCCGGGTGCCCGGGGCCGTCGACAACGGCGACACCGGGGCCGTCGCCTGCGACCACTACCACCGCTGGCCGGAGGACGTGGGGCTGATGCGGCGGCTCGGCGTCGACGCGTACCGGTTCTCGGTGGCCTGGCCGCGGGTGCGCCCGGACGGCGTCGGGGCGGTGAACCCGAAGGGGCTGGACTTCTACGACCGGCTGGTCGACGCGCTGCTGACCGCCGGGATCCGGCCGTTCGTCACCCTCTACCACTGGGACCTGCCGCAGGCGCTCCAGGACCGCGGCGGTTGGCCGGAGCGCTCCACCGCCGAGGCGTTCGCCGACTACGCGGCCGTGGTGGCCGCCCGGCTCGGCGACCGGGTGGCCGACTGGACCACCGTCAACGAGCCGCTCTGCGTGTGCTGGATCGGGCACCTGGAGGGGCGGATGGCCCCGGGCGAGCGGGACCTGACCCGGGCCGTCCGCGCCGCGCACCACGTGCTGCTCGGGCACGGCCTGGCCACCCGGGCGATCCGGGCGAACGCCGCCCGCCCGGCGTCGATCGGGCTGGTGCTCAACCTCAGCCCGATCGAGCCGGCCACCGACCGGCCGGCCGACGTCGCGGCGGCCCGGCGGATGGACGGCCACGTCAACCGCTGGTGGCTGGACCCGGTGTACGGCCGCGGCTACCCCGCCGACATGCTCGCCACCTACGGTCTGGAGCCACCGGTACGCGGCGACGACCTGGCGGTGATCGCCACCCCGACCGACTTCCTCGGCGTGAACTACTACTTCCGGCAGGTGGTGGTCGACGACCCGGCCGGGCCGCCGCCGTACGCCCGGCAGGTGCCGGTGCCCGGCTCGGTGGAGACCGCGATGGGTTGGGAGCTGTACCCGGCCGGGCTGGAGCAGTTGCTGGTCGCGGTGCACGAGGAGTACCGGCCAGCGAAGATCATCGTCACCGAGAGCGGTTCGGCCTGGCCGGACGACGAGGTCACCCCGGACGGCACCGTCGAGGACAAGGAGCGCACCGACCACCTGGAGCAGCACCTGGCCGCCTGCGCCGGGGCGGTCGGCCGGGGCGTACCGCTCGCCGGGTACTTCGTCTGGTCGCTGCTGGACAACTTCGAGTGGGCGTACGGCTACGACAAGCGGTTCGGCCTGGTGCACGTGGACTACCCGACCCAGCGGCGGACGGTCAAGGCGAGCGGTCACCGCTACGCCGAACTGATCCGCGCCCACCAGCGGCGCGCCGGGGCGGAGGCCGTCGCCCCGGTGGCCGGATAGCGGGCCGACGGGGCCCGGGAACCCTGGGTGCCGCACCGGGCGGCACCCAGGACCCCGTCCGGGTGGTCGGCCGGCGCGGGGCACCGCGCCGGCCCGCACGGCGGTAGCCTCCCCTCGTGGCCGCGACGGAGCAGGACCCGACGGGCGGCCCCGGCCTGGCCGAACTCGACCGGATGAAGGCGTTCAGCGACGGCGTCTTCGCGATCGTCATCACCCTGCTGGTGCTGGAACTGCGCGTCCCCTCGTACGAGCCGGGCGGGCTGCTCCCGGCGCTGCTCCACGAGGGCTCCGCCTACCTCGCCTTCGTGGTCTCCTTCGTCTACGTCGGCGTCCTCTGGCTCAACCACCACGCGCTGTTGCGGCTGCTGCGCGGCACCACCCCGGCGCTGAACTGGATCAACCTCGCCATCCTGTTCGGCGTGGTGATCATCCCGTTCCCGACCGCGGTGCTCGCCGCGGCGTTCACCGAGCACGGCGACCGGTACGACCGGCAGGTGGCGGTCGGCCTCTACGCGCTCTCCGCGGCGCTGATGTCGCTGCCGTGGCTGGTGGTCTTCGGCTACCTGCGCCGCCGGCCGGAGGTGCGCGCGGTGGGCATCGACCACGCCTACGTGCGGGCGCAGACGCGGCGGCCGGTCACCGGGTTGATCCTCTACGGTCTGGCCGGGCTGCTCGGCTGGTTGGTGGACCCGGTGGTCGGGCTGATCGCCATCATGGTCATGATCGCGTACCACGCGGTCACCAGCGAGGGGATCCGCCGCCGGCGCCGGCCGCCGGCGCGCGGGCCGAGCTGAGCCGATCCCCCTCGACACGCCGAACCTCCTATACGCCTTTACTTAAATAAGTCGGCGCTGATATAACTGGCCGGTGCACGCCTTCGATGTGCTCGGCGACCCGGTGCGGCGCCGGATCCTCGAACTGCTCGCCGGCGGCGAGATGACCGCCGGCGGGCTCTGCGACGTGATCCGGGCGGAGTTCGGCATCTCCCAGCCGGCCGTCTCGCAGCACCTCAAGGTGCTGCGGGACAACGGCTTCACCACCGTGCGGCCGGAGGGGACCCGCCGGCTCTACGCCGTCGACCCGGCGCCGCTGCGCGAGGTCGACGACTGGCTCGGCCACTTCCGCCGGTTCTGGACCCCACCCCTGCAGGCCCTCGCCACCGAGCTCGCCCGAGGCAAGCGCGAACGGCGGCTGCGCGAGCAGCGCGCCGACGCTCCCGAGGACAGGAGAGAATCATGATCGAGGCGACCAGCCAGCTCAACGCGGTCCGCCGCCAGGTCGGCCAGCGGACGCTGGAGGCCGGCGAGGCCCGGGTGACGACCATCAGCCAGACGTACGACGCGCCGCTGGAGGACGTCTGGGACGCCTGCACCAACCCCGAGCGCATCCCCCGCTGGTTCCTGCCGGTCAGCGGCGACCTGCGGCTGCACGGCCGCTACCAGTTGGAGGGCAACGCGTCCGGCGTGGTGGAGCGCTGCGACCCGCCGAAGAGCTTCGCCGCCACCTGGGAAATGATGGGCGAGGTGAGCTGGATCGAGGTCCGGCTGACCCCGACCGGCGACGGCCGCACGCGGTTCGAGCTGGACCACATCGCGCACGTCGACCAGGAGCGCTGGGACCAGTTCGGCCCGGGCGCGGTCGGGGTGGGCTGGGACCTGGCCCTGCTCGGCCTGGCCACGCACCTGGCCAACGACGGCAGCGGGGTCAGCCCGGAGCAGAGCGAGGCCTGGAGCGCCTCCCCGGAGGGCCGGGCCTTCATGTCGACGGCCAGCGACCTGTGGGGCGAGGCGAGCATCGCCGCCGGCACCGACCCCGAGGCGGCCCGGG
This sequence comes from Micromonospora desertarenae, assembly GCF_056150265.1. Classification (NCBI taxonomy): domain Bacteria; kingdom Bacillati; phylum Actinomycetota; class Actinomycetes; order Micromonosporales; family Micromonosporaceae; genus Micromonospora; species Micromonospora desertarenae. The sequence continues at coordinate 137,315 of NZ_JAXCFQ010000016.1, forward strand.
CCGCCGCCGGCCGCACCACCGCCTTCTACACCGGCACCCCGGAGAGCTGAGCCGGCCGCCCGCCCGGCGCTGGGCGGCAGCGCCGTGCGGGGGTGCCGAGCCGGGGGCGCCGGCAGGGCGGGTTGCGGCGGCTCGTCTCGCACCCCACCCCTGCCGTGCGCGTGGCGGGTGTCGCCATGCTTCGCGCCCCGTGCACGGGCCACGCGGCCCGCATGCCGCTGGACCGGTCAGGCCGCGACGATTCGCCCCGCCCACCACGGCAGCACGCGCCGGGTCGGTGTGTCCCCGCCGGCGGCGGTGACTCCCCGCGGGCGTGATACCTCAGAGTCATCTTGATGACTCTGAGGTATCGGACTCGCACGAGCATGGTCCCCTGCCGGTCGGGACGCCGCACGACTCCGCCGGGAAGGGGGCGGTTGGGCGCACCGCGCGCGCCAGGCACGTCCCGCTGATGCAACAACGAAAGCGCGGGCGGTGAGAGCGCTGTGGTCGTGCTGGCTGGCCTTCGCCGTGCCGCCTCAGGGACCGGCGCCGCCCGTCGTGAGGGCCCGCGCCGTGGCCGGTAACGTGCTGCGGCATGAGTGGCGTGCCGTACTCCCACTGCTCCTACTGCGGGGCCGCCTACCCGGCGGAGGCCGGCTGGCCGCGGGTCTGCGCGGTCTGCGGGCAGACGGTCTGGCGCAACCCGCTGCCCGTCGCGGTGGCGGTGCTGCCGGTCCGGACGGCCGCGGGCCTCGGCGTGGTCGTCGTCCGCCGGGACATCGAGCCGGCGCGCGGTCTGCTCGCGCTGCCGGGCGGCTTCGTCGAGTACGGCGAGGAGTGGAACGACGCGCTGGTCCGGGAACTGCGCGAGGAGACCGGCCTGCTCGCCGACGCCGCGGACGCCCGGCTCCTCGCGGTGCACAGCGCCCCGGCCGGCGGCACCATGATGCTCTTCGGCGAGCTGCCCGAGCGGCCGGCCGCGGAGCTGCCGCCCTCGGCGCCGACCGAGGAGGCCACCGAGTGGCTGGTGCTCACCGAGCCGACCGAGCTGGCGTTCTCCACGCATACCCGGGTGCTGGCCGACTTCCTCGCCCGCCACACCGACTGAGCGCCGGCGCCCCTCGCGGCCCCGGCCCGCGATCCGCGTGCCGGTGCCGCGCGGGCAGGGCGGTGGCCGGTCCGGCCCGGTGCGCCGTCAGTGGGTGCCGGTCAGGTAGCGGGCGGGCACCGCGTCGGTGAGCCAGACGCCGTTGGCGCTGCGGTAGAAGACGTGCCCGTCGCGGGCCATCGCCGCCGCGTCGACGGTGAGCACCACGACCGTGCCCGGCCGCCGGGCGCCCACCCGGCGGGCGGTCTCCACGTCCGGCGACAGGTGGACGTGGTGCCGCCCGCCGCGGTGCAGCCCGGTGGCCCGGATCGACGCCACCGCCGCCGCGCCGGTGCCGTGGTAGAGCGTGTCCGGCGGCGGCACCGGCACCAGCCCCAGGTCGACCGGGAACGAGTGCCCCTGGCTGGCCCGGATCCGCTCCACGCCGTCCGGGCCCCGCTCCACCGCGAACCGCTGCTTGTCGTTGCCGGCCACCACCGCGTCGAGATCCGCCCGGTCGATCCGCAGCGCGGCCAGGAACTCCGCGACCGGCACCCAGCCCGCCCGGTCGGGCGCAAGGCCGAACCGGCCGGGCTGGTGCCGCAACGCGAGCGACATCCGCTTGCTCAACCTGACCAGATCCGCGTGATCCACCCCGGCATTGTCACCCGCCGCGCCGACCCGCCCCGACGGACCCGCCCGCGGCGTGCCGCCCGGCGCGCCGGGTCAGGCGGCGGAGCGCTCGGCGACCGGCCGGCGCCGGCGGGCCGGGTCGGTCAGCGCCGGCGGACGCCAGACGCCGTCCGGCGGGTACAGGTTGGTGCCCGGCGGGACGATCTCGTCGATCCGGTCCAGGGTGGCGTCGTCCAGGGTCAGCGTGGCGCCGGAGAGCAGCCCGTCCAGTTGGTCCATGGTGCGCGGGCCGATGATCGTCGAGGTGACGCCCGGGTGGGCCGCGGTGAACGCCACCGCCAGCTCCGGCAGCGTCCGGCCGAGGCCGTCGGCCAGCTCCACCAGCTGCTCGACCGCCCGGTACTTGGCCGCGTTGCCCGGCAGTGCCGGGTCGAACCGGGCCGGGGTCAGCGCCGGACGCCCCGCCGCCAGGTCCACCGGACGGCCCTGCCGGTAGCGGCCGGAGAGGAAGCCGGAGGCGAGCGGGCTCCAGACCAGCACCCCCATGCCGTACCGCTGGCAGACCGGGAGCACGTCGGCCTCGATGCCCCGGGCCAGGATCGAGTACGGCGGCTGCTCGGTGCGGAACCGACCCAGGCCGCGCCGCTCGGCGACGTGCTGGGCCTCGACGATCTCCTCGGCCGGGAAGGTCGAGCAGCCGAAGGCCCGGATGGTGCCGGCCCGGACGAGGTCGCTGAGCACGCCGAGGGTCTCCTCGACGTCGGTGGTGTGGTCGGGGCGGTGGACCTGGTAGAGGTCGATCCAGTCGGTGCCCAGCCGGCGCAGGCTGTCGTGCACCGCCCGCAGGATCCAGCGGCGCGAGTTCCCGCCCCGGTTGGGGCCCTCCCCCATCGGGAAGTGCACCTTGGTGGCGAGCACGACGTCGTCACGCCGGCCGCGCAGCGCCCGGCCGACGATCTGCTCGCTCTCCCCGGCCGAGTACATGTCCGCGGTGTCGACCAGGTTGATCCCCCGGTCGAGCGCGGCGTGGATGATCCGCACGCAGTCGTCGTGGTCGGGGTTGCCGACCGCGCCGAACATCATCGTGCCGAGGGCGTGGACGCTGACCTCGATGCCGGTGCCGCCCAGTACCCGGTAACGCATGGTGGTGCTCCTCGCGGTGTCCGCCCCGGCGGCGGTTCCGCCGGCGGCGCCGCCCACGCTAGGAATTCGAGTGCACTGGAGGTCAACACCGGGCGGGGGCGGCGAGCGGGCCGGTCAGCGGGCGACCCTGTCGCCGGACCCCGGTGCGCCGGCCAGGTAGCCGCTGGCCTGGAGGTCGAACAGCTCCCGGTAGAGGCCGTCGGCGGCCATCAGCTCGTCGTGGGTGCCGTGCTGGACCAGCCGTCCCTGGTCGAGCACGAAGATCTGGTCGGCGTGCCGGACGTTGGCCAGCCGGTGGGTGATCAGGACGACCGCCCGGTCCGGGTGCCGGCGCAGGTGCTGGAAGAGCGCGTGCTCGGCCCGGGCGTCGAGGGCGGCGGACGGCTCGTCGCAGATCAGCAGCGCGGCGTCGCGGTAGAGCCCGCGCGCGGCGACCAGCCGCTGCCACTGCCCGCCGGAGAGGTCGTGGCCGTTCTTGAACTCGCGGTCCAGCAGCGTGTCGTAGCCGTACGGCAGGTTGTCGATCACCTCGTCGGCGGCGGCCGCGCGGGCGGCGTCCCGCACGCTCGGCCCGGGCCGCCCGGGTGGCCGGTCGTGGCGGCCGATGCGGATGTTCTGCCCGGCGGTGAACGGGAACTTCCACCAGTCCTGGGTCATCACCGCCACGTGCTCGCCGACGGCGCGGGGGTCGAGGTCGGCGGTGTCCACGCCGTCCCACCGGATAGTGCCCCCGGTCGGCCGGTAGAGGCCGGCGATGAGCTTGGCCAGGGTGGTCTTGCCGGAGCCGTTCTCGCCGACCAGCGCGATCACCTGCCCCCGCCGCAGGGTGAGGCTCACCTCGTCGACGGCCGGCTGGGCGGTGTCCGGGTAGCGCAGGCTGACCCGGTCGAGCTCGATCACGTCGAAGCCGTCGACGGCCCGCCCGCCGGTGGCCGGTATCCGGCCGCTGGCGCGTTCCAAGAAGTCGCGGTAGTCCTGGTAGTAGAGGGCGTCCTCGTAGAGCGAGTTGGTGGCGAGGACCGCGACGCCGAGGCTGGTCCGGGCGGACTGGATGGCCAGCAGCGCGGTCGCCGCCGCGGCGAGCGCCACCAGCCCGCCGAGCAGCAGCGCGCCGAGGACGGCGTAGACGCCGAAGGCGGCCAGCCCGGCGACGCTGGCCCCGGCCACCCGGGTGCCGGTCTGCGACCGGACCAGGCGCAGCTGGGCCCGGGTCTCGACGGCCATCACCCGGCGGTACTCGGCGATCAGGAACCCGCGCATCTGGTAGGCGCGCACCTCGGCCGCGGTGTGCCGGTTGGCCATCAGGTGGGCCAGCATCCACATCCGCCGGCGGCGGGTGATCCGGGCCAGCATGGCCAGGTACTGCCGGCGGGCCACCCGAACCGCGGTGACCGCCTCCGGCACCGCCGCGAGCAGCAGGCAGGGCAGCAGGACCGGCTGGATGACCGCGACCGCGACCGCGGTGGCGACCATCCCGACCACCCCGGTGACCAGGTTGACCGTGTGGTCCACGATGTACGCCGCCTCGGTGATCCCGCGCTCGCGGGCGCGGTCCATCTCCTCGGCGAAGCCGGCGTCGTCGAACGCGGCGAGGTCGACCGCCGTGGTGGCCTCGAACAGCCGCAGCTCCACCTCGTAGTTGATCTGCGGGGTGAGCCGGGCCTGGGCCCAGCCGGCCGCGATCAGCAGGCCACCCCGGGCGGAGACCGCCGCGGCGGCCAGTACCAGCGCCGGCAGCGCGGCGCGCACCCGGTCCGGGGTGGGACCGGCGGCGAACAGCTCGCGCAGCACGCTGGTCGTGGCGAGCAGCCCGAACGTGGTCATCACCCCGGCCGCGACGTTCAACCCGATGGAGGCGACGGTGTCCCGGCGGCTGGTGGCCCAGGCCAGCGCCACCGCCTCGCGCACCAGCCGGGGCAACCGGCGGGCCACCGCCCGGAAGCTGGTGTGCGCGAACTCGGTGGCGTGGTGCATCCAGGCCGAGTCCTCCAGCTCGGGCAGGACCGAGCCGGTGGCGGTGTCGTCGGGCGGTTCGGCCGGTGGGTCGCCCGGCTCGGACGGGTGGCGCTGGCGGGCGATCGACTCCACGGACCCTCCCGGGCGGACGCGGGTGAACCGGACGCCGCCCGAGACTACCGACAGCGACCGACCCGTGTCGCCGCGTACACGGCGTGTCGAACGCGCGTGCCAACGGCGTGTCGGCCGGGTCGGGTCAGGGCGCCGGCTCCGGATCGGACGCCGGCGCGGTCAGCGGCAGCAGCACCCGGAAGGTGGTGGCGCCGGGGGCGGACTCGACCCGGATGTCGCCGTGGTGCTTGTGGACCACGATCCGGTACGAGATGTCGAGCCCCAGGCCGGTGCCGGTGCCGACCGGCTTGGTGGTGAAGAACGGCTCGAAGATGCGCGGGCGCACGTCGGCCGGGATGCCCGGCCCGGTGTCGGCGATCTCCACCGCGAGCAGGTCGCCGTCGCGCCCGGTCCGGACGGTCAGCGTGCCCTTCTCCCCCATCGCGCCGAGCGCGTTGTCGATCAGGTTGGTCCAGACCTGGTTGAGCTCGGCCGCGTACGCCGGAACCGGCGGGAGGCCGCGGTCGTACTCCTTGACCAGCCGGACCCCGGCGGGCAGCTTGCCCTTGAACATCACCAGGGTGGCGTCGAGCAGGTCGTGCACGTCGACCACCTGGTACGGCGCCCGGTCCAGCTGCGAGTACTGCTTGGCCGCGCCGACCAGGCCGGAGATCCGGGTGACGGCGTCGCCGATCTCCCGCATCAGCAGCTCGGTCTCGACCGTGTAGGTCAACCACCGTACGGCGGCCTCCAGGTCCGCCGCGCCCACCGCCGTCCGCACCCGGGCCAGCCACTCCTCGTCCAGCCCGCCGGCGACCAGCGTCGGCGCCAGGTCCCAGCCGGCGTCGATCCGCTGCTCCGCCAGCCAGTCGGCCAGCGCGTCCTCGGCGTCCGCGGCGGCCATCGGGCTCAGCTGCGGCGCGGCGGCCACCCGGGCGACCGCCTCCTCCTGGAGTTCCACCAGCGTGTGCAGCGCCCGCCCGTCCAGCCGCCCGTCGACGATCATCGCTAGCTTGTGCCGCATCCCGGCCACCCGGTCGCGCAGCACCGAGGTGGCCCGGACCGCCGCAGCCGCCGGGTTGTTCAGCTCGTGGGTCAGCCCCGCCGAGAGGGAACCCAGCGCCAGCAACCGTTCCCGCTCGCCGACGATGGTCTGGGCGTTCCGCATCCCGATGAACAGCCCCTCCAGCAGGTGCATCGCCATCGGGAACCAGGAGCGCACGGCGTGCGCGAAGCTCTCCGCGGGGAGCACGAAGAACTCCGCCGCGTCGACCGCCCGCAACGTGTTGCGGTAGACCTGCTCCGCCTGGTCGTCGAGGTACGCCTGGGTGGCCCCGCCGTACACCCCGCGCTGGCCGGTCCGGGTGACCACCACCTCGTCGCCGTGCACCCGCCGGCTCAGCGTCACCGCCCCGCGGAGCAGGACGAAGAAGCAGGTGGCCGGCTCGCCCTCGGCGTAGACGACGGTGCCGGCGGCGCGCTGCTCCACCCGGCCGTGCTCGGCCAGCCAGCCGAGCTGCCCGTCGTCGAGCGCCTCGAACAGGAACAGGGTGCGCAGCTGGTCCGGGGTCAGCCGGTCGGTCGGGGTGGTCACTGCGCCTCCAGGTAGCGGTGCACCAGCGAGACGGCCATGGCGCCCTCGCCGACCGCCGAGGCGACCCGTTTCACCGACTCGGCCCGTACGTCGCCGGCGGCGAAGACGCCCGGCAGGCTGGTCTCCAGGTGGTACGGATCCCGCGACAGCGCCCAGCCGGGCGGGCGTCGTCCGTCGGTGACCAGGTCCGGCCCGGTGACCACGAAGCCCCGCCGGTCCCGGAGCACCACCCCGTCGAGCCATTCGGTGCGCGGCTCCGCCCCGATGAAGATGAACAGCCAGGACGCGTCCACGGTGCGGGCCTGGCCGCTGCGGGTGTCGCAGAGGGTGAGTCGTTCCAGGTGGCCGTTGCCGGCGCCGCCGGCCACCACGGTGTGCGGGTGCACGACGACGTTGTCGATCCGGTCGAGCTGGTCGATCAGGTAACGCGACATTGAGGCGGTGAGGTCGGCACCCCGGATCAGCAGGTGCACCCGGGCGGCGTACCGGGCGAAGTGCACCGCCGCCTGGCCGGCCGAGTTGGCCCCGCCCACGATGTAGACGTCCTGCTCCACGCAGCTGGGCGCCTCGGTGGCGGTGGAGCCGTAGAAGACGCCCTGCCCGGTGAACTCGGCCAGGCCGGGGGCGTCGAGCACCCGGTAGGAGACGCCGGTGGCCAGCACCACGGTGTGCGCGGCGATCTCGGTGCCGTCGCCGAAGCGCAGCAGCCGGGCCGAGCCGGCCTCGGCCAGCCCCACCACCTCGCGCGTGCTGAGCAGCTCGGCGCCGAACTTCAGCGCCTGCCGGCGGGCCCGGTCGGTCAGCTGCGCGCCGGACACCCCGTCCGGGAAGCCCAGGTAGTTCTCGATCCGGCTGCTCTGCCCGGCCTGCCCGCCGGTGGCCCGGCGTTCGACGAGCACCGTGCGCAGTCCCTCGGAGGCGCCGTACACCGCCGCGCCGAGGCCGGCCGGGCCGCCGCCGACCACCACCAGGTCGTAGAAGTCGGCCGCGGGCACCACGGTGAGCCCGGCCAGCCCGGCCAGCTCCGCCTCGGTCGGGGCGATCAACGCCTTGCCCTCGCCGGTGACGACCAGCGGCAGGTCCGCCTCGGTCGCCCCGGCCGCGGCGAGCAGCCGGACGCCCTCCGGATCGTCGGCGAGCAGCCAGCGGAAGGGGACCAGGTTGCGGGCCAGGAAGTCGCGCACCGCGAACGAGGGGGCGGACCAGCGGTGGCCGACCACCCGGATCTCGGTCGCCGTGGCGTCCGGGCTGGCCGCCCACGCCTCCAGCAGCGTGTCGACCACCGGGTAGAGCTTCTCCTCCGGCGGGTGCCACGGCTTGAGCAGGTAGTGGTCCAGGTCGACGAGGTTGATCGCGTCGATCGCGGCGTCGGTGTCCGCGTACGCGGTGAGCAGCACCCGGCGGGCGGCCGGGAAGAGGTCCATCGCGGTCTCCAGGAACTCGATGCCGTTCATCTCCGGCATCCGGTAGTCGGCCAGCAGCACCGCCACCTGTTCGCCCCGGAGTTTGAGCTCCCGCAGCGCCGTCAGCCCCTCCGCGCCGGAGGCCGCCCGGACCACCCGGTACCGGTCGCCGTAGCGGCGGCGCAGGTCGCGGGCGACCGCGCGGGACACCACCGGGTCGTCGTCGATGCTCAGGATCACCGGGTTCGCCATGGCGTGATCCAACCACCCGCCGGCCCGGCGCCGCAGCACCGCGGGTGGCCGGCTGTGGGGCGGGCGGCGCGGCGGCACGGTTGACCGGCCGCGGGGCGGGTAGACGGGCGCGGCGCCAGGTGGCTGGCGGCACCGGGGCCGGCGGTGGCCGGTGACGTCTCGGGGGGCCGATGTCCGATGGACCGGCGACGTCGCACGACGTCGTGGAGCTGCGGGTGCACGGGGTGTCCGGCGCGGGCGCCGACCAGGTGCTGGACCGCCCGAACGTGACACAGGTGGCCGGGGACCGCAGCGGCGGCTTCTTCCGGCCGCGCCCCGGCTACCCGGACACCCGCGGGCCGGCCGGGGTGGTGCTGGAGGCGTACCGCTGGAGCGACCTGCCCTCGGGCACCGCGATCCGGACGCTGTCGCTGGTCTTCCTGCTGCCCTTCATGCTCTGCAACGTGGCGATCTGGATGCGTCCGCGCGGCCTGGGTCGCAGCGAACTCGTGATCAAGGCGCTCTGCCGGGTGCTGGCGCTCTCGCTGACCGCCCTGTACGTGCTCTCCATCGTCGGGGTGGCGCTGGACCTGGTCGCCTGGCGGTGCCTGGCGTCGCCGCAGTGCCTCACCGAGCGCACCTGGCTGTCCTGGCTCGGCGACCGGCCGGCCGGGCTGCGGCTGGCCGTGCTCTCGATCGTGCCGATCGCCGCGATCGGTCTGGTCTGGCGGCTCGGCGCCCGCCCGGGCCGCAACTTCGACGCGTTCCGGGCGCCGGCCGCCACCACCGCCAGCGTGCACCAGCTCAGTGCGGTGGGCCAGTGGGACGCCGCGCCGCTGGTCGGGCGGCTGCGGTCGATCCACGTCGCGGCCGCGTTCGGCACGCTGGACGCCGCCCTGCTCACCGCGCGGGCCCGGGCGGACGCCTCCGCCGCCACCGTCGCGCTCTCGGTGGCCACCGGCGCGGTGCTGGTGGCCTGTCTCGCGCTGGTCTGCGCGCATCCGGTGATCGACCAGACCGACGCGGGCCGGGGGGTCGACCGGGTGGCCCGTTGGCTCCGGTTCACCGCCAGCGGGCTGACCGTCCTGGTGCTCGTCGCGGTGGCGGCGCACCGGGCGCCCTGGCCCGACGTGGTCAGCCTGCCCGGGCACGGGGAGATGGTCACGTACCTGCTGGTCTTCCAGACCGTCCTGCTGGCCGGGCTCGGGACGCTGGTGCTGTGGCTGCGGGTCCGCCGCAGCGGCTGGCGGCCGCGGGGCCGGCGCGGCGGCGGGCCGCTGCGCGGGCTGGGCGCGCCGATCATCGCGGCCGCCGCCACCGGCCTGGCGGCGGCGTTCTCCGCCGAGCTGGTCTACCGGGTGGCGGACTTCCTCGACCGCAACGAGCCGACCGCGGACCGGGTGCTGCTCAGCCCGCCGCTGATGTACAAGTGGGCGATCTTCGGCTTCTTCCTCGCGGTGCTCGCCATGGTGTTCGCCGCCGCGCTGGTCACCGTGACCACCCGGCGCCGTCGGTTGCGCGCCGCCGCGGCGACCGTCGCCCGGGACTTCCCCGACGCCCCGCCCGAGGCGGCGCCCCGGCTGCGGCAGGTCACCCGGACGATCGCGCGGGCCCGGTTCACCGAGCGGTTGGAGCCGCTCGCCGCGGTGTACGCCTGCCTGATCGCGCTCGGCATGGCCACCAGCGTCCTCGGGCTCGTCGGCATCCATCCGGGCGACTTCGTCCAGCGGTACCTCGGGCTGCCGGCCGGCATGGTCAACTTCGGCATCGGCATCGGCAGCTACGTGGTCGCGGCGGTGGTGCTGGTCCTGGTGGTGGGGGGCATCTTCGCCTACCGGACGGCCGAGTTCCGCCGGTACATCGGGGTGGTGTGGGACCTCGGCACCTTCTGGCCGCGGGCCGCCCATCCGTTCGCGCCGCCCTGCTACGCGGAACGGGCCGTGCCGGAGCTGAGCCGGCGGATCACCTACCTCGCCGAGAGCGGCGTCGGGGTGCTGCTGGCCGGGCACAGTCACGGCTCGGTGCTGCTCGCCGCGACCGTGCTCCAGTTGCCGCCGCACGTCAGCGGCCGGGTGGCCCTGCTGACGTACGGGTCGCCGCTGCGCCGGCTCTACACCCGCCTCTTCCCCGAGTACGTCAACCCGGACGTGCTGCGCGAGGTGGGCGACCGGGTCGGCTGGCGGTGGCTGAACCTGTGGCGCGACACCGACCAGATCGGCGGCTGGATCTTCTCCCCGCACCGCCGGGGCGAGGCGCCGACCGTGCTCGGGCCGGCGGGCGCCGTCGACCGGCGGCTGCGCGACCCGTGGGACGTGCTGCCACCGCCGAGCGACAGCGTCCCGCCGCCGATTCTCGGGCACTGGCCGGGCGAGTCCGACGAGCGCTTCGCCGAGGCGGTCCGGGAACTGGCCGAGCGGCTCCGCCGGCAGGCGTAGCGCTGATCGCCGGGATCGCGGCGGCCCGGGCGGGCCGGTCCGCCCGGCGGTCAGGCCCGCCCGGGCGGCACGGCCGCGGTCACCTCCACCTCGATCAGCGCGTCGGGCAGGAACAGCCGGCTCACCTCCACCGTGGTGCTGGCCGGTGGCGGTACGGCGGTGAAGAGCCGGCGCCGGACCGTGGCGTAGCCGGGCAGGTCACCGAGGTCGGTGAGGAAGGTCCGGATGTGCAGCACGTCGTCCAGGGTCGCGCCGTGGGCGGCGAGCAGCCCACCGACGATCTCGAAGATCCGTTCGGACTGCGCGACGATGTCGCCCGGCCCGACCACGCGACCGGCGTCGTCGACGGCCACCTGACCGGCGAGCACGAGCAGGGCGCCCCCGCCGGCCAGGTCGAGGCGGGCCAGGTGGGCGAAGCGGTCGCCGAACGGGGCGGCGACGGTGCTCGGGTTGTCGAGGGTGAGCTTCACAGGGACTCCCGGGTGACGAGGGTGACGAGGGTGGCGATGTCGGCGGTGGGGTCGGGGGCGGCGGCCAGCGCGGTCCGGGCCGCGGTGACCAGCGGTGCCGGCAGGCCGTCGAGGGCGTCCCGCACCAGGTCGAGGTCCTTGCCGGCGAGCGCGACCGGGAAGTCGGCGTCCGGGGCGGTGGCCCGGGCCAGCGCGCCGGCGAGCGGGCCCCCGGCCAGCGCGTCCAGCGCGGTGCGCCGGTCGACGCCGACCGCGCCGGCCACCGCGAGCGTGTCGGCCAGCCCGGTGACCGCTACCAGCAGCGCGGTGTTGAGCACCAGCTTCAGCGCGGCGCCGCTGCCGAGGTCGCCGCAGTGCCGGACGCTGCCGAGCGCGGCGAGGACCGGGGTGACCCGCTCGACCGCCGGTCCGGCGCCGCCGGCGAAGACCCGCAGCCGGCCGGCCCGGGCGGCGGCGACGCTGCCCCCGACCGGGGCGTCGACCAGGTCGACCGCCGGGGGCAACCGGCGGGCCAGGTCCCGCACCGCGGCCGGGCCGATGGTCGACATCTCGACGAGGCAGGCGCCCGGAGCCAGCGCCGGCGCCGCGCCGTCCGGACCGGACAGCACCGCGTCGACGGCGGCGGCGTCGGTGAGCATGGTGACGACGACCTCGGCCCGACCGACGGCGTCGGGCGGGGCGGCGGCCACCCGGGCGCCGGCCCGCTGGAGCGGGGCGGTGCGGGCGGCGGTGCGGTTCCACACCGTCACCCGGTGCCCGGTGTCCAGCAGGCGCTGGGCGATCGACGCCCCCATCCGGCCCGTGCCGAGTACGGCGATCTCTGTCATGCCGGCAACGGTAGGAGTTCCGGACCGATGCCACCAACGAATGTTGATGATGCCTGCCATGCTTGCGTTGCATGGCTGGCGGTAGCCTGCCGGTCATGCAGTCGCACGCTCTCGACGTGTTCCGCACGGTGGCCCGGCACGGGTCGATCACCGCCGCCGCGCGGGAACTCCGCTACACCCAGTCGGCGGTGTCCCGGCAGATCGCCGCCCTGGAGGCCGACCTCGGGGTGGTGCTCTTCGACCGGCTGCCGCGTGGCGTCGCGCTGACCGAACCGGGGCGCTGCCTGCTGCCGCACGCCGAGGCGGTGCTGGAACGGCTGGACACGGTGCACCGGGAACTGGACGCGCTGCGCGGGCTGGGCGCCGGTCGGCTCCGGGTCGGGGCGTTCCCCACCGCGATGGCGGCCCTCGTGCCGCGCGCGCTGGCCGCGTTCCGGGACGCGCACCCGCAGGTGGCGCTCTCCCTGGTGGAGGGGCGAACGCCGGCCCTGCTGGAGCGGCTGCTCGCCGGCGACGCCGACCTGGCGGTGGTCACCGCGCCGCCGGACCAGCCGCTGGACGGCGGCCGCTTCTACCTGCGCCACCTGCTCGACGAGCGGCTGCTGGTGGCGGTGCCGCGCGGGCACCGGCTGGCCCGGCGGCGCACGGTGCGCCTCGCCGAACTGGCCGACGACTCGTTCGTCACCGGTTCGACCGGCGCCGACGACCCGCTGATGCGGGCCGCCATGCCGCCCGGCTTCCGGCCCCGGATCGACATCGTCGCGGCCGACTGGACCGGCAAGCTGGGCTGTGTGGCGGCCGGGCTGGGGGTCGCGCTCGTGCCGGCGCTGGCCGTCCGGGCCACCCCGGCCGACCTGGTGCTGCTCCGGCTGCACCCCGACGACGCACCGGTCCGGCAGGTGTACGCGGCCACGGTCGCCGGGCGGCACCGGTCGCCCGCGGTCGACCGGCTGCTCGACGGCCTCACCGCCCAGGCCCGGGCCGGCTGACCCGGCGGCTATCCTTCGCCGGGTGGACCGGTCCCGGCAGACCCGCACCCTGATCGCCTCGAACAAGCGGGCGCGGCACGACTACACGGTGCTCAAGACGTACGAGGCGGGGATCGTGCTGGCCGGCACCGAGGTGAAGTCGCTGCGCGAGGGCCGGGCGTCGCTGGTCGACGCGTTCGCCCAGGAACGCGACGGCGAGCTGATGCTGTACGGCCTGCACATCGCCGAGTACGGCTTCGGCAGCTGGACCAACCACGCGCCCCGGCGGACCCGCAAGCTGCTGCTGCACCGGGTGGAGATCGACCGGATCCGGGAGAAGGTCCGGGAGGGCGGCCTGACCCTGGTGCCGCTGTCGATGTACTTCGCCAACGGCTGGGCCAAGGTCGAACTCGCCCTGGCCAAGGGCCGCCGGTCATACGACAAGCGGCAGGCGCTGGCCGAGCGGGACGCCAACCGCGAGATCGCCCGCGAGCTGGGCCGGCACCTGAAGGGGCGCGGCCGGCGCGGCTGACCGCCCGGCACACCGCCCGGCACACCTCGTCCCGCACCCCACCACCGCCGGCGGCCGACCCGCGCCGCCGATGCGACGCGCCCGGAACCTGTTGACGCCCCGTCGACCCCTGTGGTGTCCTCAGTGCACGCCGGTAATGGAAACCGTGTTCATTGCCAATCAGCGTTGCACCCGAGGAGGAGCCATGTCGCTCACCGTTCCGCCCGCCCTGCTGGACGCCGCCGAGCGCGGCCCGGTCGACGACGCCGAGTTCGTCGCCTGCGTCCGCGACTCCCTGCCGTACGCCTTCGAGACGGTGCGCCGGGTGGTGGCCGAACTGGAGGCCACCGGCGCCGACCACGCCGACGACGCCGTCCCGCCACCCACCGAGACCGAGCGCGGTCAACTGCTGCGGGCGATGGCGAGCGACGCGATCCGGGGTGGCCTGGAGCGGCACTTCAACGTCCGGCTCGCCTTCCAGAACTGCCACCGGGTGGCCGCGTTCCGCCCGGCCGCCGTCGACTCCGCGGCGTACCGGGGCTTCGTCTCCGCCCGGGGGCAGCTGCTCAACCAGTCCCCGGAACTGCGCAACTGCTGACCGGCGGGTCGGGACGTCCCGGGCCGGCCGGGACGTCCCGACACCACCCGCAGGTGCGAGGCGCAAGCGCCGGCTGACCGGGGATCTGCGGGCCGCCCACCCGGTTCCGGTTCGCAGCTGCGTCGGCTAGGGTGAGCCCGTGACGAGGTTCCGGATCGGGGAGGCCGCCGAACTGCTCGGCGTCAGCCCGGACACCGTACGGCGGTGGATCGACGGCGGCCGGCTGGCCGCCGTCCGCGACGAGCACGGCCACCGGGTGGTCGACGGGGTCGACCTGGCCGCGTACGCCCGGTCGCAGGCGGCCGACCCGGACGACCGCTCGGACGCCTCCTCGGCCCGCAACCGGCTGCGCGGCATCGTGGTCAACGTCGTCAAGGACACCGTGATGGCGCAGGTCGACATCCAGGCCGGCCCGTTCCGGATCGTGTCGCTGATGAGCCGGGAGGCGGTCGACGATCTCGACCTGCGGGTCGGCGCGGTGGCGGTAGCGGTGATCAAGTCGACCACCGTGGTGGTGGAGCGCGGCGGGCCGGTCGGCGCCGGCCGCGGTCGGGGCACGTCGTGAGGCGGGTACGCGTCGCCCTGGCCGGGGCCGCGGTGGCCGCCCTGGTCGCCGGGTGCGGCGGCGACCAGGCGGGCGGGCCGGCCGGCGCGAGCGGCGGCGTCACCGGCACGGTGAGCGTCTTCGCGGCCGCGTCGCTGACCGAGTCCTTCACCCGGATCGGCCGGGACTTCGAGGCCGCCCACCCGGGCACCACAGTGGTCTTCAACTTCGCCGGCAGCTCCGCGCTGGCCACCCAGATCAACCAGGGCGCGCCGGCCGACGTCTTCGCCTCGGCCGCCGCGCTCACCATGGCCACCGTCACCGAGGCCGGCAACGCCGACGGCACGCCGGCCACGTTCACCCGCAACCAGTTGGTCATCGCCGTGCCGGCCGGCAACCCGAAGGGCATCACCGGCCTCGCCGACCTGGCGGACCGGGGCGTGAAGGTGGCGCTCTGCGCCGACCAGGTGCCCTGCGGCGCGGCCGCGCGCAGCGCGCTGGACGCGGCGTCGGTGGCGCTCACCCCGGTCACCCTGGAGCAGGACGTGAAGGGGGCGCTGTCCAAGGTGACGCTTGGCGAGGTCGACGCCGCCCTGGTCTACCGAACGGACGCCCGGGCGGCCGCGGCGAAGGTGACCGGCGTCGAGTTCCCCGAGTCGGCGCGGGCCGTCACCGACTACCCGATCGTCGCGCTCCGGGACGCGCCGAACCCGGCGGGCGGACGGGCGTTCGTCGAGTACGTCCGCTCCGGCCGAGGGCAGGCGGTGCTCGCCGAGGCCGGGTTCCAGGCCCCGTAGCGCCGATGCCCCGCACCGACACCCCGGCCCCGCGCCGGGTCAGGCCGCCCCGGCCCCGCCTGGGCATCCCGGTCGGGCTGCTGCTCCCGGCGGCCCTCGGGCTGGTCTTCCTCACCCTGCCGCTGATCGGGCTGCTGGCCCGTACGCCCTGGGCCGACCTGCCGCGGCGGCTCGCCGAGCCCGGCGTGCTCACCGCGCTGCGGCTCTCGCTGCTGACCGCCACCCTGGCCACCCTGCTCTGCCTGCTGCTCGGGGTGCCGCTGGCCTGGCTGCTGGCCCGGGTGCGGTTCCCCGGCCGGCGGCTGGTCCGCGCCCTGGTCACCGTGCCGCTGGTACTGCCGCCGGTGGTCGGCGGGGTGGCGCTGCTGCTGGTCTTCGGCCGGCGCGGGCTGCTCGGTGGCTGGCTCGACGCGACGTTCGGCATCACCCTGCCGTTCACCACCGCCGGCGTGGTGCTCGCCGAGGCGTTCGTCGCGATGCCGTTCCTGGTCATCGCCGTGGAGGGCGCGCTGCGCGGGGCGGACCAGCGCTACGAGGAGGCGGCCGCCACCCTCGGCGCCGGGCGGTGGACCACCTTCACCCACGTCACCGTGCCGCTGGTGGCCCCCGGGCTGGCCGCCGGCGCGGTGCTCTGCTGGGCCCGGGCGTTGGGCGAGTTCGGCGCCACCATCACCTTCGCCGGCAACTACCCGGGCCGGACGCAGACCATGCCGCTGGCGGTCTACCTGGCGCTGGAGACCGACCTGGAGGCGGCCGTGGTGCTCAGCCTGATCCTGCTCACCGTCTCGGTGGCCATCCTCGCCGCCCTGCGCGACCGGTGGATCACCAGCCCGTGACCGCCGCGCTGCTCGACGCCCACCTCGTCGCCGACCGGGGCACGTTCCGCCTCGACGTGCCGCTGCGGATCGCCGCCGGCGAGGTGGTCGCGCTGCTCGGCCCGAACGGCGCCGGCAAGACCACCGCGCTGCGCGCGCTCGCCGGCCTGCACCCGTTGACCGACGGGCACGTCACGCTGGCCGGCGTGGACCTGGACCGGCCCCGGCGCCGGGTGCGTACGCCGACCGAACGCCGGCCGGTCGGCGTGGTCTTCCAGGACTACCTGCTCTTCCCGCACCTGAGCGCGCGGGACAACGTGGCCTTCGGGCTCCGCCGGCACGGCGTCGACCGGCGCGCCGCCCGCCGGGCGGCGATGGACTGGCTCGACCGGGTGGGGCTGGCCGAGCACGCCCACCGGCGGCCCCGGCAGCTCTCCGGCGGGCAGGCCCAGCGGGTGGCACTGGCCCGCGCGCTCGCCGTCACGCCGTCCCTGCTGCTGCTGGACGAGCCGCTCGCCGCCCTGGACGCGCGGACCCGGCTGGACACCCGCGCCGAACTGCACCGGCACCTGGCCGCCCACCCGGGGGCGACGCTGCTGGTCACCCACGACCCGCTGGACGCGCTGGTGCTGGCCGACCGGCTGGTCATCGTCGAGGACGGCCGGGTGGTGCAGGAGGGCGACGCCGCCACCGTGACCGCCCGGCCGCGCACCGACTACGTGGCCCGGCTGGTGGGGCTGAACCTGCACCGCGGCACGGCGGAGGGGCACGTCGTCCGGGTCGCCGACGACCTGGCGCTCACCGTCGCCGAGCGGCTCGACGGGGACGCCTTCGTGGCCTTCCGGCCGGCGGCGGTGGCCCTGCACCCGGACCGCCCCGAGGGCAGCCCCCGCAACACCTGGCCGGCCCGGGTGAGCGGGGTACAGCGCCACGGCGACAACCTGCGGGTGCAGTTGGACGGCCCGATCGTGGTGGCCGCGGACGTCACCCCGGCGGCCGCCGCCCAGCTGCGCCTGGTGCCCGGGCAGCCGGTCTGGGCGGCGGTGAAGGCCGCCGAGACCCACGCGTACCCGGCCGGCGGCTGACCCGGTCGGCCGGCCGCCCGGGGCGATCCGGGCGCGGGCCCGTGGACCGATCGGCGCCAGGTCCGGGCGATCTCCGGCTCGGCGCGGGATGACCCGGCTGTGGGGCGACCGGTGGCGGCCCGGACCGCTCAGCGGGGCAGCAGGTCGGCGTGCGCGGCCCGCAGCCGGGTCAGCCGGGGGTCGCTGCCCGGCACGACCCGCCGGTCCAGCTCGGCCCAGACCTCGGCGAGCGCGGTGCGGAGCGTACTCAGCTCGGCGGCGTGCCGCCGGCCGCTCTGCCGGTGCAGCTCGTCGAGGCGGCGGGCCCAGCCGGCGGTGACCTCGGCGAGCCGGTCGGCGTCGGCGCGGGCCTGGGCGGCGGTGCGGGCGGCGGCGGCCGGCACGATCGCGGCCACCGGACGGGCGTCGCGGTCGCGGGTGAGCACGGTGACGGTGTCGGTCAGCTCGGCGAGCGCGACGAGCTGGGTCAGCCGGGTGCGCGCCTCGCGCAGGGGCAGCGAGCGCGGCGGGGCCGGCTGCGGGGTGCGGGCGGGGACAGCCATGGATGCATGGTGACCGCCGGGTACGACAAATCCCCCGCCGGACGTCCGGGATGGACTGATGGCCGGCGGAGGCCGGTCGCCACCGCCGCCCCGGCGTCGGGTCACCTGCGCCGGGCGGACCCGCGGCACCGAGGGCCGGACAGGGGGCTGGACATCTACAGTTAACAATCCTAATAATTGTGCATCCGTCGATCCGACGGCCCTCGAACCGGGAGGTCCGGATGCGTCGCCCTGCCCGAAACCTGTTGCTGGCCGCGGTCGCGGCCCTCGCCACCGCCGCCGCCAGCACGCTCGTCCTGGCCGCCCCGGCCCGGGCCGCCGGCCCGACCGCCACCTTCGTCAAGACCGCCGACTGGGGCACCGGTTGGGAGGGCAAGTACACCATCACCAACGGCGGCACCGGCACGATCAACGGCTGGCAGGTCGCCTTCAGCCTGCCGGCCGGCACCACGCTCGGGTCCTACTGGGACTCCACGGTGACCAGCGCCGGCCAGCGGCACACCTTCACCAACCGCTCGTGGAACGGCACCATCGCGCCCGGCGCCTCGGTCTCGTTCGGTTTCCTGGCCACCGGTGCCGGCTCCCCCACCGACTGCACGCTCAACGGTGCGCCGTGCGGCGGCGGCGGCCCGACCAGCCCGCCCACCACGACGCCGCCGACCAGCACGCCCCCGACCACGCCGCCGCCGACGACCCCGCCGCCCACCACACCGCCGCCCACCACGCCACCCCCGGGTGGGCTGCCCAAGCACGCGCTGATCGGCTACCTGCACGCCAGCTTCGCCAACGGCTCCGGCTACCTGCGGATGGCCGACGTGCCGGCCGACTGGGACATCATCAACCTGGCCTTCGGCGAACCCACCTCGGTCACCTCCGGCGACATCCGGTTCCAGCTCTGCCCGGCTGCCGAGTGCCCGGGCGTCGAGACCGAGGCCGAGTTCATCGCCGCGATCCGCGCCAAGCAGCAGCAGGGCAAGAAGGTGCTGCTCTCCATCGGCGGGCAGAACGGGCAGGTGCAGCTCACCACGACCGCCGCCCGGGACACCTTCGTCCGGTCGGTCTCGGCGATCATCGACCGGTACGGCCTGAACGGGCTGGACATCGACTTCGAGGGGCACTCGCTCTACCTGAACGCCGGCGACACCGACTTCCGCAACCCCACCACACCGGTGATCGTCAACCTGATCTCCGCGATCCGCGCGCTGAAGCAGCGGTACGGGGCCAACTTCGTGCTCACCATGGCGCCGGAGACGTTCTTCGTCCAGCTCGGCTACCAGTTCTACGGGCCGGGGCCGTGGGGCGGGCAGGACCCGCGCGCCGGGTCGTACCTGCCGGTGATCCACGCGCTGCGCGACGACCTGACCGTGCTGCACGTGCAGGACTACAACTCCGGACCGATCGTCGGGCTGGACAACCAGTACCACACGATGGGCGGGGCCGACTTCCACATCGCGATGACCGACATGCTGCTCGCCGGGTTCCCGGTGGCCGGCAACGCCAACGCCGTCTTCCCGCCGCTGCGCGAGGACCAGGTCGCCTTCGGCGCGCCGTCCTCGGTCAGCGCCGGCAACGGCTACGTCGCCCCGGCCGGCGTGCAGGCGGCGGTGAGCTGCCTGGTACGCGGCCAGAGCTGCGGGTCGTACACCCCGCGCAGCGGCACCAACCCCAACTTCCGCGGCCTGATGACCTGGTCGATCAACTGGGACCGCTACTACAACTGGGAGTTCCGGCTCAACCACGGCCCCTTCCTGAAGGCGCTGCCCTGACCGGCGGCGCCGCTCGCCCGCCCCGGTGCCCCGGCGCCCCGGCCAACCTCGGCCGGGGCGCCGCCGGGCGACCGGGGGCACCGCCGGGCCGAGCGGGGCGCAGTCCGGCCGACCGGGGCGCCGTGGCCTCCGGTTCGGGGGCGGCAGCCGGTGCGCCCGGCGAATTGCGGTGGGCGCGCGGCGCGGTCGCCGGCATGATGTCCGGGACCGAGCTGGAGGTGTGCCGTGCTGATCGAACTCGACGCCGCCGTCGACGCGCGCGCCGTCGTCCTGGTCGAGGGGGCCAGCGACCGGGCCGCGGTGCTGACCCTCGCCGCACGGCGCGGTCGTGACCTGGCCGCCGAGGGCGTACGGGTGGTGGCGATGGGCGGCGTGACCAACCTCGGCCACTTCCTCGCCCGGCTCGGCCCGGCCGGGCGCGACCTGCGGCTGGCCGGCCTCTACGACGAGAACGAGGAGGGCTTCGTCCGGCGCAGCCTGGAGCTGGCCGGCCTCGGCACCGGCCTGTCCCGGGCGGCCATGGCGGACCTCGGCTTCCACGCCTGCGTCGCCGACCTGGAGGACGAACTCATCCGCGCGGTCGGCCCCGCCGGCGTCCGGGAGGTGTTCGCCGCCCAGGGCGAGGCGCACTCCTTCGAGATCTTCCAGCGGCAGCCGGCACAGCAGGGCCGCCCGGTCAGCGCCCAGCTGCGCCGGTTCCTCGGCACCCGGGCCGGCCGCAAGGAGGCGTACGGGCGGCTGCTGGTCGAGGCGGTGGAGCCGGACCGGGTGCCCCGGTCACTGGACGCGGTGCTCGGGCACGTCTGATCCGCCGCGCCACTCGGGCGCCAGGACCGACCACACCTCGATGTCGACGCGCCGACCGGCCGGGCCGGGATAGACCTGCCGCAGCGTTCCGTCGTGGTGCATGCCGAGCCGGCGGGCGACGGCGATGCTGCGGGCGTTCTCGGCGTTGGTCCGCCACTCCACCCGCTGGATGCCCCGCTCCCGCACGGCCCAGTCGACGATCCGGCCGACCGCGCGGCTGATCAGGCCGCGTCCCTCGGCGCCGGGTTCCAGCCAGCAGCCCGCCTCGGCCACCCCGACGGTCACGTCGAACGAGACGAACATGACGCCGCCGACCAGGGTGCCGGACCGCCAGATCCCCCAGATGCCGCCGGCGTCGCGCGCCCAGCGGTCGGCGTAGCGCTGCAGCACGGCGCGGGCCGAGGGCAGGTCGGTGGCCACGAAGGACGGTGACACCCAGGGCGCGATGTGCTCCCGGGCCCGGTCCAGGTGGGCCAGGAACTCCTCGGCCAGCCACGGGTCGAGCGGACGCAGCTCCGCGTCCTCGGTCAGGGGCAGGGCGAACACGGAACCTCCGTCGCGTGCGGGACAGGTCGCCCCCGATCTTGCCGCCGGCCGCGACCGGCGGCCCGAGCGCCCCCGGCAGGAAAGGGACAGCTGAGGACTTCCGGGTGTATACATTCGGCGTATACGCGATGTGTATAGTCCTCGGCATGTCGATCGGACAGACCTTCCTCGGCCTCCTGGAGGCCACCCCCCGGCACGGCTACGACATCAAACGCCTCTACGACGAGCGCTTCGGCCACGCCCGCCCGCTCGCCTACGGCCAGGTCTACGCCACCCTGTCCCGGCTGCTGCGCAGCGGCCTGGTCGAGGTCGAGGCCGTCGAGCCCGGCGAGGGCCCGGAGCGCAAGCGGTACGCGATCACCGAGGCCGGCGTCACCGACGTGGCCGGCTGGCTGGCCCGGGCCGAGAAGCCCGAGCCCTACCTGCAGAGCACCCTCTACACCAAGGTGGTGCTCGCGCTGCTCACCGGCCGCAGCGCCGCCGACCTGCTCGACGTGCAGCGCGCCGAGCACCTGCGGATGATGCGCGAGCTGACCCGCCGCAAGCGCGACGGCGACCTCGCCGAGCAGCTGATCTGCGACCACGCCCTGTTCCACCTGGAGGCCGACCTGCGCTGGCTGGAGCTGACCGCGGCCCGCCTCGACGAGCTGGCGAAGACGGTGCTGCCGTGACCGGCCCGCTGCTGGTCGCCGAGGACCTGCACCGCTCGTTCGGGCCGACCCGGGCCCTGGCCGGCGCGAGCCTGCGGGTCGACCGGGGTGAGGTGGTGGCCGTGATGGGCTCGTCCGGCTCCGGGAAGTCCACCCTGCTGCACTGCCTGGCCGGCATCGTCCGGCCGGACTCCGGCCGGGTGCGCTTCGCCGGGCGCGACCTGGGCGCCCTCTCCGACAGCGAGCGCAGCGCGCTGCGCCGCGCGGCGTTCGGCTTCGTGTTCCAGTTCGGCCAGCTGGTGCCGGAGCTGACCTGCCTGGAGAACGTGGCGCTGCCGCTGCGGCTGGACCGCCTGGGCCGGCGCGAGGCCGAGCGCCGGGCGGCCGAGTGGCTGGACCGGCTGGAGGTCGCCGAGGTGGCCGGCAAGCGGCCCGGCGAGGTCTCCGGTGGGCAGGGGCAGCGGGTCGCGGTGGCCCGTGCGCTGGTGACCCGGCCCCAGGTGGTCTTCGCCGACGAGCCGACCGGGGCGCTGGACTCGCTCAACGGCGAACGGGTGATGCGGCTGCTCACCGGAGCCGCCCGGGAGACCGGCGCGGCGGTGGTGCTGGTGACGCACGAGGCGCGGGTGGCCGCGTACTCCGATCGGGAGGTGGTGGTGCGCGACGGGCGTACCCGCGACCTGGAGCCCGCCGCGTGAGCCGGCTGCGCGACGGCGCGGCCGACCTGGCGATGGGCGCGCGGATGGCCGTCACCGGCGGCCGGGAGGGCTGGCTGCGCGCGGTGCTCACCGCGCTCGGCGTCGGCATCGGCGTGGCGATGCTGCTGCTGGCGGCCGCCGTACCGCACGCGCTGGACGCCCGGCAGGCCCGCGGCGACGCCCGCGACGACCTGCGGATGGGCGAGCGGATCCCGGCCGCCGCGAACACCCTGCTGATCCAGGCGACCGACAGCGCCTTCCGGGACCGACCGGTCCGGGGCCGGGTGCTGCGTCCCGAGGGTCCGGCCGCGCCGGTGCCGCCGGGGCTGACCACGCTGCCCGGTCCGGGTGAGGTGGTGCTCTCCCCCGCGCTGCGCGACCTGCTCCGCTCGCCCGACGGCGCGCTCTTCGCGCCGCGTCTTGGCGGCGCCCGGATCACCGGCACCATCGGCCCGCAGGGCCTGGCCGGGCCGAACGAGCTGGCCTACTACCTGGGCAGCGGCACGCTCTCGGCGGACCAGGGTGCGACCCGGCTGGACGCCTTCGGGGGCGGGTTGCCCGGCGAGGGCTTCGGCCCGGTGCTGATGCTGCTCGTGGTGGTCGTCTTCGTCGTACTGCTGCTGCCCATCGCGGTCTTCCTCGGCGCGGCCGTGCGGTTCGGCGGTGAACGCCGGGATCGGCGGCTGGCGGCGCTGCGGCTGGTCGGCGCGGACGCCGGGATGATCCGCCGGATCGCCGCCGGCGAGGCCGCCGCCGCCGCGCTGCTCGGCGTCGCGGTCGGTGGCCTGCTCTTCCTGGCCGGGCGCCAGGTGGTGCCGCTGGTCACGCTGATGGACCTCAGCGTGTACGCGGCCGACGTGCGCCCGCCGCTGGCGTTGGTCGTCGGGATCGCCCTGGCGGTGCCGGCGCTGGCGGTGCTGGTGGCCATGGTGGCGCTGCGCGCGGTGGTGGTCGAGCCGCTCGGGGTGACCCGACGGGCCACCCCGGTCCGCCGCCGGCTGGCGTGGCGGCTGCTGCTGCCCGGCGCTGGGCTGGGACTGCTGCTGGCCGCCGGGGCCGGCGTGACGCCGGTCGGCGCCGAGAACCAGACGGCGGCCGGCGCGGTGCTGCTGCTGATCGGCACTGTCACCCTGCTGCCCTGGCTGACCGACCTGGTGGTCCGCGGGCTGCGCGGCGGCCCGGTGCCGTGGCAGCTGGCGGTACGCCGGCTCCAGGTCGACAGCGCCGCCTCGGCGCGGCTGGTGAACGGCGTCGCGGTCGCCGTCGCCGGCACCATCGGCCTGCAGATGCTCTTCGCCGGCGTGGCCGACGAGTTCACCCACTCGACCGGGCAGGATCCGTCCCGTGCCCAGGTGCTGGTGCAGTTCCCGGCCCGGCCGGACGCCGCCGCCGCGCTGGACCGGCTGGCCGCCGCCCCGGGCGTGACCAGCACCAACGGCACGCTGGTCACCGCGCTCACCGCCGTGGACGGCTATGCCGACCTGCGGATCGGCGACTGCGCCGAGCTGGCCGAGTTCGCCCGACTCGACCGCTGCGCCGACGGGGACGTGTTCGTGGTGCGGGCACCGGGCGCCGAGAGCCAGTCGGCGGCCGTCCGGCCCGGCGCCACCGTGGCGGTGGGCGACGGCGCCGGCACCTGGCGGGTGCCCGACGCCGCTCGGGAGGCACCGGTCCGGCCCCACCCGGCCGGCCACCAGGAGACGGCCGTGCTGGCCACCCCGGCCGCCGTCGCGCCGGCCCGGCTGGGCCCGCTGCGCACGGACGCGTACCTGCGGCTCGACCCGGGCCGCCCGGACGCGATCGAGCACGTCCGCAACGCGGCCGCCGGTGTCGACCTGTCCGCCAGCGTCCTCACGCTGACCCGCACCACCCAGGCCACCAAGTTCGTGAACATCCAGCGCGGCCTCTACATCGGCGCGGTGGTCACCCTGCTGCTGATCGCGGCCAGCATGCTGGTCGGTGTCCTGGAGCAGTTGCGCGAGCGGCGCCGGCTGCTGGCCATGCTGGTCGCGGTCGGCACCCGACGGAGCACACTGAGCTGGTCGGTGCTCTGGCAGACAGCGGTGCCGGTGCTGATCGGGCTGGCCCTGGCGGTGGTCTTCGGGCTGGGGCTCGGCGCGGTGCTGCTGCGCATGGTGCAGGCCCCGGTGGTGATCGCCTGGCCGGTCCTCGGCCTCTCCACCGCCCTCGGCGCAACCGTGGTGCTGCTGGTGACCGGGCTCAGCCTGCCCGTGCTCTGGCGGCTCACCCGCCCGGACGGCATCCGCACCGAGTGAGTCGGGACCCCGGCCGGCGCGCCCGCCGGCCGGGGTCAACCCGCCGGCGGGTGGCCGGGACGGGGCGGCGGGCACCCGGCGACCGGCGCTGCCGTCGAGGGCGCGGTCAGGCCGGCGGCGCGGGCGCGGTCGCCTCGGCCAGCAGCTCGGCCAGGTGCACGGCCCGCACCGCCGACCGGCGGCGGCGCAGTCCGGTACGCAGCTGACGCAGGCAGCCGGGGTTCACCGCCACCACCAGGTCCACCCCGGCGGCTTCGATCTCGTCGAGCTTGGCGTCCAGGATCCGCCGGGAGTCCTTCGGCCGCAGCAGCGAGTACGTGCCGGCGGCGCCGCAGCAGGTGGCCGCCGAGGGCAGTTCGACGTAGTCGGCCACCTGGCGCAGCAGCGCCCGGGGCTCGGCGAAGACGCCGAGCCCGTTGCGCAGGTGGCAGGAGTCCTGGAGGGTGACCCGGGCCCGCCGGCCGGCCACCCGCAGTTCGGTGCCGGGCGGCCGGCCGGCGAGCCAGGTGGACAGCTCCCGCACCCGCCGCGGCCCGAGCACCGAGGCCAGGTGTGCGGCGCAGCCGCCGGAGGTCGTCACGATGGTCCCCGGCAGCTCCTCGCCGAGCCGCCGGGCCAGCCGCTCACCGCCGGCCAGGTCGCCGTTGTGCGCGTGCAGCGCCCCGCAGCAACCCTGCGCGCTCGGTACGGCCAGCGCCGGGTCGAGGGCCCGGGCCGCCCGGCTGACCGCCGGGTAGAGCGCCCGCTCGAAGCAGCCCAGCATGAGCTGCCCGGCGGGTTCGCCCGCGCCCGATTCGGCGGCGGCCGGTTCAGCGGCGGTGGTCGGCGGGGCGGCGGCCGGTCCGGCGGTGGTCGAAGGTGCGGCCGGGCCGCGGGCTGCGCCGCGTACCAGGCCGAGCAGGCGCAGCAGCCACCGTTGCCCGGCGACCAGGGTCAGCGCCCGGGCGAGCGGTGGCCGGCGCCGGCCACGCCACTGGTGCACCCGCCACTGCTCCAGCAGGCTGCCGTACTGCACACCGGCCGGGCAGACCGGCTCGCAGGCCCGGCAGCCCAGGCAGAACGAGGACTGCTCGGCGAGGGTGGGATCGTCCGGGGGCAGCGTGCCGTCCTGCAGGGCCCGCATCAGGGTGATCCGGCCGCGCGGCGAGGACGCCTCGTCGCCGGTCATCGCGTACGTGGGGCAGGCGGGCAGGCAGAAGCCGCAGGAGATGCAGCGGGACAGCTGCCCGGGGTCGAACACGTCGCCGGTCACGAGCCCAGCTTTCCGGGGTTGAGGATGCCCGCCGGGTCGAAGGCGGTCTTGATCCGGCGCAGCAGGGCGAGCTGGTCGTCGCCGAGCCGGGCGGCCAGGAACGGCAGTTTCGCCGCGCCCACCCCGTGTTCGCCGGTGATGGTGCCGCCCAGGTCGAGGGCGGCGGCGAAGACGTCGGCGAAGGCCGCCTCGGCACGGCGTACCGCGTCGGTGTCGTCGGCGGAGTCGAGGACGCAGGTGGGATGCAGGTTGCCGTCGCCGGCGTGGCCGAAGGTGGCGATGGCGACGCCGTGCCGGGCGGCGATCGCGTCGATCCGGTCGACCATCTCGGCGATCCGCGGTCGCGGTACCGTCGCGTCCTCCAGGATGGTCACCCCGCCGCGCCGGGACAGCGCCGGCAGCGCGCAGCGCCGGGCGGCCAGCAGCGCCTCGGCCTGGGCGACCTCGCGGGCGGTGGTGACCTCCACCGCGCCGGCCGCCACGCAGGCCGCGCCGATCCGGTCGAGGTGGGTGGCGACCAGGTCCGGCGGGCCGTCGTCGCCGAAGAGCAGCAGCGCTCCGGCGTCGGTCCGCAGCCCCAGGTGGGCGAAGTCCTCCACGGCGTCGATGCAGGCCCGGTCGAGGAACTCCAGGGTCGCCGGCACCACCCCGGCCCGGATCACCCGGGCCACCGCCTCGCCCGCCTCGGCCAGCGACGGGAAGTACGCCACCCCGGTGTTGGCGGAGGCGGGCGCCGGCAGCAGCGCCACGGTCGCCTCGGTGATCACCGCGAGGGTGCCCTCCGAGCCGGTGAGCAGCCGGGTCAGGTCGTAGCCGGCCACGTCCTTCCAGAGCCGGCCGCCGGTGCGGATCACCTCGCCGGTGGGCAGCACCGCCTCCAGCCCCAGCACGTAGTTGCGGGTGACCCCGTACTTCAGCCCGCGCAGCCCGCCGGCGCAGGTCGCGATGGTGCCGCCGACGGTGGCGACGGTCCGGCTGCCCGGATCCGGCGCCCAGAGCAGCCCGTGCGCGGCGACCGCGTCGGCCAGCACGGCGCTGGAGACGCCGGGCTGAACCCCGGCCAGCAACTCGTCGGCGCTGATCTCCAGGATCGCGTTCAGCCGGGTCAGCACCAGCACGATCCCGCCGCGCAGCGGCACGGTCGCCGCGCACAGGTTCGACCCCGCGCCGCGCGGCACCACCGGCACGCCGTGCCGGGTGGCCAGCGCCAGCACCGCGGCGACCTCGGCGGTGTCGGCCGGGAACACCACCGCGTCGGGCCGGTGGGTGAAGAGCGGGGTGGCGTCGCGGGCGTACGCGACGAGGTCGCCCTCGGCGTCGTGCACGTTCGCCGGGCCGACGATGTCGCGCAGCTCGGCGCGGACGGTCGCGGACAGTGCCATGCCCACCCTTTCCGGCACGCCGGTCGCGCCCGAAGATTTCTGCCGGTCTGATGACAGCGCCCGGCAAGGACTTTCACCCGATCATAGTGAGCCGGGCCGGTCAGGTGAAGCCGGCGGTCACCGGGGCGGGGGCAGGTGCTCGCACAGGGCGGCGTACTCGGTGACGGTGAGGAAGGAGGGGTTGGCCGCCTGCGGCTGGCGGAACACCTCGGCGCCGGCCAACCGCGGGTCGGCGCGGAGCAGGTCGCGGGAGACCCGGTGCGGTTCGGGCAGCACGGTCAGCGCCAGGGGCAGCGTCCACGTGCCGTCCCCGGGCACCGGGGCGGCGGCGACCCGACCGACGCCCCACACGCCGTAGCGGAGCCGGCCGCGGCTGCCGCTCGCCCAGAACACCACCGGTTGGCCGGCACGCATCAGCCCGACCCGGTAGCCGGGCCGGACGCACCAGGCGTCCACGTGCGGATCCTTGGCGAACCGCCCGGCCAGGTCGACCCGGTCGGCGTTCCCCTTGACCAGCCACGCACCCAGCCCGTCGAGGGTCACCCGGCGCTCGCCCACCGGCCCATCCTGCCGCACCCGGCGCCGGGCCGCAGCGCGCCGCCGGCGCGACCCGCGCTGGCCGGCCGCCGCCGCGCTCAGATGATGAAGTGGGTCCAGTAGGCGAGCCAGGTGACGAAGAGCGCGCCCTGGAGCAGGGCCAGGGCGGCGGTCAGCCAGACGTCGAGGGTGGCGTGCCGGGCCCACCGGGCCAGGGCCAGGCCGACCGGGAACGCGGCGAGCAGGTAGCGCAGCAGGCTCTTGTACACCGGCGGGCCCATCGACAGCGGCACCAGCACCATGATCAGCCCGTAGACGAGGTACGGCAGGCCGATCCGGCGGGCGGCCGCGAGCAGGACGACCAGCACGGCCACCG
Organism: Micromonospora desertarenae; assembly: GCF_056150265.1. Lineage (NCBI taxonomy): Bacteria > Bacillati > Actinomycetota > Actinomycetes > Micromonosporales > Micromonosporaceae > Micromonospora > Micromonospora desertarenae. The sequence goes on from NZ_JAXCFQ010000016.1 coordinate 165,337, forward strand.
CTATCCACACCCGCACCGCGTCCCGCGTCGGCGCGTCGGTCAGGCCGTGCCAGATCACCGGCAGCGGGTTCTGCACGCTGATCCCCCAGCCCTTCTCCTGGGCGTGCTTGTAGGCGAACCAGTCCCCGCTCTGCCAGTAGCAGAAGGCCATGAAGGTCACCCAGCCGGCGGGCACCAGCAGCAGCGGCCAACCCGTCCGCACGTACCGCCACAGCGCCCGCGGCCCGAGCCGGTAGTCGCCCTGGCGCAGCAGCACCAGGGCCAGCGGGAGGACGACGAAGAACCCGACCGAGCGACTCAGCGCCAGGAAGAAGCCGACCACGCCGACCACCAGCCACTGCCGCCGCTCGGCGTAGTGGAACGCGGCCAGCGCCAGGCAGAGGAAGAGCGACTCGGTCAACGCCGCCTGGAACAGGAACGCCGCCGGCAGCAGCACCAGGTAGCGGACGAACCGGCGGGCCGCCGGGTCGTCACCGAGCAGCCGCTCCCCCAGCCGGTACGCGTAGTAGAGCATCAGCAGGAACGCCACGTTGGCAACCACCAGCAGGGCCAGCGCGGTGTTCCCGCCCAGCAGCGGGGCCAGCGGCCGGGCCAGGAACGGGTAGAGCAGCGGGAAGCCGAAGTCGCGCCACGGCTCGTCCAGCGGCAGCCGGGCCAGGTGGTCGTAGAGGAACGTGTCCCAGGCGAACCAGAGCGAGAACCACCGGTGACCGGAGACGGCCCGCTGTTGATCGCGCATCGTGGTCTCGTCCGGCGGCGGCGCCCAGGGCACCTCGTCGAAGGCGCTCAGCGCGAGCAGCCCGACGAGGCTGAGCACGACCTTCGTACCGACGAAGACCGCCACCACGTACGGCCAGGGAGCCGGCACCCGGGCCACCGCCCGCCGCGCTCCGGCGGCCACCCGCCCGGCGCGGCCGGCGAGCGCGCCGCGCCCGGCCGCGTCGGCCCGCCCCCTGTCGCCCATGCCTCTCCCGGATCCGGCCACCCGGCCACGAACGGTGCCACATCCCCGTTCCGCGGCCGTTGACACGTCGACCGGCGCACCGAACGGGAGTGACATCCCCGCCCAGGCGGGTATGCGGGCCCCCTCCACACGACAGAAAGCGGCAGGTCATGGCGGACGAGCACGGCACGGTGGTCATCGGCGCGGGACCGGCGGGACTGACCGCGGCGTACGAGTTGCTGCGGCGCGGCGCGCCGGTACGGGTCTTCGAGGCCGACGAGGTGGTCGGCGGAATCAGCCGCACCGTAGAGCGGGACGGCTGGCGGTTCGACATCGGCGGGCACCGGTTCTTCACCAAGGTGCCCCGGGTCGAGGAGTTCTGGCACGAGATCCTGCCCGACGAGGACTTCCTGCTCCGCCCCCGGATGAGCCGGATCTACTACCGCGGCGCGCTCTACGACTACCCGCTCAACGCGACGAACGCGCTGCGCAACCTCGGGCTGCGCGAGGCAGCGCTCTGCATGGGGTCGTACGCCCGGGCCCGGCTGCGCCCGCCGAAGGACCAGTCGCACTTCGAGGGGTGGGTCTCGGCCCGGTTCGGCTGGCGGCTCTACTCGATCTTCTTCAAGACGTACACCGAGAAGGTCTGGGGCATGCCGGCCGACCAGTTGCAGGCCGACTGGGCCGCGCAGCGGATCAAGAACCTGTCGCTGGCCAAGGCGGTCCGCAACGCGGTGCTGCCCAAGCGCAACCGCAAGGACGTGACCAGCCTGATCGAGGAGTTCCAGTACCCGAAGCTGGGGCCCGGCATGATGTGGGAGCGGTGCGCCGAACAGGTGCGCCGGCGCGGCGGCCGGGTGGACACCGGGACCTGGGTGACCGCCGTGCACCGCGACCCCGAGCGTCGCCGGGCGGTCGCCGTGACGGTCAACGGCGCGGGCGGGCAGCGTACCGAGCCGGCCGAGCACGTCATCTCCTCGATGCCGATCTCCGAGCTGGTCGCCGCGCTGCGCCCGGCGGCCCCGCCGGAGGTGCTGGCCGCCGCGGCCGACCTGCGCTACCGGGACTTCCTCACCGTCGCGCTGGTGGTGCCCGAGGAGTTCTCCTTTCCGGACAACTGGATCTACGTGCACGACCCGGCGGTGAAGGTGGGCCGGATCCAGAACTTCGGGTCCTGGTCGCCGCACCTGGTCAAGGACGGCCGCACCTGCCTCGGGCTGGAGTACTTCGTCTTCGAGGACGACGAGACCTGGCGTACGCCCGACGCCGACCTGATCGCCGCCGCGACCGCGGAGCTGGAGCGGCTCGGCCTGGTCCGCCCCGGCGTGGTCGAGGCCGGGTACGTGGTGCGGATGCCGAAGGCGTATCCGGTCTACGACGAGCGCTACCAGCACAACGTCGACGTGATCCGGGACTGGCTGGCCCGCGAGGTGCCCAACGTGCACCCGGTCGGCCGCAACGGCATGCACCGGTACAACAACCAGGACCACTCGATGCTGACGGCCATGCTCACCGCGGAGAACATCGCCTGCGGCACCGGCCACGACGTCTGGTCGGTCAACGTCGAGCAGGACTACCACGAGGAGTCCGCGAGCCGCGACGGCGACGGCCGGCACGGCACCGGCCGGGACGCGCCGATCATGCCGGCCCGGCCGGTCGAGGTCGCCGGCAGCACCGGCTCCGCCGGCCCCGATGGCGCCGGCGGCTCCGCCGGGGCCAAGGGGGCCGCCGGGGCCGCGGGTGACGGTCGCGCCGGGAAGGCACCGGCCGAGCAGCCGGCACAGGTACGCCTCGGCTGAGCCACGCGCTCGCGGCCGACCGGCCATCAGGTGCCCGGGCCGCCACCGGGTCGGGCCGTACCCCTGTTCCCCTTGGGAGCTGATGTCGCAACCGACTCGGCCGTCAGGCACCTGCCGCACCGGTGCGGGAGGGACTAGTGTGGCGCGCGTGACGTGGACGGCGCGGCGGAGCGCGGGATGAGCGGGGCGAGTCCCACCCAGCGGGTCCTCTCCCCCACCGACGTGGCCGGCTACGTCCGGGCCTCGTTCGGACCGGATCGTGGCGTGGCGGCGTGCGGCCCGCTGGCCGGGGGCGGTTACGCCGCCGTCTGGTGGGTCCGCCTGGACGACGGCCGCGAGACGGTGCTGAAGGTGGCCCCGCCGCCCGCCGTGCCGCTGCTGCGCTACGAGCGGGGCCTGACCGCCGCCGAGGCCCGCTACTTCCGGCTGGCGGCGGCGCACGCGCCGGGGGTTCCCGTACCGCCGGTGCTGCACCACGGCGTGGATCCGGTGCTGGGCGAGTGGCTGGTCACCGGCCGGCTGCCCGGCCGGTCGCTGAGCGACCTGGCAGCGTCCGGAGTGGACGGCGACCGGGCGCGGTACGACTTCGGCACGGTGCTGGCCACCGTGCACCGGGTCACCGGCGACCGCTTCGGCTACGACGACGGACGCACCGGCGGGTCGACCTGGGCCGAGGCGTTCGCCGCGATGATCGAGGAACTGCTCGCCGACGCCGCCGACTGGCGGGTACCCGTGCCGGTGGAGCGGATCCGGTCCGTGGTGCGACGGCACCGCCGGCTGCTCGACCAGGTACGCCGCCCGGCGTTGGTGCACTTCGACGGCTGGGACGGCAACGTGCTCGCCGAGCCCGACGGCGACGGCCCGTACCGGATGTGCGGGCTGGTCGACGGGGAGCGTTACCTCTTCGGCGACCCGCTCGTGGACCTGGTCTCCCCGCTGCTGCTGCGCCGGGCCGAGGACGAGCCGGACCACCCGTTCCTCCGCGGCTACGCCGCCGCGGCGGACGAGCCGCCGGTCTTCGACGCCGGCGTGCGGCGCCGCCTCGGGCTCTACCGGATGCACCTCTACCTGCTGATGATCGTGGAGATGCCCAGCCGCGGGATGACCCCGGCCAGCCACCCCGACCGGCAGCCGGGGCTCGCCCGCCTGCTCGAGGAGGAACTGACCGCCCTGTCCCATGACTGACCTCGACGGTGGTGACCCGGTGGGCAGGCGGCTGCGATGAGCGGGCGGACGACGGCCGAGCGCCTGCTCCTGGTGACGGTGGTGGACCGCTGGTTCCACCTGCGCGAGCCGGTCTTCGTCGAAGCCGGGCAGTCCTACTGGGTAGACCGGAAGGCCGACGAACTCTGCGTGGATCGGGGCGACGGCCGCGTGACACGCCATGCCGGCTGGATGTGCCGATAGCCGTCGGGGCGCCGCGATGTCCTCAAGCCGGGGAGGCAGATGTCGCACAGCCGGGGGTGAACCGTGGCCGGCCCGGGCGGGCACGGCCGGACCGGACGATCTCCGCGGAGACCGCGCCCGCCGAGGAGCGGACGCACGCGACCGTGATGCCTCCGCGGCATATTCATGACGCAGGGGTATCAGCCCACCGAGGGTGAGGTGCTCGCCCCGACGGCACGCCGATCGCCAGAGGACCGCGCCCGTCGCCGACGAGGCGGGCGCGGTCGGTGTGGGTGCCGAGTGAGGGTGCGGTGTCCTGAGGCCGAGCTGCGCGGTTCGGCGAGCCGGCGCCGGTGGCGAACCCGATATCCGGCGAAGTGCGGTCTGTCCGTTTCATGGTGTCCGGTCTTGGGTCCGGGTGCCGGGTTTGGGTGCCGGTGTGGGGTGGTCGGGGCCACCCTGGCGGCGGAATCGGTGGCGGGTCGGGGTCGTTGAACATGGCATACCCGCCGCGCCTCCCCGGGCGCCAGCGAGCGCGGGTGAACGGCCCACGGGTCGCGGGCGGAATGCCCCGCCCGCCACGGGTCGTTGACACACCCCGACGGGCCGAGCAGGCCCCCGGCCTCCGAAGCCGCCGGAATGGTGGGCCGGGCCGGATGGTTACACCCCCGGGACGCCCGAGCAGGCCCCTGGCCGCCGGAAGCGACCCCCCTTCATGCACGACCTTTCCTTGACGCGGCCCACACCGCCCCCCGTTTGGTGTGCCTCGCGTTTCCCCCGATCGAAAGGCTTGTGATCACCATGCGTACCGACATCCTGCGTAAGACCGCTCTGACCGCTGCTGGTCTCGCCTTCACCGGCGGCGCCCTCGCCGCCCCCGCCACCGCGTTCGCCGCCCCGGCCGAGAAGCCGGCCGTGTCG
>NZ_JAXCFQ010000017.1:0-163974 GCF_056150265.1 Micromonospora desertarenae
TGCTGAGGCCGCCGGGGCCGATGCCGAGGCCGATGCCGGGCAGGACGGTGGCGCCGATGCCGACGGCGGTGGGGTCGACGGCGATGGCGCCGAGGACGCCGGCTTTGACGTCGAGGCCGTTGTCGCCGGTGGTGAGGCTGAGCTGGTGGGTGACGTTCTGGAGTTGGCCGACGACGTCGGTGGTGTCGGTCAGCAGGGGGTCGACGCCGAGTTGTCCGGTGGGGCCGGTCGGGGTGAGGCCGTGGACCGGGGCGTAGTCGACCACGAGGGGCACGACGTCCTGCACGTCGGCGGCGGTGATGTCGTGCAGACCGGCGGCCCGCAACGCGCCCTCCGGGTCGAGGTCGAACGCCGACCGCGCGTCGGGGTCGGTGAGCAGGTTGAGGACGAAGTCGTGCAGGGTCTGGTGCGGCATGGTGCCAGTTCTCCTCGGTTGGCGTCGGTGACCGTCGATCGTCGACAGCGACCGTACGGCCGGGGGCGGCGCCGGGCATCGGGGAACGCCCCGCAACCCGCCCCGCCGGATTAGGGTGTCCACCCCCTCGTCCGTTAGGGGGACTGGGGGACTCGGGCCGGCCAGAGTTAGGGTCCCGATCCGGGAGTGATCTCTGGTACGAACGTAGGAGCCCACGGGGGTTTCGCCGGGGGTGGTCGCCGCCGGGTGCCGACACCCGTCGCCACCGGCCGGCCGACTCGCGGTGAGGGAAGAAAGCGGATGCCGTACGTCCTGGGGATAGACATCGGAAGCACCACCACCGTGGCCAGTGTGGCCCGGCGCCGGGGGGAGACCTGGAGCCGACCCGAGGCGGTCACGCTGGATGACGGTTCGGTGACCGTACCGTCGGTGCTACGGCTGTCGGCGGACGGCATGTTCCTGGTCGGCGAGCCGACCGACGCCGAGCCCGGCCGCACCGCCCGCGGCTTCGTCCGCCGGGTCGGCGACGACGTTCCGCTGCTGCTCGCCGGCGAGCCGTGCTCCCCGCAGACGCTGACCGCCGCGCTGGCGACCTGGGTGGTGCAGCGCGTCCACGACCAGGAGGGCGAGCCGGCCGAGGCCGTCGTGCTCAGCCACCCCGCCGGCTGGGGCGGGCACCGGCGTGACCTGCTGCGAGCCGCCCTGCGGGAGTTCGGGCTGGCTGGGGTGACCCTGCTGCCCCGGACGGTCACCGTGGCCGAGAGCCACGCCGCCCGTGGCTTCCCGGGCGGCTCGGCGGCCGTGTACGCGCTCGGCGGCACCACCTTCGAGGCGGCCCTGGTGCGGCGCACCCCGCGCGGCACCTACCAGACGTTCGGTCTCCCGCAGGGGCTCGACCGGCTCGGCGGAGCCGACTTCGACGAGGCGCTGGCCGACCACGTCCGCGCCGTGCTGGCCCGGGAACTGGGCGCCGCCGGGCGGCGCACGGCGGACGCCGTGCTGCGCGGCCTGCTGCCCCAGTGCGAGCGGGCCAAGCGCGAGCTGACCGTGGACGCCGAGACCGACGTGCTGCTGACCCTGCCGACCGGCCCCGCCCGGGTGCCGGTCAGCCGGACCGGGTTCGAGGAGCTGATCCGGCCGGCCGTCCAGGCCACCGTCGACCTGCTGGTCCGGACCGTCCACTCCGCCGGGTTGCGCCCGGCGCAGCTCGACGGCGTCCTGCTCGCCGGCGGGTCCACCCGGATCCCGCTGGTCGCCGAACTGCTCGCCGCGGCCTTCCCGGTGCCGGTCGAGGTGGAGCCCCATCCGCAGCTGACCGCCGCCACCGGGGCGGCGCTGGCCGCCTGCCAGGTGGTCGCGCCGCGCCCGCCGCGGCGGGTGCCGGAGCCCCGCCCGGCCGCCGGGCCGCGCCGTGCCGAGGCCCCGGTCAGCGGCGCGGGCCGAGAAGCCCCCCTGCCGGCCCGGCGACGACCCGACCTGGACGGGCCGGTGCCCGACCAGCCACCACCCCGGCCGCCGGTCCGGATCACCCCACTGGAACTGCCGAGGGCGTCCCGCCGCCTGGCGCTCGCGCGCGGGCGGGGACGCGAAGGATGACCATGATCATGAGTAGCGTCGCCGGGTCCCGCCTGGTGCTGGACCCGGGGCCGCGAGCCCTGCTCGACGCCGTCGGGCGCGACTCGGACGCGCCGCTCACGCTCGGCGTGACCGGGCCGGGCGGGCACGGCCGCAGCGCGTACCTGCAGGAGCTGGGCCGGATCTACCGGCAGGCCGGGGCGACCGTGGTGGAGGGCGCGCCGGCCACCGCCGAGGCGGTCGACCCGGACGCGGTGCTGCTGGTCGACGACGCGCACCTGCTCGACGACGCCCGGCTGCGCGCGCTGCACGCCCTGGTGGTCGCCCGCCGGCACCGGCTGGCCGTCGGCTACCGGCCGTGGCCCCGGTCGGCGGCGCTGGTCGAGCTGGCCGACGCACTGCGCCGGGACGGGCAGCTGGTCCTGCTCACCCCGTTCGCCCGGGAGCAGACCGCCGCCTACCTCGCCGCCGCCGACCTCGGCCGCCGCCCCGACCTGGTCGACTTCGTGCACACCCAGGCCGCCGGCGTGCCGCGGGACGTCGAGCGGCTGGCCCGTGGGCTGCGCGGGCAGGGCGGTGCGGTGCCCGCCGAGCCGTCCCGGCAGGTGGTGCTGGAGTTCGCCCCCGAGCTGGAGGAGTTGGCGCCGGACGTACGCCGGCTGCTGCTCGCCGTCGCCGCCGGGGTGCCGCTGCCGGTCGACCTGCTCGGTCCGCTGCTCGGGCGTACCCCCGAGGAGGTGGACGAGCTGGTCGCCGCGACCCGGGCGGCCGGCCTGCTCGGCGCGGACGGCCGGCTCGCGCCGATCGTGCGCCGGGCGGTGGCCGCGCTGAGCCCGGCCACCGACCGCACGGCGGTGTGGCGCCGGCTCACCGAGGTGCAACTGGCCCGCGGCGGGCCGGTGCTCCCGCTGGTCCGCTCGCTGCTCGCGGCCGGCGTGGCCGCCGAGTGCCCGGCCCCGACGCTGGCGGCCGCGGCCGAGGAGGCGCTGGCCGGGGAGCCGGCGCTGGCCGCGGAGCTGTTCGCCGCCGCCGCGGCCGCCGGTCGGCCGGCGGCCGTCCGGCAGGCGGTCGCCGCCGCGCTCGCCGGCGACCTGGACGCCGCCCTGCGGCTGGCCGACCGGCTGCTGGACACCGCCCCGCCGGCCGACCGCGCCGAGGCGGCGGCGGTCGCCGCCACGGCGCTCGCGCACCGGGGCCAGCTCGGCCGCAGCGTGGAGCTGTACCGCTGGTCGGGCAGCGCCTCGGCGCGCGCCTTCGCGGCCGTCGGTGTGCTCGCCGCCGGTCACCGGGTCGACCGCCCGGACAGCGCCGGACCGGTCCCCGACGGGCCGCCCACCCTGCACGCCAGCGCGGCCCGGCTGATGGCCGACGGGATCGCCGCCAGCGTCGACGGCCCGCCGACCGCCGCGCTCTCCACCCTGGTGCAGGCGGCCGCGCTGCTCGAACCGGCCGGCCGGGCGGTGCTGCTGCCGGACAGCCCGGCCGCGCTCGCCGCGCTGACCGCCCTGCACTGCGGCGAGCTGGAGATCGGCGAACGGGTGCTCGACCGGGCCCTGGCCAGCGGCACCGGCGGGCCGTTGCTGGCCCGGCGGCACCGGCTGCTGCAGGCCTGGATCGCGATGGTCCGCGGCCGTACGGTGCTCGCCGCCGACCGGCTCGCGTCGGTGACCGGCGGCCGGCCGCTGGAGTCGCGGGACCTGCTCTTCGCCACCGCGCTGGAGCTGGGCATCGCCCGCCGCAACAGCGACCTCGGCGCCCTCCAGCGCGGCTGGGGGCACGCGCTGGAGGCGCTGGTCCGGCACCCGGTCGACCTGTTCACCCTGCTGCCCCTCGGCGAGCTGGCCATCGCCGGCGCGCGCCTGGGCGACCTGGGCCGCCTGGCGCCGTACCTGCGCGAGGCCCGGCTGCTGCTGGCCCGGCTCGGCGACCCGCCACTGTGGAGCGCCCCGCTGCACTGGAGCGGGCTGCACGCGGCGATCCTCACCGAGGAGCCGGCGGCCGCCGACGACCACGTGGCCGCGTTGCTCGCCGCCGCCGGCCACAGCCGGTACGCCGCGGTGGTCGCCGCCGCGGCGGCGAGCTGGGTGGAGGTGCTGCGCGGCGTCGTCGACCCGGTGCGGGTGGAGGCGGCCGCCCGCGGGCTGCACGACGCCGGCCTGTGCTGGGACGGCGCGCGGCTCGCCGGGCAGGCGGCGATCCGCACCTCGGACCGGCGGGCGATGACCGCGCTGCTGGACTGCGCCCGGATGTTGCAGGGGCGGTCGGCCGGCGCCAAGGGCGGCCCGCGGGCCGAGGACGCCGAGGCCATCGCCAGCCCCGCGCCGCACCGGCTCAGCGACCGGGAACGCGAGGTCGGTGAACTGGTGGTGGCCGGCCTGACCTATCGCGAGATCGGTGACCGGCTGTTCATCTCCGCCAAGACGGTCGAGCACCACGTGGCCCGGATGCGCTCCCGGCTCAACTGCGCCAACCGCGCCGAACTGCTCGCGCTGCTGCGGACGCTGCTGGCCGACCGCTCGACCGGCGCGTCCGGCCGGCCGTGGCCGGAGAGGCCGGCCCCGTGAACCACACCGACGCCATGAACGCCGTGGGCCGCGCCGACGCCGTGGGCCGCGCCGACGCGGTGGGCCGCGCCGACGCCGTGAGCCGCGCCGACGCGGTGGCCCGGCCGGCCGATCCCCGGATCCGCCGGCAGCTCGTCGCGCTCGCCGCCGTGCTCCTCGCCCTCTGGTCGTACGCCGCCTACCTGACCGGCCGGGACGCCGCCGACCTGGTGCGGGTGCGGGCGCTCGCGGAGACCTTCGGGCAGCCCACCGACCGGCTGATCCTCGACCTGCAGGTGGAGCGCCGGCTCAGCGCGGCGGCGATCGCCGGGGACGACCGGGCCCGCGCCGCGCTGGCCGGTGCCCGGGCGGACACGGATCGCTCGGCCGGCGCCCTGCGGGCGGCCACCGACGGTCCCGACCTCCGGCTGGTCACCGCCGGAGCCGTCCGGGACCGGGTCGACGACCTGCTCGGGCGACTGGCCGGGCTGGCTGGGCTGCGCGCCGAGGCGGACGTCGGCCGGGCCGCCGCGGTGGCCGGCTACCACGGGCTGATCGACGCCGCCTTCGCCGTCTACGGCCCGGAATGGGGGGCGCGGGAGAGCACCCTGGCCGCCGAGACCCGCGCGGTGATCGGGCTGGCCCGGGCCCGCGAGCTGCTCGCCCGGGAGGACACCCTGGTCAGCGCCGCGCTGACCAACGGCTGGCTGACCGCCGACGACCGGCTCCGGCTGACCGAACTGGTCAGCACGCACCGCTACGTCCGGGCCGAGGCGACCGCCGGACTGCCGGCCGCCGACCGGGACGGCTACCGGGCCCTGGTGGAGGGGCCGGGGTTCACCGCGCTGCTCTCGTTGGAGGATCGGCTGCTGCGCGCCGGCGAGGACGGGCCGGTGCCCACCGGCGAGCAGTGGCGCGCGGCGGTCGACCCGGCCCTGGGCGGGCTGCACCAGCTGGTGACGTCCGCCGCCCGGGGCAGCGTCGAGCGGGCCACTCCGGGTGCGGCGCTGGTGGTCGCGCGGGCCGGCGTGGTGCTGGGCCTCGGCCTGGTCTCGGTGCTCCTCCTGCTGGCCGGCTGGGTCGGCACCGTCCGCCGGCTGACCGCAGCCGCCGGCGATCCCGCGCCGTCCCCACTGGGCGCGCCCACCGGCGTTCCCGCGCTACCACCGGCGGGCCTGTCCGCCGGCGCTCCGCGGCGCCACGACGGTGCCCCGGCCGGGCCGTCGACGGTCGGGCCGGCCGCCCACCGGGCTGGCCCCGCCGCCGCCCCACCGGCCGGGCCGGACACCGCCGAGCTGCGCCTGCCCCCGATGGCGGTCCGGCATGGCGGGCCGGCGGCCGCCCCGGGCGCCGGGCCGGTGCCGGGAGCGGGGGAGCCGGCCCTGCACGAGTTGTTCCTCCTGTTGACCCAGCGCAACCAGGTGCTGCTGCGCGACCAGTTCACCCTGCTGGACGCCCTGGAACGCCGGGAACGTTCGGCCGCCGAGGCCGCCGAGCTGTTCCGGCTCGACCACCTGGCCACCCGGATCCGGCGCAACGTGGAGAAGGTGGTCACCCTCGCCGGCGGCACGCCTGCCCGCCGCTGGCGACGCCCGGTGCCGCTGCTGGACGTGGCGCGCGGCGCGGTCGCCGAGGTGGCGGACTACCAGCGGGTCCTCGTCGCGGCGCAGTGGCCGTGGACGCTCGCCGGGCCGGCGGTCACCGACCTCGTCCACCTGCTGGCCGAGCTGGTCGAGAACGCCCTGGTCTGCTCGCCGCCCAGCAGCACGGTCCGGGTCGCCGCCGAGGCCGCGGCACGGGGCTGCGCGATCCTGGTCACCGACGACGGGCCGGGGCTGGACGCCACCGCGCTGGCCGAGCTGAACCACCTGCTCGCCGCCCCGCCGCCGGGCGGCCCCCCGGCCGGCCGCTCCGGGTTGTACGCTGCCGCCCTGCTCGCCACCCGGCATGGCGTCCGGGTGTCGTTGCGGCCCGGCCCGCGGGGCGGCACCACGGCGGTCGTGTGGCTGCCGGCCGGCCTGGTCGATCCGACCGGACCGGGCGGCGTGCCGAGGGCGGCGGCTGGCCCGCCGGCCGGCGTTGGCGGCGTGCCGACCGGAGTGGACGGCGTGCCGGCCGGGTCGGGTGGCGCGCCGGCCGGCGTGGGTGGCCGGCCCGCCGGACCGGGTGGCAGGCCGGCCGGTGGGCCCGAGCGGGCACCTGCCCGGTCCGGCGGCCGGGGCGACAGTGGCGGACTGCCGGTCCGGGACCGCCGACCCGGGGCGGTGCGGCCCGGGCCGGGCACCGTCGGCTCCGACACGGTCGAGATACCGGTACCCCGAGCACCGAGAGGACGATGATGACGCAATCGTTGGTCAGCGCCGACAGCCTGACCTCCGCCCTGAACGACCTGGTCGACCGGGTGCCCGGCGCCGAGTTCGCGGTGGTGCTGTCCCCGGACGGGCTGCTGCTCGGCGCCTCCCGGGACGTCGACGACGAACTGGCCGCCCAATTGTCCAGCATGATCGCCGGGCTGGAGGCGCTGGGCATGGCGGCCACCCGGGTCTGCGTCGGCGGTGCGCTGCGGCAGGTCGTGGTGCAGATGTCCCGGGCGTTCCTGTTCGTCGCCACCATCCGCAACGGGGCGATCCTCACCGTCCGGATCGGCGGCGACGCCGAGGTCGGCGACATGGCGTACGAGGTGGCGCTCTTCGTGGGACAGGCCGAACGGCACCTGCCGGTGTACCTGGAACCGGCCGCGACAGCGACGAGCGGAGGCCCCGGTGCCAGCGACCGGCGACGCTGACGAGGCGTGGTACGACGACGACGCCGGCCCGATCGTCCGCCCGTACGCGATGACCCGCGGCCGCAGCGCGCCGGACCAGGGACGGTTCGACCTGATCACGCTGGTGGTGACCCGGCCCGCGGCACCCGTCGCCCAGCTCTTCCCGGAGCAGGCGCGGATCGTCGAGCTGTGCCGGCGTCCACTGTCGGTGGCCGAGGTCGGCGCGGAGCTGGACCTGCCGGTGGGCACCGTCCGGGTGCTGCTCGCCGACCTGGCGGACGCCGGGCTGATCGAGACCCACGAGCCGCCGATGCTCTCCGCGTTGCCGACCGAGGCGCTGCTCAAGGACCTGCTCGCCGGGCTTCGCGCGCTGTGACCGGGCCGGGCGGCCCGCCGCCCGGCGGGCGCGGCACGATGTCCGGCGGACGATCTGTAGGGGGAGAATTAAATGCCGGCAGCACCGCCGCAGCCACGGCGGACCGTGGCGATCATCGTGCTCGACCGGATCACGGCCGCCGCCGGATCGGTGCGGCGCGTCGCCACCGGGCGGGCTGACGGGCCGACCGTCGCCCGGCTCGCCCTGCTCGCCGCGCTGGCGGTGCTGGTCGCGACGGCGGTCGCCGTGGTCGTGGTGCTGCGCACCCCGGAGCGCCTGGCGCCGGTGGCCCTGGACCCGCCGCCGGCGGTCGCGGTGCCGACCGGTTCACCGGCGGGCGGCGTCGGGGTGCAGGCCGAACCGCCCAGTTCCCGCCCGACGTCGGGGCGCCCGAGCCCGGCCGCCTCCTCGGCCGCCCGGCCGACCAGCGCGTCCCCCGCGGCGCCGCCGGCCACCGGCGCGGCGCTGGGCGCCGAGTTCGCCATCGAGGAGCGCGCCCTGCTCAGCTACGGGGCGGCGGTGACCATCCGCAATCCCGGCCCGGGCCGGGTCACCGACTGGACCCTGGCGGTCACCTTGCCCCGGGAATCCCTGGAGGTCACCTCGGTCAGCGGCGCCCGGGTCAGCCGGGACGGCGCGACCTGGACCTTCGTGCCGGACGGCGCCGGCGGGGCGGTGCCCGGCGGCGGTTCGGTGCGGGTCGGCTTCCGGGTGACCGGTTCCCCGGTCAGCGCGCGCCCCACCGCCTGCACCATCGACGGCACGCCCTGCGCCGGCCTCGACTGAGCCGCCGGGCCGGCGCGGGCACCGCCTCGTGCCGCCCGGGCGTCATCGGGTACCGCGACGACCGGGAGCGGGTGACCGCGCGTGCCGGGTCGGCGGGCGGCCGGGTCACTCGTCGGCGCCGGCCCGCTGGCGCAGCAGGGCGATCGCCTCGTCCACCCGGCCGTGCTCGGTGAGCAGGGTCAGCAGCAGCGGCAGCGAGCGCCAGTCGTCGTCGGCGACCGCCTGGCGCAACAGGCTCGTCGCCTCGTCGTGCCGGCCCTGACCGGCGAGCAGCGCGGCCAGCTCGTGCCGGGCGCGGGGCTCGCCCTGGTCGGCGGCGATCCGCCAGTAGCGCTCGGCCTCGTCGTCCCGGCCCCGGGCGGCCAGCAGCGCGGCGAGCCGGGAGGCGGCGTGCCAGTCGCCGTGCTCGGCGCGCAGCCGCAGCTCCTCGGTGCGGCCCCGGTCGGCCAGCAGGTCGACCAGCACGCTGCTCGCGCCGGTGGCGCCGGTCTCGCCGGAGTCGGCGAGGTCGCGCAGGTAGCCGGTCGGGTCGGGGACCGCCACCAGGCCGGACGCCTCGGGCCCGAAGAACCGGCTGCCGCCGAACTCCTGCCGGAGCTGGTCGTCCAGGTCGTCGGCGAGCTCCACCATGGCCCGTACGGCCAGCAGCAGGTGGGTGGGCTGGAACTCCTGCCCGAACACCGGGATCGACGCCCAGACGGTGTCGCCGGTGCAGTAGACCCGCCCGATCACCAGGCCGTTGGTGAGGTCGGACAGCCGTTGGTAGAGCGTCTCGGTGGCGTCGACGCCGGTGAGCAGCGGCGAGAAGACATCCACCAGCGGCGGGTCCTCCTGGGTGCGTACGAAGATCATCGCGGAGCCGGCCCGGATGCCGACATCGCCGTCGGAGTCCACCCGCAGCTGGTCGGCGGTGGTGCCGAGGATGCCGGCCAGCACCTCCCGGACCCGCTCGGTCAGCTTGCCGTCGCGGTAGCGGGTGGCCACCGGCGGCACCGGCCCGGAACCCGGCCGCGGGCCGGCCACCGGGCGGGCCGCGAGCGCGGCGGCGAACCGGGTCCGGGTCGGCGGGGGGACGGTGGTGGCGGTGGTGGCCGGCCGGGCGGCCAGCGCGACGGCGAGCCGGCGCAGGAAGCTGTCACGCGGCGTCATCGTGGCTGCCGTTCGGGCCGTCGCCGCTCGGTTCGGCGGGCCGGTCCGCCACCCGGAGCTGGTCGAACATCTTGGCGATCACCAGGGGCGCGGCCACTCCGAAGGTGAAGCTGGCGAAGGCGGTGGTGGCCAGGCCGCCGGCGCCCGCCGCGGCGGCCAGCCCGGTGCCGGCCACCATCCGCAGCAGGACGGCGAAGAGCACGATCGGCCGGTCCCGCGGGTCCCGCCAGGGCCACTGCCACCGGTGTCCCGACTCGGTCGTCGGGCGCATCATCCCGTAGAGGTTCAGCGCCTCCGCCACCGCGCTGCCGACCAGTCCCCACATCGCGGCCATCCATAGAGACACATCCCTACCCTACTGATCGCCGATCCGGCTCCCGCACCAACCCTCGGCGTGGGGGCCG
Source organism: Micromonospora desertarenae (assembly GCF_056150265.1). Taxonomy (NCBI): domain Bacteria; kingdom Bacillati; phylum Actinomycetota; class Actinomycetes; order Micromonosporales; family Micromonosporaceae; genus Micromonospora; species Micromonospora desertarenae. The sequence continues at coordinate 10,013 of NZ_JAXCFQ010000017.1, forward strand.
GGCGGGCCCGGTCGGTACCGCCGACTCCGACGGTAGGCAGCGGGGGCAACCGGCGAACCGGGACCGGACGGGGGAGACCCGTCGGCGTGCCCCGACGACCGCCGGGCGTGGGACGCCCGACGGTCGTCGGTCACCGGTCAGGCGATCCGCCGGATCCGGCGTACCGCGAGCAGCAGCAGCAGCGCGGCGAGCGCGACGAAGATGCCGGTCTCGATGTACTGGAACGTCCAGTACCGGTCCGCCGGCTGGTAGAGCTGCCAGTTGTAGGCGCCCGGCTCGAGGCCGAGTTCCGCCCCGCAGCGCCCGCCGGTCGGCCCGGTGGCGCCGGGTGGGCAGGCGATCTGCGCGTTCGCCGCCACCATGGTGCCGTCGGCGTCCCGCACGCCGTTGGCGAGGACCCAGTCGCCGTGGGCCTGGTGCGGCATCGGGCTGTCGCTCTCCACCGGGAAGGTGCGCGTCCGCGCCGCCATGTAGTGCGGCCGGGCGAACTCCACCAGGGCGACGCGCAGGGCGAGGAAACCGGCCAGGGTGCCCCCCATGGCCGGCAGCATCCGCGGCCAGAGCGTGCCGGCGAAGATCCCGAGCGCGACCGCGAGCACGGTGTAGCCGACCGGGACGAGGCCCTGCATGTCGAAGAAGAAGACGTCGAACCGGCCCTGCCGCTCCGCCTGGGTCAGCGGCGCCAGCCACCACGACATGCCCAGCCCGTAACCGGCCGCCGCGACCGCCGCCCCCGCGCCGACCAGCCCGAACTTCACCGCGGCCCAGCGGCGCCGGCTGACCCCCTGGGTCCACACCAGCCGGTGGGTGCCCTGCTCCACCTCCCGGGCGACCAGCGGGGCGCCCCAGAACAGGCCGACCAGCAGCGGCAGGACGAGGAACAGCACGCCCACCAGGTTGAACGCGCCGTACTGGTTGCTGAACTGGTCGAACGCCCGGTTGCAGCTCTCCACCACGCCCGGCGCCAGCTCGGACCGGGCCAGTTGGCGTACGCACTCGGGGCCGCCGAGGTCGGCGAACCGGTTCCGCATGGCGAGGCCGGTGGGGACCAGCAGGGCGGCGAGCGCCGCCAGGCCGGCGAGGGTGAACAGCGCCTGCCGGCGGTGTTGGCGCCAGGTCAGCCAGATCATGCCGGCACCTCCCACTCGGCGTGGCTGGCCCGGGCCTCGCCGTCGGCGAGGTAACCGAGGATGACGTCCTCCAGGGACACCTCGCGGACCGTCCAGTTCGGGTCGACGACCACCCCGTCGGTGCGGACCAGCAGGGTGGACTGCCGGTCGGTGTGGCTGGCCCGGACCACCGCCGACACCCCGGCGATCGGCTCGCCGTCGTGCCGCGGCCCGACCAGCTGGCGGTGCTCGGCGACCAGGTCCTCGACGGCGCCGATCAGCCGGGCCTGGGAGGCGTGCAGCACGATCAGGTAGTCGCAGACGCGTTCCAGGTCGGCGAGCAGGTGCGAGGAGAGCAGCACGGTGGTGCCGGCGTCGGCGACGCTGCCCATCAGCGACTGGAGGAACTCGCGCCGGGCCAGCGGGTCGAGGCTGGCCACCGGCTCGTCGAGCAGCAGCAGCCGGGGCCGCTTGGCCAGCGCGATGGCGAGCGCCACCTGGGCCCGCTGGCCGCCGGAGAGCTGCCCGACCGGCTTGCGCGGCGGGATGCCCAACTCGGCGAGCCGGTTGCGGGCCAGCGCCGCGTCCCAGCGCCGGCTCAGCTTGGCGCCGAGGGTGAGCAGCTCGGCCGCGGTGAAGTCCCGGTACAGCGGGGTGTCCTGGGCGACGAACCCGATCTCGGCGAGCACCGAGGTGTTGCCGTACGGCGCCGCGCCGAAGACCCGCACCGCCCCCGCGTCCGGCCGCAGCAGGCCCACCGCCAGGTGCAGCAGCGTGCTCTTGCCCGCCCCGTTCGGGCCGACCAGGGCGGCGATGCGGCCGGCGGGCAGCCGCAGCGAACAGTCCTGTAGCGCCCATCTGTTGCCGTATCGCTTACCGAGTTGGTCGGTCTCCAGCACGACGTCCATCCGGTCTCCTCTCATCTGCTCACGCTCTGCTGCGGCGGCCCGGCCGGGAGGGTGGCCCGGATCGTCGTCTCCACCAGGGCGGTGACGTCCTCGTGGCTGAGCCCGGCGGCCCGCGCGCGGTGCAGCCACGCCACCAGGTCGTCGCGGAGCTCGGCCTGGTGCGGCAGCGAGTCGCCGGCGAGTGTGCGCCGGACGAACGTGCCCTGCCCCGGGCGGCCCTCCACCAGCCCCTCGATCTCCAGCTCCCGGTACGCCTTCAACACCGTGTTCGGGTTGATCGCCAGGGCCTGCGCGACGTCACGGACCTTGGGCAGTTGGTCGCCCGGGGCGAGCAGGCCGACCCGCAGCGCCTGCTTCACCTGCTGCACCAGCTGCACGTAGGTGTTCACCTTGGACCGGCCGTCCAGCACGAACTCGATCACCCGGAACGATCCCTCCTATTGTCCTACGGCAGTAAGACTATAGAACAGGAATCCGGTGTCAAGCGTCCTTGTGGACAGCACCCACCCGGCCGTGTCACCGCACCACCGGACGGTCGCCGGTCGTTGACCTTCGCGGGGCGCCGGGGGAGCGCCCGGAGCGGTACGGGGGAACGGAGCGGGCGTGGACGCAGCACATCGTGGGCCGCTGGCGGGGCGTACCGCCGTGGTGACCGGCGCGGCGCGGGGCATCGGCCGGGCGGCGGCGGTGGCGTTGGCGCGGGCCGGCGCCGACGTGGCCGGAGTGGACGTGGCGGCGCCGGTCAGCCCGATCCTCGACTACCCGCCGGCCGGCCCGGCGGACCTCGACGAGACGGGCCGGCGGGTGCTGGCCGAGGGCCGCCGCTGGCTCGCCGCGGTGGCCGACCAGCGGGACGTGGGCCAGCTGCGGGCGGTCGCGGAGCGGGTCGAGCGCGAGTGGGGCGGGCTCGACGTCGTCTTCGCCAACGCCGGCATCCAGGCGTTCAAGCCGCTGCTGGAGATGGCCGACCCGGACTGGCACGACCAGATCGACGTGAACCTCACCGGCACCGCCAACGCGCTACGGGTCTTCGCGCCGCTGCTGGTCCGCCGCGGCGGCGGCCGGATCATCGTGACCTCGTCCACCCAGGGGCAGCACGGCACGAAGTTCGGGGCCGCGTACTCGGCGTCGAAGTGGGGCATCCTCGGCCTGATGAAGTCGGCGGCGCTGGAGTTGGGGGCGTACGGCATCACGGTGAACGCGGTGGTTCCCGGGCTGGTCGACACGGCGCTCACCCGGCACCCCGACCGCTACGCCCAGGCGGTCAGCGAGGCGGGGCGTACCCCCACCGGTGACGCCGGGCGGGACGAGCAGGCGGCGGTCGAGGCGTTGCGCGCCCGCACCCCGCTCGGGGTGCCGTGGGTGGAGCCGGCCGACGTGGCTCCGCTGGTGGTCTTCCTCGCCTCCGACGACGCCCGGATGGTCAGCGGCACCGCGTTCGCGGCGACCGCCGGCGACAGCGCCCACTTCGTCGGCTGACCCGCCGATCCGCTCCGGTGGGGGCCCGGCGCCCGCCGGGGATGCCGGGCCCCCACCGGGCTCACCACGGTGCCGGTGGTGGCGGGGGTACGACCGGGGGCCGGTCGTCGCAGGTGATGGTGTTCGGCAACTGCCAGGGGGCGAGCCAGCCGCCGTCGTTGCCGCCCAGGTCGGTGAGGGCGAACTCGGAGCCGGCCGGGGTGAAGTGGAACGACCCGCAGTTGTTCACGCCGACGGCGCCCACGTGCCGCGCGTCGACGTTCTGGAACGACGCCGAGCCCGCGGTCCGCGCGCTCACCACCGAGGTGCCGGTGCCGTCCACCCGGATGTCCCGGAAGTGCACGTCGCTGATCGCGTAGCGGTCCTTCACCGCCCACTCGCTGACCAGCATGATGGCGTTGTAGGTGTTGTCGAGGTACGCGTCGCCGACCACCTCGATCCGCGCGTCGATGCTGCGGTCCAGCGCGTAGAGCCAGATCGCGCCGAGGCCGATCTTCCAGTTCAGCTCGTAGGTGCCGGCGCGGACGGTGGTGTTGTCCCGGATCCGGACGTACCCGGTGAACGGCTCGGCGCCGAACCGGGAGCCGATCTGGATGGCGCTGCCCTCGCGGACCGGGTCGGCGATCAGGTTGCCGGAGGCGGTGTTGTCGGTGCCGCCGTAGAGGGCGATGCCGTTGGCGAGCACCGGGGACTGCACTGTGTTGTTGGCGAAGGTGTTGCGGGCGTTCGCCGTCGACTCCGACCACATGGCCAGGCCGTCGTCGCCGGTGTTGCGGACGAAGTTGTGCGCGACCAGTGAGTCGGTGACGCCGGTGTGGAAGTTCAGCGCGTCCGCGATCTGGTCGACGATGATGTTGTTGGTGATCCGCATGTTGCGCATCGGCCCGTCGAACCACATGCCCACCTTGGTGTGCCGCAGGTGCAGGCCGTCGATGGTGGAGTCGCTGAGCGCGCCGCCGATCCCGTTCACCTGGTCGGTGTCGATGCGCTCCCGGACGTCGCCCTCGATCGCGAAACCGGAGAGGTGCACGTTCCGGCTGCCGCCGTCGGCGGCGTCCCGGCCGTAGAAACCGACGCCGGTGTGCACCGAGCCGTCCGGCGCCGGGGCGGGCAGGGCCACCTCGCGGCCCTTGACGATCGTGTACCAGTTGCCGGCGCCCTCGATGGTCACGTCGTCGACGAGGATGTGCCGGTTCACCTGGTAGGTGCCGGGCGGGAGGTAGACCGGGAGCCCGGTGCGCCGGGCGACGGCGATGGCCCGCTCGATGGCCGGGGCGGCGTCCCGGCGGCCGGTCGGATCGGCCCCGAACGCCAGCACGTTCGCCGCCGCCAGCCGCACCCGCGGCGGGCCGACCAACTCGGAGTCGAGCAGGTCGATGACGGTCCAGGCGGCGTTGCTGCCGGCGGGGACGGTGAGCCGGATCCGGTCGCCCGCCCGGTAGGTGCGGCCGAGCAGCAGCCGCTGCTCGTCGTAGAAGTGGCTGGGGCGGAAGGGCTTGGCGATGCTCGGGAACGGGGTGGTCGCGGCCGGCACGCAGGAGCACTCGGTGATCCACCAGTCCGGGTGCAGCAGGTCGGCCCGCGGGTCGTTGGTGAACGGGTACTGGTTGTAGAGCCAGGCGTACTGCGAGGTGAGGGTCATGGTGCGGACCCGCTTGCGGTTCACCGCGACGTCCAGCGGCGCGGTGATGCCGCCGCCCTCGGGCGCGTCCGGGATGCTGTAGCGCACGGTGATCGCGTTGGCCGCGGCCGGCAGCACGAACTCCACGTGCTGGCCCGGGGTCAGCCGCACCGCGCGGCGGCCGGAGGCCTCCGACGGCAGCGTGTAGGCCGTCCGGTCGGGGCCGATGACCTCGCCGTCGGTGTACGCGTTCTCCGCCTCCTGCTCGAGGAAGCCGACCCGGGCGCCCCGGCCGGCGACCAGCGCCGGATCGAGGGCGGCCCGGGTCACGACCGGGCGCTGACCGGAGCGGCCGGCCGGGTCGGCGGCGGCCGGGGCGGGCGCGCCGGCCAGCACGCCGACGGCGAGCGCGAGCGCGGTGGCGGACGCGACCGCCCGCGCGGGTCGGCTCCGCCGCGACGACCGCGGCAGGCCCGGTGGCACACGTCGGAACATCGGTGACTCGTTTCTGTCGGGTGGTGGGGCCCCGCCGGCTGGCGGAGAGCGGGGGATCGCGGTGCGGGGTCGGCGGGGCCGGCCGGCCGCCGGGTCAGGGGGCGTACACCTCCACCTGGGACAGTTGGCCGGCCGGCCACCCGGTGTTGCCGGTGACGTGCACCCGCAGGTACCGGGGCTGGGCCGGGGGAAAGGTCAGTGTCACCTGGTTGCCGGTCGCCGGGTCGAAGACCCGGCCGGCGGAGGCCACCACCGTGCTCCAGTTGGCGCCGTCCGGGCTGCCCTGGATCGAGAGCGTCTGGGTGCGGGTGGCCCAGGCCGGTGACGGCGGCAGCCGGAGCACGACCCGGCCGACCGCCGTCGGCGCGCCGAGGTCGATCCGTACCCACTGCGGGAAGGCGTTGTTGGCGCTTTCCCAGTAGCTGTCCGGGCTGCCGTCGACCACGTTGGCGCAGCCGTAGTCCTGGGTGTGGCTGCTCTCCGCCACCGGCCGGCCGCGGGCTAAATCGGTCTGCGGTGTCGCGGTCGTGCTCACGGTGACCGCGTTCGACGGCGGCGACGGCATCCCGGCGGTGTCCAGCGCGACGACGGTGAAGGTGTAGCTGGTGGCCGGGCTGAGCCCGGTGACGGTGGCGGCGGTTGCGGTGACGGAGGCGACCGGCTGGCCGCCCTGGCGCACCTGGTAGCTCGCCACCCCGTCGGCGTCGGTGGCGGCGGTCCAGGCCAGCGAGACGCTGGTGGCGCTCCGGCCGGTCACCGTCAGGTTGCCCGGCGCGGTGGGTGGGGTGGGGGTGCCGCTCGCCGCGTACGCCTGCACCCGGGCGAGTTGCGCGGCCGGCCAGCCGGTGTTGCCGGCGATCGTCACCCGGACGTGCCGGGCGGCGGAGCCGGGCAGGGACAGGGTGGCGGCGTTGCCGGTGGCCGGGTCGAAGCGGACGCCGGCCGGCGCGGTCAGCGTGCTGAAGGTCGAGCCGTCGGTGCTGCCCTGCACCGACACCGTCTGGGTGCGCGGCTCCCAGCCGGGCGGCAGCGCGAGCACGAGGCGGGCCAGCGGGTGGCTGGCGCCCAGGTCGACCTGCCACCACTGGGGGAAGCTGCCGTTGGCGGCCTCCCAGTAGCTGCCCGGGTCGGCGTCGACGGCGTTGCCGGCGACGAACGGGCCGTGCTGGCTGCTCGCCGTCGTGGGCCGCCCGGCGGCCAGGTCGCCGGTGGGCGGGTTGCCGCCGACGACCGGCGGCGTCGGCCGCACCGGGGTGAGGGCGAGCTGTCCCTTGAGCATCCGTCCGCCGTCGGCGGTGATCCGCAGGTAGTAGTCGGACGAGCAGAGGGTGCCGTCCTCGTCGAGCGCGCGGATGCCCGCCCCGGCCGGCGTGCTCGCCTGCGTCTCGCTGGTCTTGGCGATCTGGTTGCCCTCGTTGAACTCGTCGAACATCGAGATGTAGATGCCCTGGGCGCCGAGCCGGACGGTGTTGTAGAAGTGCCGCCAGTAGAAGTCGCCGTGCCGGCGGTGCCCGGCGGACAGGTCGCCGGGCATCACGCAGGGCTGGTAGTCGATGCCGTGTGCGGCGCAGTCGGCCAGGTCGGGCACGTTGACGTTGGTGTGGAACCAGTCCAGGCCGTCGAGGGTGCCGGTGCGGCCGACCATCCACGGCGAGAGCATGTCGAAGGCGTGGTAGACCTCGGCGAAGCCCGGTCGGGAGTCGTTGATCCCCTGCCGCCAGTAGGTCGGCACCCCGCCGATGACGTAGCAACCCTGCGCTTTGAGCCAGCGCACCACGTCCAGGCAGGGCGCGGGGGCGAAGGGGCGGCCGTCGTCGTTGAAGCCGAAGCCCCAGACGCAGACCACCGGTCTGCCGTTCTGCCGGGCGTACGCCGGGGAGGCGGTGTGCGCCGACATCTTCGTCGTCCAGTCCTCCTTGAGCTGGGACTGCATGCCCGTCCAGCCGGTGACGTCGTACATGATGTAGAACTTGCGCCCGAACCGCTCGGCCGCTGCGCGTACCTTGACCGCCATGGCGTCGCGGGTCGGCCCCTCGTCGCCGAACGGGTTGAACCGCTGCAACGCCGCGGTGTCGCAGCCGTGCTCCTGCATCCAGCGGAAGTGGGTGTCGACGGTCTGCTGGTCGTAGGAGGAGAAGAGCCGGGCCGGCTGGCCGTTGCCGAGGGCGGGGTAGGCGGTGGCGTAGCTGGTGGCGTACTCCCGCATGTCGGGCCAGGAGACGATGGTCGTGTTGGCCGGCGACGGCGGCTGGAACCGGTCGCGGCTCCAGTGCCACCAGCCGCCGATCGGCGCCCCGTCGCCCGGGCAGCTGAACCAGCCCTGGTAGCCGACGGTGATCTTGCCGACCACGTCGCCGGGCGGGCTGGCGGCGACCGCGCGCCGGGTGAGGGCCGGCACCAGCTCGGCCGGGGAGACGGCGGCGAGCGCGGAACCCGCCGCGACGGAACCGATCAGCTTGCGGCGGGACAGCGTCATGGCCACCGCTCCTTCACCAGGCCGGCGAGAATTGACGGTCATCATGCCAGCGTCGTACGGGCGACCGCAATACAGAGACTGCTCTTTGAAAGATTGCGCGTGCCTGCACGTAAGAACCAGATGAGGGGGTGGCGCCTCGCCGGCCGCCGAGCGGCGCTGCCGGCGACCGCTGTCGCGCACGCTGTGCGCCGGCACGGGGCCCCGGGGGTGATCATCTGCGGGTATCGTGCCTGCCGGCGAGGGTGGAGGCGGGGCGTGATGACGGGTACGAGATCGACGGGTGTCCGGTGCCGGTTGCTGGGTGCCGCGGTGGCGGTCGCCGGCCTGCTGGCCGCGACCGGATGCGCGCAGCCTGCCGACACCGCCGAGCCGGTGGCGGAGCCCGCCGTGCCGGCCACCCCCGCCGCGATGCGCCTGGACAAGCCGAAACTGCTGCTGGACCGCTGGGCCGAATCGGCCAACCGGAACCTGCACGCGCCGGCACAGCATCGCCTCGGCGAGTTCAAGAAGCTGCTGGCCGGTGAGCCGACCAGCGCGGTCGGCACCGCCTACGTCACCGCCGAGGAGGCGTACTCCCCGGAACTCGGCGTCCACCTCCCGGACGGCGGCGGCGTCGTGCTGGTCAGTGGGGTGTCCGGCACGGTCGGCGAGCCCGAGGCCGTCCTGGACGCGGTCTTCGCCGGTCTGCCCGCGGTCGCCGGCGTCGCGCCGACCGCGCCCGGCCCGTTGGGCGGCGTGGCGCGCTGCGGCACCGGCCGGAGCCGGGGCGTCCACGCCGAGGTCTGCGCCTGGGCGGACGGCCACACCGTGGCGACCGTGACCTTCCTCGGGTTTCCGGCGACCGGGAACCGGGCCGAGGACTTCCGCCGGATCCGATCGCAACTGGAGCACCCGGACCGCTGAAGCGCCCGTCCACCGGGCCGCATCTCCGACCGGCCGGCCGTCTCCCGGGGTGCGGCGCCGGCGGGCCGGCACGGGCCACAATGGGCCGGTGGAGCCCGAGGAGGTGACGGCCGAGGCGGTCCGGCCGCTGCGCCGGCCGGTGCTGGTGCAGCGCTGGGAGGATCTGACCTTCCTGCACTGGCCGGTCGACCCCGCGGCGGTCGCGCCGCTGCTGCCGCCCGGCACCCGGCCGGACGTCGTCGACGGGCGGACGTACGTCGGCCTGATCGGGTTCCGGATGGTCGGGCTCGGCCTGTTCGCCGGTCCGGGCCTGCCCTACCTGGGCACCTTCTGCGAGACCAACGTGCGGCTGTACAGCGTGGACGTCGCCGGTCGGCGGGCCGTGGTGTTCCGGTCGCTGGACGCGTCCCGGCTGCTGCCCGTGCTGGTCGCCCGGGTCAGCCTGCGGCTGCCGTACCTGTGGTCGCGGATGCGCCTGCACCGCGACGGCGACCTGCTCACCTACACCAGTCGCCGGCGCTGGCCGGGGCCGCGCGGCGCGGCCACCGCGTTCAGCGTCCGGGTGGGAGCGCCGATCGCCGAGCCGACGCCGCTGGAGCACTTCCTCACCGCGCGGTGGGGGCTGCACACCCGGGCGTACGGGCGCACGCTGCACCTGCCCAACGTGCACCCGCGGTGGCCGCTGCACCGCGCGGAACTGGTGCGCCTGGACGACGGGCTGGTGCACGCCGCCGGCCTGCCCGACCCCGGGTCGGCGCCGGTCAGCGTGCTCTACTCGCCGGGCGTCCCGGTGCGCTTCGGCAGTCCCGCCGCCGTCGGCTGACCGGCGCCAGCCACGGCTGCGCCGTCGGCTGACCGGCGGGGTGCGGCTCCGGGGCGTCGCGTGGACCGCCGGGACTGGTGATTTCACCGATGCGGGCGGCGGCCGACACGCCGAAGACTGACGGGCGTCGATATCCCCGACCGCAGGGAGCGCCCGACGTGTCCGTACCGACCACCACCCGTCCCCGTCCCCTCGCCCGCGTCGCCGGGCTGGCCCTGGCCACCGTCCTGACCGCCGCCGGTGTGCTCACGGCGTCCCCGGCGCAGGCCGCCGAGAACCCGTACGAGCGCGGCCCCGCCCCGACCGTCGCGCTGCTGGAGGCCAGCCGCGGCCCCTTCGCCACCGCCTCGCAGAGCGTCTCCTCGCTCAGCGTCACCGGCTTCGGCGGGGGAGTAATCTACTACCCGACCAGCACCAGCGAGGGCACCTTCGGCGCCATCGCCATCTCACCCGGCTACACCGCCGCCTGGTCCAGCATCAGCTGGCTCGGCCCGCGGATCGCCTCGCACGGCTTCGTGGTGATCGGCATCGAGACCAACAGCCGGCTCGACCAGCCGGACAGCCGGGGGCGGCAACTGCTCGCCGCGCTCGACTACCTGGTGCAGCGCAGTTCGGTGCGGAGCCGGATCGACGGCACCCGGCTCGCCGTCGCCGGTCACTCGATGGGTGGCGGCGGCAGCCTGGAGGCCGCCGTCTCCCGGCCGTCCCTGCAGGCCGCCGTGCCGATCGCACCGTGGAACCTGGACAAGACCTGGTCCGACGTCCGGGTGCCGACGCTGATCATCGGCGGTGAGAGCGACAGCATCGCCCCGGTCTCCTCGCACTCGGAGCCGTTCTACAACAGCATTCCGGCCTCGTCCGAGAAGGCGTACCTGGAGTTGAACGGGGCGAGCCACTTCTTCCCGCAGACGGTCAACACGCCCACCGCCCGGCAGATGGTCGCCTGGTTGAAGCGGTTCGTCGACAACGACACCCGCTACGAGCCGTTCCTCTGCCCGGGGCCGAGCGGCTTCGAGATCGAGGAGTACCGCAACACCTGCCCGAGCGCCTGAGTCTCCACGGGGCGCGCCGCCCCACGGCCCGGCCCGTCGCCGCCTCGCGCGGCGGCGGGCCGGCGCCGCATCTGGAGTGCAGAATGCGCCGTGATCCGGCTGACCGGCCGGTGCCGCGCCATCGCTCTCGACGGCCCGGCGGATCCGGGGTGGATCGTTGATCCGGGGCAGGCGGCGGGGGCATCGAAGGTATTGACGCGGCACCCGAGAAACGTACACTCCCAGTGTAAATAACGCCCCACCGTCACGAGGGATGGGTCAATGGAGCAAGGGCTCGCGCTGCACCACATCGGGGTGCGCTTCGGCGGCCTCACCGCCCTCGACGACGTCTCGCTGCGGGTGCCGCCCGGCCGGGTGGTCGGCGTGATCGGTCCCAACGGCGCCGGCAAGACCACCCTGTTCAACGTGGTCTGCGGCTTCGTGCCGCCGGACGCCGGCACGATCACCCTGGACGGCCGGCCGCTGCGCCCCCGGCCGCACCGGCTGACCCGGCTCGGCATCGCCCGCACGTTGCAGGGCACCGGGCTCTTCGCCGGGCTCACCGTGGTGGAGAACGTAATGGCCGGCGCCACGCACACCGCCCGCGCGGGCTTCCTCCCGGCGCTGCTCGGCCTGCCACGCAGCGACCGGGACGAACGCCGGCTACGCCAGGACGCCCTCGACGTGCTCGACAGCCTGGGCATCGCCGGGCACGCCGACGCCGCGCCCGGCACCCTGCCGTTCGCCGTACGCCAGCGCGTCGCGCTGGCCCGCGCGCTGGCCGCGCGTCCCCGCCTGCTCCTGCTGGACGAGCCGGCCGGCGGGCTCGGCGGCGACGACATCACCGAGCTGGCGGAGCTGGTCCGGCAACTACCCCGGCGGGACACCGACCCCTGCGCGGTGCTGCTGGTGGAGCACCACATGGACCTGGTGATGTCGGTCTGCGACGAGATCGTGGTGCTCGACTTCGGCCGGGTCATCGCCGCCGGCACCCCCGACGAGATCCGCGACGACCCGGCCGTCACCGACGCCTACCTCGGCGCCGCCGTCGACGAGGCGGCGGCATGAGCGAGCGGATCGTCAGGCTCAGCGCGGTGGTGCCTGGTGCCGGCTCGCAGCGGAGCGGAGTGCCGGCATGAACGGCGACGATCTGCTGGTGGTGCGCGGGCTGGTGGCCGGCTACGGCGCCGCGCCGGTGCTGCACGGGGTCGACCTCACCGTGCCGGCCGGCACCATCGCGGCGGTGGTGGGGGCCAACGGGGCGGGCAAGACCACCCTGCTGCGCGCCCTCTCCGGCATGCTGCGCCCGCTCGCCGGCCGGGTCGCGCTGGCCGGGGACGACCTGCGCGGCGTCCCGGTGGAGCAGCTGGTCCGGCGCGGCATGGCGCACGTGCCGGAGGGGCGGGGCGTGGTCGGTGAGCTCACCGTAGACGAGAACCTGCGGCTCGGCGGGTTGTGGCGGCGCGACCGGGCCGACGCGACGCGCGCCCTGGACGAGGTCTACCAGCTGTTCGAGCCGCTGGCCCGGCGCCGGCGGCACCTCGGCCACCAGCTCTCCGGTGGCGAACGGCAGATGCTCGCCCTCGGCCGGGCGCTGGTGGGCCGGCCCCGGCTGCTGCTGCTCGACGAGCCGTCCCTGGGCCTGGCGCCGCGGGTGGTCGCGCAGACCATGGCGCTGCTGCGCCAGCTGCGCGAGGCCACCGGGCTGACCGTGCTGCTGGTCGAGCAGAACGTGCGCAGCGCGCTGTCGGTCGCCGACCAGGGCGTGGTGATGGCGCTGGGCCGGGTGGTCAGCACCGCCCCGGCCGCCCGGCTGCGCGACGACGACGACCTGCGCCACGCCTACCTCGGTTTCTGACCACCTCGTCCCCCCGGGAGGACTGTTGGACCGCTTCGTCTTCCTCACCCTCGACGGCCTGTCCCGGGGTGCGGTCTACGCCGCGTTCGCGCTGGCCCTGGTACTCATCTGGCGGGCCGCCCGGATCGTCAACTTCGCCCAGGGCGCGATGGCCGTGGCCACCGCGTACGTCGCCTACAGCGTGTCGGCCGCGACCGGCTCGTACTGGCTGGGCTTCCTGGCCGCGCTCGCCGCCGGGCTGCTGCTCGGCGCCGCTGTCGACCTGGCGGTGATGCGCTTCGTCGACCACCGGTCGCCGCTCAACCCGGTGATCGTCGCGCTCGGCCTGGTGCTGCTGATCCAGGCGGTCCTCGGCATGGTCTACGGCAACGAGTTCCTGCCCGCCGAGGCGCCGTTCTCCCGGTCCGCGCTCACCGTGGCCGGGGTCGCCGTGCTCTCCCCGTACGACCTGTTCGCGTTCGCGGCGGTCGGGGTGGTGGTGGTCGGGCTGGCCTGGATCTTCACCCGCACCGCGGTCGGGCTGCGGATGCGCGCCGCGGCGTTCGCCCCCGAGGTGTCCCGGCTGCTCGGGGTCAACGTCGGCGGCATGCTCACCCTCGGCTGGGCGCTGGCCTCCGGGGTCGGCGCGCTGGCCGGCATGCTGGTCATCCCCACCGAGCTGGGCCTGCACCCGCACGCGATGGACCTGGTCTTCGTCTCCGCGTTCACCGCCGCAGTGGTGGGCGGGCTGGACAGTCCACCGGGGGCGGTGGTCGGCGGGCTCGCGGTGGGCCTGCTGCTCTCCTACGTCAGCGGGTACGCCGGCAGCGACCTCACCCCGCTCGCCGTGCTCGTGCTGCTGCTGGCGGTGCTGCTGGTCCGCCCCGGCGGGCTGTTCGCCCCGGTCGCCGCGAGGCGGGTGTGAGCGCCACCCGGGCGGCCGCGCCGCCGCGTACCCCGGCGCCGGACGCGGGCCCCGGACCGGCCGGCGGGCGCCGCGTCCCCACCCTGCTGCGCCACCTCGCCGTCGCGGCGGTCGCCGCGCTGCTGCTGACGGCGGTCAGCTACGGCCTGGACCCGTTCCGCAACTTCCAGCTCGCCACCGTGGCGGCCTACCTCTGCGCCACCGCCGGGCTGACCGTCCTGACCGGACTCAACGGGCAGCTCTCGCTGGGGCACGGCGCGTTGATGGCCACCGGCGCGTACACGGTGGCCTTCTGCCAGACCGCGTTCCTCGACGCCGGACTCACCGGCGGCTGGTGGCTCGCCCTCTCGCTGGCCGCGGCGGTGCTGGCCGCGCTGGCGGTCGGCGCCGTGGTCGGCGTGGCCGCGGCCCGGCTGCGCGGGCCGTACCTGGCCGGGGTGACGCTGGCCGTCGCGGTGGTGGTGCCGGCGCTGACCGTCACCTTCGACGGCGTCTTCAACGGCGAGCAGGGGCTGTCGGTGCCGGTGGAGCCGCCGCCGGCCGGGCTCGGCCCGTACTTCCCCTACGAGCGCTGGCAGCTCTGGGTCGCCGCGGCGGCCACCCTGCTCGCCCTGGTGCTGCTGGCCAACCTGGTCCGCAGCCGGTACGGCCGCACCTTCCGGGCGGTACGCGACGACGAGGTCGCCGCCCGCCTCGCCGGCATCCACGTGGCCCGCACCCAGGTGCTCGCCTTCGTGGTCAGCGCGGCCGGCGCCGGGCTCGGCGGCGCGCTGCTCGCCGTGCTCGCGCAGAGCGTCTCGCCCGGGGCGTTCTCGCTGACCCTGTCGCTCTTCCTGCTGATGGCGGTGGTCATCGGCGGGCTGGGCAGCCTCGCCGGCGCGCTCTGGGGCGCCGTCCTGCTGGTGGTCCTGCCCGACCTCACGCACACCCTGACCGAGCAGTTCACCCTCTCCCCAGCCGTGGCCCAGCGGATGGAGGGCAACCTTCCGCTGGCCATCTTCGGGGTCACCCTGATCGTCGTCATGATCGCCGCGCCCGGCGGCGTGCAGGGCCTGCTGGCCCGCCTCGGCCGGGCGCTGGCCGCCCGGCTGCCGGGCCGCCGGCGGTCCTGAACCGGTCCGGCGCCCCGTCCGCACCCGCTCCACCCACCCACCAGAAACCGGACCGAGGAAAGGTCGGTGTCCCCATGCCACCCTCGACACGACGTGGTCTCGCGATCGCCACCGCCATCGCCCTGCTCGCCACCTCCGCCGCGTGCAGCGGCGGCGACGGCGGGTCGCCGGGACGCGGGCCGGTGCCCGGCGTCACCGACACCGAGATCGTGGTCGGCACCCACATGCCGCTGACCGGCCCGGCCTCGGCCGGCTACTCCAAGATCGCGCCAGCCACCAAGGCGTACTTCGACTACGTGAACGCCAACGGCGGCGTGCACGGCCGGAAGATCACCTACAAGATCATGGACGACGGGTACAACCCGGCGAACACCCAGCAGGTGGTCCGCCAGCTGGTCCTGCAGGACAAGGTCTTCGCGGTGCTCAACGGGCTGGGCACGCCGACCCACACCGGGGTGCTCGACTTCCTCAAGAGCAACCGGGTGCCGGATCTCTTCGTCGCCTCCGGCAGCCGCAGTTGGGACCAGCCGGACAAGTATCCGGGCACCTTCGGGTTCAACCCCGACTACACGGTGGAGGGCAAGATCCTGGCCAACCACGTGAAGACCGCGCTGCCCGGCAAGAAGGTCTGCTTCCTCGGCCAGGACGACGACTTCGGCCGGGACAGCCTGGCCGGGGTGGAGCAGGTGCTCGGCGCGGGCGTGGTGGTGGCCAAGCAGACGTACGTCACCAGCAACACCAACGTGGCGCCGCAGATCGGCGCGTTCAAGGCCGCCGGTTGCGAGGTGGTCGTGCTGGCCACCGTGCCCGGCTTCACCGCCCTGGCCGTCGGCACCGCGGCCCGGCTGGGCTTCAAGCCGCAGTGGCTGGTCTCCAACGTCGGCGCCGACCACCCCACCCTGGCCAAGCAGCTCGGCGAGGCCGCGCCGCTGTTGGAGGGCATGATCGGCGTCAACTACCTGCCCATGCAGAACGACACGGCGAACCCGTGGATCCAGCTCTTCACCAAGGTGAACAAGGAGCACAACGGGGACGCGCCGTTCGACGGCAACACCGTCTACGGGATGGCCGTCGGCTACCTCTTCGTGCAGGTGCTCCAGGCCGCCGGCAAGGATCTCACCCGGGAGTCGGTGCTGGCGGCGGTCAGCAGGGGCGGCTACCAGGGCCCGGGGCTGGCGCCGCTGCGCTTCTCCGAGACCGACCACTCCGGCTACGGCGGCGAGCGGCTGACCCGGGTCAGCGGCGGCGTGCAGGCGTACTTCGGGCCGGCGTACGAGACCGACGAGGGTGACGGCCCGGTGCGGGAGTACACCGCCGCCCCGGTCACCCCGCCGGCCAACGGGATCCCCACCGCGTCCTGAACCCGGCGCCGGGCGCGGTCGGCTCGACCACGTCCGTCCTCGGGTCGGCCGGGCCCGGCCGGGGTCGACCGGGCCCGGCACCGTGGTGCCGGGCCCGGTCAGCTCTGGTCAGCTGAGCCGTTCGACGATCATCGCCATGCCCTGGCCGCCGCCGACGCACATGGTGGCCAGCCCGATCTGCCGGTCGTGCCAGCGCAGCGAGTTGAGCAACGTGGTGGTGATCCGGGCGCCGGTCATGCCGAACGGGTGCCCGACCGCGATCGCGCCCCCGTTGACGTTGAGCCGGTCCCAGTCGACGCCGAGCTCGCGGGCACTGGGCAGCACCTGGGCCGCGAACGCCTCGTTGATCTCGACCAGGTCGACGTCGGAGATGGACATCCCGGCCCGGCGCAGCGCCCGCCGGGACGCCTCCACCGGCCCCAGCCCCATGATCTCCGGGGAGAGGGCGCTCAGGCCGGTGGCGACGATCCGGGCCAGCGGGGTGATGCCCAGTTCCCGGGCCCGCACGTCGGACATCACGACGAGCGCGGCGGCGCCGTCGTTGAGCGGGCAGGAGTTGCCGGCGGTCACCGTGCCGTCCGGCCGGAACACCGGCGGCAGCGCCGCCACCGCCGCCAGGGTCACCCCGGGGCGCGGTCCGTCGTCGGCGGCGACCACCGCGCCGCCCGGCACGGTGACCGGGGTGATCTCCCGGGCCCAGAAGCCGTCGGCGATCGCCTTCTCGGCCAGCAGTTGCGACCGGACGGCGAACTCGTCCTGGCTCTCCCGGGAGACCCCGCGCAACTGGGCCACGTTCTCCGCGGTCTGTCCCATGGCGACGTAGACGTCCGGCAGTTCGCCGTCCTCGCGCGGGTCCTGCCAGTCCGGGGCCGCGCCGGCGGCCCGCGCGGCGGTCCGCGCCGTCGCGTCGCCGAACCGCGGGTTGGTGCTGTCCGGGTGCCCGTCGCTGCGTCCCCGGTGGTACCGGGAGACGCACTCCACCCCGGCCGAGACGAACGCGTCGCCCTCACCGGCGCGGATGGCGTGCAGCGCCATCCGGGTGGTCTGCAACGACGAGGAGCAGTACCGGTTGACGGTGGTGCCGGGCAGGTGGTCCAGGCCGAGCAGGACGGCCACCACGCGGGCGAGGTTGTAGCCCTGCTCGCCGGCGGGCTGGCCGCAGCCGAGCATCAGGTCGTCGATCCCGGCCGGGTCCAGTTGGGGCACCTGGTCCAGGGCGGCCCGCACGATGGTGGCGGCCAGGTCGTCGGCGCGTAGGTCGCGCAGGGAGCCCTTGTTCGCCCGGCCGATCGGTGATCGGGCGGCGGCGACGATGACGGCTTCCGGCATGGTGGGTCCTTTCCGGGGGAGAGATATATGCACCGACGGTGCGGTTACCGCTGTGGCCGTGTCAACGGATTGTGAGATGGTCATCGGCATCCGTCGTTGACGCGCCAGGCCCCGGCTCCTACTATCTGCATCGTGAATGCAGATTCAGCCCGGTTGGCCGGTCGGGTCGCCCTGGTCACCGGGGCGAGCCGTGGCATCGGCCTGGCCGTCGCCCGCCGGCTGGTCGCCGAGGGCGCCCGGGTCGGCCTGACCGCCCGCCACCCCGAGGCGCTGGCCGAGGCGGTCGCCGAGCTGGGCGGGCCGAGCCGCGCGGTGGCGGTGGCCGGCCGGGCCGACGACGCCGAGCACCGCCGGGCGGCGGTGCACCGGGTCACCGAGGCGTTCGGGCCGGTGGACGTCCTGGTCAACAACGTCGGCATCAACCCGGTCCACGGGCCCCTGGCCGAGCTGGACCTGGCCGCGGCCCGCAAGATCCTCGACGTCAACCTGGTCGGCACGCTCGGCTGGGTGCAGGAGGTCCGCGCCGCGGGGATGGCCGAGCGGGGCGGCTGCGTGGTCAACGTCTCCTCGATCGCCGGGCTGACGCCGTCACCGGGCATCGCGTTCTACGGCGTCAGCAAGGCCGCCGTCAACCACCTCACCGCCTGCCTCGCCGTCGAACTGGCCCCGGCCATCCGGGTCAACGCCGTCGCCCCCGCCGTGGTGAAGACCCGGTTCGCGGCCGCGCTGCACGAGGGCCGGGAGGCGGAGGTCGCCCGGGCGTACCCGCTGGGGCGGCTCGGCGTACCCGAGGACGTGGCCGGCGCGGTCGCCTTCCTCGCCTCCGCCGACGCGGCCTGGATCACCGGGCAGACCCTGGTCCTCGACGGCGGGGTCGGCCTCGCCGGCCGGATCGCCGGATGACCGCGCCCGCCGCGCCCCGCGGTCTGGTCGTGGCCGGGGCCGGCGTGGTGGTGACCGGGGCGGGCTCCGGCATCGGCGCGGCGCTGGCCACCCGGTTCGCCGCCGACGGCGCCCGGGTGGTGGTCAACGACGTCGATGCCGCGGCGGCCGAGGAGGTGGCGGCGCGGATCGGGGCGTACGCCTGCCCCGGTGACGCGGCCGACCCGGCCGGGGTGGCCGCCCTGGTCGGCTTCGCTCGCGACCGCCTCGGCGCGGTCGACCTGTTCTGCGCCAACGCCGGGGTGGCCCCGCCCGGCGGCGCCGACGCCCCGGACGAGGCGTGGGAGCGGGCCTGGCGGGTGAACGTGATGGCGCACGTGCTCGCCGCACGCGAGCTGCTGCCGCACTGGCTCGCCGCCGGCCGTGGCCGGCTGCTGGTCACCGCCTCCGCGGCGGGCCTG
Organism: Micromonospora desertarenae; assembly: GCF_056150265.1. NCBI lineage: Bacteria > Bacillati > Actinomycetota > Actinomycetes > Micromonosporales > Micromonosporaceae > Micromonospora > Micromonospora desertarenae. Next base: position 28,765 of record NZ_JAXCFQ010000017.1, read on the forward strand.
CTCACCCTGCTCGGCAAGGCGCCCTACTCGGTGACCAAGCACGCCGCGCTGGCCTTCGCCGAGTGGCTGCGGGCGAGCTACGCCCACCGCGGGATCACCGTCCAGGCGCTCTGCCCGCAGGGGGTCCGTACGCCGATGCTGGCCGCCGCCGACGACACCAGCGTCGCCCTGCTCGACGCCACCGCGGTCAGCTGCGAGCAGGTGGCCGACTGCGTCAGCGCGGCGCTGGCCGACGACCGGTTCCTGGTGCTGCCGCACCCGGAGGTGGCGGCCTGGTACGCGCGCCGCGCCGCCGACCCGGACCGCTGGCTGCGCGCGATGAACCGCACCCAACGCGAGGTCGAGCGGCGCGGCACCGACCGGCCCGACCCGCGGCCGGAACCGCCTGACCCCGACCCGCGGCCCGCGCCGCCCGGCCTCGACCCGCGGCCGGAACCGGCCGACCTCGACCCGCGGCCGGCGGCGGCCGACCCCGACCCGCACCGGAGTGCCTGATGGACTTCCGCTACGACGAGACCACCGAGCGGCTGCGCGAGGAACTGCTCGCCTTCATGGCCGAGCGGATCTACCCGGCCGAGCCCGTCTTCGCCGACCAGTCGGCGGCGCGGGTCGACCCGTGGGGCGCCCCGCCCGTGGTCGCCGAACTGCAGGCCGAGGCCCGCCGGCGCGGCCTGTGGAACCTCTTCCTCCCCGGCGAGCACGGCGCGGGCCTGACCAATCTCCAGTACGCCCCGCTGGCCGAGATCACCGGCTGGTCGCCCGGGCTCGCCCCGGTCGCGCTGAACTGCGCGGCCCCGGACACCGGCAACATGGAACTGCTGGCCCTGTTCGGCACCCCGCAGCAGCGGGAGCGCTGGCTCGAACCGCTGCTGGACGGGCGGATCCGCTCCGCGTTCGCGATGACCGAGCCGGCCGTCGCGTCGTCCGACGCCACCAACATCGCCACCCGGATCGAGCGCGACGGCGACGAGTACGTGGTCAACGGCCGCAAGTGGTTCGTCACCGGCGCGCTCGACCCGCGCTGCGCGGTCTTCGTCGTGATGGGACGGACCGACCCGGACGCGCCCCGGCACCGGCAGCAGAGCCAGCTCCTGGTGCCCCGCGACACCCCGGGCGTCACCGTCCGCCGGGGCCTGCGCACCTTCGGGTACGACGACAGCGACCACGGCGGCCACGCCGAGATCGACTTCGTCGACGCCCGGGTGCCGGTGGGCAACCTGATCGGGGCGGAGGGCGACGGCTTCGCCATCTCGCAGGCGCGGTTGGGGCCGGGCCGGGTGCACCACTGCATGCGGCTGCTCGGCATGGCCGAGCGGGCCGTCGAGCTGATGTGCCGGCGGGTCGCCGACCGGCACGCGTTCGGCGGGCCGCTGGCGGCGCAGGGGGTGGTCCGGGACTGGATCGCCGAGGCGCGCGTCCGGCTGGAGCAGGCCCGGCTGCTGGTGCTCAAGACCGCCTGGCTGATGGACACGGTCGGCAACCGGGCGGCGCACACCGAGATCCAGGCGATCAAGATCGCCGTGCCGGAGACCGTGCAGTGGGTGATCGACCGGGCCGTGCAGGCCCACGGCGCGGCCGGGGTCAGCCAGGACACGCCGCTGGCCCAGCTCTGGGTGAAGGCCCGCGCGCTGCGGCTGGCCGACGGCCCGGACGAGGTGCACCGGCAGTCGTTGGCCCGTCGGGAGCTGCGCCGGCACCAGCCGGGCCGGCCCGCGGCCCGCGGCTAGACTCCCGAGGCGGTGGGGACGACGTGGCAGCGGTGAGAGGGAGAGCGCGGATGGGCGGGGCCGACGCGCCGGGCCGGGTCGACGGGCGGACCGCCCGGGCGGAGCGGACCCGGGCGGCGATCGTCGAGGCGCACCTCGCGCTCATCTCCGAGGGCGACCTGCGGCCGACCGGCGAGCGCATCGCCGAACGGGCCGGCATCTCGCTGCGCACGCTCTGGACCAACTTCAAGGACATGGAGACGCTCTTCGAGGCCAGCGGCGCGGAGGTGCTCCGCCAGCAGGACGCCGCGTACCGGCCGATCTCGCCGACGCTGCCGCTGGCCAAGCGGGTCGACGCCTACTGCCGGCAGCGGGCCCGGCTGCTCCAGCTCGTCGCGCCGTCGGCCCGGGCCGCCCAGATGCGGGAGCCGGTCTCCGCCCAGTTGCACCGCAACCGGCTCAAGCACATCGACCGGGTGCGCGACGAGGTCGAGCAGCTCTTCGCGGCCGAGCTGGCGCAGGCCGGGCCGGGCCGGGAGCAGCTCGTGCACGCGCTGGTGGCGGCGAGCATGTGGCCGGCCTGGTCGATGCTGCGCGACGGGCTGGGGCTGGGCGTGGACCAGGCCCGGGCGGTGATGGCCCGCACCGTGGGTGCGCTGCTGGCCGACGTGGCCGGCCCCTGACGGGCTGTCGCGGCCGGCCCGGCAGCCCAGCCCAGCTCGCGCGGAAATCGACTCTTTCCTTCCGGTTTCCGATAGGTGACACTCGATGCATGGTTACTGCATCGACAGTGCAATTAACCGGGTTGTGGGGCCGCGACACCGAGTGCGCGGCCATCCGCCGGCTGCTCGACGGGCCGCCGGCCGCCGGGGGCGCGCTGCTGCTGTGGGGCGAGCCGGGAACGGGCCGCAGCGCACTGGTCGGCTACGCGCACCGGCAGGCCGGCGACCGTACAGTGCTCGCCGGTGCGGGGCTGGCCGAGGAAGCGGCGCTGCCGTACGCGGGCCTGCAACGCCTGCTCGACCCGCTGCTCGACCGGGCCGACGCGCTGCCCGAACCGCAGCGCGGGGTGCTGCGGGCGGCCCTGGCCGGCGCGGGCTGCCCCGCCCACCGCCGGCTCGCCCTGTCGATGGCCGTGCTGGGGCTGCTCACCGCCGCCGCCCGGGACCGCCCGCTGCTGTGCACCATGGACGACGTCGACCGGGGTGACCCGCAGACCGCCGAGGTGCTGGGTTTCGTGGCCCGCCGGCTACGCGACCTGCCCGTCGCCGTGCTGCTCACCGCGGGCACGGACGCGGTGGCCGGGGGAGTGCCCCGGCACCGGTTGCGGCCGCTCGACGAGCGTGCCGGCGCCGCCCTGCTCGCCGACCGGCTGCCCGGCCCCGCCCCGGCGGTGGCGGCGGCGCTGACCGCTGTCGCCGGCGGGAACCCGCAGGCCCTGGTCGACCTCGCCGAGGTGCTCACCCCCGGGCAGTGCCGGGGCGACGAGCCGCTGCCGGAGACTCCGCCGGTCGACGGCACGCTGGGCCGCGGCTACCGCGCCCGGCTGGACCGGCTGCCGGCCGACACCCGGCGGGTGCTGCTGCTGGCCGCGCTCGACCCGGACGCCGACCCGGCCACCCTGGCGCGGGCCGCGCGGGCCGCCGGCACCGCCATCGAGGCGCTCGCCCCGGCCGAGGCCGCCGGCCTGGTCCGCGTCGACGCGCGCCGGGTCGCCCTGCCGCAACCGCTGGCCCGGGCGGTGGTGGCGCAGAGCGCGCCGCTGGCCGCGCGGCGCGCCGCCCACCTGCTGCTCGCCGGCGTGCTCGACGGCCCCGACCAGCGGCTGCGTCGAGCCCTGCACCGGGCCGCCGCGGCGGAACCACCCGATCCCGCCTTGGCGGCCGAACTCGAGGCGGCCGCCACCGGCGCCGCCCCGGAGACCGCCGCGGCGGCGCTGGCCCGGGCCGGTGAACTCAGCGCCGCGCCCCGCCAGGCCGCGGCCCGGCTGGTCGGTGCGGCCCGGCTCGCCTGGACGGCCGGCCGGCCACAGTGGGCCCGGCGGCTGCTGGCCGACCCCCGGGTCGGCAACCCGGCCGACCCGGCCACCGCCGCCCGGGCCGAGCTGCTCCGCGGTGAGCTGGAACTGCGCTGCGGTACGCCGGCGGTCGCCGCGGCCACCCTGCTGGCCGCCGCGGCGGCGGTGTCCGGCGTGGATCGCCTCGCCGCCCTCGGTGCGCTGGTCCGTGCCGGCGAGGCGGCCTGCTTCACCGGCGACCAGTACCGGTACGCCGAGGTGGCGCGCCGGGTGGCGGCGCTGCGCCGGCCCGGCGACCCGCCCGCCGCCGAGTTGATGACCGCGCTGGCCGCCGGGGTGGCGGCGACGCTGCGCGGCGACCACGAGCGGGGCGGGCCCGCGCTGCGCCGGGCCGTGGTCCTCGGCAACCGGTTGACCGGGCCGGCGCTCACCCCGACCGCGCTGACCTGCGCGGCGGTCGCCGGCCTGCTGGTCGCGGTGGACGGCGCCGCCCACCGGCTCGCCGAGCGCGCCGTCGAGCTGGCCCGCGACCGGGGTGAACTCTCCCTGCTCTCCCGGGCGCTGGAGCTGCGCGCCATCGCCGAGTACTGGCTGGGCCGGCACGACGCCGCGGCGGACACCTCCCGGGAGGGGCTGCGGGTGGCCCGGGAGACCGGCCAGGTCAACTGCGCCGGCGTGCACCTGGGCATGCTGGCGGTGCTGGCGGCGGTACGGGCCGACCGGGACACCAGCCTGCGCCGGATCCGGGAGATCGGGGAGGCGGCCGCGCCGTACAGCCGGCCCTGGGCGCTGGCGCAGTGGGCCCTCGCGGTGCTCGACCTGGTGGACAACCGGCACGACGCGGCCGCCGCGCGGCTGGCCGCCCTGGCCCGACCCGCCATCGGCCGGGGGCAGGTGCTGATCCAGGTGATGGCGACCCCGTACCTGGTGGAGGCCGCCGCCGGCGCCGCCCACCGGCCGGCGGCCGCCGCCGCGCTCGCCGTCTTCGACCGGTGGGCCAGCAGCACCGCGAGCCCGTCCCGCCGGGCGCTCTCCGCGCGCTGTCACGCGCTGCTGGCGCCCCGCGGCAGCGCCGCGGCCGAGCAGGGTTTCCGCACCGCGCTGCGGCTGCACCCGACCGACGCCGGGGCGTTCGAGCGGGCCCGTACCGAGTTGCTGCTCGGCCGCGAGCTGCGCCGCAACCGCCGCCCCCGGGACGCCCGGGAGCACCTGCACACCGCCCGGGAGACCTTCGGCCTGCTCGGGCTGAGCGCCTGGTCCGAGCAGGCCACCACCGAGCTGCGGGCCGCCGGCGAGTCGGTCGGCACGCCCGACCTGCCGGCGGCGCGGCTGCTCACCGGCCAGCAACTGCGGATCGCGCAACTGGTCGCCGAGGGGGCCACCAACCGGGAGATCGCCGCCCGGATGTTCCTGTCCACCCGTACCGTCGACCACCACCTGCGCAACATCTTCCACCGGCTCGGCATCCGCTCGCGTACCGAGCTGGCCCGGGCGCTCACCTGACGACCGCCCGTGGTGAGCCCGGGGCCGGCCGTTCCGAGCGGTCCAGGGTGGCGCCGTGGGGAGGCGGGGGCGTCAGGGCAGCACGACGGTCCGGGCGCCCTCGCCCCGGGCCATCCGCTCGAACGCCGCCGCGGCGCCGTCCAGGCCGGTCCGGTCGGTGATCAGGGGCGCCAGGTCGAGGGTGCCGTCGAGCACGGCCCGGGCGAGGTCCGGTACGTCCCGGTCCGGATCGGACGAACCGTAGACCGAGGAGCGCAGCGTGCGGGCCGAGTGGAAGATGTCCAGCGCGCTGAGCCCCACCACGTCGTCCTTCGCGCCCATGCCCACCACGATCACCTGCCCGCCGCGCCGGGTGGCCCGCCAGGCGGTGCGGATGGTGGCGCCGCGCCCGACGCACTCCAGCGCGTGGTCGACGCCCCGGCCTCCGGTCCGCTCCCGGACCGCCCGGTTGAGCGAGTCGTCGGCCAGCAGGAAGTCGGTGGCGCCGGCCGCGCGCGCCAGCTCCGCCTTGGCCGGCGACACGTCGACCGCGAGCACCGGATCCGCGCCGGCCGCCCGGGCCGCGGAGACCACCGACAGGCCGACCCCGCCGAGCCCGATCACCGCCACCGACTCGCCGGCGGCCACCCGGGCGGTACGGCGCACCGCGCCGACCCCGGTGAGCACGGCGCAGCCGAGCAGCGCCGCGGCGTCGAAGGGCAGCTCCGCCGGCACCGGGATGACCGCGTCCTGCGGCACCACCACCTCCTCGGCCAGCGCGCCGAGACCGAGCGTGACGTGCAGCGGCTCGCCGGTCGACGTCCGGCCCCGCGCGGCCGCCGGGGAGCCGGCCCGCTCGCAGAGCCACGGCTCGCCGCGCCCGCAGTACCAGCACCGCCGGCACGGCGGCGCCCAGTTGAGCACCACGTGCGCGCCGGGTGCGACCCGGTCGACGCCGGCGCCGACCTCGACCACCACGCCGGCCGCCTCGTGCCCGAGCACCAGCGGGTACGGCGGCGCCAGCGTGCCGTTGACCATGGACAGGTCGGAGTGGCAGACGCCGGCGGCCCGGATGGCCACCCGCACCTCACCCGACCCGGTGGCGGGCAGCTCCACCCGCTCCACCCGAGGCGGCCCGCCCACCGCCCGGACGACCAGCGCCCTCACCGCTGGATGGCCTTGGTCTGCCAGAACTCCTCCAGCCCGTAGCGGCCCAGCTCGCGGCCGAGGCCGGACTGCTTGTAGCCGCCGAACGGGGCGAGCGGGTTGAACGGCGCGCCGTTGATGTCGACCGCCCCGGTACGCAGCCGCCGGGCGACCCGCAGCGCGCGCTCCTGGTCGCCGGACCAGACCGCGCCGGCCAACCCGTAGCGGGAGTTGTTGGCGACGGCCACCGCCGCGTCCTCGTCGTCGACCGGGATGACCGCCAGCACCGGGCCGAAGACCTCCTCCTGGGCCAGCGCGCTGTCCGGGTCGACGTCGGCGATCACCGTCGGGGCGACGAAGTAGCCGCGCTCGGGCAGCGGGGCGTCCGGCCCGCCGGCGACCAGCCGTCCGCCGTCGGCCAGCCCTCGGGCGACGTGCCCGGTGACCCGGTCCCGCTGGGTGGCGGAGACCAGCGGGCCGAGCCGGGTGTCCGGGTCGAACGGGTCGCCGAGCCGGTAGCCCTCGGCGACCTTGGCGGCCAGGGCCAGCGCCTCGTCGTAGCGGTCCCGGTGCACCAGCATCCGGGTCCAGGCGGTGCAGGTCTGGCCGGAGTTGAGGAAGGCGTTGCCCACTCCGACCTTCACCGCGGTGGCCAGGTCGGCGTCGTCCAGGATCACGTTGGCGGACTTGCCGCCGAGTTCCAGGGCCACCCGGGCGATCCGGTCGGCGGCCAGGTGGGAGATCCGCCGCCCGGTGGCGGTCGAGCCGGTGAAGGAGACCATGTCGACGTCCGGGTGGGCGGCGATGGCCTCGCCGACCTCCGGGCCGGTGCCGGGCACCAGGTTGACCACCCCCGGCGGGAAGCCGGCCTCGTGGATCGCGTCGAAGAGCAGGTACGCGGTGAGCGGCGTCAGCTCGCTCGGCTTGAGCACCACTGTGCAGCCGGCGGCCAGGGCGGGCGCCAGCTTCGCCACCACCTGGTGCAGCGGGTAGTTCCACGGGGTGATCGCGCCGACCACGCCGACCGGTTCGCGGACGACCAGCGAGTTGCCGACCGTCTCCTCCGCCGGTGGCCGGGCGGCCAGGTCCACGTAGCTGCGCAGCACGGTCAGCGGCAGCCCGGCCTGCACCCGGACGGCGATCTTCAGCGGGGTGCCCAGCTCGGTCGCGACGGTGTTGGCGATGGTGTGCGCCCGCGCAGTGAGCGCGGCGTGCAGCCGGTCCAGCGCGGCGGCCCGCTCGGCCGGGGCGGCGCCGGCCCAGCCGGGGAAGGCCGCCCGGGCCGCCGCGACGGCCCGGTCGACGTCGGCCGCCGTGCCGGCCGGCACAGTCGCGACGACCTCCTCGGTCGCCGGGTTGCGCACCGCCAGGGTCTGCCCGGAGGAGGCGGCGACCCAGGCCCCGTCGAGGTAGATGTCGGTCCGTGCGAGATCCATCGCGCCCCTCACGTACGTCGGCCAAAACTAGCGGTGCAAGTTTTGACTCTAGTACGCCGTGCGGCCGGACGGGAGGGGCGGCAACGGCCCGATGTGCTCCTCGTAGGTGCGGGAGAGCCCGTCGATGAGCGCGTCGAGGCCGAGCGCGAAGGCGCCCTCGTCCACCCGCTGCTGGTGCTCGGCGAGCCGGTGCGCCTGGGTCAGGTGCGGGTACTGCTCGGCGTAGAGGCTCGGGTCCTCGACGAAGCCGCGGGCGAACGACCCGAGCGCCGAACCGGCGACGAAGTAGCGCATCAGCGCGCCGATGTGGGTGGCCCGGGCGGGCGGCCAGCCCGCGTCGACCAGTCCACCGTAGACGGCGTCGGCCATGGCCAGCGCCGCCGGGCGGCGCCCCGGCCCGCGGGCCAGGTACGGCACGATGTTCGGGTGCGCGGCCAGCGCCGCCCGGTACGAGTGCCCCCACCGGCGCAGCGCCTCGCGCCAGTCGACGTGGCCGAAGAACGACACGTCCACCTGGCCGGTGACGCTGTCGGCCACCGCGTCGAGGATCTCGTCCTTGGTGGCGAAGTGGTTGTACAGCGACGGTCCGCGTACCCCGAGTTCGGCGGCGAGCCGGCGGGTGGAGAAGCCCTCCAGTCCCTCCGCGTCGATCAGCGCGGCGGCGGCCTCGACGATCCGCTGCCGGCTGAGCAGCGCCTGCCGCGGCCGGGGCATCCGTCCCTCCCTCGCTCGATGGTCCGCCGCAAACTCTGCCACAGCCGGGTCTGGACGGAATTAAACTTGCAGCGCTAGTTTATCGGCCATGGACCTTCAGCTCTCCGCCGAACAGGCGGCGGTCCGCCGGCTCGCCGCGGAGTTCGTCGACCGCGAGGTGACCCCGCACGCGGCGGCCTGGGACCGGCGGGAGTCGGTGGACCCGGAGATCGTCGGCAAGCTCGGCCAGCTCGGCTTCCTCGGGCTGACCATCCCCGAGGACGACGGCGGCTCCGGCGGCGACCACCTCGCGTACTGCCTGGTGCTGGAGGAACTGGGCCGGGGCGACTCGGCCGTGCGGGGCATCGTCTCGGTGTCGCTCGGGCTGGTCGCCAAGTCCATCGCCGCGCACGGGACCCCGGCGCAGCGGGCGCAGTGGCTGCCCCGGCTCTGTGCCGGCGCCGCGCTCGGCTGCTTCGCGCTGACCGAACCGGACAGCGGTTCGGACGCCGCCGCGCTGGCCACCCGGGCGGTCCGGGACGGCCGCGACTGGCTGCTCACCGGCACCAAGACGTTCATCACCAACGGCACCACCGCCGACGTCGCGCTGGTCTTCGCCCGCACCGGCGGCCCCGGCCACCGGGGGATCACCGCGTTCCTCGTGCCCACCGACGCGCCCGGGCTCACCCGCCGCGAGATCCACGGCAAGCTCGGCCTGCGCGGGCAGGCCACCGGCGAGCTGCGCTTCGACGGCGTGCGGGTGCCGGACTCGGCGCGCCTGGGCGAGGAGGGCGGCGGCTTCCGGCTGGCGCTGGCCACCCTGGCCAAGGGCCGGATGTCGGTCGCCGCCGGCTGCGTCGGGATCGCCCAGGGCTGCCTGGACGCGGCGGTCGGCTACGCCGGGCAGCGCACCCAGTTCGGCAAGCCGATCGCCGGCCACCAGCTGGTGCAGCAACTGCTCGCCGCCATCGCGGTCGACACCAACGCCGCCCGGCTGCTGGTGTGGCAGGTCGCCGACCTCGTCGACCGGGGCCAGCCGTTTGCCACCGAGGCGTCGATGGCCAAGCTCTTCGCCAGCGAGGCCGCCGTCCGCGCGGCCAACAACGCCGTGCAGGTCTTCGGCGGGTACGGCTACATCGACGAGTACCCGGTCGGCAAGTACCTGCGCGACGCCCGCGTCGCCACCCTCTACGAGGGCACCAGCCAGATCCAGCAGCTGCTCATCGGGCGCGCGCTCACCGGCGTGAACGCCTTCTGACCCCCCAGGGAGCAACCGTGACCAGATTCGCCGACCGGGTCGCCGTCGTCACCGGCGCCGCGCGGGGTATCGGCGCCGCGACCGCGCACCGGCTGGCCACCGAGGGCGCCGCCGTCGCCGTGGTCGACCTCGACGCGCAGCGCAGCCAGGCCGTCGCCGACGAGATCACCGCCGCCGGCGGCCGGGCCGTCGGGATCGGCTGCGACGTGACCGACCCCGAGGCGGTCGCCGCGATGACCGACCGGGTGGTGCGCACCTACGGCGGGCTGCACGTGCTGGTGAACAACGCCGGCATCACCCGCGACGACCTGCTGTTCAAGATGCCCCTGCCGCACTGGGAGGCGGTGCTGACCACCAACCTGACCAGCATGTTCCTCTGCTGCCAGGCGGCCCAGCAGCACATGGTCGCGGCCCGCTACGGGCGGATCGTCAACCTCAGCAGCCGCTCCGCCCTCGGCAACCGGGGCCAGGTCAACTACGCGGCGGCCAAGGCCGGCGTGCAGGGCCTGACCGCCACCCTCGCCATCGAGCTGGGCCCGTTCAACGTCACCGTGAACGCGGTCGCCCCGGGCTACGTGGCCACCGCGATGACCGCCGCGACCGCCGAGCGGGTGGGCGCCAGCCCGGCGGAGCACCAGCGGATGGTCGCCGAGCACACCCCGCTGCGCCGGGTCGCCCAGCCGGCCGAGATCGCCTCGGTGATCGCCTTCCTGGCCAGCGACGACGCCTCGTACGTCAGCGGCCAGACCCTGTACGTCAACGGCGGCGCGCGCTGAGGCGCGCGTACCAGCTCAGCACCCGGAGGGGACATGGACTTCGCGCTTTCCGACACCGAGCGGGCCATCCGCGACACCGCCCGCGACTTCATCACCAAGGAGGTCATGCCGCTGGAACCGGAGCTGCTGCGGCGGGAACGGGCGCACCGGCCCGGGCTGGAACCGGCTGAACTTCGCGAGTTGCAGCTCAAGGCGCGCGCGTTCGGCTTCTGGGGCCTGGCCACCCCGGAGGAGTACGGCGGCATGGACCTCTCCGCCGTCACCCAGTCGCTGATCTGGACCGAGATCGGCCGCTCGTTCGTGCCGTTCCGGTTCGGCGGCGAGGCCGACAACATCCTGTTCCACTGCAACGAGGAGCAGAAGCGGGAGTACCTGATCCCGACCATCGAGGGCGAGCGGCGCAGCTGCTTCGCGATCACCGAGCCGGGCGCCGGGTCGGACGCGGCCAACATCAAGCTCAGCGCCCGCCGCGACGGCGACGACTGGATCCTCAACGGCGAGAAGACCTTCATCACCGGCGGCAACGAGGCCGACTTCGCCATCGTGATCGCGGTGACCGACCGGGAGAAGGGGGCGCGCAACGGCGGCGCCACCGCGTTCCTGGTGGACCGGTCGATGGGCTGGCGGTCGGAGTTCATCCAGACCATGGGTGAGGGCGGGCCGGCCTCGCTGGTCTTCTCCGACGTCCGGGTGCCCGGCCGCAACATCCTCGGCGAGCTGGGGCAGGGCTTCACCCTCGGCATGGAGTGGATCGGCAAGGGCCGCTACACCATCCCCTCGCACGCGGTGGGCATCGCCGAGCGCGCGCTGCGGATGGCGATCGACCACGCCAACAGCCGGCAGACCTTCGGCCGGCCGATCGGCGAGAACCAGGCGATCCAGTGGATGATCGCCGATTCGGAGACCGAGCTGGAGGCGGCCCGCTGGCTCATCCTGCGGGCCGCCTGGACGGTGGACCAGGGCATGGACCCCCGGCACGCCTCCTCGATGGCCAAGCTCTACGGCGCCGGCATGGTCAACCGGGTGGTGGACCGGGTGCTCCAGATCCACGGCGGCATGGGCTACACCCGGGAGCTGCCGATCGAGCGCTGGTACCGGCAGGTCCGGCTCTACCGGATCTTCGAGGGCACCGACGAGATGCAGCGGCTGATCATCGCGCGGGACCTGTTGCGCGGCTACACCAAGCTGGGCGGGCACCTGGCATGAGGACCTTCGCCTCCCTCGACGAGCTGGCCGCCGCGGTCGGCGAGACCATCGGCCCCGGCGACTGGCAGCGGATCGACCAGAGCCGGGTCGACCTCTTCGCCGACGCCACCGACGACCACCAGTGGATCCACGTCGACCCGGAGCGGGCCGCCGCCGGCCCGTTCGGCGGCACCATCGCGCACGGCTACCTGACGCTGTCCCTGCTGCCGGCGCTGGCCGGCCGCCTCTACCGGGTGCAGGGGGTGCGGATGGGCGTCAACTACGGGCTGAACCGGGTGCGGTTCCCCGCCCCGGTGCGGGTGGGCAGCGCGGTGCGGGCCACCGCCACCATCGCCGAGGTCTCCGGCGTGGACGGCGGGGTGCAGCTGGTCGCCGCGGTCACCGTGGAGAGCGACGCGGGCGGCAAGCCGGTCTGCGTCGCCGAGACGGTGAGCCGCCTCTACGCGTGACCGCCGCGCCGGCCGGGCCCACCCGGTTCGGCCGGCGCGGTCAGAAGGCGTACCGGATGCGGCAGTACGGGGTCCGGGCGGCGATCAGCTCGGTCAGCGCGGCGACGTAGCGCCCCTTGTGGCCGGTGCGGTAGCGCACGTTCCAGCCGCCGGTCTGCGAGCGCTTGGGCTGCTGGAGGTCCGGGCGCCAGAGCAGCTCCTCGGCCTTCGGGTGCCAGCCGAGGTTGACCTCGTGCAGCCGGTCGTTGTGGGTGAGGAAGACGACCTCGGCGGCGAGCTGGGCCCGGGCCCGGGGCCCGATCCCGGCGTCGAGCTGGTCGAGCAGCTCCGCCCAGTCGTCGAGCCAGCCGTCGCGGACCACCACCGGGCTGAAGTTGACGTGCACCTCGTAGCCGGCCGCGACGAAGTCGTCGATGGCGGCGATCCGCTCGGCGACCGGCGAGGTGCGGATGTCGAGCAGCCTGGCGTCCCGGGCGGGCATCAGCGAGAACCGGATCCGGGTACGCCCGCGCGGGTCCCAGTCGAGCAGGTCGCGGTTGACGTGCTTGGTGGCGAAGCTGGCCTTGGCGGTGGGCAGGGCGCGGAAGCGGGTGACCAGGTCGCGGACGTTGTCGCTGACCCGGGCGTCCAGCGAGCAGTCGGAGTTCTCGCCGATGTCGTACACCCACGCGTGCGGGTCGCACTGGTTCGGGGTGTCCTTCACGCCCTGCCGGGCGACGTGCCGGGACAGGTAGCCGGTGATCCGGTCGATGTTGGCGAAGACGGTGATCGGGTTGCTGTAGCCCTTGCGCCGCGGCACGTAGCAGTAGGCGCACGCCATGGCGCAGCCGTTGGCGGTGGACGGGGCGATGAAGTCGCTGGAGCGGCCGTTGGGCCGGGCGGTGAGCGACTTCTTCACCCCGAGCACCAGGGTCTCGGTCTTGATCCGCACCCAGCGGGCCACGTTCGTCTCGTCGCCGTACAGCTCCGGGATGCGGGTGTGGCTGTCGATCTCGATCCGCTCGGCGTCGGGGAAGCGGGCCAGCACCTGCTGGCCGCGCGGGAGCGCGGCGGCCTCCGGCTCCACGAAGATCCGCCGGATGTCGAGCAGCCGGGACTGCGGGGCGACGTCGGTCACGAACCAGTACAACTGCGGACCGACCGCCCGTCTTCCCGCCGGTGGCGGCGTTTCCCGCCGGACGTGCCGGGTATCCGCCGCCATGCCCGCCCTGTCCCGCCGAGGTGGCTGACGTGCCCGAGGGGCACCTGATCCACCGGTACGCCCGCGAGCAGCAGGCCGCGCTCGCCGGGCAGGTGCTGGCGGTCTCCAGCCCGCAGGGCCGGTTCGATCCGGGCCCCTACGACGGGCGGCGGCTGCGCGCCGTGGAGGCGTACGGCAAGCACCTGCTCTACCACCTGGACGGCAGCCCGACCCTGCACGTGCACCTGGGCATGCGCGGGCTGTTCCTGCGCCACGACGACCCGACCGCCGCCCCGCGCGCCGGGGTGCGGCTGCGGCTGGCCGGCGCCGCGGTCGCGTACGACCTGATCGCCCCGATCCGGTGCGAGCCGCTGCCGCCCGGCGGCGAGCGCGCGCTGCGGGCCTCGCTCGGGCCGGACCCGCTGCGCGCCGACGCCGACCCGGCGGAGGCGGTCCGCCGGCTGGCCGCCGTGCGGGGCGCGGTCGGCGCCGCGGTGCTCGACCAGGCGGTCTGGGCCGGCATCGGCAACGCCTGGCGGGCCGAACTGCTCTTCCTCGCCGGCCTCGACCCGGACACCCGGGGCGTCGGGCCGGAGCCCGCCCGGCGGCTCTGGGACCTCACGGTGCGGTACCTGGCCCTGGGCCGCGACGCCGGTCAGGTGGTCAGCGACCCGGCGGCTCCGGACGAGCGGTGGGTCTACAAGCGGCCGGCGTGCCGGCGCTGCGGCGCGCCGGTGCGGGTCTGGGAGCTGGGCGGGCGCTCGGCGTACGCCTGCCCGGTCGACCAGCCCTCCGGCTGACCCGGCCGGCGGGGCGCCTCACCCGGTCCGGACGGGGGCGGCCGCCGCCCGCCGCGCCGGAGCCGGACCGGGGCCCGCGGACCCGGCGGCGCGGCTCGGCCGGGACACCTCCGCGACGGCCTCCTCGACGCTGTCGAAGACCGGGAAGACCCCGTCCAGGCGCATCGTGTGCAGCACCGTGCGGAGGTAGCGGGACGGCGCGGCGAGGCACAGCACCGCACCGCGTTCGCGGGCGTCCCGGTGGGCGCGGACCAGCAGCCCGAGCCCGGCGGAGTCGATCAGGTGGACGCGGGCCAGGTCGACCACCACGTGCCCGCGCACCTCGACGGCCCCGTGCAGGGCCGCACGGAGCGCGTCGCCGCCGTCCAGGTCGATGTCGCCGGTGACGCTCACCACCGGTACGTCCTCGAGGTAGTCGATGCCGAGCACCTCGCCGGGGTGGCGGCCGCCGGTCGGGTCGGCCGGGTCGGGCGGCAGCGGGGCGCAGCGCGGGCAGCGGTGCGGGCCGGTGGCGAAGGGCGAGCCGCTCCAGCCGTGCTCGGACACCAGCGTCCAGACCACCTCGGCGTCCGGCAGCACGCAGGCGGTCGCCCGGACCGTGTCGCCGCAGGCGTCGCAGATCAGCGTCATCAGGTTCTCGTCGGGTACGACGGTCATGGTCCTCTTCCTCGCGTTCTGCCGGTCGGCTCGCGCGGTGCCCCCGCCGACCCCGGCGCCCCGTCGGGCCGCCGGAGTGGCCGGTCCGGCGCGGGACGACCGGCCGGGGAACCCGATCAGGTCGGGTCGGATTCCTCACGTCCGGTGGTGAGCGCGACCAGGGCGACACCGGCCGTCGCCGATCCGACCTGCACGACCAGGTCGAGCGGGCCGAAGCGGCCGCCGGCGTCGGCCAGGCCGACCACCACCGTGCCGAGCACGGCGGTGACCACCCCGACCACCAGCGCCAGCCAGACCGGGACCTCCCGCAGTCCCGGCAGGGCGAACCGGCCCACCGCCCCGACGGCGAGGCCGACCGCCACCGCCGCGCCCAGACCGGTCCCGGTCATGCTGTCCTCCTCGGTACTCGACCCCGGTCGCCGCCGGGGCGTGGTCACGACGGCGAGGCGACCACCGCCCGGCCGCAGGGGCGGCCGTTCGGGCCGCTGGAGCGGGTCGCCCCACCGGCCGGCAGGGGGGTTGTGCCGGCCGGTGGGGGAGCCGTGCCGGCCGGCGGGGAAGCCGGACCGACGGGTGGGGGTGGCGCGTCGGGGAGTGGTGCCGCCGGCGGTCCGGAGCCGGTCACCGGCAGCACCTGGTCCAGCCGGGCGGTCTGCAGGATCCGGCGGATCCGCGGGTTCGGGTCGCGCAGGCTCAGCACCGCCTGCCGGCGGGCGAGCCGCCGGTGCACGTCCAGCAGCAGCCCGATGCCGGCGGCGTCGACGTGCCGGCAGCCGGCCAGGTCGACCACCACGTGCCCGGGGGACAGCGCCAGCACCCGGTCGAAGACCGGGCCCGTCACCGACAGGCCGGCCCGGTCCAGTTCCGTGCCGAGCGCCACCTCGATCAGCGGCACCGACCACCCTGCCTGCTGTTGCGTCACCGGTCGCCCTCCCCGCCCGTCGGCTCCGGCACCCACCCTGCCGGCCGACCGTGGCACTGGATCCGCGGTTGCATGACAGTTATGTGACAAATCCGTCCGGCGCCGGCCAGGGCTGGGCGCCCGGCGGGGTGCCGGGGATGATGCGGGTATGACGGGCGTACTGGTGATCGAGGACGACGACCGGATCCGTCTGGCCCTGCTGCTCGCCCTGGAGGACGAGGGTTACGCCGCACGCGGGGCGGCCACCGCGGAGGAGGGACTCCGCGCGCAGCGTCAGGACCCGGCCGACAACGTGCTCGTCGACCTGATGCTGCCGGGGCTGGACGGCTTCGAGTGCATCCGGCAGCTGCGCCGCGACGACGACGTGCCGATCGTGGTGATCAGCGCCCGCGACGACACCCACGACATCGTCGCGGCGCTGGAGGCGGGCGCCGACGACTACGTGGTGAAGCCCGTCGCGATCAAGGAACTCTCCGCGCGGCTGCGCGCCCTGCGCCGGCGCGCCCGGGCCGCCGCCCCGGCGGTGTCCGTGCTCACCTTCGGTGAACTGGAGATCAGCCCGGAGGCCGGCGAGGTACGCCGCGACGGGCAGCCGGTGCCGGTCACCCGCACCGAGTTCCGGCTGCTCTGCGAGCTGGCCGAGCACGCCGGACGGGTGCTGTCCCGGCAGCAGTTGCTCAGCCGGGTGTGGGGCTACCACACCGGCGACGAACGCCTCGTCGACGTGCACGTCGGCCGGCTCCGCCAGAAGATCGAGAGCGACCCGGCCAACCCGCGCCACCTGGTCACCCTGCGTGGGCTCGGCTACAAGCTGCAACGATGAGGCGGCTCGGCCTGCGGGCCCGGGTCACCGCCGGCTTCGCCGTCGGCGCGTTGCTGCTGGCCGCGTCGATGGCCCTGGTGTCCTACGAGCTGACCCGGCGGTCACTGCTGGACGAGCGGGAGCGCACCGCGCTGCGCGCGGCGTACTTCGACGCGGCGGTGGTGCGCACCGGCCTGGACGCCGAGGCGCCCGACGTGGCGGAGGTGCTGCGGTCGCTGGACACCGGCGGCAACCGCCGTCCGTTGCTGTACCGCGACGACCAGTGGTACCTGCGTACCGCCGACGACGGGCTGACCGCCGCCGTCCCCGCCGAGCTGCAACGCCTGGTGCGCGGCGGGGAACCGGCGGTGCAGCGGGTCCGGATCGACGGTCAGCCGGCCCTGCTGGTCGGCGTGCCGGTGGCCGAGGCGGTCGGCTACTACGAGGTGACCTCGCTGCGGGAGCTGGAGGAGACGCTCCAGGTCCTCGCCCTGGCGCTGACCGCCGTCGCCATCGTGGTGGCCGGGTCCGGCGCGGCCGTCGGCTGGTACGCCACCCGGCACAGCCTGCGGCCGCTCACCGCTGTCGCCGACGCGGCCGAGAAGATCGCGGCCGGCAGCTTCACCGCCCGGCTGGCGCCGACCACCGACCCCGACCTGACCCGGCTCTCCACCTCGTTCAACCACATGGTCGACCAGCTCGCCCGGCGCATCGAGCGGGACCGCCGGTTCGCCGCCGACGTCAGCCACGAGCTGCGCTCGCCGTTGCAGACGTTGTCCGCCGCGGCGAGCGTGCTGGCCAACCGCCGGGAGCACCTCGACGAGCGGACCGCGCTGGCCGCCGGTCTGGTGGCCGACGAGGTGGCCCGCTTCCAGCAGTTGGTCAACGACCTGATCGAGCTGGCCCGCAGCGACCGGCCGGCCGACCGGGCGCCGGTCGACGTGGCGGCGCTGGCCCGGGAGGCCTGCCGGTCCCGGTCCCTGCCCGACGCGCTGGTGCGGGTCGCGCCGGGCACCGCGACGACCTGGTCGGTGGACCGGCGCCGGGTGGAGCAGATCCTGGTCAACCTGCTCGACAACGCGGTGCGCTACGGCGGCGGGCCGGTCGCCGTGCGGCTGGCCCGGCAGGGCGGGACGGGCGTCGTCGAGGTGGACGACGAGGGTCCGGGCGTGCCGGTCGCCGAGCGGGAGGCGGTCTTCGACCGGTTCGTCCGGGCCCGGGCCGCGCACGCCCGGGCCGGCGGCGACGGCAGCGGCCTCGGGCTGGCCCTGGTCGCCCAGCACGCCGCCGCCCACGGCGGCCGGGCCGAGGTCGGGGACCGCCCCGGCGGCGGGGCCCGGTTCCGGGTCGAACTGCCCGAGGCCCTCCGATGAGCCGGCACACCGGCGGCGGCGGGCCGGGCCGGCGGGCGGTGGGCCGGGCCGCCCTCGCCGCGCTCGTGCTGCTGCTCGCCGGGTGCGGGGTGCCGGTCGAGGACACCCCCCGCACCGTGCCGGCGCCGCGCGGCCCGTTCCCCTCGACGGCCACCGGCGAGGCGACCTCCCCGGCGGGCCGGGTCGCCGAGGTGCTCTGCTTCGTCCGCGACGACCGGCTGGTGCCGGTCGAGCGGCGGCTGGACGCCGCCCCGACGGCCGACGCCCAGTTGGCCCACCTGCTCGCCGGCCCGAGCGCCGCCGAACGGGACCGGGGGCTGACCAGCTCGCTGCCCGGCGCGGTCGGCGGGGCCACCGTGCGGATCACCGGCGCCCACGCCGAGGTCGACGTCGGCGCGGTCGACGACGAGGCGGGCCGCAGCGACGAGGTGCTCGCCTTCGGGCAGCTGGTCTGTACCCTGACCGCCCGCACCGACGTGGAGACCGTGTCGTTCCTGCGGCGCGGGCAGCCGCTCGGCGTACCGCGGGCGGACGGGTCGCTGTCCCGGCAGCCACTCAGCGCGGCCGACTACACCGACCTCATCACCCCGGGCTGACCCCGCGCCCCGGTCGGTCGCCGCCCCGGGCGGGCCAGCGCGCCGCCGCCCGGCCCGCCCGGCCGCCCGGCCGGTCAGCCGGTCAGCCGGCCGTGCGCCACCAGGGCCCAGCCGAGCAGCGTGAACGCGGCGGTCGAGGCGACCGCGCGGACCAGGTTCCAGCGCACCCAGTCGGCGGTGAACCGGTCCCGCACCGCGGCCAGGTCGGCCACCCGGTCCGGATCGCCGGCGGCGGCCAGCTGGTTGTTCAGCGGCACGTTCACCGTCCCGGTGACGACCAGCACCACCAGGTAGAGCAGCAGCGCGGCGAGGATCCACGGCAGCACGGACCGGTGCGCCGCGCCGAGGTGCAGCGCCGCCGCCAGCCCGGTGCACACCAGCGCGCCGAGGAAGCAGAGCAGGAACCAACCGTTGATGATGGACTCGTTGATGCGCTGCATGGCGAGGACCAGGGTCCGGTCGTCCGCCCGGACCAGGCCGGGCAGCACCGCGTAGGCGAACGCCGCGAACAGGCCGGCCATCAGGCCGGTGGACACCGCGGCGGCGAGCAGGCTGACCGTACGCAGCACTGTCATCTCACGCCTCCCACACGCCGGTCGCCGCGGTGGCCCGGGCGTACTCGGTGACATCCCGCGGCGGGCGGCCCAGCGCCCGCCGCACGCCGCCGGCCAGGCTGGCGTTGCGCCCGTCGAGGACCTCGGTGAACAGGTACGTCAGCAACGCGACCACGTCGGCCGGCGCGCCGGCCCGGTCCAGCGCCGCGGTGTACTCGGCGACCGGCACCGGGGTGAACCGGACCGGCCGGCCGGTCGCGGCGGCGATCTCGGCGACCACGTCGGCGAACGTCAGCAGCCGCGGGCCGGTCACCTCGTACACCTCGCCGGCGTGCCCGTCCCCGGTCAGCGCCGCGACGGCGACCGCCGCGACGTCGTCCGCGTCGACGAACGGCTGCGCCACCCCGTCGACCGGCAGCGCCACCTCGCCCCGCCGTACGTCGTGGACGAACGGGCCCTCGCTGAAGTTCTGCTGGAACCAGCTCGCCCGCACCACCGTCCACCGGCCCCCGGCGGTGTCCACCACCTGCCGTACCGCCCGCTCGGCCTGCTCGGCCTCGGGTTCGCCCCGGCCGGAGAGCAGCACCACCCGGTCCACCCCGGCGGCGACCGCCAGCCGGGTGAACGACTCCACCGTCTCCACCGCGCCGGGCGCCGCCAGATCCGGCTGGTACGACAGGTACACCGCGCCGACGCCGGCCACCGCGTCCGGCCAGGTCGCCCGGTCGGTCCAGTCGAAGGGGGGCGTGCCGGTGCGGGAACCGAGCCGGACGGGCCGGCCGAGCGCGGCGAGCCGGTCGGCGACGCGGCGGCCGGTCTTGCCGGTGCCGCCGAGCACCAGCACCGGTTGTTCGTTGATCGTCATGCCCTCCATCCAACGCCGGCCGCGCGCCGCGGGCCATGCGCGGGACGCGCGACCGCATGCGCGTGCGTCTCGCCGCCGGCCGCGGCCACCGGCCCCGCGTCAGCGGCCGTGCGCCCGGCCGGCCGGCGGGCCGGCGCCGAAGGCGGTCAGGAACCGGTCGCGGAAGGCGTCCATCGGCCAGACCGGCGCGTCCGGCCCCGGTCGCAGCCCGTCCTGCCAGCCCCAGCCGGCGACGCGGTCGAGCACCGCCGGGTCGGCGGCGACGATGCTGACCGGCACGTCCCGGCTGGCGTCGTCGCCGGTGACCACCGGGGCTGGCTGGTGGTCGCCGAGGAAGACCAGCACCAGGTCCCGGTCCCCGTACGTCTCCAGGTAGGAGATCACCGTGCGCAGCGAGTACTCGACGGCCTTGCGGTAGCCGGCGCGGGGCTGCGACTTCGGGTTGCTGACCGCGGCGTCGTGGTAGACGCTGCCGTCGCCGACGGCTGCCCAGTCGATCACCTTGGGGATCCGGGTCCAGGGGGAGTGGCTGGAGATCAGCGGGATCTCGGCCATCAGCGGCGGGCGGCCGGCGACGTCCCGCTCCCGGCGCTGGAAGGTGGCCAGGGTGTACTGGTCGGGCATCGGGGCGTAGCTGAACTTCGGCCCCCGGTAGCCCAGGCCCGCGGCGTCGTAGTACCGGTCGTAGCCGAAGAACGACCCCTCCGGCCACGGCTGGGTGGCGGCGGGCATCACCCCGACGGTGTCCCAACCGGCCCGCCGGAAGGCGCCGCCGAGGGTGAGCCGGTCGCTGGCCAGCAGGCTGCGGTGGCGCTGCTCGTTGTCGATCCACAGCCCGGACAGCAGCGTGTCGTGGGCCAGCCAGCTGCCGCCCCCGGTGGTGGGCGAGGTGAGGAAGCCGCTGCGGGCGGCGAACCCGGCCGCCCGCAGCCGCTCGGTGCCGGCGTCCAGCACCTCGCCGACCCGCGCGAACTCCGGGTCCTCGACCGCGTCCCGGCCGTAGCTCTCCACGAAGGCGACGATGACGTCCTTGCCGCGCAGCGCGGTCAGCAGTTCGGTGCCCGGGGTGTCGCGGAACGGGTCGGCGCCCACCTGCGCGGCGAACGCCTCCCGGTCGCGCAGCCGCGCCTGCGCCTGCCGGGCGTGGTCCCGCACCAGCGCGGTGACGGCGGTGTCGGCGACCGGCACGCCGGGGGCGACCCGCACCCCGGTGGTCGCGGCGGCCACCCAGAGCACCACCAGCACGGCGATCACCCGGCGCGCCCCGACCTCGTGCCGGGCCACCAGCCCGGCCAGCCGCAGCGCCGCCGCGGTGAGGGCCAGCACCAGCGCCACGGCCAGCACCAGCACGCCGACGACCGCGCCGGTGCCACCGGCCCGCCCGAACGAGTCGGTGAGGAAGGCGACCGCGTCGTCGAGCAGCGCCCAGTCGAGCACCACGTCGAAGCGCCGGCCCAGCGCCGAGCGGAACCCCAGGTCGGCGAGCTTCAGCACGGTCAGCAGGGCGAGCAGCGTCCCGGCCGCGGCGGCCACCAGCCGCCGCGGCCGGCCCGGCAGCGCGAGCAGCAGGGCGGCCAGCAGCAGCCCTTCCAGCGGAACGCGCAGGAAGGCGGCGGGGGTGAGCTGCCCGGGCCGGCTCGGCAGGGCGAGCGCGACCAGCACCAGCAGCGCGGCCAGCGCGGTGGTCACCCACCTCGCCGCGGCCCGGCCGCGCCGGCCGCCGCGCCCGGCGGTGGTACGCGGTGGGCCGGCGTCCGGTGCCTCGTGCTCCGCCCCGGACGGTTCGGGGCGGTGCGCACCGGATGCGTCCGGGCCGGTCGGCGACGGGCGGGGCGGGGTGTGGGTCGGCATCACGGCTCCGGGGTCAGCGCAACGAGAGCACGGGCGGGGCGACCGACAGGTCGCGGTCGCCGGCCGGCTCGCCGGTTCGGGTGGGGTGCCGGCGGATCGGCAGCGGCACCGGGCCGACGGGCAGCGCCGGCCCGGGCACGGTCCGGCCGGCGCGTGGCGGGCCGGCCGGGACCGGACGGTGCCGCCACAGCCAGCCGACGTCGCGGCCGAAGGACTCCACCAGCAGCGCCAGCGCCACCGCCGGCACCAGCACGGTCAGCGTCCGGGGCAGCGCCCCGGACGCGGCGACCAGCAGCAGCACCCCCTGCGCCGCGGCGACCACCTTGCGCCAGTAGCGGGCCGGCAGCGGCCCGCGCAACCAGGGCAGCACCCGGGCCGCCGCGACGAAGGCGTACCGCATCGCGCCGATCGCGAGCACCCAGCCGCCCGCCGAGGGCGCGACGTGCAGACTGAGCACCAGGATGAGGAACGCGTCGACCTCCATGTCGAAGCGAGCGCCGAACGCGCTCGCGGTGCCGGTGCGCCGGGCCACCCGGCCGTCCACCGCGTCCAGCAGCAGCGCGACAGCGGTCAGCGCGACCAGCACCCCGACCGGGGTGGGCCGGTACGCGGAGTCCGCCACCAGCGCCGTCACGCCACCGACCAGCACCGCCCGGGTCAGCGTCACCCGGTCCGCCGGGCCCAGCCCGGCCGCGCCGCAGCGCCGCAACCCCCGACTCAGCACGGCGTGACCGACCGCCGCGTACGCCAGCCCGGCCAGCCAACCGGCGCCGCCGAGACCGACAGTTCCGGCGAGGCCGGCGAGCAGGACAATCTGGAAGATCAGCCCGATCACCGGACCAGTTCGAACCGTGGGCACCGTGCCTCCGTGTCTATGATCGACAACCCCCTGCCGGGGTACACGGAAAATCCGGCCGTTCGGTTCGGTCGGGTGAGGAGATGCCGGTGACCCGAGAGGCCCACGCCTTCTGGCTCCGCGCCCCCGGCCGCGGCGAGATCCGCCCGGTAACGCTGCCCGCGCCCGGCCCCGACGAGGTCCTGGTCCGCACCCGCTATTCCGGGGTCAGCCGGGGCACCGAGACGCTGGTCTTCGCCGGCCGGGTGCCGGCCAGCCAGTACGCCGCGATGCGCGCCCCGTTCCAGGACGGCGACTTCCCGGCCCCGGTGAAGTACGGCTACCTCAACGTCGGCGAGGTCGAGCAGGGCCCGGACCACCTGCGCGGGCGCACCGTGTTCTGCCTCTACCCGCACCAGAGCGCGTACGTCGTGCCGGCCAGCGCGGTGGTGCCGGTGCCGGAGGCGGTGCCGCCCGCCCGGGCGGTGCTGGCCGGCACCGTGGAGACCGCTGTCAACGCGCTCTGGGACGCCCCGCCGCTGGTCGGCGACCGGGTCAGCGTGGTCGGTGGCGGCATGGTCGGCTGCTGCGTGGCCGCCCTGCTCGCCCGGTTCCCCGGCGTCCGGGTGGAACTGGTCGACGTCGACCCGGCCCGCGCCGGCGTGGCCGCGGCGCTGGGCGTGGAGTTCGCCACCCCGCCGCGGGCGACCGGCGGCCGGGACCTGGTGGTGCACGCCAGCGCCACCGGAGCGGGGCTGCAACACGCGCTGGACCTGCTCGCCCCGGAGGGCACCGTGGTCGAGCTGAGCTGGTACGGCGACCGCCCGGTGCAGGTGGCCCTGGGCGGCAACTTCCACTCCGGACGGCTGACCATCCGCGGCAGCCAGGTCGGCGCGGTGGCGCCCGCCCGCCGGGCCAGCCGCGGCTTCGCCGACCGGCTCGCGCTCGCCCTGGAGCTGCTCGCCGATCCGGTGTTCGACGCGCTGATCACCGGCGAGTCGCCGTTCGCCGAGCTGCCCGACGTGCTGCCCCGACTGACCACGGGCAGCCTGCCCGCCCTGTGCCACCTCATCAGCTACGACGGGAAGTGATCAGTGTTCAGCGTGACCGTCCGGGACCACATGATGATCGCCCACAGCTTCCGGGGGGAGGTCTTCGGCCCCGCCCAGCGGCTGCACGGGGCGACCTTCGTGGTCGACGCCACCTTCCGCCGGGCCGACCTGGACGCCGACGGCATCGTGGTCGACATCGGGCTGGCCACCGAGCAGCTCAAGGCAGTCCTCGCCGAGCTGACCTACCGCAACCTCGACGACGAGCCGGCGTTCGCGGGGGTGAACACCACCACGGAGGTGCTGGCCCGCACGGTCGCCGACCGCCTCGCCGACCGGGTGCACGCCGGCGACCTGGGCCCGGGCGCGCGCGGCCTGGCCGGCATCACTGTCACCCTGCACGAGTCGCACATCGCCTGGGCCAGCTACGAACGGCATCTCTGATGGACGTGGTGCACGTCGTGCTGCCGAACGACATCGACGACCCGGCCCGGCCGAGCGGCGGCAACCACTACGACCGCCGGCTCTGCCAGGGGCTCGCCGCGGCGGGCTGGTCGGTGCGGGAGCACGCCGTGCCCGGGGGGTGGCCCGACCCGACACCGGCCGAGCGCCGGGGACTGGCCGGGCGGCTCGCCGCGCTGCCCGACGGGGCGATGGTGCTGGTGGACGGCCTGGTCGCCTCGGCGGTGCCCGAGGTGCTGACCCCGCAGGCTCGCCGGTTGCGCCTGGTGCCGCTGGTGCACCTGCCGCTGGGCGGGGACGCCGAGGCCGCCGCGCTGGCGGCGGCGACCGCGGTGGTCACCACCAGCGAGTGGACCCGGACCCGGCTGCTGGCCGCCTACCCGCTGCCGGCCGACCGGGTGCACGTCGCCCGGCCGGGGGTCGACCCGGCGCCGGTGGCGCCCGGCACCGCCGCCGGCACCGCGCTGCTCTGCGTCGCCGCGGTCACCCCGCACAAGGGACACGACGTGCTGGTGGACGCCCTGGCCGGGGTCGCCGACGCGCCGTGGAGCTGTGTCTGCGCCGGACCGCTGGACCGGGACCCGGACTTCGTCGCCGGATTGCGCCGGCGGATCGACGCGCACCGTCTCGTCGACCGGGTGCGGCTGGTCGGCCCGCTGGCCGGGGAGCGGCTCGCCGCCGCGTACGCCGGCGCCGACCTGCTGGTGCTGGCCTCGCGCGGTGAGACGTACGGCATGGTGGTCACCGAGGCCCTGGCCCGCGGGATCCCGGTGCTGGGCACGGCGGCCGGCGGGCTGCCGGAGGCGCTCGGCCGGGCGCCGGACGGCACCCCGCCGGGGCTGCTGGTGCCGCCCGGCGACCCGGCGGCGCTGGCCGGCGGGCTGCGCCGGTGGCTCGGCGACCCGCCGCTGCGCGACCGGCTGCGGGCGGCGGCCCGGGCCCGGCGGGACACCCTCGACGACTGGACGCTCACCGCGACGCTGACCGGCAAGGTGCTGAAGGAGGCGATGCCGGCATGACGGTTTCCCTGCCCCCGGACTTCGCGCGGTGGCTCGCGCTGCGCGAGCCCGCCGACGCCGCGGCCCGCGCCGCGGACCTGGTGGACCGGGTCCGCGGCCGGCTGGCCGGCGGCGCCGCGCTGGTGGTCCACGACCTCGGCGCGGGTACCGGCTCGCTGGGCCGGTGGCTGGCCCCGCGCCTGCCCGGCCCGCAGCACTGGGTGCTGCACGACCGCGACGCGGACCTGTTGCGCCGGGCCGCCGCCGGGATGACCGGCCTGGTCGCCGCCGACGGCGCGCCGGTCACGGTCGCCACCCGGCAGGGCGACCTGACCCGGCTCACCGCCGCCGACCTGGCCGGCACCTCGCTGGTGGTCGCCTCCGCGCTGCTCGACATGCTCACCGCCGACGAGGTCGACCGGCTGGTCGGGGCGTGCTCCGGCGCCGGCTGCCCGGCGCTGTTCATGATCTCGGTGACCGGGCGGGTGGAGCTGACCCCGGCCGACCCGCTGGACGGGGCGGTCGCGGCGGCGTTCAACGACCACCAGCGCCGCACGCTGGCCGGCCGTACGCTGCTCGGCCCGGACGCGGTGGAGGCGGCCGTCGCCGCGTTCGCCCGGCGCGGGGTCGGCGTCGACGTGCGGCCCAGCCCGTGGCGGCTCGGCCCCGACCAGGCCGAGCTGGCGGCCGAGTGGTTCACCGGCTGGCTGGACGCGGCCTGCGAGCAGCGGCCGGAGTTGGCCGACGCGACAGTGGCGTACCGCCGGCGCCGGTTGGCCGACGCGGCGGCCGGCCGGCTCGGCGTCGTGGTCCGGCACAGCGACCTGCTGGCCGGTGGCGCCGGTGGCGATTGAACCGACCGGTCCGCCGGCACGTGCCTATGAGCAGGGAGATCGTGCGGGGAGGCTCGGGTGGGGGCAGAGGGCGACGGCGCCGCGTCGGCGCGGCCGGCGGGACGGCCGGGTTGGGCGTGGGCGCGTACCCTCGGCGGAGTGGGCGTGCTCGCCGTCCTGCTCGGCTGGCTCGGGGTCGGCCCGTTCCTGGCCGGGCTGCGGCTGATCGACGCCCCGGCGCTCGCGGCGGCGCTCGGCATCGGCGTGCTCACCACGGTCTGCTGCGCCTGGCGGTGGAGCCTGGTCGCCGGCGGGCTCGGGGTGCGGCTGCCGCTGCGCACCGCCGTGGCGCACGTCTACCGCGCGGTGTTCCTGAACGCGACGCTGCCCGGCGGGGTGCTCGGCGACGTGCACCGGGCGGTGCGGCACGGGCGGGACGTCGGCGACGTCGCCCGGGGCATCCGCGCGGTGGTCTGGGAACGGGCCGCCGGTCAGGCCGTGCTCGCCGGGGTCGCGCTGGTGGTGCTGCTGGCCTTCCCGTCGCCGGTGCGGCCGTACCTGCCGGCGGTCACCGCGTCGGCGGTGGTGGCCGGGCTGGTGGTGGCGCTGCTGGCCCGCGCGCTGCCCCGCACCGGGCCGTCCCGGTGGGCGCGGGCGGTGCGCACCGCGGCGGCCGACGTCCGCGCCGGGCTGCTCGCCCGGCGCACCTGGCTGGGCGTGCTGACCGCCTCCGCCGTCGCGGTGGCCGGTCACCTGGCGACGTTCCTGCTCGCGGCCCGGACCGCCGGTTCCACCGCGCCGCTGACCCTGCTGGCGCCGCTGACCCTGCTCGCCCTGCTGGCGATGGGGGTGCCCGCCAACGTCGCCGGGTTCGGGCCGCGCGAGGGCGTGGCCGCGTGGGCGTTCGGCGCCGCCGGCCTGACCGCCGCCGAGGGGGTCGCCACCGCGACGGTGTACGGAGCGCTCGTGCTGGTCGCGAGCCTGCCCGGCGCCGCCGTGCTGGTGGCCCGCCGTGCCCGCGTGCCCGCCGGCACCGTCTGATGAGGAGTTCCATGTCCGAACCACTGCCACCCGCCGCCGTCCGGACCCAGGTCACCGTCCCGCTGCGGTTCCCCGACGGGTACGCCACGGACGCCCGGGTGTTCACCTTCGACGGCCTCGTCGACGGCCGGGAGCATCTGGCGTTCGGGCTGGGGGACTGGACGGGGGCCCGCGACCGGGGTGCCGCCGGCGGCGCCCCACCGCTGGTCCGGCCGCACAGCGAGTGCCTGACCGGCGACGTCTTCGGCAGCCAGCGCTGCGACTGCGGACCGCAGTTGCGGGAGGCGGCCGAGCGGATCAGCGACCGGGGTGGCTTCCTGCTCTACCTGCGCCAGGAGGGGCGGGGCATCGGCCTGTACGCCAAGCTCGACGCGTACGCGCTGCAGGACGCCGGGCTGGACACCTACGAGGCGAACGAGGCGCTCGGCCACCGGCCCGACGAGCGGGACTACACGGTTGCCGCGCAGATGCTGGCCGCGCTGGGCGTGCCCCGGATCGCGTTGCTCAGCAACAACCCGGACAAGGCCGCGCAGCTGCGCGGGCACGGCGTGACGGTGGCCGGGCGGGTCGCCACCGGGGTGTACCTCTCCCCGGCCAACGCCGGCTACCTGGCGACCAAGGCCAGCCGCGGTGCGCACGCCCTCGACCTCCCGCTGGTCCGTGACTGAGCGCCCGTACGTCGTGCTCAGCTGCGCGACGTCGATCGACGGCTACCTCGACGACGCCAGCGAGCAGCGGCTGCTGCTGTCCAACGCGGCCGACCTGGACCGGATCGACGCGGTCCGGGCCGGCTGCGACGCCATCCTGGTCGGCGCCGGCACGGTCCGGCGGGACGATCCGCGGCTGCTGGTGCGCTCGGCGCGGCGCCGGGCCGCCCGCGCCGACCGGGGTCTGCCCGCCTCGCCGACCCGGGTCACCCTGACCGCGACCGGTGACCTCGACCCGGCCGGCCGGTTCTTCACCGTCGGCGAGACCGACCGGATCGTCTACTGTGCCGCGGCCGTGGTGGAGAAGACCCGGGACCGGCTCGGCGCGCTCGCCGAGGTGGTGGACGCGGGCGAGCCGGTCGACCCGGCCCGGCTGCTGGCCGACCTGGCCGCCCGGGGCGTACGCCGGCTGATGGTGGAGGGCGGCGCGAACGTGCACCGGCAGTTCCTCACCGCCGGGCTCGCCGACGAACTGCACCTGGTGGTCGCGCCGTTCTTCGTCGGCGACTGCCGCGCGCCCCGGTTCGTCGGCGACGGCCGGTTCCCGTGGCACCCCGGCCGGCGGGCCCGGGTGGCCGAGGTACGCCAGATCGGCGACGTGGTGCTGGTGCGCTACGCGCTGTCGGACCGCTGCGCCGAGGGCTGACCGGCCGGTCGCGGTTGACGACGCCGCCACCCGGCGGCGAAGGTGGCGGAAACCGGCGACGCGGAACCTCCAGCGTGTGCCGCATCCGCCACCACGAGGGGGTCCCGTGCGGCTGAGTGTCATCCTGCCCTACGCCGGTGACGTGCGGGCCACCGCCGAGCGCGCGGTCGCCTGGGAGCGGGTCGGCGTGGACGTGCTCTGGGTGCCCGAGGCGTACGGCTTCGACGCGGTCACCGTGCTGGGCTTCCTGGCCGCCCGGACCGAGCGGGTCGGCCTCGGGTCGGCGATCCTGCCGATCTACACCCGCACCCCGGCCCTGCTCGCGCAGACCGCCGCCGGCCTGGACGCGCTCTCCGGCGGCCGGGCGCTGCTCGGCATCGGCGCCTCCGGACCGCAGGTGGTGGAGGGCTGGCACGGGGTCGCGTACGACCATCCGGTGGCGCGTACCCGGGAGGTCGTCGAACTGTGCCGGCGGGCCTGGCGCCGGGAGACGCTGCGCCACGAGGGCCACTACCGGCTGCCGCTCCCGCCGGAGCAGGGCACCGGGCTGGGCCGGCCGCTGAAGATGCTGACCCGTCCGGTCCGGGAGCGGATCCCGATCTACGTGGCGTCGCTCGGCCCGGCCAACGTCCGGATGACCGCGGAGGTCGCCGACGGCTGGCTGCCCGCGCTCTTCCTGCCCGAGAAGGCCGCGCAGGTGTGGGGAGAGGCGCTGGCCGCCGGGGCGGCGAAGCGCCCGGGCGACCTCGATCCGCTGGAGGTGGTCGGCGGCGGCCCGTTCGCCATCGGGACCGACCTGGCCACGGCGCGCGAGCACGCCCGGCGCTGGATCGCCCTCTACGTCGGCGGGATGGGCGCCCGGGGGCGCAACTTCTACCACGACCTGGTGTCCCGGTACGGCTACCCGGCGGAAGCGGACCGGATCCAGGAGCTGTACCTGGCCGGGCGCAAGGCGGAGGCGGCCGCCGCCGTGCCGGACGAGTTGCTGGAGGCGGTCTGCCTGATCGGCCCGCCCGGTCACGTCCGCGAGCGGGTGGCGGCGTACGCCGCGGCCGGCGTCACCATGCTCCAGCTCGCGCCGGTCGGCCCGGACCCGCTGCGCGAACTGGCAGCGGTGCGCGAGCTGCTGCCGTAGCTGTTCAAGCGTGGAATTTCGCCGGACGACCGGCGGGGCGACCCGGCGTTACGGTGGGGCACCGTTCCGTGTCCACCGTCCGATTCGGAGACTCCATGACCACGACACAACCGTTGACCGTCGCCGCCGACCCCACCGGCCCCGGCCGGGACTTCAAGGTGGCGGATCTGTCGCTCGCCGAGTTCGGGCGCAAGGAGATCCGGCTTGCCGAGCATGAGATGCCGGGTTTGATGGCGATTCGTCGTGAGTTCGCCGAGGCGCAGCCGCTTGCCGGGGCCCGGATCACGGGTTCGTTGCACATGACCATTCAGACCGCCGTCCTGATCGAGACCCTGGTCGCGTTGGGTGCGCAGGTGCGGTGGGCGTCGTGCAACATCTTCTCCACCCAGGACCACGCGGCCGCGGCGGTCGTGGTCGGCCCGGACGGCACGCCGGAGGCGCCGGCGGGTGTGCCGGTGTATGCGTGGAAGGGTGAGTCGCTTCAGGAGTACTGGTGGTGCACCGAGCAGGTGTTGACCTGGCCGGACGGTCAGGGCCCGAACATGATCCTCGATGATGGTGGTGACGCCACGCTGCTGGTGCACAAGGGCGCGGAGTACGAGAAGGCGGGTGTGGTGCCGCCGGTGGAGTCCGCCGATTCGGAGGAGTTCGCGGTCATCCTCGGCCTGCTGCACCGGTCGCTGACCGAGGACGGTCAGCGGTGGACCCGCATCGCCTCCGGGATCAAGGGCGTGACGGAGGAGACCACCACCGGTGTGCACCGGCTGTACGAGATGCACCGCACCGGGACGCTGTTGTTCCCGGCGATCAACGTGAACGACTCGGTGACGAAGAGCAAGTTCGACAACAAGTACGGTTGCCGGCACTCGTTGATCGACGGGATCAACCGGGCCACCGATGTGCTGATCGGTGGGAAGATGGCCGTGGTGATGGGCTACGGCGATGTGGGTAAGGGCTGCGCGGAGTCGTTGCGGGGTCAGGGTGCGCGGGTGGTGGTGACCGAGGTCGACCCGATCTGCGCGTTGCAGGCGGCGATGGACGGCTACCAGGTCGCGACGTTGGATGACGTGGTGGAGCAGGCGGACATCTTCATCACCGCGACCGGCTGTTTCAACGTGATCACCAACGAGCACATGGCGCGGATGAAGCACCAGGCGATCGTGGGCAACATCGGTCACTTCGACAACGAGATCGACATGGCCGGGCTGGCCAAGCGTTCGGACGTGACCCGGGAGAACATCAAGCCGCAGGTCGACCTGTGGCGCTTCGACGACGGGCACGCGATCATCGTTTTGTCCGAGGGTCGGCTGCTGAACCTGGGCAACGCCACCGGGCATCCCAGCTTCGTGATGTCCAACTCGTTCGCCAACCAGACCATCGCCCAGATCGAGTTGTACACCAAGACCGACGAGTACCCGATCGGCGTGTACGTGCTGCCCAAGCACCTCGACGAGAAGGTCGCCCGCCTGCACCTGGACGCCCTCGGCGCCAAACTCACCCAACTCACCAAGGAACAGGCCGCCTACCTCGGCGTGCCGGTGGAGGGGCCGTACAAGGCCGACTACTACCGCTACTGACCAGCACGACGAGGGGCGGGGCGGCCGTCGGCCGCCCCGCCCCTCCGGTGCACCCGCGCTCAGCCGGCCGGGCGGATCTCCGCGTACCGGATCGGCAGCGAGGTGAGCCCGCCCAGCGCCCGCGGCGTGCCCGGCGGCTCGGCGGCCAACTCGGGCGCCACCACCCGGCGCAGGAAGGCCGACAGCGCCAGGTTCGCCTGCAACCGGCCCAGCGTGGCCCCGAGGCAGTAGTGGGGCCCGGCGCCGAAGCTGAGGTGCTGCTCGGTGCGGTCCGGGTCGAGCCGGTCCGGGTCGGCGAACCGCTCCGGGTCCCGGTTCGCCTGCGCCAGCACGATCACCATGCTGTCGCCGGCGCGCAGCCGCGCCCCGCTCGGCAGCGTGGTGTCCTGCTTCACGTGCCGCCACAGGCACTGCACCAGCGGGGTCAGCCGCAGCAGCTCGTCCACCAGGCCGGGGATCTTCGCCGGCTCGGCCCGCATCCGGTCGGCCAGCGCCGGCTCGGTGAGCAGGCTGTAGAGCCCGCTGGCGATCAGGCTGCTGGTGGTCTCGTGCCCGGAGACGACCAGCAGCCACAGGCCGTTGACCACCTCGGCCCGGGTGAGCCGCTGGTCGCCGCTGCGGCTGGCCAGCATGGCACTGACCACGTCGTCCCCCGGCTCGGCGGCCCGGGCGTCGACCAGCCGTTCCAGGTAGCCGCGCAGCTCGCCGGAGACCCGGTCCACCTCGGCCGGGTCCACCGGGTTCGACGGGTCCATCGAGCGGGAGATGAAGTGCGACCAGTCCTGCACCCGCTGCCGGTCGTCCTCGCCGGCGATGCCGAACAACGCGCACAGCACCCGGATCGGGATCGCGTAGGCGTACTCCCGCACCACGTCGCACTCGCTGCCGCCGGAGAGCCGGTCCAGCAGGCCGTCGACCACCAGCCGGGTGGGCTCCGCCGCCCGGGCGGCGCGGGCCGCGAACGCCTGCCCGACCAGCAGCCGGTGCCGGGTGTGCTCGGGCGGATTCAGTTCGATGAACGGAGCGTCGGCGTAGCGCTGCTCCTCCTCGGCGCTGACCTCGCCGGCCGCGGCGCGCTGCTGGTACCAGCGGCTGTCCCGTGGGTCGACGCTGACCGCGGGATCGGCCAGCGCGGCCTTCGCGTCGTCATGGCCCAGGACGATGACCTTCCCGTCCGCGTCCACCACGACCGGGCCCTTGTCCCGCCACTCCCGGTACACCGGGTACGGGTCGGCCTGGTGCTTGACGTACATGTCCTCGATACGGTCGACAATCGCCGGTTGCATGAGCATCCCCTGACCGGTCGGCCTCTGACAGTGGCTGTCGAGGCTATGTCCCGTCGCGTGGCGGGGACAACGCGCGCGGATTGCGCGACCTCGCACACGGTGCCGCCGGGCGGCCGGGCCCCTATCCTCGCGTCGTGGCGCTCGGGTGGAGGCGGCGACGGTGCGGGTGACCGCCGCGGTGGCGCCCGCTCCCGACCACCCGTTGCGGCTGGAGGAGCTGCGCCTGGACGGCCCGGGCCCGGGCGAGGTGCTGGTGCGGATCGTCGCCTCCGGGGTCTGCCGCACCGACGCCGACGCCCGGTCCGGCCGGTCGGCCTTCCCGTTGCCCGGTGTGCTGGGGCACGAGGGCGTCGGCCGGGTGCTCGACGTGGGACCGGGCGTCACCTCGCCGGCCGTCGGCGAGGCCGTGCTGCTCGGCTGGCCGGCCTGCGGGCGCTGCCGGCACTGCCGGGGTGGCCGGCCGCGGTACTGCGCCGACCTGCCCGGGCTGCTGTTCGGCGGGCGCCGCCCGGACGGCGGTGCGGTGTTCCGCCGCGCCGACGGCACCCCGGTGGCCGGGCGGTTCTTCGGCCAGTCGTCGTTCGCCAGCCACGCGGTGCTGCCGGCCGCGGCGCTGTTGCCGGTGCGGACCAGCCTGCCGCTGGCCGCGGTCGCCGCGCTGGGCTGCGGGATCAGCGCCGGCGCCGGGGCGGTGCTCTACGCGGCCCGCCCGGAACCGGGCGCGTCGGTGGCGGTGTTCGGCGTCGGCGCGGTGGGCCTGGCCGCGGTCATGGCCGCCCGGTGCACGGCGGCCACCACCATCGTGGCCGTCGACCGCGATCCCGCCCGGCTGGCCCTGGCCCGCCGCTACGGCGCCACGCACACGGTGGACGTGACCGGCGTCCGCAACGTGGCCCGGGCCGTCAGGGAGCGCTGCGACGGGCCGGCCGACGTCACGGTGGAGTGCACCGGCGACCCCCGGGTCGTCCGGCAGGCGGTCGACGCGGTGGGCATGCCGGGGACGTGCTGCCTGGTCGGGGCCGCCCGGCCGGGTGAGACGTTCGCCGTCGACCAGCAGACCATGCTGCGCGGCAAGCGGATCCAGGGTTCGCTGGGCGGCGAGGGGCGCCCCGAGGAGCTGGTGCCGGCGCTGCTGCGGCTGGCCGAGCAGGGCCGGTTCCCCTTCCCCGAACTGGTCGCCTACCGGCCGTTCGACGACCCGGAGGCGGCGCTGGCCGACCTGCTGGCCGGGGCCGTGGTCAAGCCGGTGCTGGTGCTGGAACCGGCCGCGTTGACGGCGCGGACCGACGGATGTGAGGGTTCCGGACGATCGCGCTGAACGGTGCGTGCCGGTCCGCTCACCCGGGGGGCGCCATGTCTCTGCAGCTCTACTGGTTCATCCCGGCCCACGGCGACGGCCGCGAGGTGGCCAGGCCGCGCGCCGGCGGGCCACCCGGCGTGGCCACCCTGCGCCGGGACCCCGACATCGACTACCTGAGCCAGGTGGCCGGCGCCGTGGACCGGCTGGGCTTCGCCGGCGCGCTGGTGCCGTTCGGCATCTTCTGCGAGGACCCGTGGCTGGTCGCGGCGGCGCTCAGCCAGCGCACCGCGCGGCTGCGCTTCATGGTCGCGTTCCGCCCCGGGCTGCTGTCGCCGACCCTGGCCGCCCAGATGTCGGCCACCTGCCAGCGGATCTCCGGCGGCCGGCTGCTGCTCAACGTCGTGGTCGGCGGCGACCCGGAGGAGCAACACCGCTACGGCGACTGGCTGGCCCACGACCAGCGGTACGCGCGGGCCGACGAGTTCCTGGCCGTGCTGCGCGGCGCCTGGTCGGGCCCGGTGGACCTGGACGGGGAGCACTACCGGGTGGCCGGGGCGACGGTGATGCGCCGGCCGGACCCACCGCCGATCTTCCTCGGCGGCTCCTCCGCCGCCGCGCAGCAGGTCGCGGCGCGCCGGGCCGACGTCTTCCTCACCTGGGCCGAACTGCCCGCGCAGACCGGCTCGCTGGTGTCCTCGGTACGGGCGCTGGCCGCCGAGGCCGGCCGGGAGATCGCCTTCGGCACCCGGTTCCACGTGATCAGCCGGGACACCTCGGAGCAGGCCTGGGCGGTGGCCGACGCCATGGTGGCCAACCTGGACCCGGCGCTGGTGGCCCGGACCCAGGAGCGGTTCCGCCGCAGCGACTCCGAGGGGCAGCGCCGGATGGCGGCGCTGCACGGTGGCCGTACCGACCGGCTGGAGATCTACCCGAACGTGTGGGCGGGGTACGGCCTGGTCCGCCAGGGCCCGGGGATCACCCTGGTCGGGTCGCACGAGGAGGTGGCCGACCGGATCGCCGAGTACCACGCCCAGGGGCTGGACCACCTGATCCTGTCCGGGCAGCCGCACCTGGAGGAGGCGTACTGGTTCGGTGAGGGGGTGATGCCGGCGCTGCGCCGCCGGGGCCTGCTGGCCGGCCCGGACGGCCCGTCCGGGCCGGACGGCGACCGGCCGGAGCCGGCGCAGCGCCGGGCCGGGCAGCGGCCGGAGGTGTCCGTCCGGTGAGCGCCCAGCTGACCCGGGCCGGCACCGGCAGCCTCGCCGACCCGGCCACCTATCTGGACGGTCCGCCGTTCGCCGAGTTCGCCCGCCGCCGCCGGGAGGCGCCGGTCGGCTGGGTGGCCGAGGTGCCGCTGCGGCGGCACTCGGCCCGCGGCACGGTGGTGCAGCGGGTCGGCGGCTACTGGGCGGTCACCGGGCACGCGGCGGTGGTCGCCGCGTCGCGCCGGCCGGAGGTCTTCTCCTCCGCCGAGCGCGGCGCGTTCCTCGCCGATCCGACCTCCCGGGCCGACCTGGAGCGCTCCCGGCAGCTGCTGGTCGGGATGGACCCTCCGGCGCACACCCGGTTGCGCCGGGTGGTCACCGCCGCCTTCACCGCCCCGGTGGTACGCGGCATGCGCGCGGCCATCGCCGAGCACGCCCGGCAGATCGTGCGGCGGGCCACCGCCGGCCATCCGGTGGACGCGGTCGCCGAGGTCGCCGCCGAGCTGCCGTTGCTGGTCCTCGCCGACCTGCTCGGCATCCCCCGCGAGGACCGGGGGCTCTTCCTGCGCTGGAGCAACAACCTGGTCGGCTTCGACGACCCGGCGTTCGGCGGCGGGGACGTGGAGGTGTTCAAGCAGACCTTCGTCGAGGCGTTCGGGTACGCCCTCACCGCCGCGAAGGCCCGCCGCCGCGACCCGGGCGAGGACCTGGTGAGCCGGCTGGTGACCGCCGAGGTGGACGGCCGCCGGCTCACCGAGAGCGAGTACTGCCACCTGTGGCTGCTGCTGGTGGTGGCCGGCAACGAGACCACCCGGCACCTGATCTCCGGCGGCCTCGACCTGCTGGCCGACCGTCCCGACCTGGCCGACCGGCTCGCCGGCCAACCGGACCTGGTGCCGACGGCGGTGGACGAGATGCTGCGGTGGACGACGCCGATCATGCAGTTCCGCCGGACCGCGGTGGTCGACACCGAGCTGGCCGGGCAACGGATCCGGGCCGGGGACAAGGTGGTGCTGTACTACATCTCCGCCAACCGGGACGAGTCGGTCTTCGACCGACCGGAAACCTTCCTGTTGGATCGCAGTCCCAACCCGCACGTCGCGTTCGGCGTCGGGCCGCACTTCTGCCTCGGCTCGCACCTGGCCCGGGTGGAGGCCGCCGTGCTCTTCGAGGAGCTGGCGCCGCACCTGCCCCGGCTGCGCCGCACCGGCCCCGCGGTCCGGCTGGAGTCGAACTTCATGAACGGCCTGAAGCAGCTGCCGGTCACCTTCGCCGCCGGCTGACTGGCGCGTCTCCTCAGTTGCACACCACCCGCACCGGGATCCGGTCGTAGCCCCGGAAGCCCAGTCCGGTGCGGCGGTGCGCGGGGCCGGTGGCCTCGAACCGGCGCAGCCGGGTGGCGAGGTGACCGAAGACCGCCGCGCCCTCGACCCGGGCCAGGGTGGCGCCCAGGCAGTGGTGCGGCCCGGAGCTGAAGGCCAGGTGCGGGTTGGGTGAGCGGGCCAGGTCGATCCGGTCCGGCTCGGGGAACCGCCGCTCGTCGCGGTTGGCGGAGGCGAGCAGCAGCACCACCACCCGGCGGGCCCGGATCACCCGGTCGCCGACGGTGACCGGCTCGCGGACCACCCGGGAGGTGGCGTGGATCGGGCAGTCCCAGCGCAGGAACTCCTCCACCGCGCTGGTGGCGAGGCCGGGATCGCGGCGCAGCCGGTCCAGCAGCTCCGGGCGGTCCAGCAGCAGCGCGGCGCCGGTGGAGAGCAGGTTGGTGGTGGTCTCGAAGCCGGCGAAGAACAGGAAGATGACGTTGTCGACCAGCTCTTCCCGGCTGATCGCCCCGGTCGCCTCGGCGTCGCGGAGCAGGTGCGACAGCAGGTCGTCGCCGTCCTGGCCGGCCCGCTCGCGCAGCAGCCCGCCGACGTAGCCGCGCAGCCAACCGACCGCCCGGACGGCGTCCGCCCGTTCCTGCTCGGTGGGGGCGCCGGAGCCGAACATCCGCCCCAGCGCGACGGCGTGCGGCTGCGCCTGGGCCCGGTCGGCCACCGGGATGCCGAGCAGTTCGGCGGCCACCGTGACCGGCAGCGGGTAGGCCAGGTCGGTGACCAGGTCGGCGGCCGGCGCGTCGGCCATCGCCGCGAACAGCTCCGCCACCAGCTCGACGATCCGGGGCCGCAGCGCCGCCACGGTACGCGGGTTGACCGTCCGGGCCATCGCCCGGCGCAGCGTCGAGTGCTGCGGCGGGTCCCGGTTGAGCACCGTGGCCCGGAAGAACTCGGTCAGCTCGTCGGGCTCGCCGGAGAGCCGGTAGACCAGGTCGGGGAACTCGTGGCTGAGCCGCGGGTCGGTCAGCAGCGCGGTGACGTCGGCGTGCCGGGTGACCGCCCAGGCGCCCGGCCCGGCGGGCAGCACCCGGCCGGCGGCGCGCAGCTCGGCGTAGTGCGGGTACGGGTCGGCGAGACCGGCGACCTCGGCCTCGTCGTAGCGGAGCACCGTCACACCCGGGTCAGGCTGAGCGGTTCGGTGGGCCGGGCGGCCGCCGCCCGGGCCAGGGTGAGGTAGTCCGCCAGGAACTCCTCCGCCCAGGCCGGCTGGAACCGGTCGGTGGTGTAGAAGAGCATCGCCTGGCAGGCGCCGGTGTGCTGCGGGATCAGGCCCAGCTCCAGGCCGAACCGGCTGCCCAGCGAGTCCGGCGTGTACAGCTCGAACTCCACGCCGCGGGCCTGCACCTTGGTGCCCGGCGGCGGGGTGAGCAGCATCTGGAACACCACGTCGTCGACCCGGCCGGAGGTGTTCTGCAGGTTCAGCGGCAGCATCTGGTAGGGGATGCCCTCGTGCAGGAAGCCGTCGATGACGGTGCCCCGTACCCGCCGGACCACCTCGACGAACGGGGCGTCCGGGTCGACCTGGTTGCGCAGCACCACCATGTTCGCGAAGAAGCCGACGGTGGTCTGGACGCCCTTGACCGACCGGTTCGCGAACAGCGACGCCACCGAGATGTCGGTCTGCCCGGTGCGCTGGGCCAGCAGCAGGTAGTACAGCGAGAGCATCACCGCGAACGGCGTGGTCCGCTCGCCCCGGGCGACCGCCTTGAGCCGGTTGAAGACGCCGGCGTCGATCGTGGCCACCTCGATGCCGGTGGGCCGGCCGCCGTCGGTGCCCGGCACCGCCGGCGGCAGCTCGACCAGCTTCATGCCGCGCAGCTGCCGGATCCAGTAGTCCTGGTGGACCTTCAGCGCGCCGCTGGTCAGCTGCTCGTGCTGCCACCGGGCGAAGTCCGGGTACTGCCACCGCACCGGGGGCAGCCCCGGGTCGCCGTCCGGCCCGGCCTCCAGGAACCGGATCAGGTCCTGCAACACGATGCCGCACGACCAGGCGTCGGAGACCAGGTGGTGCATGTTGAGGCAGAGCATGTGCTCGTCCGGCCCGAGCCGCCACAGGGTGACCCGCAGCGGGTAGCGGCCGACGTCGACCGGCGTGTGCAGCTCCCGCTCGACGGCCTCGGCGACCACCGCGTCGAGCCGGTCCGGCTCGGCGGCCAGCGGCACCACCTCGAACGGCGGTGGCAGGTCGTCGTGGATGTGTTGGACGAGTTCCCGACCCCGGCGTACCAGCGTCGTCCGCAGCGCCTCGTGCCGCCGGGTCAGCCGGCCCAGGGCCACCTGGAGCTCGGTGACGTCGAGCGGTCCGTGCAGTTTGCACACGACTGGGCAGTTCAGCGACGCGGTGTCCGGGCGGTAGTGCTCCAGGAACCACAGTAGACGTTGTCCGATGGATGCCGGCGCCTCCCGATGAGCCATGGGCAGCAACATAGTGGGCTGCCGGGTCGCTGGCGAGAAAACTCATCGGCCGAAAATGTGACCCTTCGTCATCGTCAGATAACCAACAGATGTCGATGTGGAACCCGATGCCGATTGCGCGGGCGGCTTCGCGTTCATAGCTTTGTGTCCGCGCTCCGTGACGACATGTTGCGGTAGGGGGCTGAGCAGCAAACTGTCCATTTCGGAGCGCACTGTGTCATTTCGCGGATCGAATTGGTCGACCGGACCGGACAAAGCGCAGGCGAAGTTGCATTCAAGACAACTCGGGGGAGTGCCTTGTCGATGCCCGCACACCAGCTCATGCCCAGCACGTCTTCGGCGACGGAGGTCAAGCGACCCATGCAGCCGCCCCGGATCCCGAAGCCGTCCCCATCGCCCGAGAACCACCCCGTCACCATGCTGCCGATCAGCAAGCTGCTGCCCGCGGACTCGCCCCGGCTCTCCGGGGAGGACGTGCAGCACGTCCGGATGCTCGCCGACTCCGACGCCGACCTGCCGCCGATCCTGGTGCACCGGCAGACGCTGCGGGTGATCGACGGCATGCACCGGCTCCGGGCGGCCGTGCTGCGCGGCCAGGAGGAGATCGCCTGCCGGCTCTTCGACGGCGGCGAGGACGCCGCCTTCGTGATCGCCGTCGAGACCAACATCGCCCACGGGCTACCGCTCTCGCTGGCCGACCGGGAGGCGGCGGCCGCCCGTATCCTGCGGTCCCACCCACAGTGGTCGGACCGGGCGATCGCCGCCGTGACCGGCCTCTCCGCCAAGACCGTCGGCGTCATCCGGCGGGGTGCAACTGTGGACCAGCCTCAGTTGCACAGTCGGATCGGCCGCGACGGCCGGGTCCGCCCGGTCAACGGCGCCGACGGTCGCCGCCGCGCCGGGGAGCTGTTCGCGCTGCGGCCCGACGCCTCGCTGCGGGAGGTGGCCCGGCGCGCCGGGATCTCGCCCGGCACCGCGCGGGACGTGCGGGAACGCATCCGCCGGGGCGAGGACCCGATCCCACCCCGCCAGCGCGGCAACCGCCCCCGCCCGGAGCCGCCGAGCCCGGAGCGGGAACTGCGCCGGCTGATGAGCGTGCGGGGCGGCCCGCTGCGCGACCGGGAGACGATCCTGCGCAACCTGCGCCGTGATCCGTCTGTCCGGTTCACCGACAGCGGACGTAGCCTCCTGCGGTGGCTCGACGCGCGGGCCACCTCGCCCGACGGGTGGGAGACGGTCGTGCACTCGATCGCGCCGCACTGCGCGTACGCCATCGCCGACCTGGCCTGCGCGATCGCCGAGGAGTGGCTCGCCGTGGCCGAGCACCTGCGCCAGCGGGCGGAGAGCAGCGCCTGACCCGCGCCACCCCGTCCCGCACCCCGCCCGACCCCTCCACCCCGGGGAGACCGATGGACAGCCACAGCACCCTGCCCGCGACCGGGACGCCGCTGACCGCCGACCGGATGCGCGCCGACATCGCCGAACTCGTGGGCGGGGAGACCGCACTGGACGAGGCCGGCGGCGACCTGATCGCCGTCGGGCTGGACTCGATGAAGGTGATGCGGCTGGCCGCCCGGTGGCGCGCCGCCGGGGTGGACGTGAAGTTCGCCGACCTGTTCGCCCGCCCCACCTTCGCCCAGTGGCAGGACCTCGTCGCGCAGCGGCAGGGCGTCCCGGCCGAGCCGGCCGCCCCGGCTCACGTCGAGGTGGACGAGAGCGCGCCCTTCCCGCTGGCCACCATGCAGCACGCGTACTGGGTGGGGCGGGCGGAGAACCTGACCCTGGGCGGGGTGGCCACCCACTTCTACGCCGAACTGGACGGGGCGGCGGTCGATCCGGGCCGGCTGGACGTGGCCGCCCGGGCGCTGCTGCGCCGGCACGGCATGCTGCGGGCCCGGGTGCTCGGCGACGGGCGCCAGCAGATCCAACCCGAACCGAGCTGGCCCGGCCCCACCGTCCACGACCTGCGGGACCTGCCGCCGGCGCGGGTGGCGGCCGAACTGGCCCGGATCCGGGACGCGCTGTCGCACCGGCGTTTCGACGTGGCCGGCGGCGAGGTCTTCGACGTCGGCGTGTCGCTGCTGCCGGACGGGGGCACCCGGCTGCACCTGAACATCGACATGCTGGTCGCGGACGCGCTCAGCTTCCGGATCATCATCAACGACCTGGCCGCGTTCTACGCCGACCCGGCCGCGGAGCTGCCCGCCATCGGCTACAGCTACCCGCGCTACCTGGCCGACCGCCGGGCCCGGCCGGTGCCCGGCCGGGCGGACGCCGAACGCTACTGGGCCGACCGGTTGCCGCGGCTGCCCCGGGCGCCCCGGCTGCCGCTGGCCGTGGCGCCGGAGAAGCTGACCCGGCACCGGGTCACCCGCCGGCACCACTGGCTCTCCGCCGACCGCTGGGGCCGGCTCGCCGAGCGGGCCCGGGACCAGGGCGTGACCCTGTCCATGGTGTTCGCGGCCGCGTTCAGCGAGGTGCTCGCCGGCTGGAGCGAGGAGCCGGACTTCCTGCTCAACGTGCCGCTGTTCGACCGGGAGCCGATCCACCCCGACGTGGGGCTGCTGGTCGGTGACTTCAGCAACCTGCTGATCCTCGGCGTGCACACCGCGGCGGGCGGCTCCTTCCTGGACCTGGTCCGGCGGACCCAGGCCCGGTTCACCGCGGACGCCGCGCACTCCGCGTACTCGGGGCTGGAGGTGCTGCGCGACCTGGCCCGGCGGGACGGCGCCGCGCAGACCCTCGCGCCGGTGGTCTTCACCAGCGCGCTCGGGCTCGGCGAGCTGTTCAGCCGCAAGGTGACCGAGCACTTCGGCACCCTCGGCTGGAACATCTCGCAGGCTCCCCAGGTGGTGCTCGACCACCAGGTCACCGAGCACGCCGGGGGGCTGCTGCTCAACTGGGACGCGGTCGACGAGCTGTTCTGCGACGGCGTGCTGGACGCGATGTTCGACGCGTACCTGCGGCTGCTCGACTGGCTGGCCACCGAGCGGGACTGGTCGGCGCCGACGCCCAGCCTGCTCCCCGCCGACCAGGCGGCGCGCCGGGCGGCGGTGAACCGCACCGCCGGCCCGGAACGGGAGCGCCGGCTGCACGAGCCGTTCTACCGGCACGCCGCCGAGCACCCCGACCGGGTCGCGCTGGTCGCCGGCGACGGCAGCACGGTCGGCTACCGGGCGCTGGCCGAGCGGGCCGACCGGATCGCCGGCCTGCTGGCGGCGCGGGGCTGCCGGCCCGGCGACCCGGTGGCGGTGACCCTGCCGCGCGGGCCGGACCAGGTGGCCGCGGTGCTCGGCGTCCTGCGCGCCGGGGGCGCGTTCGTCCCGGTCGGCGTCGGCCAACCGGCCGAGCGGCGCGCCGCCATCCACGCCGACGCCGGGGTCCGGCTGGCGCTCACCGACGCGGCCACCCGGGCCGCGCTGGCCTGGCCGGCCGGGACCGAGGCGCTGACCGTCGAGGAGGCGGCCACCGCGGCGCCGCTGTCGCCCGCCGTCGAGGTCGACCCGGAGGACCTGGCGTACGTCATCTACACGTCCGGCTCCACCGGCACCCCCAAGGGCGTCGAGATGAGCCACCGGGCCGCGGCCAACACCATCGAGGACATCGGCGACCGCTGGTGGGTCGGCGCGGACGACCGGGGCTTCGCGGTCACCTCGCTGGAGCACGACTGGTCGGTGTACGAACTCTTCGCCTACCTGTCGGCCGGCGGCGCCCTGGTGCTGCCGCCGGAGGAGGCCCGCCGGGACGCCCAGTGCTGGGCCGAGCTGGTCGACCGGCACGGGGTCACCGTCTGGACCGGGGTGCCCGCCCTGCTCGACATGCTGCTCACCACCGCCCGGACCGGCCAGCTGCGCAGCCTGCGGCTCGCCCTGCTGGGCGGCGACTGGGTGGGCCTGGACCTGCGCGACCGGCTCACCGTCCACGCCCCGGGCTGCCGGCTGGTGGCGCTCGGCGGGGCGACCGAGGTCGGCATCCACTCCACCTGGCACGAGGTGACCGAGGTGCCCGCGCACTGGCGCTCGGTGCCGTACGGCGCGCCGCTGCGCAACCAGCAGGTGCGGGTGGTCGACGCGCGGGGCCGGGACTGCCCGGACTGGGTGCCCGGCGAGCTGTGGCTCGGCGGCGTCGGGGTCGGCCGCGGCTACCGGGGCGACCCGGCCCGCACCGCCGAGCGCTTCGTCGAGCACGACGGCCGGCGCTGGTACCGCACCGGCGACCTGTGCCGCTACCACCCGGACGGCACGCTGGAGCTGCTCGGTCGGACCGACTTCCAGGTGAAGCTGCTCGGCCAGCGGATCGACCTGGGCGAGGTGGAGGCGGCGGCACGGTCGTATCCGGGAGTGGGCCGGGCGGTCGCGCTGGTGCTCAGCGAGCCGCGCCGGCTCGCCCTGGCGGTGGTGCCGGCGGACGCCGAGCCGGCGGTGGACGACCTGGTGGCGCACCTGCGCCGGCGGCTGCCCGAGCACATGGTGCCCCGGCAGGTCGACCTGCTGACCGCGTTGCCGCTGAACGCCAACGGGAAGGTGGACCGGTCGGCGATCGCCGGCCTGCTGGCCGGCCGGCCCGGCCGGCAGGAGACGGAGCCGCCGCGTGGCGAGACCGAGACGCGGGTGGCCGCGATCTGGTCGCAGCTGCTGGAGAACCCGGCCGTCGGCCGCGCCGACAGCTTCTTCACCCTCGGCGGCAACAGCCTGCTCGCCACCCGCGTGATCGCCGCGCTGCGCCAGGCCGGGTACGCCGACGCCAGCCTGACCCAGCTCTTCGCGACGCCCACGCTGGCGGAGTTCGCCCGGCACCTCAGCCCCGGCCGGCCGGCGCCCGCCACCGGGGTGGCGATCCGGGCGGACGAGGAGCACCGGCACGAGCCGTTCGGCGCCACCGAGGTGCAGCGCGCGTACTGGCTGGGGCGGCGGCCGGAGTTCACCCTCGGCGGGGTCGGCTCGCACTGGTACTGGGAGTTCGAGGGCCGCGACGTCGACCTCGACCGGCTGGAGGCGGCCTGGAACCGGCTGGTGGCCCGGCACGGGATGCTCCGGGCGGTCTTCGACGACGACGGCCGGCAGCGCGTGCTGCCCGAGGTGCCGCCGGTGCGGATCCGGGTGACCGACGCCGGGGCGGACCCGGAGCCACTGGTCGCCGCGATGCGCGCGGAGATGTCCCACCACGTCTTCGCCACCGACACGTGGCCGCTGTTCGACCTGCGGGCGGTCCGCTCCGCCGACGGCGTCACCCGGCTCGGGGTGAGCCTCGACTTCGCGGTGCTGGACGCGCTCAGCATCATGATCCTCTTCGCCGAGCTGTCCCGGCTCTACACCGACCCGGAGGCGGTCCTGCCGCCGATCGGGCTCTCCTTCCGCGACGTGCTGCTCGCCGACCCGGTCGACCCGGCCCGCC
Source organism: Micromonospora desertarenae (assembly GCF_056150265.1). Classification (NCBI taxonomy): domain Bacteria; kingdom Bacillati; phylum Actinomycetota; class Actinomycetes; order Micromonosporales; family Micromonosporaceae; genus Micromonospora; species Micromonospora desertarenae. Next base: position 72,796 of record NZ_JAXCFQ010000017.1, read on the forward strand.
GGGCGGCGGCCCGGGACCACTGGCTCAAGCGGATCGACGAGCTGCCCCCCGCGCCGCAGCTGCCGCTGGCCCGGGACCCGGCCCAGCTCTCCGGACACCGGTTCAGCCGCCGGGAGTGCCGCCTCGACGCGACCGACTGGCGGCGGCTGACCGACCGGGCCGCGCGGCACGGCGTCACCGGCTCCACAGTGGTCGCCACCGCCTTCGCCGCCGTGCTGCGGGCCTGGAGCGCCGCGGAGGAGTTCACCCTGAACTTCACCCTCTTCGACCGTCCCGAGGTGCACCCGGACATCCACCGGGTGGTCGGCGACTTCACCTCGCTGCTGCTGGTGGCCGACCGGCCGGAACCGGGGGAGAGCTTCGCCGCGGCGGCCCGCCGGTTGCAGCGGCAGGTCTGGTCCGACATGGAGCACAGCGCCTACTCGGGCATCTCCGTGCTGCGCGAGCTGGCCCGCCGCACCGGCGCGCCCGAGGTGCTGATGCCGGTGGTGTTCACCAGCACGCTCGGCGTCCGGGACGCCACCGAGCACCGCTTCGACCTGCGCACCCCGTTCGGCGAGTACCGCACCGGGCTGTCCCAGACCCCGCAGGTGCTGCTCGATCACCAGGTCACCGAGCACGACGGCGGGCTGCTGCTCAACTGGGACGCCGTCGACGAGGCGTTCTGCCCCGGCGTGCTGGACGCGATGTTCGCCGCGTACCGGGACCTGCTGGTCCGGCTGGCCGGGGCGGCCGACTGGGACGCCCCGGCCCGGGTGCCACTGCCGGACGCGCAGGCGGCGGTGCGCCGACGGGTCAACGACACCGCCGGCCCGCGCTCCGGCCGGCTGCTGCACGAGGGCTTCCTCGCCGCCGCCGCGGCCCGGCCCGACGCGCCAGCGCTGGCCTGGGGCCACGACGGCGTGCTCGGCTACGGCGAGCTGGCCGACCGGGCCGGGCGGGTCGCCGCCGCGCTGCGCGCCGCCGGGGTGCGTCCCGGCGACCGGGTGGCGGTCACCCTGCCCAAGGGCCCCGGGCAGGTGGTCGCGGCGCTCGGCGTGCTGGCCGCCGGCGCGGCGTACGTGCCGGTCGGGATGGACCACCCCGCGCTGCGCCGGGCCCGGATCGTCGCCGACAGCGGCGCCCGCGCCGTGCTCGACGCGGCGTTCCTCGACCGGGCCGGCGACCACGCCCCGGCCGAGCCGGTGACCGTGCCGCCCGACCAGCCGGCGTACGTCATCTACACCTCCGGCTCCACGGGCGCGCCGAAGGGCGTGGTGATCTCCCACGCCAGCGCTGTCAACACCGTCGAGGACGTCAACCAGCGCTACGGCGTCGGCCCCGCCGACCGGGTGCTGGCCGTCTCCGCGCTCGACTTCGACCTGTCGGTGTACGACATCTTCGGGCTGCTCGCCGCCGGCGGCACCGTGGTGCTGCCGGCCGAGGACGAGCGGCGCGACCCGGCCGCCTGGCTGCGGCTGGCCCGGACCCACCGGGTCACCCTGTGGAACAGCGTGCCGGCCCTGCTGGACATGCTGCTCACCGAGGCCGGCGGCGAGCTGCCGGCGGCGCTGCGGCTGGCCCTGGTCTCCGGCGACTGGGTCGGGCTGGACCTGCCCGGGCGGCTCGCCGCGGCCGGTGCCGGCCGGTGCCGGCTGGTCGCGCTCGGCGGCGCCACCGAGGCGGCGATCTGGTCCAACGCCTTCGAGGTGACCGAGGTGCCGGCGAGCTGGACCTCCATCCCGTACGGCTTCCCGCTGCGCAACCAGTGCTACCGGGTGGTCGACGGGCACGGCGGCGACCGGCCGGACTGGGTGCCCGGCGAGCTGTGGATCGGCGGCGCCGGGGTGGCGCTCGGCTACCACGGCGACCCCGAGCGCACCGCCGCCCGGTTCGTCGAGTACGCCGGCGGACGCTGGTACCGCACCGGCGACCTGGGCCGGTACTGGCCGGACGGGACGCTGGAGTTCCTCGGCCGGGTCGACCACCAGGTGAAGGTGCGCGGCCACCGGATCGAGCTGGGCGAGATCGAGACCGCGCTGGAGGGCCACCCCGCGGTGACCGCCGCGGTCGCCTGCGCGGTGGGGGAGCGCACCCGCCGGCTCGCCGCCGCGGTGACCACCGCCGCCCCGGTGGACCCGGACGACCTGCGCGCCCACCTGGCCGCCCGGCTGCCCGACTACATGGTGCCCCGGCAGCTGGAGGTGCTGCCCCGGCTGCCGTTGAGCCCGAACGGCAAGGTCGACCGCGCCGCCGTCGGCGCCGCGCTGGCCGGCGCGGCCGGCGTGGCGGTCGCGGAACCACCGCGCGGGCCGACCGAGGAGGGGGTGGCCGGGCTCTGGCGCGGCCTGCTCGACCTCCCGGTGGTCGACCGGGACACCAGTTTCTTCACCGCGGGCGGGGACAGCCTGCTCGCCACCCGGCTGGTCCAGCTGATCCGGCAGCGGTTCGGCGTGCAGATGTCGCTGCGGGAGGTGTTGAGCGCGCCGTCGGTGGCCGGGCAGGCCCGGGTGGTCGCGGCGCGGCTCGACCAGGCCGGGGCGACCTTCGAGGAGGGGGTGCTGTGATCGAGCCAGCGGTCACCGTGTCGGACCTGGTCGACACCCTGGAGGCGCACGGCGTCGAACTCTGGGAGGAGGACGGCCAACTGCGCTTCCGGGCGCCGCGCGGGGTGCTCACCGAGGAGCGCCGGGAGACGCTGCGGGCCCGCCGTCCGGAGCTGCTGGCGTACCTCAAGGGGGCGCCGACGGCCGGGCTGGAGCCCGACCCGGCGGCGCGGCACGACCCGTTCCCGCTGACCGACATCCAGATGTCCTACGTGCTGGGTCGGCGCAGCGCGTTCGCCTACAGCGGGGTGGGCTGCCACGCGTACGGCGAGCTGACCTTCCCCGACCTGGACGGCGACCGGGTCGCCGAGGTGTGGCGGATGCTGGTGCGCCGGCACGACATGCTCCGCGCCCGGATCGACCCGGCCGGGTCGCAGCGGATCATGCCCGACCCGCCGCCGCTGGTCGTCCCGGTGCTCGACCTGCGCGGCCGCGGCCCGGCGGCGGTGGCGGCCGCGATCGACGGGGTCCGCGCCGAACTGGACCACCGGGTCTACCCGCCGGACGGCTGGCCGCTGTTCGAGGTCCGGGTCACCCGCGCCGACGACCGCGCGGTGCTGCACCTGTCGATCGACTTCCTGGTCGCCGACTACGTCAGCATCCAGCTCTTGCTGGAGGAGTTCACCCGCTGCTACCACGACCCCGGGCACCGGCTGCCCCCGCTGGAGCTCTCCTTCCGCGACTACCTGCTCGGCGAGCGGCAGCTGCGCGGCACCCGCCGGTACGCCAAGGACCGCGAGTACTGGTGGCGCCGGATCGACACGCTGCCGCCGGCGCCGGAGCTGGTGGTGCTCGGCGACCGCCCCGCCGAGCCGGGCGGGGTGCGGTTCCGCCGCTGGCAACTGCACCTGCCCACCGAGGCGTACGAGGGGCTGAAGCGGCTCGCCGCCGACCGGGGCGTCACCCCGTCGGTGGCGGTGCTCGCCGCGTACGCCGAGGTGATCGGCCGGTGGAGCAAGGGGCGGCGGTTCCTGCTCAACCTGACCATGCTCCGCCGACTGCCGCTGCATCCCCAGGTCGACCGGCTGGTCGGCGACTTCACCTCGGCGGTGCTGCTGGAGGTCGACGGCGACGCCGGCGCCAGCTTCGGCGAGCGGGCCGGCGCGGTGCAGCAGCAGCTCTGGGCGGACATGGACCACCTGCTGGTCAGCGGCGTCGAGGTGCTGCGCGAGGTGGCCCGCCGCCGGGGCCAGGACGCCGCGCTGATGCCGGTGGTCTTCACCAGCGCGCTCGGGCTCGGCACCGCCGGGGAGTCCGGCCCGCAGCGGGTCGGCTTCGGCTACGGGATCAGCCAGACCCCGCAGGTCTGGATCGACTGCCAGGCGCTGGAGCGCTCGGACGGGCTGGTGGTCAACTGGGACGTCCGCCAGGGCATCTTCCCCGACGGCATGGTCGAGGCGATGTTCGGCGCGTTCCAGGCGCTGGTGGGCGAGCTGGCGGCCGGGCGGCGGTGGGACGACGCGGACCCGGTCGAGCTGCCGGCCGACCAGCTGGCCCGGCGGGCCGAGGTGAACGACACCGCCGCCCCGCTCTCCGGCGCGCTGCTGCACGACGGTGTCGTCGCCCAGTGCCGGCGTACCCCGGACCGGCCGGCGGTGATCGGCGCGGACGGCACGCTGAGCTACGGCGAGCTGCTGGCCCGGGCGGCGGCGGTCGCCGACGCGCTGCGCGCCGCGGGCGGCGCACCGGGCGACCTGGTCGCGGTGCTGCTGCCGCCCGGCCCGGAGCAGGTGGTGGCGGTGCTCGGCGTGCTGCTCGCCGGCGGCGCCTACCTGCCGGTGGACACCCGCGCCCCGGTGGCCCGCAAGGAGTCCCTGGTGGAGGCCGCCGGCGCCCGGTACGCGGTGACCACCGCCGACGCCGAGGGCCTGCCCGCCGGGGTACGCCGGATCGTGCTGGACGGCCTCGCGCCCGGCGGCGAACCGCCGGCGCCGGTCGGCGTCACCGACCGGGACTCCGCCTACGTCATCTACACCTCCGGCTCCACCGGCCGGCCCAAGGGCGTGGTGATCCCGCACCGGGGCGCGGTGAACACCGTCGAGGACATCAACCGGCGGTTCGCGGTCGGGCCGGACGACCGGGTGCTCGGCCTGGCCGGGCTCTCCTTCGACCTGTCCGTCTACGACATCTTCGGCCCGCTGGCGGTCGGCGCGGCACTGGTGCTGCCCGCCGCCGACCGGCGCGGCGACCCGTCGCACTGGGCGGAGCTGATCCGCGCCCACCGGGTGACCCTGTGGAACTCGGTCCCGGCGCAGTTGCAGATGCTCGCCGACTACCTGGCCGTGGCCGACGCCACCGGGCTGGACTCGCTGCGCCTGGCGATGCTCTCCGGCGACTGGATCCCGGTGCGGCTGCCCGACCAGATCCGCGCCCTGCTTCCCGGCCTGGTGCTGCACAGCCTCGGCGGCGCCACCGAGGGATCGATCTGGTCCATCGGCTACCCGATCGACGAGGTGCCGGCGGAGTGGCCGAGCATCCCGTACGGGCGGCCGCTGACCAACCAGACAATGCACGTGCTGGACGAGACGATGCGGCCCTGCCCGGACTGGGCGGTCGGCGAGCTGTACATCGGCGGGGTCGGCGTCGCCGACGGCTACCTCGGCGACCCGGAGCTGACCGCGCGGCGGTTCGTCCGCCACCCGGTCACCGGCGAGCGGCTCTACCGCACCGGCGACCTCGGCCGGTACCTGCCCAGCGGGGACATCGAGTTCCTCGGCCGGGAGGACCTCCAGGTCAAGATCCGGGGACACCGGATCGAGCTGGCCGAGATCGAGGCCGCCGCGCAGGCGTACCCGCCGGTCGGCGCCGCGGCGGTGGTGGTCGAGGGCGACGCCCCGCTGGAGCGGCGGCTGGTCGCCTTCGTGGAGCCGGCCCGCCGCGCCGAGGGCCCGGCCGAGCCCGTCGACCTGGCCGCCTCCGCGGTGCGGGAACTGGCCGCGATCCGCGCCGAGCAGGACGGCGAGCAGGCCGTCCGGTTCGCCCGGCAGCTGGACCGCACGGCGCTGCTGGCGATGATCGGCGCGCTGCGCGACCAGGGCCTGTTCACCTCCGCCGAGGTGGGGCACACGGTCGACGAGGTGATGCGCACCGCCCGGGTGGGCGCCAAGCACCAGCGGCTGATCCGCCGCTGGCTGGCCGCGCTGGAGCGGCACGGGCTGATCCGGCGCGACCCGGCCGGCCGGCTGCGCCCGGCGCCGGAGAGCCTCACCGTCGACGCGGACACCGTGCGCGCCGCGTGGCAGGAGATCGACCGGATGCAGGACGCCGGTGGCCTGCGCACCGAGCTGGTCGGCTACTTCCGCACCGCCAGCGCCCACCTGCCGGAGCTGATGCGCGACGAGGTCGACCCGGTGCAACTGCTCTTCCCGCAGGGCCGGCTGGACATCCAGGAGTCGGCGTACCAGGGCAACTTCCTCAGCCACAGCCTCAACCGGCTGGTCGTCCGGGCCATGTGCGACCTGGCCGCGGCCTGGCCGGCCGACCGCCCGATGCGGGTGCTGGAGGTCGGCGCCGGTGTCGGGGGCACCAGCATCGACCTGATCCCCGCCCTGCACGGCTACCCCGTGCGGTACGCCTTCACCGACGTCTCCCAGTTCTTCCTGAACAGCGCCCGGGAGCGGTTCGCCGACTACCCGTGGGTGGACTACCACCTCTTCGACCTCAACGTGGACTACCGCGCGCAGGGCATGACGGCCAACAGCGTCGACGTGATCCTCTGCGCCAACGTGCTGCACTACGCCCGCGACGCCGGCCAGGCGCTGGCCCGGTTCCGGGAACTGCTGCGCCCCGGCGGCTGGCTGGTGTTCATCGAGACCACCCGGGACAACTACCAGATCCTCACCTCGATGGAGTTCCTCTTCGACGCCACCGCCGGGGACTTCGCCGACGTGCGGGCGGGCCGGGACGAGACCTTCATCTCCGCCCCGCAGTGGCGGGACCTGCTCGCCGCGGCCGGCGCCGCCCCGGCGGTCCAGCTCTCCGCGACCGACGCCGCCCTGGACGCCATCGGCATGCACGTCTTCGCCGCCCGGTTCAAGCCCGACCGGGTCGACGTCGACCCGGCGGCGCTGCGCCGGCATCTCGCCGAGCGGCTGCCGGAGTACATGCTGCCCAGCCGGCTGGAGGTGCTCGACGCGATCCCGCTCAGCGCCAACGACAAGGTGGACCGGGCCGCCCTGCGCGCCCTGCTGCCCCGGGCGGCGGCCGCCCGCGCCGCCGGGTCCGCCGAGCCCAGCGGTGAGCTGGAGACCGCTATCGCGGCGATCTGGGCCGACGTGCTCAACGTCGAGCGGGTGGGCCGCGACGACGACCTGTTCAGCCTGGGCGGCGACTCGCTGCTCGCGGCGCAGCTGGTCGGCCGGATCCGGGACGACGTGCCGGCCGCGTCCGGTGCGCTCTTCGACACCATGCTGCGGGACCTGCTGGAGGGCGCGACGGTGCGTACGCTCGCCGCCCGCCTCACCGGCGCCGACGCCGCCGAGCCGGCCACCGGGCCGGCCGGGGCGCCCGCCCTGCCGTTCCCGGTGCCGCCCGAGGGGCCGGTCCGGCTGGAGCTGCCCGGCGACGCCACCGCCGACGACCCGGAGCGGAGGGCCGCCGGATACCTTCCGGCGCTCCGCGCCGAACTGCGCGGCCGGCCGGTGGAGCTGACCGGGCGGGACCTCGGCGGCGTCCTGGCCGCGGAGCTGGCCCGGCAGCTCGGCGAGGCCGGCGAGACGGTGGCCGGGCTGACCGTGGTCGCCGGCCTGCCGCTGCCCGACGGCGAGCCCGGCGAGCTGCTCGGCGAGTACCTGTTCGCCCGCGACCTCGGGGTGGACCCGGCCGACCTTGGCCTGCCCGGCGAGGCGGAGTTGGCCCGCGCCGTGGAGGGCGGTGACGACGGCGTCTTCGGCGCGCTCGCCGCGGAGCCGGCCGACTGGCGGCTGGCCCGGATCGCCGCGGTGCTCGACGTCGACCCGGCCGAGCTGACCGCCCGGCACGCCGCGTTCCGGTCCGCGCTCGACGCCCTGGTACGCCACGGGCCACCGCTGTACGCCGGCGACCTCACCCTGGTGTTCGGCTTCGACCGGTCGCACTGGCCGGAGGCGGCGGCGCGGGTGGAACGGCGCTGGCGCGAGGCGTGCCTCGGCGAGCTGCGGGTCGTCGACGGGGCACGGCCGTGAGCGCGAGGAGTGCGCCGGGGTTGCGCGCCCCGCAGTCGCGAACGAAGGGTGGGCTCGGGTGAGCGCGAGGAGTGCGCCGGGGTTGCGCGCCCCGCGGTCGCGAACGAAGGGTGGCCTCCGGTGAGCGCGCTGGTCGGGGTGGTCGGCGGGTCGGGTGCGGTGGGCGGCGCGGCGGCCCGCCGGCTGCACCGGCTGCTCGGGCCGGAGTACCGGCTGCGCATCGGTGGTCGCCGGCTGGCCGCCGCCGAGGACCTGGTCCGCCGCGAGCTGGCCGGCCGGGCCGAGGCGATGGCGGTGGACGTCTACGACGACGAGGCGCTGCGCCGCTTCTGCGCCGGCTGCCGGCTGGTGGTCAACGCCAGCGCCGCGTCGTACCTGGTGGTCGACCGGGTGGCCCGGGCGGCCCTGGCCGCTGGCGCCGACTACGTCGACGCCGGTGGCGACCTGCCGCTGCTGGACCGGCTCACCCCGCTCGGGCTCGCCGAACAGGACCGCACCGCGCTGGTCACCGCCGGCCTGATGCCGGGACTCACCGGGCTGCTGCCCCGCTGGCTCGCCGCCACCGAGTTCCACCGGCCCCGCCGGCTGGTGGTCCACGTGGGGGTGATGGACCGGCTGACCCCGGCCGGTGCGGTGGACTACCTGCTCAGCCTGGGTACCCGGGACGAGGAGTCGCAGGCGGTCTGGCTGGACGGCCGGCGGGTCACCCGGGCGGCGGGGGCGCTGACCGACGTGGAGCTGCCGTTCTTCCCCGGCCGGGTCACCGCCTACCCGTACCTCGGCTACGAGGGGGAGCGGCTCGCCGTGCAGCTCGGGCTCACCGAGCTGCGCTGGCACGCGGTCTTCGACGGCGGGGCGGCGATGATGGCCACGCTGAGCCGGTTGCAGGGCGCCATGAGCGGGGAGGGCGACCTGAGCGCCGCCGCCCGGGACCTGGCCGCCGCGGCGGAGCTGGACATGTTCGGCAAGCGCCCGTACCAGTTGCTGGTCTTCGAGCTGGGCGGCACCGGGCCGGACGGCGCCGAGCGCACCCGCACCCTGGTGCTGCGCTCGGCGGACACCTCGGAGATCACCGGTACGGTCTGCGCGCTGGCCGCCGCGCAGGTGCTCGCCGGCCGGGTGCCGCCGGGCGCGCACCTGGCCGCCGAGGGGCTCGCCGCGGCCGAGCTGGTCGAGGCGTTGCGGGCCACCGGGGTGGTGCGCGCGTTCGACCTGTTCGACGGGGCGGCCGCCGACGTCGCGACGGTCGAGGAGGGGGTGCTGTGACCCGGCGGCGGGCGGTGGTCTGCGGCACCGGGTTCGGCCGCGTCTACCTCGCCGGGCTCGCCGCGCCCGACTCGCCGGTGGAGCTGGCCGGCATCCTGGCCCGGGGCAGCGACCGGTCGGCCGCCTGCGCCCGCCGGTGGGGCGTGCCGCTCTACCGGCACCCCGACGAGCTGCCCGGGGACGTCACGGTGGCCTGCGTGGTGGTCGGCTCGGCGATCACCGGCGGGCCCGGCGCCCGGCTGGCGCGGGCGCTGATGTCCCGGGGGATCCACGTGCTCCAGGAGCACCCGCTGCACGCCGACGAGCTGGCCGGGTGCCTGCGCGCCGCGCGGGCCAACCGGGTCGCGTACCGGCTCAACAGCCACCACGTGCACGTGGCGCCGGTGCGCCGGTTCGTCGCCGCGGCCCGGGCGCTGCTGCGCCGGCAGCCGCCGCTGTTCGTGGACGCGGCCGGCAGCGTCCAGGTGCTCTACCCGCTGCTCGACGTGCTCGGCGCGGCGCTCGGCCGGCTGCGGCCGTGGGGCTTCGCGCCGCCGGTCCCGCTGCCACCGGCGGTGCGCGCCATGACGCCGCTGGACGTGCCGTTCCGCAGCCTCGACGGGGTGTTCGCCGGGGTGCCCACCACGCTGCGGGTGCAGCACCAGATGGACCCGCGGGAGCCGGACAACCACGCCCACCTGTGGCACCGGATCACCATCGGCACCGAGGGCGGGCAGCTGACCCTGGTCTCCAGCACCGGGCCGGTGCTCTGGACCGTCCGGCCGCACCTGCCCCGGGAGGCGGCCGGCGCGGCCGGCTTCGACCGGCTCGGCGTCGACCATCTCGCCCTCGCCGGCACCACCCCGATCGGGCCGCCGGCCGCGCCGAGCTGGGCGCAGACACTCGACACGCTCTGGCCCGAGGCGGTCCGGGTCGCGGTGCGGCGGCTCACCGACGACGTGGCCCGTGGGGCCGACCCGATGGCCGACGGGCAGTACCACCTCGGGTTGTGCCAGCTGACCCGGGAGATCACCCAGCTGCTGGGCCCGGTGGAGCTGGTCCGCCGGGACGAGCCGCGGTTCCTCGCGGCCGGTGACCTGATCGAGGGGGAGCACGAGGTGCTGACGTGAACGCCTATCCGGGCCGGGCGGCGGCGCCCTGGTTCCAGTGCTACCGGCCGGTGCCGGTGGCGACCGCGCGGCTGGCGTGCTTCCCGCACGCCGGTGGCAGCGCCAGCTTCTTCCGGCCGTGGGCCGACGAGCTGCCGGCCGACGTCGAGCTGCTGGCCGCGCAGTACCCCGGCCGGGAGGACCGGCTGCGCGAGCCGCCCGCCACCGACCTCGGCGAGCTGGCCGACCGGTACGCCGACGTGCTGCGCGCGGTCGCCGACGTGCCGCTGGTCCTGTTCGGACACAGCCTCGGCGCGGCGGTCGGCTACGAGGTGGCCCGCCGGCTGGCGGACGCCGGCACGCCCCCGGCGCTGCTGGTCGTCTCCGGCCGCCAGGCGCCGTTCGACCCGTCCCGGGCGGTGCACCTGATGGACGACGACGCGCTCTGGGCGGACGTCGCCCGGGCCGGCGGCACCAGCCGCGCCGTGCTGGAGAGCCCGGAGCTGCGCGCCCTGGTGCTGCCGGTGCTGCGCGCCGACTACCGGCTCAGCGAGACCTACCGGCCGGCCGCCGGTCCGCCGCTGACCTGTCCCGTCCTCGCGGTCAGCGGCGACGCGGACCCGGACGTGGACCTCGCCGTGCTGCCCGGCTGGGGGACCGTCACCAGCGCCGGGTGCGAGGTGCGGGTCTTCACCGGCGACCACTTCTTCCTCCAACCGCACCGCCGGGCCCTGGTCGGCGAGATCGTCCGGCGGCTGCGCGCCCGCACCGACGCCTGGGCCACGCCGTGACCGGCCTGGACGCCCCGGCCGGCCTGGCCGACGGGGCCGACCTGGCCGCCGTGCGCGCCTGGTGCGCCGACGCGCTGGTCTCGCTGGACCGGCGGGACGCCCCGCTGGTCCGCCTCGCCCACGCCGAGCTGCGCCGCCAGCGCGGCACGCTGAACCTGGTCGCCGCCGCCAGCCCCACCCTGCCGGCCGCCCTGGTGGCGCACGCGCTGCTGTTCAGCTCGGTGACCGCCGAGGGGTACGCCGGCGGCCGCTACCACCCGGGCACCGAGGTGGTCGACCAGGTCGAGCAGCTGGCCCGCGGGCGCGCCGAGCGGCTGTTCGGCGCCCCGCACGCCAACGTGCAGCCGCTCTCCGGCTCGGCGGCCAACCTCGCCGTGCTCTACGGCCTGCTCGACCCGGGCGACACCGTGCTGGCCCTGGAACTGGACCACGGCGGGCACCTGACCCACGTCTCCCGGGGCGCCAGCATCGCCAAGCGGGTCACCGCCAGCTACTACGAGGTCGACGAGCGGGGCCTGATCGACTACGCCGCGCTGGCCGTGCTGGTCAAGCAGGTCCGGCCCCGGCTGCTGATCTGCGGCGGCTCGGCGTACCCCCGGCAGCTGGACTTCGCCGCGTTCCGGGCCGCCGCCGACGAGGTGGACGCGCTGCTGATGGCCGACGTCAGCCACGTCAGCGGGCTGGTCGCCGCCGGCGCGCACCCGTCACCGGTGCCGCACTGCGACGTGATCACCACCTCGACGTACAAGCAGCTCTGCGGGCCCCGCGGCGGCCTGCTGCTGCGCGGGGCGTCGTCCCGGCTCAGCGCCCGGGCGCTCGATCGGGCGGTCTTCCCCGGCTTCCAGGGCACGCCGGACTTCGGCGGCATCGCCGCCAAGGCGGTGGCGCTGGGCTTCGCCGCCCGCCCGGAGTTCGCCGCGGCGATGCGCCGGGTGGTGCGGTACGCGCGGGCGTTCGCCGGGGCGCTGGCCGAACACGGGGTGCCGGTGGTCTCCGGCGGCACCGACAGCCACCTGGTCCTGGCCGACCTGCGCGCGGTGGCGGTCACCGGCCGGCAGGTCGCCGACGTGCTGCGCCGCCTCGGCGTCCTGGTCAACATGAACCTCGTCCCGCGCGATCCCCGGCCGGCCGCCGAGACCAGCGGCATCCGGATCGGCACCAACGACCTGGGCTTCCGGCGGGTCGGCGACGCCGAGGTGGCGGAGCTGGCCCGGGCCACCGCCGCGGTGGTCGCCGAGGTGGCCGGCGGCGGGCGGCCGGACGCCGTGGTGCGCGGCCCCCGGGGACGCGAACTGGCCGGCTGCGTCGCCGGCATCACCGCTCGCGGCTACCGCGAGGACTGGCGCCAGGGAGGTGCGGTGGCATGAAACTCGTCGTCACGTGTCAGCCGGCGGTCGGCCACTTCCACGCGGTCGCTCCGCTCGCCCGGGCCGCGGTGGACGCCGGGCACGAGGTGGTGGTGGCCACCGGCCGGGGGATGGGGCACTGGGTGACCCGCGCCGGGTTCGCCGTCCGGGAGGTCGGGCCGGCCTGGCTCGCCGACGGTCCCCGGGCCGGTGCGTTCGACGACCCGCGCCGGCGGCTGCGGCTGATGAGCCTGGCCACCGGCTCGATGGTGGCCGGCCTGGTCGACCTGTTCCGCGAGCTGCGCCCGGACGTGGTGCTGCACGAGTCGCTGGAGTGGGCCGCGCCGCTCGCCGCCGACGCGGCCGGGGTGCCGTACGCGGCCCTCGGGCAGTTGCCGCGACTTCCCCGGCCGGTGCTCGCCGAGGTGATGGCCGAACCCTGGAACGCGGCGCGGCGCCGGCTCGGCCTGCCCGCCGACCCGGGGCTGGCGCGGCTCTACCCCTACCTCTACCTCGACGCGTACCTGCCGAGCTGGCAGCCGCTGACCGCGAACCCGCTGAGCTGGTTCGACGGCCCGGCCGAGCCGGACGTGGCGCACCTGGTGCAGCCGCCGCTCTACCAGGTCGGCGACGAGGTGCCGGCGTGGCTCGACGCGCTGCCGGACCGGCCGCTGGTCTACGTCACCATGGGCACCGCGTTCAACCAGGTGGGGCCGCTGTTCGCCACCGTCGCCGAGGGGCTGCGCGACGAGGACGTGTCGGTGGTGCTGACCGTCGGGTCCGGGGTGGACCCGGCCCCGCTCGCCGCGATCGGCCCGAACATCCACGCGGCCCCCTACATCCCGCAGGAGGCGGTGCTGTCCCGGTGCGCCGCGGTGGTGCAGCACGCCGGCTACCTGACCACCGTCGGGGCGCTGCGGCACGGCCTGCCGATGGTCGCGATCCCGGTGGCGGTGGACCAGCCGTACCACGCGCACCGGCTCGCCGCGGCCGGCGCCGCGGTGCGGCTGGACCACCGCACCCTCGACCCGGGGCAGGTCCGCGCCGCCGTCCGCGCGGTGCTCGACGAGCCGCTGTACCGGGCCAACGCCGAACGGCTGCGCCGGGAGATGCTCGCCATGCCGCCGGCCGGGCACGGCGTCACGCTGCTGGAACGGCTGGCCGCCACCGGGCGGCCGGTCTACGACGGCGCCGACGAGCTGGCGGCCGTCCGATGACCGCCGTCCTGCTCACCGGCGCCACCGGCCGGGTCGGTGCCCGGTTCATCCCGCTGCTGCGGGCCCGGGGGCTGCGGCTGCGGCTGGCCGTCTGGAACCCGGCGGGCGGCCCCGCCGGCGGCAACCGGGATCTGGTGGTGGGCGACCTCACCGACCCGGACACCTGCCGGCGCGCGGTCGAGGGGATGGACGCCGTGGTGCACATCGCCAGCGCGTTCACCGGCATCGACGCGCGGGAGGCCGACCGGCTCAACCACCTGGCCACCGACCGGCTCGCCGCCGCCGCGCTGGCCGCCGGCGCCCGCCGGTTCGTGCAGTTGAGCAGCTACCTCATCTACCGCCCGACGCCCGGGCGGGCCACCCGGGAGGACGACCCGGTGCGCGACCCGGCCGGCGCGCCGTTCCCCGCCGCGAAGCTGGGCGCGGAACGGGCGGTGGCCGGCTACTTCGACACCCCGCTGGGGGTGTGCGTGCTGCGGGTCGCCTACACCTACGGCGAAGGCGACCCGCACCTGGTGGACGCGTTCGCCTGGGCCCGCCGGGCCCCCGCCGACCAGCGGTTGCACCTGGTGCACCACGCCGACGTGCGGCAGAGCGTGCTGCACGCGCTGGAGGCCGGCGCCACCGGGGTGTTCAACATCGCCGACGACGCGCCGGTGACCGCCGCCGAGCTGGCCGAGCTGGCCGGGCAGGTGACGCTGCCGCACGGCGAGTCGGCCGACGCGCCGGTGCTGGACACCGACCAGTTCGGCGGCGAGGTGGACACCACGGCCGCACGGGCCGGGTTGGGCTTCGCGCCGACGTACCCGTCGATCCACGTCGCCGCGCTGGCGGGGGCGGCGTGATGGAACCGGTGCCGATGACGATCGACGGGGCCGCGGTGCCCGGCGACCGGCACGTCGAGGTGGTGAACCCGGCCACCGGCGCGGTCTGCGGGCTGGCGCCGGTCTGCGGCCCGGAGCAGGTGGACGCCGCGATGCGGGCCGCGGCCGGGGCGTGGCGGCGGTGGAGCGCCGACGAGACGGCGCTGCGCGAGGGGCTGCGCGCCGCCGCCAAGGCGGTCGGTGCCGCCGCCGGGCGGATCGGCGCGCTGGTCACCGCCGAGATGGGCAAGCCGCTGCCGCTGGCGGTCGGCGAGGCGTACGCCGCCGCGGCCACCCTGCGCCACCACGCCGACCTGGAGCTGCCTCCGGAGGTGCTCCAGGACGACCGGCGCGGCTACGCCGAGCTGGTCCGCCGCCCGTTGGGAGTGGTCGCCGCCGTCACGCCGTGGAACTTCCCGGTGGCGGTGGCCGCGGCGAAACTGGCCCCGGCGCTGCGGGCCGGCAACGCGGTGGTGCTGAAGCCGTCCCCGTACGCGCCGCTGGCCACCCTGGAGCTGGGCCGGGTGCTCGCGGAGGTGCTGCCACCCGGGCTGGTGAACGTGCTCAGCGGGGACGACGCGCTGGGCGCGGCGGTGGTGGCCCACCCGGTGCCCGCGCACGTCACGTTCACCGGCTCGGTGCCGGCCGGGCGCCGGGTCGCCGGCCGGGCCGGTGGCGACCTGAAGCGGTACGTGCTGGAGCTGGGCGGCAACGACCCGGCAGTGGTGCTCGACGACGCCGACCCGGACGAGCTGGCCGAGCGGCTGTTCTGGGACTCGTTCGCCAACAACGGGCAGGCGTGCGTCCTGATCAAGCGGCTGTACGCGCCGCGGCGGCTGCACGCCCGGCTGGTGGACGCGCTGGCCGACCGGGCCCGGGCGGCCCGGGTCGGTGACCCGACCGCCAAGGGCACCCAGTTGGGGCCGCTGGCGCACCGGCGGCAGTTCACCCGGATCGCCGACCTGGTGGCCGCGGCCCGGTCCCGGGGCGCCCGGGTGGCGGCCGGCGGCGCCGCGCCGGACGGGCCGGGGCTGTACTACGCCCCGACCGTGCTGACCGGCGTCGACGACGGCGACCCGGTGGTCGACCAGGAGCAGTTCGGGCCGGTGCTGCCGGTGGTGCCGTACCGGGACGTCGAGGACGCGGTGCGCCGGGCCAACGCCAGCTCGTACGGGCTCGGCGGGTCGGTCTGGTCGGCCGACCCGGACCGGGCGTGGGCGGTGGCCGACCGGCTCGAGTGCGGCACGGTCTGGGTCAACGGGCACGCCCTGCTCGGGCCCGACCAGCCCGTCGGCGGCATGAAGTGCAGCGGGATCGGGCTGGAGGGCGGCCGGCTGGGGCTGGCCGAGTACACGGCGGTCCAGGTACGCCGGCGCCCACCGACCGCGCCGCGGTAGCTCGGCCGGCCGGGCGTCGGGTCGTCAGACCAGGCCGCTGTAGAAGAGCGCGCCGATGAAGGCGCTCTCCTGTTGCGGCAGCCGGGCGTGCGGCACGGCCCGGCCGGTGAGCGCGAAACCCTCCCGGGGCCGGTAGACGAAGTCCCGGCCGCCGTCGGGGAACTGGCCGTTGTCGTGCACCCAGCGGTGCAGCGCGGCCGGATCGGTGGCCGTCCGGTCGAAGTAGGAGCGCATCGGGCCGGGCTCGCCGTCCACAGTGAACAGCAGCGACACCTCGCAGGTCGGCTGGTCGGTGTGCACGCCGAGGAAGTCGCCCGGCCGGTACTCCAGGTAGGTGCACCGGGTCGGGTACATCCGCCGGCCCATCCGGGCCGAGATCTGCGCCACCAGCGCCGGGTCCTCGTGGATGGCCACCAGCGTCGGCCCGGCGCCCAGGTAGGCGTTGCAGGAGCGGCTCACCAGGGCGTCGTGCTCCTTGTCCCAGCCGGGGCTCAGCCCGCCGTCGTACGCGGCGCCGGCGCTGGCCGGCAGCGTGGCGATCTCGGCCACGCAGGCCCGCCGGGTCGACTCGGAGATCAGGTCGCCGATCATCCACCAGGTGTCGTCGGGCAGCTTGCGCAGGTAGTCCGCGCGGCGGCGGGTGGAGGCGAGCATCATGGCCGCGTACTGCTCGTCGGTCTCCCGGGCGGCGACCTGCCGGACCACCCGGGCCTGCATCGCCTTGGCGATCAGCGGCCCCTGCGGGAACATCTCGTCGTAGCTGAGCGTGGTCAGCGCCCCGCCGACCTCGGCGGCGAGCGGGGCGGTGGCCGCCGGCGGCAACCCGGCGGCCACCGCGATCCGCTCGAAGAGCTTGATCGAGCCGGGCGGGTCGTCGTCGGCGGCGAGCCAGCGGCGCAGCCGCCAGCGCCGCCACTCCAGGTCCACCTCGTTGAGCCGGTGCCGGGGCCAGCGGTGCGGCCCCTGCGGGGCGGACAGTTCCCGGCGCACCGCCGAGACGTCCAGTCCCGCCGCGTACGCCACGGCTTCCGAGATCAGCTGCGACTCGTCGGGCCGGGAGTCCGTCATGCCCGATGTCCCTTCTCCGTCGGTGGGGCCGGCCCGACCCGCGTCACGAGACCAGCAGGTCGGCCGCCTCCTTGGCGCATCCCCACGACAGCATGACCCCTGTGCCGGCGTGGCCATAGTTGTGCACGATCCGCGCCCGGCCGAGCTTCTCCAGCTCCAGCCGGGGCGCGGGCCGGCCCGGCCGCAGCCCGACCGAGTGCTCCAGCACCGGCGCGTCGGCCAGCCGCGGCTCGACCACCGCGCACCGGCGGATGATCTCGGCCGCCTCCGCCTCGTCCGGTGTGGTGTCGTCGGAGTCGCGGTGGGTCCCGCCGAGCACCACCCGGTCGCCGTGCGGGATGAAACCGGCCCAGATCGGCCCCAGCGGCGCCTCGATGAAGAAGTGCTCGATGCCCGGGTTCGCCACCACGATCTTCGGCCCGCGTACCGGCTTGAGCTGCCGGTCGCCGGTCAGCTCCGCGGCACCCAGGCCGGCGCAGTTGGCCACCAGCGGCGCGACCTCGGCGGCCTCGTCCAGCGAGCGCACCGGTTCCAGCACCAGCCGCCCGCCGGCGGCGGTGAACCGGTCGGCGAGGTGTCCCAGGTACGGCGGCATGTCGACCACCGGCTGGCGGACCCAGAACGCGGTGCCGTAGCCCTCGGGCAGCTCCTCCGGGCGGCACGGGCGGTAGCCCTCGAACCGCTCCACCCCGGGCGGGACCATCCCGGCCGGCCGGGCCGCCATCCGCCCGTCCAGCACCCGTACGCCGGGGGTGTCCGGGGTGAGCCGGCGGACGGTCTCGCGCTGCCAGCCGAGCGCGGGGTCGCCGGGGCCGGCGAAGCTGGGCCCGATCATCGCCGAGGCCATCATCGAGGTGCTGCGTTCCGGTGGCTGCGCGGACCGGACGAGCACCCGCAGCCCCGCCTCCTGTAGGCAGATGGCGGTGCTCAGCCCGCTCACCCCGGCGCCGATGACCAGCGCGTCGACCTCACCGTGCACGGTGGCTCCCTCCGTTGACGTCGCGGAAGCGCTGCCACATCACGCGGCGTCTCGGCTTTCCGCTGGTGGTCCGCAGGATTGTACCGACGGGAACGCGGAGCGCGATCAACTCGGCACCCTCGGTGAGTCGGCCGACGACCGCGCCGGCCCGCCGTTCCCAGTCCGGCTCGGCGTTCTCCAGCAGCACCATCGCCACCGGCCGGTCGGCGTGTCCGAGCAGGACGGTGTGCCGGTGCCGGGGCAGGCCGGCGGCCTCCAGGGCGGCCTCCACGTCCTCGGCGAACAGGGTGCGGCCGCGCAGCTTCAGGCTGTCGCCGAGCCGGCCGAGGACGTAGAGCTGCCCGTCGTGCAGGAAGCCGCTGTCACCGGTGCGCAGGGCGTCGCCGGTGAACCGGGCGGACGTCCCGGCCGGGTCGCCGAGATAGCCGGCCGCGACGCAGCGCCCGCCCACCTCGATCTCGCCCACCCGCCCGTCGGGCAGCGGGTGACCGGCGTCGTCGACGATCCGCACCGACACGCCGTCGAGCGGGGCGCCGCAGCCCACCAGCGGTGCGGCGGCCGGGCCCGCGCCGGGCGGGCCGCCGAGCGGGATCCGCGCCGGGTCGACCGGGGCCGTGCGCCACGGCTCGTCCAGCGCGCCGCCGGTCACCGCGAGGGTCGCCTCCGCCAGGCCGTACGCCGGCAGCAGGGCCCGCCGGTCCAGCCCGTGCGGGGCGAGCAGCCGCCAGAAGTCCTCCAGCGCGGCGGGGGAGACCCGCTCGGCCCCGACGATCACCGCCCGCCAGGCCGCGAAGTCCAGCCCCGCGAGCTGCTCCGGGCGGACCCGGTCGACCACGTGCCGCAGCCCGAAGGTCGGCATGGCGGTCAGCCGGGCTCCCCGCTGACCGAAGCAGCGCAGGTAGCGCAGCGGGTCGCGGACGAACTGCTGCGGGGTCAGCAGCCACAGGTCGCCCTGGTGCGCCACCGGGGTGAGCAGGCAGCCGATCAGTCCCATGTCGTGGTGCAGCGGCAACCAGGAGGCGGTGGGATCCGCCGGCCCCTGGCGCAGCCACCGGCCGATCGCGGCGACGTTGTGTTCCAGCGCGGCGAACGGCACGCGTACCGCCCGGGGCCGGCCGGTCGAGCCGGAGGTGAACTGGAGCAGCGCCAGCCCGGCGCGCCGGTCCCCGGCCGATTCGTCGGCGCCGTCGAGCAGGTCGGCGGTGCGGACCACGCCCGCGTCCCCGGCGACCGGACGCAGCGGCTCGGCCAGCGTCCCGCCGGTCACCACCAGCCGGGGCGCGGCCGTGGCCACGATGTGCCGGACGTGCTCCAGGTAGCCGGCCAGGTCCTGGCTGAGCGCGGGCGGTGCGACCGGGGTCGGCACCGCGCCGGCGAGCATGGTGCCGAAGTAGCCGGCGACGAAGCCCGGGCCGGTCGGCTCGACCAGCACCACCCGGTCGTCGCGCCGCACCCCGGCGGCGCGCAGTCCGCCGGCCACCCGGCGCACCGCGGCGGCCAGCCGGGGGTACGGCCACTCGTCCCAGCCGTCAGCGGCGGCGGCGAACCGGACCACTCCCGGTCCGGGACGCTCCACCCAGGACAGCAGGGGGGACGGGGTCGCCGGTCGGTCGTCTTCAGCGGTGGTCGGCATGGCGGTATCTTGCGGCCGTTGTCGGCGGCCGGCCAGGCGGGTCAGGATGACACCGCTCCGGCTGCGTGGCACCTGGACGCGACCCGCGCCCGGTGACCAGCGCCCCGTCGCGGGGCGGGGTGAGCGAGTGCGGACACTGCCCACTTGAACAACCGGCGGGCCGGGCGCCGCGGCACCGGGGAGGAACGGCACTCCCAGCCACGCGGCGGAAGGCATCGACATGACCGGTACGGCAGTCATCTGCGGACTCAAGCTGACCCACGACGGCGCCGTCGCGGTGATCACCGACGGGCGCCTGCTCTTCTCCACCGAGGCGGAGAAGATCGCCAACTCACCCCGCCACAGCGGGCTGACCGACGCCGGTCAGATCCTCGACGAGCTGCGGGCCAGCGGCGTCGACCCGGCCGAGGTCACGCACGTCGCGGTGGACGGGTGGACGCCCCGGGTGGACGGCTCGTCGTACGTGCAGCTGCGCGGCCCGGACGGCCGGGCGCACCCGCTGGCGGTCGCCGGGTACTCCGACGAGCCCGGCGGGCCGGCGGAGCCGGTGGCGCCGGTGCACGGCGACGGCCTGCCGCTGCACCCGATGCCCGGCGGGTTCGCCAGCTACACCCACTCCGCCGGCCACCTGTTCGCCAGCTACTGCACCTCGCCCTTCGCCGAGCAGGACCGGCCGGCGCTGGTGGTGGTCTGGGACGGCGGGATGCCGCCCTTCCTCTACCGGTACGACCCGCGCGGCGGAAAGCTGCGCCGGGTCGGCTGGGTCGGCCCCGCCTCGGGCGGGCTCTACCCGATCTTCGCCTCGCACTTCCCGCCCTTCCGGGTGGACCGGCGCAGCCCCGACCCGGACCGGATGTTCGGCATGGAGGCGCTCTTCCCGGTCTCCGGCAAGGCGATGGCGTACGCCGCGCTCGGCAAGCCGGACGAGG
This sequence comes from Micromonospora desertarenae, assembly GCF_056150265.1. NCBI lineage: Bacteria > Bacillati > Actinomycetota > Actinomycetes > Micromonosporales > Micromonosporaceae > Micromonospora > Micromonospora desertarenae. Next base: position 93,120 of record NZ_JAXCFQ010000017.1, read on the forward strand.
ACGCCATCGCGGTGATGGAGCGGGTCACCGCCGACCTGCCGCCGGCGGACACCCACCTGCGGATGTACGGCTGGACCCGGGAGGTGCTGCGCCGGCTGGACGGCTCCGGCCTGCCCGACGCCACGGTGATCTCCTCGTTCCAGGAGTACCTGTTCCGGGTGCTGCTGGCCGGGGTGCGCGCCGCGCTGCGCGACGCCCCGGAGCTGGCCGGCCTGCCGCTCTGCCTCTCCGGCGGCTGCCACCTGAACATCACCTGGAACGCCGGGCTGCGCGCCAGCGGCCTCTTCGACGAGGTGTGGGTGCCGCCGTTCCCCAACGACGCGGGCTCCGCGATCGGCAGCGCCTGCGCCGAGATGGTCCGGGTCACCGGCCGCTCAGCGGTGCGCTGGTCCGCGTTCGCCGGGCCGGGCATCCGCTGGGACGGGGTGGTCCCGGCCGGCTGGTCGGCGCGGCCCTGTGACATCGCCGGCCTGGCCGAGCTGCTGCACCGGGAGAACGAACCGGTGGTGGTGGTCAGCGGCCGGGCCGAGCTCGGCCCGCGGGCGCTGGGCCACCGCAGCATCATCGCCCCGGCGGTGAACGCGGCCATGCGGGACACCCTGAACCGGCTCAAGCACCGGGAGGGGTACCGGCCGGTGGCCCCGATCTGCCTGGAGGAGCACGCCGCCGAGGTGTTCGCGCCCGGCACCCGCGACCCGTACATGCTCTTCGCCCACGACGTCCGTCCGGAGTGGGTGGACCGGGTGCCGGCGATCGTGCACGTGGACGGCAGCGCCCGGTTGCAGACCGTGGACCCGACCAACAGCCCGACCTACGAGCTGCTGCGCGCCTACCACCGGCTCAGCGGCGTCCCGGTGCTCTGCAACACCAGCGCCAACCACCCGGGCAAGGGTTTCTTCCCCGACCCCGGCTCGGCCATGGCCTGGGGCCGGACCCGGTACGTCTGGTCGGAGGGAATTCTCTACACCCGCGGTGACACTTCGCTGTGCAACTGAATACGCGCGCACTTCCGCATCCGCGGGGGTCGAACTAACGTCCTCGACGTGCCGACTCGAACGGAATCAGAAGTCAGAACCCAGCTCCGGGACATCATCCTGGACCTGGCGCCGAACCCGCAGCCTGAGGTCACCGACGAGGCCCTGCTGGTCGAGGATCTCGAGTACCACAGCCTGGCTCTCCTCGAACTCGCATTCGCGCTCGAGGACGAGTTCGACCTGCCGCCCATCGACGAGGAAAATGCGCGCAACATCCGGTCCATCAAGGACATCGAGGACTATGTGTTGCGCCAGATGGATGCCAAGAATGGCAATCCGTCGGCCGCCTGATCAATTCCACGGTTAATTGTCGTCGGGGCGTCGTACGACGCCGAGCGCCGCACCGGCGGCGGGTGGGGGTGGTGGTAGGCGTGACCGGTCGACAGGTGATCTGCGGCCTGAAGGTGACCCACGACGGCGCGGTGGCGGCGATCGACGGTGACCGGCTGCTCTTCTCCGTCGAGGCGGAGAAGATCGACAACCGGCGCCGCCACGCGCACCTGTCCGACCTCGCCGACGTCGCCCACCAACTCGCGCTGCACGACGTCGACGTGGCCGACCTGGCGGCGGTCAGCGTGGACGGCTGGGTGCAGTCGCGCGACGGCCGGGCCGGCGCCGAGGTGGTCCGCGAGGACGGCTCGGCGGTCACCCTCGACCTGGCCGGCTACGCGGTGCTCGGTGGGCCGGGGGAGAACCCGGAGGCGCTCACCGGGATCACCGGCGCCGGGCTGTCGGTGGGCGGCCGGGACCTGCCGCACACCAGCTACCCGCACGCCACCGACCACGCGCTGGCCAGCTACTGCACCAGCCCGTACGCCCGGGCCGGGCAGCCCGCGCTGATCCTGGTCTGGGACGGCGGGATGCCGGCGGCGCTCTACCGGTTCGACCCGGCGGCCCGGTCGCTGACCGCGCTGGGGCCGGTGCTCGGCATCGCCGGCGCGCTCTATCCGGTCTTCGCCTCGCACTTCGCCCCGTTCCGGGTCTCCGCGGAGCAGCGCCGCTCGCTCGGCGGGCTGGGCGACTTCGCCCAACTGGAGGCGCTGCTGCCCATCTCCGGCAAGGCGATGGCGTACGCCGCGCTGGCCGAACCGGACGAGGCGGCGATCGCGGTGATGGCCGAGCAGACCCGGCGGCTGCTGCCGATCGAGGTGACCCGCGGCTTCATCTGGAGCGCCCAGGTGCTGCGCCAGCTGGCGCCGATGGGGCTCTCCGACGCGGCAGTGCTGGCCAGCTTCCAGGAGCACCTGCTGCGGCTGCTGCTGGCCGGCCTGCGCGACGGCCCGGCCGCCCGGTACGCCGCCGCCGGCGAACCGCTCTGCCTCTCCGGCGGCTGCGCGCTGAACATCAAGTGGAACGCGGCGATCCGGGCCAGCGGGATGTTCTCCGACGTCTGGGTGCCGCCGTTCCCCAACGACGCCGGCTCGGCCATCGGCGCGGCCTGCGCCGAGCTGATCCGGCGGACCGGCACCTCCGCGCTGACCTGGTCGGTCTTCGCCGGGCCGGCGGTCGGCTACGGCGACGCCCCGCCGGCGGGCTGGACCTTCCGGCCGTGCGAGATCGAGGAGGTCGCCGAGCTGCTGCACCGCGAGCGGGAACCGGTGGTGGTGCTGCACGGCCGCGCCGAGCTCGGGCCGCGGGCGCTGGGGCACCGCAGCATCATCGCCCCGGCCGACGATCCGGGGATGCAGGACCGGCTCAACCGGATCAAGCTGCGCGAGGCGTACCGGCCGGTGGCGCCGATCTGCCTGGTCGACCGGGCGCCCGAGGTGTTCGACCCGGGCACCCCCGACCCGTACATGCTCTTCGAGCACCAGGTGCGCGCCGGCTGGCGGGACCGGGTGCCGGCGATCGTGCACGCCGACGGCAGCGCCCGGTTGCAGACCGTGGGGCCCGACCATCCGCTGCTGTTCCGGCTGCTCACCGCGTACCACGCGCGCAGCGGGGTGCCGGTGCTCTGCAACACCAGCGCGAACCTGCCCGGCCGGGGCTTCTTCCCGGACGCCTTCTCGGCGATCAAGTGGGGTGGGGTCCGGTACGTCTGGTGCGACGGGCGGCTCTACTCCAGCGGGGACGCCGGCGCCGGGTCGGGGCCGGCATGACGCTCCGCCGCGGCGACATCTCCTCGATGCTGGAGATGCTTCCGCCGTTCGCCATCCGGGTGGCCGCCACCCTGCGCCTCTCCGACCACCTCGGCGACGGTGCCCGGTCGGCCGGCGAGCTGGCCCTGGCCACCGGCGCGGACGCCGACGCGCTCGGCCGGCTGCTGCGCTACCTCTGCTCGCTGGGCCTCTACCGGGAGGCCACGCCGGATCGGTTCGCGCTCACCCCGGCCGGCCGGATGCTCACCGGGCGGAGCGCCGGCGACCTGCGGCAGTGGCTCGACCTGGACGGCGCCGGCGGCCGGATGGACCTGGCGCTGGCCGGGCTGCTGCACGCGGTACGCACCGGCGGGGCGGGCTACCCGGCGGTGTTCGACCGGCCGTTCTGGGACGACCTGGCCGCCGACCCGGCCCGGGCCGCCTCCTTCGACGAGCTGATGGCCGCCAAGTCCGCCCGGGTGGTGCCGGACCTCGCCGCGCTGGACTGGGCCGGGGTGCGGCACGTGGTGGACGTCGGCGGCGGCGTGGGCCGCACCCTGGGCGCCCTGCTGGAGGCCCACCCGCACCTGCGCGGCACCCTGCTGGACCGGCCGCCGGTGGCCGAGCAGGCCCGCCGGCGGCTGGCCGAGGCCGGGCTGGCCGACCGGTGCGACGTCGTCGGCGGGAGCTTCCTGTCCGGGGTGCCCGCCGGCGGCGACGCCTACCTGCTCTTCGACATCCTGCACAACTGGGACGACGAGACCGCGCGGGAGATCCTCGGCCGGTGCGCCGCGGCGGCCGGGCCGGCCGGCCGGGTGCTCGTGGTCGAGGAGGTGCCCGCCGACGACGACCGCACCGGCCGGGCGATGGACCTGAAGATGCTGGTCCTGTTCGGCGGTCGCCAGCGCACCGAGGCGGGCTTCGCGGCGCTGGCCGCCAAGGCCGGCCTGGGTGCGCCCACCGTACGCCGGCTGCCCTGCGGGTTCTCCGTGGTGGAGACGGCCGGCACGCAGCGGAGCGGAGGGCCGGCATGAGCGAGCGGATCAGCGGGCGCGGTGCCGGCGTGAGCGGGCACGTGCTGGTCACCGGGGCGTCCCGGGGCATCGGCCGGTCGGTCGCGCTGCGCCTGGCCGCGGCCGGCTTCGACGTCACGGGCTGCTACGCCGGCCGGGCCGACGACGCGGCGCAGACCGAGAAGGCCGTCGCCGACCTCGGCGTCCGGACCCATTTCGCCGCCTGCGACGTGGGCGACCTGGCCGCGGTGACCACGCTGGTGACCGAGGCCGAGGAACGGCTCGGGCCGCTGACCGCGGTGGTCAACAACGCCGGCATCACCCGCGACGCCACCACCGTGCTGATGGCCGAGCGGGACTGGGACGCCGTGCTGCGCACCAACCTCACCGGCACCTGGAACGTCTGCCGCACGGTCGGCTACCGGTTCCTCAAGCGGCGCCGGGGGGCGATGGTGAACATCTCCTCGGTGGCCGGCGTGTACGGGCACGCCGGGCAGTCCAACTACGCCGCCGCCAAGGCCGGCATCATCGGGCTGACCCGGTCGCTGGCCAAGGAGATCGCCCCCTACGGCCTGCGCGCCAACGTGGTGGCCCCGGGTTTCATCGAGACCGAGATGACCGCCGGGCTGCCCGACCGGTTGCGGGCCAAGGCCCGCGAGTCGATCCCGCTGCGCCGCTTCGGCACCCCCGACGACGTCGCCGGGCTGGTCGCCTTCCTGCTCTCCGACGACGCCTCCTACATCACCGGCCAGGTGTTCCAGGTGGACGGGGGGATCGTGCTGTGACCGACCTCCTCGACGCCGTCCGGCCGCTGGTCGCCTGTGACCGGGTGACCGCCATCGTGGACGGCGACGTCCGGCGGATCACCGGCGAGCTGCGGGTCCGCGGCGACGGCCCCTACCTGCCGGACCACTTTCCCGGGCTGACCATCTTCCCCGGCGTGTTCGTGCTGGAGGCGGTGGTGCAGGCCGCGGCCGGGGCGTTCGGCGAGCCGGACGGGCACCGGATGCGGCTGGGCACCGTGCGGTCGCTGCGCTTCCTGGTGCCGTTGCGCCCCGGCGACCTGCTGCGGGTGCTCGCCGAGGCGACCGAGGTGTCGCCACCGCACCCGGTGCTGGTGCGCGCCGACTGCCGGCGCGGCGACGGGGTGCGGGTGGCCACCGCGACGGTGGAGTGCGGGTGGTCGGGGTGAGGCTCGACTTCCCCCAGCTGCGCCGGACGCTGCCGCACGGGCCCGGCATGCTGCTGCTCGACCGGGTCGAGGAGCTGCGCCCCGGGGTGGGGCTGACCGCGGTCAAGACCGTCTCCGGGATCGAGCCGTGCTACGCCGGGCTCGACCCGGCCGACGGCGTCGAGGCGTACGCCTACCCGTCCTGCCTGCTGCTGGAGTCGTTCGGCCAGGCGGCGGCGGTGCTCTGGCTGCACAGCGCCGGCGGCACCCGGCCGGACGAGGTGCTGATGCTGGCCGCGGCCCGGGACTGCGCGTTCGTCGGGCGGGCGTACCCGGGCGACGTGGTCCGCCACGTCGTCGAGCTGGAGCACCGCAGCGACGGCGCCGCGTTCGTCACCGGCCGCAGCAGCGTGGGCTCGCGCCCGATCGCGACCTACGGCTCGCTCACCGCGGTCGTCCGGCCGCGCACCGCCCTACCGGCACGGCCCGACGGCACGTGACCACCAACCGATCGGAGGGAGCAGTTGACCATGGCTGACGGCGACACGCGTCTGGCGGAGCTGAGGGAACTCGTCGCGGAGGTCCTGGAGGTCGAGCCGGAGGAGCTGACCGACACCGGGGACTTCCAGGAGGAGTACGAGGCGGACTCGTTGCGGGCGATCGAGATGCTCGCCCGGATCGAGAAGAAGTACAAGATCGAGATTCCGCAGCAGGAGCTGGCGAACATGCAGAACCTCAAGGCCGTGTACGCGGTGACGGCCGGCTACGCCGGCTGGTCCGAATCGTGACATGAAGCGGGTGGTGATCACCGGCCTGGGACCGGTGTCGAACATCGGGATCGGGGCGGCGGCGTTCGAATCCGGGCTGCGCGGCGGGCACACCGGCATCTCCGCCATCACCAGCTTCGACACCGCCGGCTTCCCCCGGACCATGGCCGGGGAGGTGCGGGCGTTCGAGCCGGAGCCGATCCTGCGCCGGCTCGACACCGCCACCTGGGGCCGGTCCAGCCTCTTCGCGGCCGCCGCGGCGCGGCTCGCCGTGCGCGACGCCGGCCTGCGCGTCGACCGGGTGCCGCCGCACCGGGTCGGCGTGGTGGTCGGCACCACCAGCGGCGAGTCGAAGGTGACCGAGGAGATGGGCCGCCGGATCGTCGACCACGGCTTCCCGGCGCTCCCCGGTGAGCTGGCCGAGCAGCTGCCCGCCGGGCGGCTCGCCGCCGCGGTGAGCGAGGAGCTGGGCGTCACCGGGGAGTCGGTCACCCTCGCCACCGCCTGCTCGGCCAGCAACTACGCCCTCGGCTACGCGTACGACCTGGTGGCCAACGGCGACGCGGACGTGATGCTCACCGGCGGCGCGGACTCGGTGTGCCGCTGGGCGCACGCCGGCTTCGTCCGGCTCGGTGCGGTGGCCGACAAGGCCTGCGCGCCGTTCGACCGGGACCGCTCCGGAATGATCACCGCGGAGGGCGGCGCCATGCTGGTGCTGGAGTCCGCCGAGCACGCCCGCGCCCGGGGGGCCACGCCCTACGCCGAGGTACTGGGCTACGGCCTGAACTGCGACGCCCGGCACATGGTCGCCCCGGACGCCGCCTCGATCGCCGAGTGCATGCGGCTGGCGCACCGCAACGCCGGCGTCCGTCCGGACGACGTCGACTACGTCTGCGCCCACGGCACCGGCACCGCGGCCAACGACGCCACCGAGGCGGCCGCGCTGGAGGACGCCTTCGACGGGCGGGTGCCGCCGGTCAGCTCGATCAAGTCGATGCTCGGCCACACCATGGGTGCGGCCAGCGCGTTCGGGGTGATGGCGACGGCCCTGGCGATCGCCCGCGGGTTCCTGCCACCCACCATCAACTGGAGCAACCCGGACCCGGCGATGGCCCGGCTGGACCCGATCCCCAACCACGCCCGGCCGGCCCGGGTGCGGGTGGCCCAGAACAACGGCTTCGCCTTCGGCGGGAACAACGCCATCGTGCTGCTGGGAGCGGTGTCGTGAGCGCGCTGCAGATCATCGGCTGGGGCGTCACCAGCCCGGCCGGCACCGACGACCACGCCCTGGTCGGTGCGCTCGACCGGCCGCCCGCGCCGGTCGAGGTCACCGGCCGGTACGACGCCCCGCTGCCCACGCCGCGCGCGCACGCCCTGCTCGACTTCGACGTCCGGGCCGAGCTGGGCCGCAAGGGCACCAGCTTCTTCGACCGGCGGACCGCGCTCACCGTGGTCACCTGCCGCCGCGCGCTGGCCGACGCCGGTCTCCAGGTCAGCGACGCCAACCGGCACCGGATCGGGGTGGTGCTCGGCACCACCGCCGGCAGCGTCCGCTCCTCGGTGGACTACGCGGTGGACACCTTCACCCAGGACCCGCCCTACATGGTGAACCCGGCGCTGTTCCCGAACACGGTGATGAACTGCGCCGCCGGGCAGTCCGCCATCTGGTTCAACCTCACCGGGGTCAACGCCACGCTGGCCGGCGGCCGGGTGGCGTTCCTGTCCGTGCTGCGCTGGTGCGCCAACAGCTTCCGCTCCCGGCAGGCCGACTACCTGCTGGCCGGCGCGGTCGAGGAGTTCACCCCGCACACCGCCTGGCTGTCCCGGCACGGCCGCGACGACGAGCTGCCGGCCGGTGAGGGCGGCGCGGTGTTCGTGCTGCGCCCGCCCGGCGGCACCCACCTGCGCGGCCCGGACGCCGAGGTGCTCGCCGTGACGCTGGGCTTCTGCCCCCGGGGGCGGGACCGCGCCGAGGCGCTCGCCGGCTGCCTGCGCGGCGCCCTCGACCGCTGTGGGGTCGGCGGCGACCGGGTGCGGATGGCGGCGATCGGCGGCGCCGACGACGCGGCGGCCCGGGCCACCGCGTGGCGGGCCGTCGAGTCGGCGCTCGGGCACTCCCGAGTCCGGCGGATCGCCGTCGACGGGGCGATGGGTGACAACCCCACCGCCGGCGGGGCGCTGGAACTGGCCACCGTGCTGGCCGCGCACCGGCAGGATCCGCGGCTGGACGGGCAGCTGTCGGTGCTGGTGGCGCAGAACCGCGAGGGGGCGGTGGGCGCCGCCGTCGTCCGGGGGTGGGGCCGTGGCTCTGCTCGCGGCTAGCGCGGTACGCAGCTGCCTCGGCGACGGCGCCGCGACCTTCGACCGGCTGCTGGCCGGCGAGAGCGGCGTCGGCCCGCTGCGCCACGTCGACCCGGCCGCTGTCAACGTCACCCGCGCCCACCACCTGCCCGCCCCGGCCGGCGCGGGCGAGCCGGACCTGCCGGCCAGCGACTGGCTCGCCGGGTGCGTCACCGCCGCGCTCGCCGCGGCCGGGCTCGACCCGGCCACCGCCCGGGTGCCGGTGCTGGTCGGCACCGGCCTGCGCGAACTGCGGGCGGTGGAGCGGCAGGCGGTGTCCGGCCGGCCGGTCCGGGCGGCCCGGCTGCACTTCACCGGCGCGCTGCGGGCCGCCGCCCCGCGGCTGGGCCCGGTGCTCACCGTCGCCAACGCGTGCAGCGCGTCCGGGCACACCCTCGCCCTCGCCGCCGACCTGGTCGACGGCGGGTCGGCCGACGTGGTGGTGGCCGCCGGCACCGACGCGATGACCGCGTCCATGCTGGCCATGATCGGACGGGTCACCGAGGAGCCGACCGAACGGGTGCGCCCCTTCGACGCCGACCGCACCGGGGTGCTGCTCGGCGAGGGCGCCGCCGCGGTGGTGGTGGTCGGCGAGGCGTGGCGGGGGCCGGTGGCGGCCCGGCTGCTCGGCGTCGGCCTCTCCTGCGACGCGCACCACGAGACCGCCCCGTCGCTGGCCGGCATCAGCCGGGCGATGACCGACGCGCTGGCCCGCGCCCGCCGGTCCCCGGCCGAGGTGGACGTGGTGGTCAGCCACGGCACCGGCACGCTGCTCAACGACGTCACCGAGGCCGAGGCGATCCAGCGGGTGCTGGTCGACGCCGGCGGCGACCCGTACGTCACCGGCGTCAAGGGGGCGCTCGGGCACACCTCCGGCGCGTCCGCGCTGATGAGCCTGGACGTGGCGATCCGCTGCCTGCGCGCCGGTCGGGTGCCGCCGGTGGTGGGGCTGCGCCGGCCGCTGCCGGAGGCCAAGGGGCTGCGCCTGGTCACCGGCGCGCCGGTGCGCTGCGCCGCACGGGTGGCCCAGGTCAACTCGTTCGGCTTCGGCGGCGTCAACGCGGTCACCCTGGTGGAGGCGGCGTGAGGGGCTCAGGGGTCGCGGTCACCGGGTGGAGCGCGCACCTGCCCGAGCTGCCGTCCGGTGCCCGGCTCGCCGGCTGGGACCCGGGCCCGGCGTGCCCGCCCGAGGACGCCGCGACGCTGCTCGGCCGCAAGGGGCTGCTGGCCAAGGAACCGGCGACCCGGTTGGCGCTCTGCGCGGTGCACCGGGCGCTGGGCCGGCCGGCGCGGGCCGGCCGGCGGGCCCCCGACACGCCACCGGACCCGGACACCGCCGTGGTGGTGGCCACCAACCTCGGCAACTGCGCCACCGTCGCGGCGGTGGCCACCGCCGTCGCCGCGGACGGGGTCCGGGCGGTCAGCCCGCTGGACGCGCCGAACGCGTCGAGCAACGTGGTCAGCAGCACCGTGGCGATCTGGTTCGGCTGGGGCGGACCCAACCTGACGGTCTGCTCGGGCCACCCGGCCGGCCTGGACGCGGTCGCGCTCGGCATGCTGCTGCTGGCCGCCGGCCGGACCCGCCGGGCGGTGGTGGTCGGCGCGGAACCGGCCGACCCGGTCGCCGCCGGGCTGCTGGACGCCGCGGCGCCGCTGCGCCCGGTGGCCGCCTGCGTGCTGCTCGAACGCGACGGGGACCTGCGGCTGGACCCGGTCGACGAGCTGACCGGGCCGCCGCCCGGGGAAGCGGACCTGCTGCTCGCCCCGGCCGGCCTGACCGCCGGCGCGGTCGACCTGACCGGCGCGGTCGGCGCCGGCTACGGCGCGCTCGGCGTCCTCCAGGTGGCGGTGGCCGCCGCCGTGCTCGCCGAGCGGGGCGGCAGCGCCCGGATCGTCTGCGGCGACCCGGACGACGGGTACCGCACCACCCGGCTGTCGAGGGAGACCGGATGACGTCGCCGCAGGCCCACCTGCTCTCGCCGGGCACCGACACCGGCCCGTGCGCGGTCTTCGTGCACGGCATCGAGGACACCTGGCGTACCTGGACCCGGCTGTCGCGCTGCCTCGGGCCGCAGTGGCGCACGGTCGCCCTCGACCTGCCCTGGCGGGCCGGCAACGACTACCGCTGGCGCTGGTCCGGCGGCCCGGGGGACTGGGTCGCGGCCGGGCTGGACGGCCTCGGCGACCGCCCGTTCCTGCTGGTCGGCCACTCGTTCGGCGCGAACGCGGTGCTCGCCCGGCTGGCCGCCGGCGAGCCGCGGGCCACCGCCGCGGTGCTCGCCGCGCCGTTCTTCCGACCGGCCGAGCACCGGGTCACCTGGGAGACCTTCGACCTGTCCCGGGAGACCTTCCAGCGGCAGATCAGCGACGGGATGCGGCTGCGGCTGCGGCGCACCGCACCGCCGGACGTCTTCGAGGTCATGATCGCCCGTACCTGCGAGCGGATCGGCCCGGTCGGCTTCCTCGCCGTCTTCGAGCAGTACGTCGCCAGCGGCCACCTGCCGCTGTCGCACGTGGACATCCCGGCGGCCATCCTCATCGGCGAGGCGGACCCGGGGATGTTCCGCCCGCACATGGAGGCGCTGGCCCGCCGGCTGCCCCGGGCCACGGTGGCCGCCGGCGACGACTTCGACCACTTCTGCCACGTCAACCACGCACCCGAGGTGGCCCGGCTGATCGAGGAGCTGGCGGCCGCCGGCGCCGGCACCCGACCGACCGAGTGAGGAGGGGATCCATGTCCAGTCCCGAACCGGACCGCGGCACCGTCTGCCGGCTCCGTCCCCGGTACGCGGGCGCCAACATCCGCACCTGGATCGGCTTCAAGACCTTCATGTACCTGGCCGAGGAGGCCACCCTGGCCTGGTTCCGGGAGCGGGACCTCGGACCGCAGACCCTCTACCACCGGTACGGCCTCGGGCTGGAGATCGTGGACAGCTCGGTGCAGCTGCCCGCCGTCCTGGAGGTCGACGACGAGGTGGCGGCGCGGGTCGAACCGCGCGGGCCCGGACGGTTCGGGGTGCGGCTGCACCTGCGCCGCGACGGGCAGCCGGTCACCGTGGCCCGGGGCACCGTGACTGTCGCGCTGGTCACCGAGCGCGGCGCCCCCGCCGGTGACCCGCCGCCGGCACTGGCCCCGCTGGTGGTGCCCGGCGTGGCCGCGGTCGCCCCGGCCGACCCGCCGCCGCCGGGCACGGAGCCGTACCGCTTCGGGTGGCGGGCCCGCTACTTCCACTGCCACTACTCCGACCGGGTGCAGCACGGCAGCCACGTCGCCGCGCTGGAGGAGGTGGTCGACCGGTTCCTCGCCGACCGGGGCCTGTCGGTGCCCCGGCTGCTTGCCGAGCGCAGCTGGATCCCGGTGGTGTCCCGGGCCCGGGTGCGGCTGCTCGCCGACGCGCACATGGACGACGAGATCGAGACCACCTTCACCGTCACCGAGATCGTCAAGGACCGCGCCTTCGACGGCCGGATGGACGCCTTCGCCACCGGGCCCGGGCGGGACCGGCCGCGGCACGTGGCGACCGCCCGCATCCTGCACGGCTACGCGGTCAGCGCCGGACCGGAGGCCGGCACCCTGGCCCAGCTCGACCCGGAGACGGTCAAGGCGCTCACCGGGGGCGCGTCGTGAAGCGCGGACCCCGGGTGCACTTCTCCTTCCGCAGCCCGTTCAGCTGGATGGCGATCCACCGGCTGCGGCGCCGGCTGCCCGACGCCCACCAGCGGCTGGAGTTCATCCCCTACTGGGACCCGGACGAGCGCACCAGCGCCGACCTGGCGGCCGCCGGGGCGCAGTTCCACTACACCCCGATGAGCAAGGCCAAGCACCTCTACATCCTGCACGACACCCGGCGACAGGCCGCCAAGCTCGGGCTGCGGATGGTCTGGCCGGTCGACATCGACCCGTGGTGGGAACTGCCGCACCTGGGCTACCTGCTGGCCCGGCGACTCGGGCGCGGCGAGCGGTTCTACGACGAGGTCACCGCCGCCCGGTGGGAGCGCGGCGAGAACATCTGCGACCCGCCGGTGCTGCGCGCCGCGGCCGAGCGGGCGGGGCTGGACGGCGACCGGATCGTGGCCGCCGCCGAGTCCGCCGAGATCCGCGCCGCCGGGGTGGACTGCCTGGTCACCGCGTACCACGACGACATCTTCGGGATCCCGTACTTCCGGGTCGGGCGGCACCGGTTCTGGGGGCTGGACCGGCTCGACGACTTCCTCACCGAACTGCTCGGCCCGGCCACCGAGCCGGTGCCCACCGGCGCGCCGCGGCGGGTGCTCGCCGACACCGACACCGCGGGCGGCTGCGGATGAGCGGCACCGCGGTCCGCGGACCGGCGCTGTTCGACCCGACGGACCCGGCCGTCGCCGACGACCCGTACCCCAGTTACGCCCGGCTGCGCCGGGAGGCCCCGGTGCTGCACCTGCCGGCGGCGGACGTCTGGGCGGTGAGCCGGCACGCCGACGTGGCGGCGGTGCTGCGCGACCCGGCCACGTTCTCCTCCAAGGTGGGCATGAGCCCCGACTTCGGCGGGCGGAAGGTGATCCCGGACGCCGGGGTGCGCTACCGGATCGGCGCGCCGGACGTGCGGGTGCTGATCGCCACCGACCCGCCCGAGCACCAGGTGTTCCGGCGGGCGGTGGCGCGCGCCTTCAGCCCGTCCGCGGTCGCCGCCCTGACGCCGCGGGTCACCCGGATCGCCCGCGACCGGGTGCGCCGGCTGCTGGCGTACGACGGGCCGGTCGACTTCTTCGCCGAGGTGGCCGAGCCGGTGCCGGCGCTGGTGCTGGCGGAGATGCTCGGCGTCCCGGCGGAGATGCAGCACGAGTTCCGGCAGTGGTCGGCGGTGATCACCGCCGACCTGAGCCAGGCCGGTTCCGGCGCCGACGGCATCGGCCGCGGCATGGACATGTTCCGGTTCTTCGGGCGGCGGCTGCGGCACGGCACCCCGCACGACCCGCCCGACCTCTTCGACGCCATCGCCGCCGGGCGCCGGGCCGGCATCACCGACCAGGAGGTACTGGCCTTCTGCGCGTTCCTGCTGGTCGCCGGGATCGAGACCACCACCAGCCTGGCCACCAACCTGCTGCACGCGCTGATCGGCCGCCCCGAGCTCGCCGACCGGCTGCGCCGCCACCCCGAGCTGGTGCCCGCCGCGGTGGAGGAGGGCATCCGGTACGACACCTCGGTGCAGGCGCTGTGGCGCGGCACCACCCGGGAGGTGACGCTGCGCGGGCAGCGCATCCCGGCCGGCGCCCGGGTGCTGGTGCTCTTCGGCTCGGCCAACCGCGACGAGGCGGTCTTCCCCGACCCGGACACCTTCCGCCTGGACCGCCACCCCAACGACCACCTGGGCTTCGGCGGCGGGGTGCACTACTGCCTCGGGGCCCGGCTGGCCCGCCTGGAGCTGACAGCGGTCTTCACCGAACTGCTCGCCGCGACCCGGGCGATCGAGGCGGCCGGCCCCGGCCGGCGTACCGGCAGCCTGGTGCTGCGCGGCTTCACCCACCAGCCGGTACGGGCGGTGCCCCGGTGACCGGGCTGACCGACGCGGTGATCGTGGACGCCGTCCGCACCCCGATCGGGCGGCGCGACGGCGCGCTGTCCGCCCTCAAGCCGGTGGCGCTGCTGCGGCACGTGCTGCTCGGGCTGATCGAGCGCACCGGCCTCGACCCGGCCGCGGTGGAGCAGGTGATCGGCGGCTGCGTCAGCCAGGTCGGCGAACAGGGGCTCGGGGTCACCCGCAACGCCTGGCTCGCCACCGGGCTGGACCCGGCCGTCGGCTGCACCACCGTCGACGTCAGCTGCGGCTCCGCCCAGCAGGCCAACCACCTGGTCGCCGCGCTGGTCGCCACCGGCGCGATCGAGGTGGGCATCGCCTGCGGCGTCGAGTCGATGAGCCGGGTGCCGGCCGGCGCCAACGCGCCGGGCGGCGTGGACGAGCACAAGCTGCCCGACTACCCGTGGGACGACCCGCCCGGCGTGCAGTTCGGCGGGGCCGAGCGGATCGCCCGGCGCGAGGGGCTGACCCGCGCCGACCTCGACGGCTACGGGGCGCTGTCCCAGCAGCGCGCCGCCCGCGCCTGGGCGCGAGGACGGTACGCCGCCGAGGTGCTGCCGCTGGGCGGCCTGACCCGCGACGAGGGGCTGCGCCCCACCACCGTCGAGACGCTGGCCGGGCTGCGCCCGGTGATGCGCGGCGGGCTGCACACCGCCGGCAGCACCTCGCAGGTCTCCGACGGTGCCGCCGCGGTGCTCTGGATGTCCCGCCGCCGCGCCGACGAGCTGGGGCTGCGGCCCCGCGCCCGGCTGCTGCACCAGGTGGTGACCGGCGCCGACCCGTACTTCCTGCTGGACGGGCCGACCGTGGCCACAAGGCGGATCCTGGACCGGGCCGGGCTGAAGCTCACCGACCTGGACGTGGTGGAGGTCAACGAGGCGTTCGCCGCGGTGGTCCTCTCCTGGGCCCGGCACCACGGCGCCGACCTGGACCGGGTGAACGTCAACGGGGGAGCGATAGCGCTCGGGCACCCGATGGGCGCCACCGGCGCCCGGCTGCTCACCACCGCCCTGCACGAGCTGGAACGCGTCGACGGCGAGCTGGCCCTGGTCACCATGTGCTGCGGCGGCAGCCAGGGCACCGCCTCGGTGCTGCAACGGATCGCGGGGTGAGCCGGTGCGGATCGGACTGCTGCTCGACCGGTTCGACTGGCCCGGCGGCCCGGCCGCGCAGGGCCCCACCCTGCGCCGGATCGCCGTCGAGGCGGAGCGGGCCGGGGTGGCCAGCATCTGGATCAACGACCACTTCCTGCAGATTCCGCTCTTCGGCGAGGTCACCGACCCGATCCTGGAGTCCTGGACGGTGCTGGCCCACCTCGCCGCCGTCACCCGGCGGGTCGAGCTGGGCACCCTGACCACCGGTGGGCACCACCGGCACCCGGGGCCGTTGCTGAAGATCGTCACCACCCTGGACGTGCTCTCCGGCGGGCGCGCCTGGCTCGGCGTCGGTCCGGCCTGGAACGAGCGCGAGCAACTCGCCCTGGGCATCCCGACGTACAGCTGGCCGGAACGGTTCGCCCGGCTGGAGGAGCTGCTCCAGGTCGCGCACCGGGCGTTCGCCGGCGACCGCAGCCCGTACGCCGGGGAGCACCTGCGGCTGGCGGAACCGATCTTCTCGCCGCCCCCGCTGCGCCGACCCCCGATCCTGGTCGGCGGCGCCCACGAGCGCCGGGTCTTCCCCCTGGTCGCCCGGTACGCCGACGCCTGCAACCTGTTCGAGGCGGGCGGGCTGCCGATGCTGCGGCTCAAGCTCGACCTGCTGCGCCGCCGCTGCGAGGAGATCGGGCGCGACTTCGCCACCCTGCGCCGGACCTCGTTCGGCCCGCTGCACCTGACCCGCACCGGCGCCGGCGACTCGCAGACCGTCCCGGCCGCGCTGGAGCGGTTCGCCACCCTCGCCGGGGAGGGCTTCGAGCTGGCCATCGTGGCGCTGGCCGACCCGCTCGACCCGGCCGCGTTCGAGCTGCTCGCCGAGCTGGTCGAGGCGCTCGCGCCGGTCGCCGCCGCGCCCCGGTAGGCGGTTCGCGCCGGTCGCCGCCGCGCCCCGGTAGGCGGTTCGCGCCGGTCGCCGCCGCGCCCCGGTAGGCGGTTCGCGCCGGTCGCCGCCCCCCGGGTAGCCGATCCCGCCGGTCGCCGTCGTGCCCCGATGGCCCGCCCGCGTCGCGTGGACTGCCGGACCGGCAGCCCGTCCGTGTTGCCCGGAGCCGGGGCCGGGTGAACCGCTCGGGTCGGTCGCCGTCGCGGGCCGGTGGAGCCCGTGCCGGGCGGCCCGGTGTGCAATCCGCGCTCCTTGTCGGTCTCCGCGGCCCGTTGGGAGACTGGCTGCGCCGTGACGGTGGGCGACGAGTCGCGTGCCATCTGCGTACACATTGGAGGTCCGATGAGCGTGACCGGTGAAGCGGCGCGGGACACCGCCCGCAGCGGCGCGGACGTCGTCAAGGCCGCCGAGCTGCTGGCGCCGGAGTTCGCCGAGCGGGCCGCCGAGGGCGAGCGGCTGGGCCAGCTGCCGGCGGACCTGTTCACCAAGGCGCAGGACGCCGGCCTGATCGACCTGATGCTGCCGCGCGCGCTCGGCGGGCTGGAACTGGACCCGCTCACCGTGGTGGAGGTGATCAGCACGATCTCCGCGGCGGACGGGTCGGCCGGGTTCACCATCCTGACCCTCAACGCCACCTGCTACGTCGCCTGGCTCGCCGAGGACGCCGCCCGCACCGTGCTGGCCGGCGAGCCGCGCGCGGTGGCCACCGTCTTCACCCCCCGGGGCAGCGCGGCCCCGCAGGACGACGGCAGCCTGCTGGTGACCGGGCGCTGGCCGTTCAACACCGGCTGCCGCAACGCCTCCTGGTTCTGCAACGGGGTGATGGTGCTCGACGGCGACAAGCCGGCCGTCGTGCCGCCCGGCCGGCCGGACTGGCGGCTGGTGTTCGCCCCCCGCGAAGAGTGCGGGATCCTCGACACCTGGGACGTCGCCGGGCTCAAGGGCACCGGCAGCAACGACACGGTGATGGAGCGGGTACGGGTCACGCCGGAGTTCACCGCCAACCCGATCTTCGAGCCGCCCCGGCACGACGGGCCGCTCTACCGGTGGTCGTTCTTCGCCCTGATGGGGGTGCAGTTCGCCGGGTTCCCGCTGGGCATCGCCCGCCGGGCGCTGGACGAGTTCGTCGCGCTCGCGCCGAAGAAGTCCCGGGGCAGCAAGCCGCTGGCGCAGGAGCAGTCGGTGCAGCTCGCCGTCGCCCGCTGCGAGGCGGACCTGCGTTCGGCGAAGGCCCTCGTCACCGACGTGATGGGCGCCGCCTGGGAACGCACGCTGCGCGGCGACGAGATGAGCATGGACGACCGGGTGGCGGTGCGGCTGGCCACCGGCCGGGCGATCCGGGCCGGCGTCGAGGTGGTCGACACGGTGTTCCGGCTCGCCGGCGGCGGCGCCCTCTACGGCAGCTCGCCGCTGCAACGGTGCTGGCGCGACATCAACGCCGGCAGTCACCACGGCTACTTCTCCGAGTACCACGAGACGCGGGTCGGGCGGGCGCTGCTCGGGGTGCCCGTGCCGGACCCCTGGATGATGTGAAGGGCGGTGGCCGATGAGCCAGTCGGATGCCAAGGTCAGCGAGGTCGAGGACCCGGCGGCGGTGGTGCAGTCCATCGTCGACGAGATCGCCGGCAGCCCGGTCTCGCCGGAGCTGAGCTTCTTCGACCTGGGGCTGGACTCGATCCAGCTGATGGACATCTGCAACCGGATCAACGACCGGTACGGGGAGGTGATCGACCTCTTCCTGCTGTTCGAGAGCCCGACCATCAACGAGTGCGCCGACATCGTCCGGGCGCACGGCCACGGCGCCTGATGCGCCACCGTCGCCGCCCGCCGGTGCGCCGATGAGCAGCGCGTGGACCGCCCAGTGGATCTGGTGCCACGACAGCGGCATCGACAAGCTCGGCGAGTTCTCCACCGACACCCGGATAGCGGCCGGCGCGCACGACCGCCGGGTGCTCTTCCGGCGCGTGTTCGACCTGCCGGGGCCGCCGGAGACCGCCCCGCTGCGGATCACCGCCGACTCCCGGTACGTGCTCTGGGTCAACGGCCGGGAACTGGCCCGGGGACCGGCCCGGTCACATCCGGCGCGGCTGCCGTACGACACCGTCGACGTCGGACCCGCCCTGGTCGCCGGCCGCAACGTGCTCTGCTGCCTGGTCCGCTTCTACGGCGAGCCGAACGCCCGGTGGATGCCGGCCGGGCCCACGTTCAGCCACGGCGCCGGCGGGCTGCTCGCCGAACTGGCGCTGCCCGACGGCCCGCTGGCCACCGACCGCGCCTGGCGCTACCGGATCGCCGACGCCTGGACCCCGCAGCGGCCGGAGGGCGTCGGCGGGACGGTGCCCGAGGTGCTCGACGGCCGCCGGCTCGACCCGGACTGGCTGGCCGTCGACGTCGACGACGCCGGGTGGCGGCCGGCTCGGGTGATCACCGCGCTGCACATCGGCGGCACCGCGCGGACCACCCCGCCGACCGACCCGTACGGACCGCTGCCGCCCGGCCCCGGCCCGGCCGCGCCCGCCGTGCCGCGGCCCGCGCCGAGGGCCCGGCTCCGGCTGGCCCCGCCGCCGGCCGGTGACGCCGGTCCGGCCCGGTACGTGGCCGACGCCGACGCGCAGGCCGGCCCGGTACGCGGCGAGCTGACCTTCCCGGTCGAGCTGGAGCTGACCGCCGGCACGGCGGCGGTGCTGACCGTCGACTGGGGACAGGTGGTGGCCGGCACGCTGGAACTGCGGCTGCACGCCCCGGCCGGCACCCGGCTGGACGCCCGGATGTGCGAGGAACTCGACGCCGACGGCCGGATCCCGGCGCACCACCACAGCCACGGGGTGCGCTACGTCGCCCGGGGCCACGCCGACCGGTTCGAGTCCGCCGACCCGGCCGGCGGCCGGTACGCGGTGCTGGTGCTCACCGGCGCCGGCCCGGTCCGCCTCGACGCGCCGGTGGTGCGCGAGCGCCTGCGCCCCCGCCCGCCGGGGGCGTACTTCACCTGCTCCGACGAGCTGCTCGACCGGATCCACCGCACCGGCCTGCGCACCGTCGACCTCAGCGCCCAGGACGCCTACCTGGACTGCCCGACCCGGGAGCAGCGGGCCTGGGTCGGCGACTCGGTGGTGCACCAGTCGGTCGACCTGCTCACCAACCCGGACTGGGGGCTGGCCCGCTGGCATCCCCGGCTCTGCGCCAGCCCCCGCCCGGACGGCATGCTGCCGATGGCGGTGGCCTGCGACTACGAGCACCGCGGCGGCACCTACATCCCGGACTGGTCGCTGCACTGGATCCGCTCCGTGCACAACCTCTACCGCTGGACCGGTGACCGGGACCTGGTGGCCGAACTGCTGCCGGTGGCGGAGCGGGTGCTGCGCTGGTTCGCCGACTTCACCCGCGACGGGTTGCTGCACGACGTGACCGGCTGGGTGCTGCTGGACTGGGCCAGCGTCCAGGGTTCGGGCGCCAGCGCGGTGCTCAACGGGCTCTGGGGGCGGGCGCTGCGCGACGTCGCGGAGATGTCGGCCTGGCTGGGCGACCAGGGCCGGGCCCGGTGGGCGGCGGCCCGGCACGCCGAGCTGGCGGCCGCGTACCCGGTCTTCTGGGACCAGGGGCGGGGCGCGTACCGCGACTGGCTGCGCGACGGCGTGCCGGCCCCGCAGGTCTCCGACCACGCGACCGCGGCGGCGGTGGTGGGCGGTCTGGTGCCGGCGGCGCTGCGCCCGGCCGCGCTGCGCTTCCTGCTGCGGCGCGCGGACCGGGTGTGCCGGGCCTGGTCCTTCCGCACCATGCCGCTGCGCACCGCGATGGGCCCGCCGCCACCGGACTGGGACGTGACCCGCGAGGTGGTCGAGGCGCAGCCGTTCTTCCGGTACGTGGTGCACGACGCGGTGGCCGAGCTCGGCGCCGCCGAGCAGGTGGCGGCGCTGTGCCGGGACTGGGCGCGGCTGTTCGAGCTGGGCGACGGCACCTGGCCGGAGACCTGGCTCGGCGGCTCGCACTGCCACGGCTGGTCGGCCACCCCGAGCCGCGACCTGCCGCTGTACACCCTGGGGGTCAGCCCGGACCTGCCCGGCTTCGCGCGGGCCCGGATCGCGCCCCGGCTGGGCGACCTGGCCTGGGCGCGCGGGGCGGTGCCCACGCCGCACGGGCTGATCGAGGTGGCGGTCACCGACCGGGTGGAGGTCACCTCGCCGGTGCCCTTCGTGCTCGACCTGGCCGGCCGGTGCGAGTCGCGCCCCGCCGGCAGCTTCAGCGCCGCGCTGGTGGGGGCGCGATGACCGGGCCCGAACCGGATCCCGCCGCGGTGCGCGACCTGCTCCGGCAGGCGTACGCGCTGGTCTGCGGCCGGCTGGACGGCGACATCGCGATCAACGCCGCGTTGCTGACCACGGTGGAGGCCGCGCTCGGGCTGGCCGAGCTGCGGGCGGACCGCGGCGCCGACCCCGGCCAGCGCAGCGAGCGGCTCAGCGAGGTCTACCGGTGCACCCGGGCGGCGGCGACAGCCGTCCGGTTCGCCGTGGTGGAGGCCGACGACCTCCGGCGGGTCCGCGCGGCGCGGCGGCCGGAGCCGCGCCCGGCGCCACCGGTGGAGGCCGCGCCGGCGACGTACGACGGCGGGAACGGGCGCCGCCCACGCGCCCGGCGGGAACAACCGGCGGTGGCCGGCGGGGAGGGATGATCACCATGCCCGGTGGCGAGCAGGTGGCGGAGCGGGTGAGCTTCGACCGGTCCGACCCGGCGTTCCTGCACGACCCGTATCCGACCTGGGCCCGGCTGCGCGACGCGGATCCGCTGCACCTGACCGCCGGCGGCACCTTCCTGGTGACCCGGTACGAGGACGTGACCGCGCTGCTGCGCGACCGCCGCTGCGGCCGGTCGGTGCCGCCCCGGCTGGTCCGCCGGGTGGCCGGCACCGGCCCCACCCTGACCTCGTTCCTGGCCAGCGTGCTCAACATGGAGGGGGAGCGGCACGGCCGGATCCGCCGGCTGATGCTCACCCCGTTCACGCCCCGGCCGGTGGCCGGGCAGCGGGAGCGGATCGGCGCCCTGGTCGACGGCCTGCTCGACCGGGCCGGCGACCGTTTCGACCTGATCGAGGCGGTCGCCGCCGACCTGCCCATCCTGCTCGTCTCCGACGTGCTCGGCCTGCCGCACGCCGACGCCGCCGAGCTGAAGCGGGGGATCGCCGCGCTGATCGACGCGTCCGCCGTCTTCCCGCCGCCGGAGGCGCTGGCCCGCAGCGACGAGGCGAACGCGTTCTTCGCCGACTACTTCGCCCGGATGGTGCGCCGGCCGGCGGCGGACGGCCTGCTGGCCGGGATGGCGGCGGCCTGGCGGGCCGGCCGGATCACCGTCGAGGAACTCTCCGCCAACGCCACCCTGCTGCTCTTCGCCGGCAACGAGACCACCACCAACAGCATCGGCAACGGGGTGCTGGCGCTGCTGAACCGTCCCGAGCTGCTCGACCGGCTGCGCCGCTCGCCCGGGCTGGTGCCGACGGTGGTCGACGAGCTGCTGCGCTACGACAGCCCGGTGCAGACCACCATCCGCTGGACCGAGGCGGCGATCGACCTGCCGTCCGGGCGGTTGCCGGCGCGCCGCTTCGTGGAGGTGTCGCTGGCCGCCGCCAACCGGGACCCCCGGGCGTTCGACCGGGCCGACGAGGTGGTGCCCGACCGGCAGCCGAACCCGCACCTGGCCTTCGGTCACGGCATGCACCTGTGCCTGGGCCTGCACCTCGCGCGGCTCGCCGGCGAGCTGGTGCTGAGCCGGCTGCTGACCCGCTACGCCACGGTGGAACTGGACGGGGAGCCGGTGCGCGCCGCGTCGCTGTGGAACCGCGGCCTGCACCGCCTGCCGCTGCGGGTGGGCTGACCCCGCCGGCGGCCCGAGCCGGTGCCGCCGGCGGCGCAGAGTCGGCATGGTGCCCGGTGGCCGGCCCGGGACCGGCGGACGTCGTCGCCGCGGCCGGGCGGACCCGGCGCGAGTCGCCGCCCGCGGCGGCGCGGTTCAGCCGAGGCGGACCGGGAGGCTGGTCAGGCCGCGCAGGGTGAAGCAGGGCACCCGGCGGCGGGCCGGCCCGGCGACGCTCATGCCGGGATACCGGCGGACCAGCGCGGCCAGCGCGGCGCCGACCTCGATGCGGGCCAGGGTGCCGCCGAGGCAGGAGTGCATGCCCCGGCCCAGCCCGAGGTTGCGCGGCGCCTCCGGGCGGCGCAGGTCGAGCCGGTCCGGGTCGGCGAAGACCCGCTCGTCCCGGTTCGCCGAGCCGAGCAGCAGCATCACCTGGCGGTGGGCCGGGATGTCCACCCCGTCGACGTGGTAGACGCCGGTGGTGACCCGGGTGGAGGTCTGCACCGGGCTGTCGTAGCGCAGCAGCTCCTCGACCGCGTTGGGCATCAGCTCCGGCGAGCGGCGCAGCAGGTCGAGCTGGTCCGGGTGCTCCAGCAGCGCGAGCATCCCGTTGGCGATCAGGCTGACCGTGTTGTGGTGCCCGACGATCAGCAGGAAGACCCCGTTGACCAGCAACTCGGCCAGGGACATGGTGCGGTCGTCGCGGCTGGCCGCCAGCCAGCGGCCGAGCAGGTTGCCGCCCGGCACGGTGTCGCGGCGGCGGACCAGCCGGGCGAAGTAGGCGCCCGCCTCCCGGGTCGCCTCCGCGGCCTGCTCGCGCTGGGCGTCGGTGAGCACCGCGTCCGGGTCGGAGGCCACCCCGAACTCGTGCGACCAGCGGCGCAGCAGCGGCTGGTCCGCCCGGGGGATGCCGAACAGCCGGGCGATGATGGCGACCGGGATCGGGTACGCCACGTCGTCCACCAGGTCGATGTCGGTGCGCCCCCGCGCCTCCAGCTCGTCGAGGACCTCGTCCACCGTCTCGGTGACCACCGGGCGGAGCGCGTCCACGGCGGCCGGGTGGAACTCCGGGGTGATCGCCGAGCGGATCCGCCGGTGGTCCGGCGGGTCCAGCGCGTTGAGCGGCAGCGGGAACCGGTTGTCCACGCCGCGCGCCCGGAAGTAGCGGTCGTAGTGCTCCAGCCGGGCGAAGTCGCAGCTGAGCGCCGGGTCCTTCAGGCCGCGCACCACGTCGGTGTAGCGGGGGACCACCCAGATGTCCGAGCCGGCGTGCATCGCCGGCGCGGTCTCGCGCAGCCGGCGCAGGAAGGGGTACGGGTCGGCGACGTACTCCGGGGTGCCGACCACCGACAGGAAGTCCTCGGTGGAGGTGACGGCCATCGGTCAGCCGATGCTGACCGGGAGCTTCGAGTAGCCCCGCTGGGCGGGCCGGTCCAGCCGGGTGGGTTCCTCCGCCAGGGCCAGGTCGGGCAGCCGGCGCAGCAGCCGGGGGAAGGCGACCCGGCCCTGCAGGCGGCCCAGCGCCTGGCCGAGGCAGATGTGCGCGCCGGCGCCGAAGGTCAGCGGGTGGTTGTTGGGCCGGTCGGGGTCGAAGCGGTCCGGGTCGGGGAAGCGGTTGGGGTCCCGGTTGGCCGCGCCGAGCATCATCTGCACGTGCTGGTTGGCCTTCACGTGCACCCCGGCGACGGTGACGTCCTCGGCCGCCCAGCGCAGCGTCCACTGGATCGGCGACTCCATCCGCAGGATCTCGTCGACGAAACCGGGCGCCAGCGACGGGTCCGCGCGCAGCCGCCGCGCCTGCTCGGGGTGGTCCAGCAGGATGACCAGCCCGCTGCCGAGCATGTTCGCCACCGTCTCCCAGCCGGCCATCAGCAGCAGCACCAGGTTGGCGATCAACTCGTCGTGGTCCAGCCCCTCGACCGCCGTGTCGTTCGCCTCCAGCAGCGCGGTGAGGAAGTCGTCGCGCGGCTCGGCGCGCCGCTGCGCCACCACCCGGTCGAAGTAGCGGGACAGCTCGTCGGTGGCGTGGTCGGCGCTGAACAGCGCCTCGCCGAACTGCATGTTCTGCACCTTCACCAGCTCGTCCCAGTGCGGGCGCAGCCACTCGCCGTCGGCGTCGGGCACCCCCATCAGGTCGCAGAAGATGCCCAGCGGCAGCGGGTAGGCGAAGGTCTCCATGAACTCGACCGACCCGCCCCGGCTCTCCAGCAGGGTGTCGATGAGCCGGTCCACCCGCTGCTCGATCTTCTCCTGCATGGCGGCCACCCGGCGGGCGGTGAACGCGGCCCCGAAGACCCGGCGGACCCGGGTGTGGTCCGGGGGGTTCACCGAGTGCAGCGAGTTCGCCATCATCCGCATCGACGGGTGCTCGCGCCAGTTGCGGACGTACCGGTCCAGCGACACGGTGCCGTCGAGCAGCAGCCGGGAGTCGCGCATCATCGCGTCGACGTGGTCGTACCCGACGATGATGTGGACCCGCCGGCCGAAGGGGATCACCGGTCCGTGGGCGTGCATCGCCGCGTACGCCGCGTACGGCTCGGCGCGGCCCTCCGGAGTGTTCAGCACCTTCAGCGCGCTCGCGATGTCCACGTCCTCCACCTCCGCACTCGGGGCATCCGGGTTGCAAGGTAGACCGAAGGCCGGGACGCGTTCGACTGTGCAACCTCGCCACTTGGACCCCGCCCGGCGGGGGCCTGACCCGCTCACCGGGCGCCGGCTGATCCGCCCGCCGGCGCCGGTCAGCTGCCCCGGGAGAACGCCGCCGGGCGGCTGAGCTGGTGCAGCAGCATCTGCTGCTGACCGGCGGCGATCAGCCGGCCGTCGTCCGACCAGACGGCGGCCGTGCCGCCGACGAAGCCGTGCGCGGCGGCGGTGCCCCGGGCGTCGACCAGCAGCCACTCGGCGTCCCCGGCGTCGCGGTGGAAGGTCACCGCCAGGTGCGTGGTGAGCGCCAGGGTGCGGTCCCGGTCCGGCATCAGCACCCGGATCGCGGGCCACTGGAGACTGTCCACCAGGATCAGCGCCCGGCAGGCGTCCAGCCACGGGTCGCCGAAGGCGGGCACCGGCCGGAACCGGGCCCAGGTCAGCTCGGGCGCCGGGCCGGGCACCACCCGCAGGGTGACGCTGTCGTGCCAGCGCGGCACCCACGCGCCGGCGGCGGAGAGCCGGTCCTTCAGGTCGGGCAGCCGGTCCGGGCCGGGCGCCGCCGGCATCCCGTGCCAGGCCACCGCGGGCCCGGCCGGATGCTCCGGGGTGGCCCACACCTGCGCCTCCAGCAGTTGGTCGCCGCCCTGGAACATCGCCACCCGCAGCGCGGTCGCCCGCTCGGTGACCCGCAGCACGGTGCCGGCCAGCTCCACCCGCCCGAACCGGGCGGGGGTCAGGAACTGGCAGGACATGCTCGCCGGCCGGTACCGGTCGGCCAGCCGCTGACCGGCCCGCAACGCAACCGCCGCCAGGTAGCCGCCGTTGGGCCCTACGAGCTGCCAGTCCGCGGAGAGGGTCGCGGCGAACCGCCCCGGCGCGACGGGTTCCACCTCGGTGTCGGACGCGAGATTGCCCACGATGTTCACCTCCGTGTGCGGCTGCTCACGCTAATGTGACTGTTCCACCGAGCGGAATCGAGGACGGCATGGACCGACAGCCGGTGCGGTACGTGGGTGTCAGCCCCTACCTGTACTACGAGGACGCGGCCGCGGCGTTGGACTGGCTCGCGCGCACCTTCGGCTTCGAGGAGCAGGTGCGCTGGGTCGATCCCGACGGCGCGGTCCAGGAGGCCGAGATCCGGGCGGGTGACACCGTCTTCCAGGTGTGCGGGTGCCCCGGGTTCTGGGCCGAGCGGGGCGTGGCCGGGCCGTTGGGCCAGGAGAACATCCTCTACGTCGACGACGTCGACGCCCACTGGGCCAACACCCGGGCGGCGGGCGCCGACCCGCAGCCGCCGGAGGACAAGCCATACGGGGTGCGCGCCTACGGCCTCAAGGACCCGGGCGGGCACTCGTGGGTGTTCTGGCAGCGGTTGACCGACACCGTCGAGTTGCAGCCGGGGTGGCGGGAGATCCGCGGCGGCCAGGTCACCCGGGAGGCCGTGGCGACATGACCCCGGCGGGCGGGGCGCACGCCCAGGCGCAGGCCCTCGGCGGGCGGCTGTTCCAGGCGAGCCTCGCGGCCGCCGAGCTGATGACCGTCTACCTGGGCGTCCGGCTGGGCCTCTACGAGGCGCTGGCGAAGGGGCCGGCCACCGCCGCCGAGTTCGCCGACCGGGCCGGCGTCGCCCCCCGGTACGCCACCGAGTGGCTGGAACAGCAGGCGGCGGCGGGGATCGTGACGGTCGACGACGTCACGGTCCCCGCCGACCGGCGCCGGTTCACCCTGCCGGAGGGGCACCGGCTGGCGCTCACCGACACCGGCGGTCCCTGGTCGGTCGCCCCGCTCAGCGTGCTGCCGGTCGGCGGCATCGCGCCCGCGCTGCCCCGGCTGGCCGAGGCGATGCGGGCCGGCACCGGGGTGCCCGCCGACGCGTACGGCGAGGCGCTGCGGGCGGCGCAGGCCGGGATGAACCGGTCGGTCTTCACCGACCAGCTCCCCGGCTGGCTGCGTACCGCCCTGCCCGACGTGCACCAGGCGCTGCGCCGCCCCGGCGCGGCGATCGCCGACGTGGGCTGCGGCACCGGCACCTCCACGCTGGTGCTGGCGCGCACCTACCCGCTGGCCCGGGTGCACGGCTTCGACCGGGACGCCGACGCGCTGGCGACCGCGCGGGCCGCGGTGCCGGCGGCGGCCGCCGAGCGGGTCCGGTTCTCCGTCGCCAACCTGGCCGCCGACGCCGTCGACCCCGCCGACCCCGCCGACGCCGTCGACCCCGCCGATCCCGCCGGGGCCGGACGGTTCGACCTGGTCTGCGTGCTCGACGCGCTGCACGACATGGCCCGCCCGGTGCAGGTGCTCGCCGCCTGCCGGGCCCTGCTGAAGCCGACCGGCGCAGTGCTGCTGATGGAGCCCCGGGCGGCCGAGCGGTTCACCGCGCCGGCCGACGAGACGGAACGCTTCATCTACACCGTCAGCCTGCTGCACTGCCTGCCGCAGAGCCTGGTGGACGAGGGGTCGGTGGGCACCGGCGCGGTGCTGCGCCCCGAGACGGTACGCCGGCACGCCACCGCGGCCGGCTTCGCCCGGGTCACGGTGCTCGACGTGGGGCACCGGTTCCACCGGCTCTACCGGCTCGACATCGACTGAGGACGGTCAACTGCGCGCTGTGCTCGCGGTTGTGCCCCCGCGCCGATCCCAGCATGGTGCTCAGGGAGAAGTGTCGTCGGCCAATGGATGAGTGAGGTCCGCGGTGTCAGAGACGGTCGTGAGTACCCGGCAGCCAGCCCAGACCAGTTCGATCGGGAGCATCCGCAGCCAGCAGAACTCGCAGTTCGGGCTGGAGAGCGTGGCGAACCTCGTCACCCCGTACGCGGTGCGGGTCGCCGCGACGCTGCGCCTGGCCGACCACATCACCGACGGTGCGACCGACGTGCCGACGCTGGCCCAGCGCTGCGGCGCGAACCCGAAGGCGCTGCGCCGCCTGCTGGTGCACCTGGCGAGCTACGACGTGTTCACCGAGCGGCCCGACGGCGGCTACGACGTCGGCCCGGTGGGGCAGCAGCTGCGCAGCGACCACCCGATGAGCATGCGGGTGCTGCTCGACCTGGACTCGTTCAGCGGCAAGGCCGACCTGTCCCTGTCCGGCCTGCTGGAGTCGGTCCGCACCGGAGAGCCGGTCTACCCGGCCCAGCACGGCAAGCCGTACTGGGAGGACCTGGTCTCCTCGCCGGCGATGGGGGACAGCTTCGAGACGGCGCTGGACACCATCGTCAACTTCTCCTCGCGTTCCCTGCTGCGCGGCTACGACTGGTCGACGGTGAAGCGGATCGTGGACGTCGGCGGCGGCAGCGGCGCCCCGCTGATCCGGCTGCTGAAGAAGTACGAGCACCTCCAGGCGACGCTGGTCGACTTCCCGCAGATGATCGAGCGCGCCCGGCGCAACTTCGAGGCGGCCGGGGTGGCCGACCGGGCCTCGGTGACCCCCGGCAGCTACTTCGACCCGCTGCCGCCGGGCGCGGACGCGTACCTGCTCTCCGAGGTGGTCGACCAGGAGTCCGAGGAGAACGCGGTGCGGATCCTGCGCCGCTGCGCCGAGGCCGCCGGCGACACCGGCAGGGTGATGCTGCTCCAGACCCCGGTGACCAAGTCCAACCGGGCCGTGATGACCGCCCTCGACCTGCGGATGCTCACCAGCGTCGGCGGGCAGGAGCTGAGCGTGGAGCAGTACCGCGAGCTGTTCGCCAAGGCCGGGCTGAAGCTCGACACCACGTACCCGGCCAGCAACATCACCACCTTCTCGGTGATGCTCTTCGTCTGCTCCGCCGCCTGAGCCGATGGTCGCCCTGGCGACCGCCACCGGCGCCCGGCTGGTCGCGGCGCTCGCCGCCGGGGAGGTCGGCAGCGCCGAGCTGCTGGAGGCGTGCCTGGCGCGGGTGGCGGCGTACAACGACGGGTTGAACGCGGTGGTCGCGACGGACCTGGACCGGGCCCGCGCCGAGGCCCGGGCCGCGGACGACGCCCGCGCCCGGGGCCGGCCGCTCGGCCCGCTGCACGGGCTGCCGATGACGGTCAAGGACGTCTTCGAGACCGCCGGCCTGCGCACCACGGCGGGTGCCGCGGAGCTGGGCGAGCACGTGCCCGCGCGGGACGCCGACGCGGTGGCCCGGCTGCGCGCCGCCGGGGCGATCGTCTACGGCAAGACCAACGTGCCCCGCTACGCGGGCGACTTCCAGACCTGGAACGAGCGGTACGGGCTGACCGTGAACCCGTGGCGGCCGGACCGGACCGCCGGCGGCTCGTCCGGCGGCTCGGCCGTCGCGGTGGCCGCCGGGATGAGCCCGATCGAGCTGGGCAGCGACATCGCCGGTTCGATCCGGGCGCCGGCCCACTACTGCGGGGTCTTCGGTCACCTGCCGAGCTGGGGCGCGGTGCCCGGGCGGGGGCACCTGCCGCCGCCGCCGGGCGCGCTGGCCGTCCCCGAGCTGGGCACCGCCGGCCCGCTCGGCCGCGGCGCCGACGACCTGGAGCTCGCCCTCGACGTGCTGGTCGGCGCCGACCTGGCCGGGGTGCCCGGCGGCCGGCTGCCGGCCAACCGGCTGCGCGAGCTGCGCGGCTGCCGGGTCGGGCTCTGGCTGGACAGCCCGCTGGCCCGCACCGACCGGGAGCTGCTGGGGATCCTGCGCGGGCTGGCCGACCGGCTCGCCGACGCCGGCGCCGTGCTGGTCGAGCGGCTGCGCCCGCCCCGGCCGTTCTACGAGATGCACGAGGTGTACGTGCGGCTGCTCGTCGGCGTGCTGTCGGCGCACTTCACCCCGGACGAGTACGGGCAGTTGCTCGCCGTCGGGGCGGACGACCCGCTGGCCCGGGCACTGAACCAGTCCTACCGGGACTGGGTCGCCGCCCAGGAGCGGCGGGCCCGGATCGAGGCGGCCTGGCCGGCGGTGTTCGACCAGGTCGACGTGGTGCTCACCCCGGTGACCCCGCTGCCGGCGTTCCCGCACGACGTGCGGCGCCCCGCCCCGGAGCGGATGCTGGAGATCGACGGCCGGTCGGTGCCGTACTTCGTGCACATGGTCTGGACCAACCTGGCCAGCCTGGCCCGGCTGCCGGCCACCGTGGTGCCGGTCGGGCGCACCGCCGCCGGCCTGCCGGTGGGGGCGCAGGTCATCGGGGCGCGCTGGGACGACCGCTCCACCATCGGCTTCGCCCGGCTGGTGGAACGGCTCACCGGCGGCTTCGTCGCCCCGCCGCTGCCCGCCGCCACCGATCCGCCGGCGGACACCCGGCCGGCGTCGCCCGCGACGTCACTCGACCTCGGCCGCGAGGCGCTTCGGCGCGGTTAGCCGGTACGCCTCCCGGACCAGCTCGCCCACCTCGTCCCAGTCCAGCCCGGGCGCCTCCAGGTCCACCCCCACCCAGCCCCGCGCGCCCAGGTAGCTCGGCACGTGGAACCGGACCGGGTCGGCGCCGACCAGCGCCTGCTGCGCCCCGGGCGCCGCCTTGACGTGCAGCACCACCCGGCCGTCGCCGTGGTGGTCGTCGAGGAACCACAGGAAGGTCTTCTTCCGCACCCGGTAGCCGACGTGCGGGCCCTCGCCGTCGGCGGTCACCTCGGGCAGCGCGGTGGCGATCGCGCGCACCCGCTCGCGCAGCCCGCCGCCGGTCACGACGCGACCCGCTCGGCGGCCGCGACCCGGCCGGATCCGGCGGTCGCGACCCGGCCCGTGCCGGCGGTCACGACGCGGCCCGCCCGGCGGGGCGGAGCTGGCCGAGCAGCGCCGGCAGCGACCGGCCCGGGTCGGCCAGCACGGCCCGGGCGGTGGCCGCGAAGTCGGCCAGGAAACGCTCGACCCACTCCGGCGCGAACTGGTTGCGGGCGTACGAGAGCCGCGCCTCGATCCGGTCGCCGCGCGGGATGACGGTGAGGTTCAACCCGAACCGGCTCAGCGCCTGCGGCGGCCGGAAGGTGCCGACCTCCAGCCCGGAGGGGAGCCTGGCCGCCTCCCACGCCTCGGGGCTGCGGTCGGGCAGCATCTGGAACACCACGTCGTTGAGCCGGCCGGGCGAGTGCACCAGCGACGGCAGCGAGAGCATCTGCGCCGGCACCGCCTGGTGGACCACCGCGTCCAGCACCGTGCGGCGGGTCTCGGCGAGCAGGTCGCGGAACGACCCGGCGGGCGCGACGGTGGTGCGCAGGGCCAGCATGGTGGCCAGGAAGCCGACGGTGTGCTGCAACTCCCGGCGGGTGCGGTTGGCGAAGAACGAGGCGACGGTGAGGTCGGCCTGCCCGGTCCGCGAGTGCAGCAGCAGGTAGTACAGGGCCAGGAAGACCGAGAAGAGCGTGGTGCGCTCGGCCCGGGCCAGCTCGCGCAGCCCGTCGCCGACCGGGCCGGGCAGTTCGGCCACGGCCAGCGCCGGATCCGGCCGCGCCAGGTCCACGACGTCGGCGCGGCCGGGCAGCACCGGCAGCCGTACCCCGGCCAGCCGCGCCTGCCACCACTCCTGGTGGCGGCGCAGCACGCCGTCGTCGGCCGCGGCCCGCTCCCAGCGGCAGAAGTCGAGATACTGCCAGTCGACCGGGCGCAGCGCCGGGTCCGTCCCGGGCGCCGCGCCGAGCAGCCGCACCACGTCGTCCACCACCACCCCGCAGGACCACGCGTCGGAGATCAGGTGGTGCATGTTCACGCACCAGACGGCGTCGTGGTCGCCGAGGCGCCAGAGCGTGAACCGGGCCGGCGTGCTGTCGACCGGGATCGGCGCGGTCAGCTCGGCGCGCAGCTGCCGGGTCAGCTCGGCCTCCGCCCCGGCCGGCAGGGCCACCGTGCGGACCGGGGCGGGCATCCGGTCGTGCACCCGCTGCACCAGCTCGCGGCCCTGCCGCACCAGGGTGGTGCGCAGCGACCCGTGCCGGGCGGTGAGCAGCTCCGCCGCCGCCCGGACCCGCCCGGTGTCCAGGTCGCCCCGGATCCGGAACAGGGCCGGGCAGCTGACCGACGAGGACTCGGAGCGGTAGTGCTCGAGGAACCAGACCAGCCGCTGCCCGATCGACGCGGGCGCCTCGTCGGTCACCGTCATGGCGTGCCCGCGCCCTCCGGGAGGGCCCGGGGCGCGGTGAACGCCGCCACCCCGGCGAGCAGCACCACCCCGGCGGCCAGCAGCATCGCGTTGGTGTAGCCGGTGGCGGCGGTGGCGAACGACGCGGCGAAGGTGGCCAGCACCGCCACGCCCAGCGCGCCGCCGAACTGGTTGGCGGTGTTGACCAGGCCGGAGGCCAGGCCGGAGCGTTCCTCGGCGACGCCGGCGGTCGCGGTGCTGGTGGCCGGGACGAAGATGGCGCCGATGCCGAGCCCCATCAGGATCGTCGGCACCAGGACGTGGACCGGGTAGCTGCCGTCGTCGGGGGCGAGTGACAGCCAGACCTGCCCGGCCGCGGCGATCACCGCGCCGGCCAGCATCGGCGGCCGGGGACCGACCTTGGGCAGCAGCATGCTGCCGGCGAACGAACCCATCACGATGCTGAACGACAGCGGCAGGAAAGCCAGCCCGGCCTGCAACGGACTGAACCCGTAGACGTCCTGGAGGAAGAGCCCGAGCAGGTAGTACATCGGCAGGCTGGCGGCGTTGGCCAGGAACGCCACCGCGTTGCCGGAGGACACGGTGCGCAGCCGGAAGATGTCCAGCGGCACGATCGGGGTACGTACCCGCCGCTCGATCGCGACGAAGGCGACCAGCAGCGCGACGCCGGCCAGCAGCGGCACCAGGGTGCGCGGCGAGCCCCAGCCGTAGCTGCTGGTGGACGCCGCGCCGAGCACGACGAGCAGCAGGCCGGCGGTGACCGCCGTGGCGCCGGCCAGGTCGAACCCGGGTCGCTGCGCCGGCCGGCGGGTCTCCCGCAGGCCGACCAGCGTGCCGGCGAGCAGGAGCAGCCCGACCGGCACGTTGATCCAGAGCACCCAGCGCCAGTCGAGCAGGTCGGTGAGCAGCCCGCCGATCAGCGAGCCGAGGGCCGCGCCGACCACGCCCGCGGTGATCCAGGCGCCGATCGCGCCGGCCCGCTGCTTCGGGTCGGTGAAGTAGGTGGTGAGGATGGCCAGTGTGGTGGGCGCGATGATGGCCGCGCCGACGCCCTGCCCGGCGCGGGCCGCCACCAGCCAGGCGCCGTTCATCGCCAGCCCGCCGAGCAGCGAGGCCGCGATGAACACCACGAGCCCGACGACCAGCATCCGGCGGATGCCGAACATGTCGGCGGCCCGGCCCCCGAGCAGCAGGAAGCCGCCGAACGCGAGCAGGTAGGCGTTGACCACCCACTGCAGACCGAGGTCGCTGAGACCGAGGTCGTTGCGGATGGTGAACAGCGCGACGTTGACGATCGAGGCGTCGAGCAGTTCGGTGAAGGAGGCGCCGCAGGCGATGAGGAGCACGAGCCAGGCGCCGCGGGCCCGCAGCGGCGGGGTGGGCGGGGCGGAAACCGTGCTGGTCGATTCGTCAGTCGTCACCGGGCTCCTCCGAGGACAGTGCGGACAATCGCCATCCGTGTCGGATGGCTCACGGTAGGTTACTCGACGTCCCCTGCGGACGGCCGACCCGCGCGCGCAGCCGCGCCGCGGTCTTCTCCGAGATCACCCGGAACGTGGCGGTGGCGGTGGCGAGCACCTCGGTGTCGGCCCGGAACACCGCAGACGCGCTCACGTCCGCCCCGGTGACCTCGCCGATCTCCGCCCGGGCCAGGTACGGCACGTCGACCCGCAGCGGCCGGTGGAAGTCGGTGGAGCTGGCCAGCGTGATCGCGATCCGGCCGGTGGTGGTGACCACCGCCCAGGCCATCGCCTCGGCCAGCACGGCCATCGCGAGGCCGGAGTGGACGTACGTCGGGGCGCCGCAGTGCAGCTCGTCGAAGCGCACGGTCGCCTCGACGTGGCCGTCCGCGTCGTCGTACCAGAGCGGGACCGCCAGGCCGCGCGGATTGCCCGGCGCGCAGACGAAACACCGGGATCCCGGCGCCTCCCGCAGCCGTCGCAGCGTCATCCCCGGGCCCCGGCCCCGAGCTCGCGCAGCAGCCGCTTGTCGACCTTCCCGACGCTGGTGCGCGGCAGCTCGTCCACCACCTCCAGCCGGTCCGGCAGCTTGTAGCCGGCCAGCCCGCGTCCGGTGAGGAAGGCGCGCAGCTCGTCGAGCCCGACCGGCTCGCCGCGCGGCACCAGGTAGACGCAGATCTTCTCGCCGAGGGTGGGGTCCGGCACCGCCACCGCCGCGCAGGCCCGCACCGCCGGGTGGGCGCCGACGTGGTCCTCCAGTTCGGCGGCGCCGATCTTCTCGCCGCCGCGGTTGATCACGTCCTTGATCCGGCCGCGGACGGCGAGGTTCCCGTCCTCGGTGATCCGGACCAGGTCGCCGGTGCGCAGGAAGCCGTCGGGCGTGAACGCCTCGGCGTTGTACGCCGGCGCCCGGTAGTAGCCGCGCAGCGTGCACGGGCCCCGGACGAGCAGCTCGCCGACCTCCCCGGGCGGCACGTCCACGCCGTCGGCGTCGACCACCCGGTACTCGTCGGCGGCGGCCAGCGGCCGGCCCTGGGTGTGCGCCACCACGTCCGGCGGGTCGGTGAGCCGGGTGTAGCTGAGCACTCCCTCGGCCATCCCGAACCAGTGGGTGAGCCGGCAGCCCGCCGTCATCACCCGGTACGCCACCTCGGGTTGCAGGTTCGCGCCGCCGACCTGGAGCAGCACCGGCCGCAGGTCCACCTCCAGCAGGGGGGCCAGGTCCACCCAGACCGGCAGCAGCGGCGGCATCAGCGTGGTGAAGGTGACGCCCTCGGCGGTGATCAGCCCGAACGCGTCGTCCGGGCTCGGCGTCGGGCTGAGCACCACGGTGCCGCCGACGGCCAGGGTGCCGAGCACCCCGGGGCAGCCCAGCGCCGCGTTGTGTGCCGCCGGCAACGCCGCCAGGTAGACCGAGCGCTCGTCCACGCCCAGCGCCTCGGCGCAGGCCCGCAGCTGGAAGGCGTAGTCGTCGTGGGTGCGGGGGATCAGCTTCGGCAGGCCGGTGGTGCCCCCGGAGAGCAGGAAGAAGGCGATGTCGCCGGGCGCCGGCCCGGGTAGCGCCACCGGCTCGGCGTCCACCTCGGACAGCGCCCGGAACTCGCCGGGCTCGCCGACGATCAGCACGTGCTCCAGGACCGGGTTCGCGGCGCGCAGCTCGGCGGCCAGCGGCCGGTAGTCGAAGCCGGCGAACCGGTCCGGCGCCACGTAGGCGCGGGCGCCGGTCAGCTCGGCCAGGTGGCCCAGCTCGGCCATCCGGTGCGGCGCCAGCGCGTACACCGGCAGCGCGCCGAGCCGGAACAGGGCGAGGGAGAGCTGCACCAGCTCGGCGACGTTGGGCAGCTGCACCAGGACCCGGTCGCCGCGGCGGATGCCGAGCGCCGCCAGGCCGGCCGCCGTGCGGTCGGCCCGCCGGTCCAGCTCCGCGTGGCTCCACCGCCGCTCGCCGTGCACCAGCGCGGTCCGGTCCCGGTCGGGCACCCGCCGTCCGATGGCGCCGAGAGTCTCGCCCCGCCAGTAACCCTCCGCCCGGTAGCGCCGGGCGAACTCCGCCGGCCAGGGCACGAAACCGTCCTGTGCGTCCACGCCCCGCACTATCGGCGGCGGCGCTCGGGGCGGCAAGGGTGGTCATTGCGCGGCGACCGGACGCGGCCGTGGGCGGCAACGGCGCTCGTTGCGCCGCCCGGCGGGCGCTCCGTAGGGTCCGACTCGCCCGCGTCCCCGAGTCGATGGAGGTACGCCATGACCCGACAGTTGTCGGCGAGGACCCCGGCCGGCGCCCGGATGGTCGAGCTGGCCGAGGAGCACGCGGCCGACTTCGCCACCCGGGCCGCCCGGTACGACGCGGAGAACACCTTCGTCCGGGAGAACTTCGCCGCGATGCGGGCCAGCGGTTTCCTCGCCGCCACCGCGCCGGCCGAGGCCGGCGGGCTCGGCGTCGACTCGCTGCACGACCTGACGGTGGCGGTGTCCCGGCTGGCCCGGGGCTGCCCGGCCACCGCCATCGCCGCCAACATGCACCTCGGCTTCACCTTCGACATCAGCCGCACCCTGCGCCGCTCCGCGGACGACGGCCCGTTCACCGCCCAGCTGCGCATCCTGGTCAAGCTGCTGGGCCGGGGCCGGCTGGTGATGTCGCACGCCGGCACCGAGCCGGGCGGGGCGTTCTCCTTCCCGACCACCGAGGCCCGGCCGGCCGACGGCGGTTACCTGATCAGCGGGCACAAGACCTTCGCCACCAACTCGGCGGTCGCCGACGCGTTCACCGTCTTCGTCCGGGTGCCCGACGGCGCCGGCTGGTACCGGATGGGCAGCGCGGTGATCCGGCGCAACACGCCCGGGCTGACCGTGCTGGACAACTGGGACGCGGTCGGGATGCGCGGCTCGGGCAGCAACGACGTGGTGCTCAGCGACTGCTTCGTGCCGGCCGACATGGTGCAGTTGGGCGGCCGGGTGGGCGAGCCGACCACGGCGATGTGGCCGGGGCTGGTCGCGGTGAACTTCCCGCTGGTCGGGGCGTACCTGGGCATCGCCGAGGCGGCGCACGAGCTGACCGTGACGGCCGCCCGGACCCGCAAGCGCAAGCCGTACGACCACCTGCTGGCCGAGCGCCCGGCGGTGCAGGTGCAGCTCGCCGAGATGGAGGTGGCGCTGGCCACCGCCCGGGCCGCGCTGGGCCGCACCTGCGAGGCGATGGACGAGTTCCTGGCGCTGCCCGAGGACGAGCTGACCATGGACGCGGTGCACCGGGCGGTGATGGATTACCAGTGCACCAAGCTCATCGTCAACCGGGCCGCGACGGAGGTGGTCGACCAGGCGATGACAGTGGTCGGCGGCGGGTCGTACCTGACCGGGCACCCGCTC
Organism: Micromonospora desertarenae; assembly: GCF_056150265.1. Taxonomy (NCBI): domain Bacteria; kingdom Bacillati; phylum Actinomycetota; class Actinomycetes; order Micromonosporales; family Micromonosporaceae; genus Micromonospora; species Micromonospora desertarenae. The sequence continues at coordinate 129,442 of NZ_JAXCFQ010000017.1, forward strand.
GGCCGGCTCTACCGGGACGTGCGGGCCGGCGGGTTCATGCAGCCCTATTCGCCGATCGAGGCCCGGGAGTTCATCGGCCGGGTGTCGCTGGGGCTGGATCCGTTCGCCGAGCTGCGGACGCTGGTGCCGGCGCCGCTGGACGCGACGCCGGCCGGCGCAGGAACCACAGCGGAATCCCGATGACCCGCACGGTGCGGACCGCCCGCCAACCCAGCGCCCGGTAGAACCGGACGTTGGCCTCGGTGTCGGTCTCGCACCACCCGTCGTGCCCGTCGGCGTCCAGCGCGGCGGTCAGCTCGCGCACCAGCCGGGCGCCGACGCCCCGGCCCTGGAACCCGGGCTCGACCGCCACCGGCCCCAGGTGCCAGTGCGGCTCCGGCAGGTCGTTGACCGCGTACGTGGCCTGCACGTAGTCGGCGCGGCCCGGGTCGCCGGGCGGCGGCTCCGGTCCGCTCGCCACCTCGGCGGCGCGCGGGCCGTAGGTGCTGCCGACGCAGGCGCCCGGCGGGGTGGCCCCGGCGACGCCGACCAGGCAGCCGCGGTGGAAGGCGCCGACCGCCGGGCCCGGCGGCCGGTGGAAGAAGGCGGTCCAGATCGGCTGCATGTGCGCCAGCCGGTCGAACGGGTCGCCACCGCACATCGCCAGCGTGGTGGGGTTGTCGCGCATCGCCCGGGCGACCAGTCCGCCGGCCAGCCGGCGCTCGTCGGGGCGCAGGGCACGGACCTCCAGCCGGGGCGGGTCGCCGTGGTCAGCCATGTCGCGGAACGTAGCAGCGCCGCGTCGGGCCGTGCCAATGTGTGGCAATGACGTCTGTCGACAGTGGCCCGGTCTCCTTCACCGTCCTGGTCGGCAACCCGCGGCCCCGGTCGCGCACCCGGGGCGTGGTGCTGACGGCGGCGGAGCTGCTGCGCGAGCGGCTGGCCGAGGCCGGGGTCGAGCTGGCCGCGCCGACCCTGGTGGACCTCGCCGAACTGCCGGCCGGGCTGATCGTCGCCGAGGACCGGTGCGCCGCGGTGCGCGAGGCGTACGCCGCGGTGACCGGCGCGAGCCTGCTGCTGGTCGCCTCGCCGACCTACAAGGGCAGCTACACCGGGCTGCTGAAGCTCTTCCTGGACCTGCTGCCCCGGCACGGCCTGGCCGGCACGGTGGCGGTGCCGATGATGACCGCCGCCGACCGCGGCCACCGGCACGCGGTGGAGAGCTACCTGCGCCCGCTGCTGGTCGCGCTCGGGGCGGCGGTGCCCACCGCGGGCCTGTCCGTGCTGGAGTCGGAGTTCGGCGCCGTCGAGCGGGTGCTGTCGGCCTGGTCGGCCGGGGCCACGCCGGCGCTCGGTGGGCTGCTGGACCGGCGGTCGCGTCCGCTACTCAGCCGCGCCTGACCAGGCCGTCCCGCCGGCCGCCCACGTCGATCCGGCCGCTGCGGACCGGATCGGGCGCGGCCGGGCCGGTCGCGGGCCCGGCCGAGCCTGTCAGGGGTGCCGGCCCTCGTCGATCCAGCGGCGGAACAGCGCCACGTCCTCGTCCGGCCAGGGCGCGTCGCACGGCATCGATCCGTCGGCGAGGCGTTCGTGGATGGCCTCGGCCCACGCGCAGACGTCGGCGTGGTCGGACAGGTCGAAGGCGTGCGGCATCTCGAGGTCCAGCTCGCGGAAGAGCGGCAGCACGTCCCTGGCGAAACTCACCGGCTCCGGCACGCCTGGCAGTGTCGCTGCGGACCGCGGCGCCGTTCAACTGGGGAGTCGCGTCACTCGCCCGCCCTCCGGGCGGTTCTGCGCGCCTTGTCGCTCCGGCGACGCCGCGCCTATGTTCCACCACGACCCAGGTCGCCGCCGACCGGTCGCGCCGGGAGGAGAAGCGATGTCTGCACCCCTGATCTGCGGGCTCAAGATGACCCACGACGGCGGCTTCGCGATCGTGGAGGGCGACCGCCTGCGGCTCTCGGTCGAGGCGGAGAAGCTGGAGAACCGGGAACGGCACGCCACCTTCAACCGCTCCGCCGACATCGCCGCGCGGCTGCGCGACGCCGGGATCTCCCCGGCCGACCTGACCAGCGTGGTCATCGACGGCTGGGCCCGGGGCCGGGAGAACGAGAGCTGGGTCGAGGTGGTCGACGACGCCGGGACCGCCCGGCCGGTCGAGGTGGCCGGCTACGACGACGCGCCGGCGGACTCGCCCCGGCTGCTCGACGGACGGGTCGGCACCAGCCCGCTCTTCGGCCCGGCGCCGACCGAGTTCCGCAGCTTCAGCCACGCCACCGACCACGCCTTCGCCAGCTACTGCACCAGCGAGTTCGCCGCTCGCGAGGAGCCGGCGCTGATGCTGGTCTGGGACGGCGGGATGGCGCCGAACCTCTACCACTACGACCCCCGGCGGCGGGCGGTGCGGGCGTACGGCCCGGTGGCGGAGGTCTCCGGCGGCATCTACCCGATCTTCGCCTCGCACTTCGGCCCGTTCCGGGTCGACCACTCCCGGCGGCTCGCGTCCAACCCCGGCCCCGGCATGGAGGCGCTGCTCCCGGTCTCCGGCAAGGCGATGGCGTACGCCTCGCTCGACCCGCCGTCGGAGGAGGCCATCAAGCTGATGGAGGGCGTCACGGCGGCGATGCTGCCGATCGACCGGGCCATCAAGTCGTACGGCTGGAGCCGGCGGGTGCAGCAGGAGGTCGCCGCCCTGGGGCTCTCCGACGCCGCGCTGCTCGCCTCCTTCCAGGAGCACCTGTTCCGGGTGCTCGTCGACGGGCTCAAGCGCAGGCTCGCCGAGCTGCCCGAGCTGGACGGCCTGCCGATCTGCCTCTCCGGCGGCTGCGCCCTGAACATCAAGTGGAACGCCGGCCTGCGGGCCAGCGGCCTCTTCGCCGACGTCTGGGTGCCGCCGTTCCCCAACGACGCCGGCTCGGCGATCGGCGCGGCCTGCGTGGAGATGATCCGCAGCACCGGCCGCTCCGCGCTGCGCTGGTCGGTCTTCGCCGGCCCGCCGGTGACGCCGACCCGGCGGGCGCCGGCCGGCTGGTCCAGCCGCCCCTGCGAGATCGAGGAGCTGGCCAAGCTCCTGGAGGCGGGGGACGAGCCGGTGGTCGTGGTGCACGGGCCGGCCGAGCTGGGCCCGCGCGCGCTCGGGCACCGCAGCATCATCGCCCCGGCCACCAGCGGCGCCATGAAGGACCGGCTCAACGCCATGAAGGGGCGGGAGTGGTACCGGCCGGTGGCCCCGATCTGCCTGCAGGACCGGGCGCCGGAGGTGTTCAGCCCCGGCACCCGCGATCCGTACATGCTCTTCGACCACTCCGTGCGTCCGGAGTGGAAGGACCGGATCCCGGCGGTGGTGCACCTCGACGGCAGCGCCCGGTTGCAGACCGTGGACGCGGACAACCCGACGATGCACCGGCTGCTGACCGCGTACGAGCGGCTCACCGGGATCCCGGTGCTCTGCAACACCAGCGCCAACTTCAAGGGCTCGGGCTTCTTCCCCGACGCGGCCTCGGCGATGCGCTGGGGCCAGGCCCGCTACGTCTGGTCCGAGGGCGTGCTGCACTGGACCGACGCGGCACCCGCCGACGCCGTTCCCACCGCCGGCTGATCCGCGCCCGGTCCCCGCCGCCCTCCCACCCCCGGAGGGCGGCGGTGCGCGCGACAGTTCCCACCCGCACGCCGCCGGGCGGCTCCGCGCCGTGCGGGTTGTCGCTCCGGCCGGATCGCCGCCCCGTGTGGTGCGGTCAGCGGCGGCCGGCGGCGCTGGTCGAGCGGCGGCGCGGCTGACGCGGGCGGGTGCCGACCGCCCCGGCCTCGCGCAGCGCCCGGATCCGCCCGGCGGCGTAGCCGAGCCACTCGGCGAGCACCTCGTCGGTGTGCTGGTCGAACAGGGGAGCGGGCCGGGCCGGCGGCAGCGGATCGCCGGCCAGCCGCACCGGCGGGGTGAGGTACGCCCGCCGGCCGGCCACCGGGTGGTCGACCTCCTCCACCAGCCCGGCGGCGCGCAGCGTGCCGTCGGCGTACCGCCGGCGCAGGTCGGCCACCGCCTCGGCGGCCACCCCCGCGGCGCGCAACCGGGCCAGCACCTCGGCGGTGCTCGACCCGGCCGCCCAGCCGGCCACCGTCTCCGGCGTCGCGGTCGAGCCGGGCCGCCGGTCGACGTACGCCACGTGCCCGTCCCGGGCGGCGACGATGCCGGAGCTGGCGACGCCCGGCTCGGCGTCGCCGAGCCGGGCCGGGTCCCGGCCCTCCCGGGAGGCGAGCACCAGCCCCTCGCCGAGCTGCAACCAGAGCGTCTCCTGCTGGGACAGGTCGAGCCAGTCGCCCCGCCCGTGCCGGGCGCGACCGGCCAGCGCGGCCAGCACCGCGACCACCCCGTGCGCCCCGGCCACCGCGTCCGGGTAGTAGACCGGGCTGACCGCCGCCGGCTCGGCCGGCGATCCGTACCGGGCGGCGAACCCGCCCATCCCCTCGGTGAGCATCCCGTAGCCGGCCATCGACCGGTACGGCCCGGTCGCCCCCAGCGCCGGCATGGTGACCACCACCAGGCCCCGCTCCACCTGCCGGCGTACGTCGTCGACCACGCCGCGCTTGACCAGCACGTCGTGGGTCATGTTCACCACCAGCACGTCCGCGACCGCGACCAGGTCCCGGAAGACGTCCGCGCCGGCCGGGGTGGCCAGGTCCACCGAGATCCCGCGCTTGCCCCGGTTCAGGCTGTTGAACTGGGCCGAGGCGTCCCAGGTGCACTCCTGCGGGTCCACCCCGTCGGGCACCGGCACGCCGAGCTCGTGCCAGCGGTGCCGGGTCCGCCAGCCGTCCGGGCGGTTGCCGACCTCGACCCGCACCACGTCGGCGCCGAGCGTGCCGAGGAACCGACCGGTGAGCGGTCCGGCCCAGGCCAGCGTCAGCTCCAGCACGCGCAGCCCGGACAGCTCCGGCGGCCGGGGCGGCGCCGCCGGGCGGGGGTGCTCGGGGCGGAACCAGCCGGCGTCCCCGCCCGGTTCGGCGAGCCGGACCGGCACCCCCTCGGGCAGCAGCGGGCTGCGCCATGGGCGGGCCGCCACCCGGCCGCGGGCCGCCCCGGTCAGCGGGGCGAGGAAGCCCCGCTCGGCCAGGTGCGGGTCGGTCAGCGCGTCCCGGGCGGTGAGCACCATCGCCGCCGCCCAACCGGCGTCCAGCGCGGCCCGGAAGATCTCCGCCCGGGTGCGCGCGGCGTACCAGGGGCGCAGCTCGGCGGCGAGCAGGTGCCGGTTGCGCCACCGGTGCGCCCAGACGAACCGCTCGTCGTACGGCAGGTCGGGGCGACCGTAGACGGCGCACTGCCGCAGCCAGTCCTCCGCCCGTACGGTGCCCGGCACCACCTGCCCGTCGGCGCAGGCGAACACCCCGGACGGAAAGGTGCGGGCCAGGTGCCCCGCGTTGCGGCGGGCCTCGTCCGGGTCGTCGGGCCGGCCCGAGCTGGCGGTGTAGAGCAGGCCGGCGCCCTGCGCCTCGAACGCGGTCAGCAGCGCCCCGAGCCAGCTGACCCGGGCCCCGGTCGCCCGGCGGGCCAGCCCGGCCAGCGCGGCCACCGCCGCGTACGCCCCGGCCAGGTACTGCGACTGCCAGCCGGGGAACCGGTGCGGCACCCCGTCGTCGTCCACGCTCACCGCCAGCAGCCCGGACGCCGCCTGCACCAGCAGTTCCTCGTCGGTGGCCAGCCCGGAGGCCACGGTGACCACCAGCGGCCCGTCCACTGCCTTTCCGTCCACTGCCTTCCCGTCCACCGGCGGCAGGGTGCCGTCGTCGAGCACCACGTCCGCCCAGCCCAGCGCCGCCGGCAGCACCTCCCGGCCGACCAGCCGCTTGCCGGCGTTCAGGTGCACGAAGACCGGGCTCGGGGCGTGCTGCGGGCCGCCGTCGACCGGCAGCTCGCGCGCCGGGTCGCCGCCGGGCGGCTCCGCCTTCACCACCGTGGCGCCGAGCATCGCCAGCAGCCGGCCGGCGTACGGGCCGGCCACCCCGGTGGCCAGCTCCAGCACCCGCAGCCCGTGCAGCGGGCCGGTCACCGCTGGCCGCCCGGGAAGAAGTGGTGGTGGTCCGAGCCGGTGATCTCGTAGATCGCGGTGCCCCGGCGGCCGTCGTCGGTGACCACCGCGAGGTGGTGCTGCCCGCCGCCGCGCCGGCCGTACCGGGCGTTCCACTCCCCGCTGCCGGTCACCCCGATCCGCCGGCCGTCGGCCAGGTCGAACTCCACCCGGCCGGCCAGGCCGCGCACCGCCGCGCCGGCCCGCCCGTACCCGACCGGCCGGCCGTCGGCCCCGGTCCAGTGCAGCCGGTGCCGGAAGCCGGTGACCGGCACCGGCTCCCGGTCGCCGGCCGGGGCCCAGCAGCCGGCGCAGTAGGCCCGGCCACCGTCCGGCCGCTCCCAGCACCAGACGCCGAGCATCCCGTCGCCGAGCTGCACGGCCAGCCACATCCACAGCGGTACCCGGGCGTGGTCGCGTACCCCCCAGGAGTGGTCGCGCTGCCCCCACCACCGCCGGACCGGCCGGTGCTCGCCGTCGACGGAGTACCAGCCGTCGAACCAGCCGGACTGGAACAGGTGCCGCTGGTCCCACACCAACCGGTCGCCGACCGACATCGACCCGGGCGGCAGCAGGTACGGCCGGGTGCGCGCGGTCCAGGTCAGCTCGAGGCCGACCGGCGCGGCACCGTCGGCCACCGCCAGCCGGATCCGCCGGTACGGCGCGAGCACGTCCACCCGGGCCGGACCGACGGCGGTGGTGCGCGGGTCGTCGCCGTACCGGCGGGTGAACCGGACGAACCGCAACCGCCCGTCGATCCGGCTCATCTGCAGGCAGTCGAACCCGTCCCGGGTCGGATGGCTGGTCAGGTTGAGGATCAGCACGTCACCGGGGTGGTCCGGCCGGTGCGCCACGAAGTAGCAGCTCTCCTGCCAGTACGCGGGCGGGTCGGCGGGCGGCGGCCCGAACGCCTCGTCGGGCAGGGCTGTCTCAGCGGTCGAGGACATCGAACGCCTCCAGATCCGTCACGTGGGCCGCGTGCCGCTCGGCCAGCGACACGAACATGGCGTCGCTGGCCGGGTCCGCCGCGACGAGCATCGCGCCGACCACCGTCATGTGGACCCCGGCCAGCGCGCCCAGCCGCCACGCGCGGCGGCACTCCGACTCGGCCCAGCGGACCCCGGCGGCGGCCAGCGCGCGCCGGTAGTGCCGCAGCAGCTCCTCCTCGCGGTCCCGCCGCACCGGCACCGGCAGCGCCCCGCCCACCAGGTACGCCGCGTCGCTCGGGCCGGACCCGACCGCCACTGTCTGCCAGTCGACGACGGTCAGCGGCGGGCTGCCCCGGCCGTCGCCGAAGAGCAGGTTGTCCAGCCGGAAGTCGCCGTGCAGCAGGGTGTACGGCGGCTGCTGGGCGGCGGCCCAGCGGCGTACCCGGCTGCCGAATCCGGTCACCACCGCCCGCGCCCGGGGCGACAGCCGCGCCCCGAAGCGGGCCAGGAACCCCTCGACGGTCACCCGGTACGCCGCGGCCCGCCGCCGGCCGGCCGCCGGACCGGGCAGTGGCAGCCACTCCTGCCCGGCCAGCCCGGCACCACCCCAGAACCGGGCCTGCAACCGGGCCAGCTCGCCCAGCGCCAGGGCCACGTCGTCGGCGGTCGCGCCGTGTACCTGGTCGCGGGGGCGGGCCGGGGCGGCGTCGGCGAGCAGCAGCACGAACTCGCCGGTCCCCGGCGCCGCCTCGGCGAGGTGGCAGCGCGGTACCCGGATCGGCACCGCCGGCGCGAGCCGGCGGTAGAAGAGCAGTTCCCGGCGGTAGGCGTCGCTGTCGGTGCCGGTGCGCCGGGTGCGCTCGTCGGCGGCGGCGAACTTGCCGATCACCGTGTCCGGCCCGGCCCCGGCCGGCGACCAGCGCAGCCGCAGCCGGACGCAGCGGGCCAGCTTCCCGCCGCCCACCGGCGCCGACTCCACAGCGGTCACCCGGGCGCCGGCGGCCGCCGTCGCCCGCAGCGCGCCGGTCAGCCAGGCCGGGGTCACCTGCTCCGGGGCGGGGATCACGCGGGCACCGTGGCCGCGGTGAGCACCAGCCCGTCGGCGACCCGGAACCGGCCGGCGATCCCGCGCAGGCAGTCGGGAGCCGGCACCAGCAGCTCCACGCTGAAGGTGCCGGCTACGCCGCCGGCCAGCGCGCTGTCGTCCGCCGCGTCGAGGCGGACCAGGGCGTCGCGGAAGCCGAGCCAGCGCCCGGTAACCGGGTGCCAGACCTTGTAGACGCTCTCCTTCGCCGAGAAGAAGACGGTGTCGAGGGCGCTGCCCGGTGGCTGCCCGCGCAACCAGCGCCGCTCGGCCGGCAGCAGGATCCGCTCGGCGACCCGGGGCGGCAGCGGCCGGTGCGGCTCGGCGTCGACGCCGACGGCGAGCAGGTCGGCGCGGCGGGCCACGGCCGCGCCCCGGTAGCCGCGGCAGTGGGTGATGCTGCCGACGAAGCCGGCCGGCCAGCGCGGGGCGCGGTCCGGACCGCGCGGGATGGCCACCGGCGGCACCCCGAACCGGGCCAGCGCCCGCCGCGCGCAGGCCCGGCCGGTGAGGAACTCGCCGCGCCGGCCCGCGCCGGCCCGGGCCACCGCCTCGACCTCCTCCGCCAGGGGTACGGCGGCCGGGTCGTCGTCGGGCCGCTCGGCGACCCGCACGGCCGCCGGCAGCAGCTCGCCCAGCACCTCAGCTCCCGAGCAGGGCCCGGGCCAGGCCGGCCCGGTGCCGGGCCGACGGCGCGTCGAAGCCGCGGATCCAGAGCGCCCGCCGGTACCACCGGTGCACCGGGTGCTCCCAGGTCATCCCGATCCCGCCGAGCACCTGGATGGCGTGCTCGCAGCCGCGTACCGCCGCGTCGCGGGCGGCGACCACCGCGGCGGCCACCGCCTCGTCGACGGTCCCGTCCGGTCGGTCGCCGTCCGGTCCGGCCAGCCAGGCGGCCCGGTAGACCAGCGAGTGCGCCAGTTCGACGGCCACGTAGCTGTCCGCGACGCGGAAGCTGACCCCCTGGAACGCCCCGATCGGCCGGCCGAACTGGGTGCGGGTCCGGGCGTGCGCGACGGCCAGGTCGTACGCCCGGCGGGCCACCCCCAGCGCCTCGGCCGCCAGCAGGGTGTACGCCCGCCAGCGCAGCCGACGCAGCGCCGCCGGGGTGCCGGCGACGCCGGCGACCGGTTCGGCCGGGGTGTCGGCGAGGCGCAGGTCCGCCGGGCGGCGCAGCCCGTCCAGCCCGGCGCGGTCGACCACGGTGACCCCGGCCGCGTCGCGGCGGACCCGGAACAGCGCCACGCCCTCGGCGGTGCCGGCGGTGAGCAGCACCTCGGTGACCGCCGCCAGGTCGGGGACGAGCCGCTTCACGCCCGACACCCGCCAGCCGCCCGGACCGGCGACCGCCCGCACCGCGCTGGCCCGGTGCGCGGCGTCCAGCGTCGCGCAGTCGTCGTCGTGGCAGGCCACGGTGGCCGGCGCGGTGCCGGGCAGGGCCGCGCACAGCGTGCTCCACCAGGGCACCGGGTGCAGCGCGTAGCCGGACTCGTCGGCCAGCACCGCCTGCTCCACCAGGCCGAGGTCGCCGTCCCGCCAGCCCAGCTCGACCAGCGACGCCCAGCCGTCGGGGGCGTGCCCGGCGCCGTCGGCGAGCGCGGCCACCCGGTCGGGCGGGTAGCGCTCGGCGAGGTAGGCGCGGGTCACCTCCCGCAGGTGCCGCTGCTGCTCGGTGAAGCCGAACTCCATCCCGCCCCCTCGTCAGCGCCAGCGCGGCAGCCCGGCGACCCGCTCGGCGATGAGCCCGCGCAGGATCTCCGAGGTGCCGCCCTCGATGGTGTTGCCCCGGCTGCGCAGCAGCTGCCCCTGCCAGTAGCCGGCCCAGAACGCGTCCGGGCCGTCCAGCGCCGCGCGGTCGCCGAGCAGCCGGACCGCCAGGTCGCAGACCCGCTGGTGCACGTGCGACCAGTGCAGCTTCAGCACCGCGCTCTCCGGGCCCGGCTCCCCGGTGCGCTGCAACCCGGTCAGCGCCCGGTAGCCGGTCCAGCGCAGCGCCTGCACCTCGACGTGCAGCTGGGCCACCTCGTCGCGGACCAGCGGGTCGTCGGCGTGACCGGTGGCCCGCACGGTGGCCAGCAACCGGTCGAACTGGACGCTGAGCCGCGCGTTCAGGGTGACGCCGAAGGTGCCGCGTTCGTGGGCCAGGGTGGTCATCGCCACCGCCCACCCCGCGTCGACCTCGCCCACCACGCAGTCGTCGCCGATACGCACCCCGTCCAGCAGGATCTGGCCGAACTCCGCGGCCCCGTTGATCTGGCGCAGCGGCCGGACCGTCACCCCGGGCGCCCGCATGTCGAGCAGGAAGCAGGTCAGGCCCCGGTGCCGCGGCCCGTCCGGCCCGGTCCGGGCCAGCAGCAGGCAGTGGTCGGCCAGCGGGGCGTACGAGGACCAGAGCTTCTCCCCGTCGACCACGAACCCGCCCGGCACCCGGCGCGCCGCGGTGCGTACGGCGGCCAGGTCCGAGCCCGCCTCCGGCTCCGAGAAGCCCTGGCAGAACACGTGGTCGCCGGCGAGGATCGCGGCCAGGTGGCGCTCCTGCTGCGCCGGGGTGCCGTACCGGATCAGGGTGGGACCGACCATGTTCAGGCCGATCACGTTGAGCTGGTCGGGGGCGCCGGCCAGGGCGCACTCCTCGGCGAAGATGCCCTGGTGCACGGGGGAGAGGCCGCGCCCGCCGTAGGCCACCGGCCAGGTGAGGCCGGCGTAGCCGGCGGCGTGCACCTGCTTGGTCCAGTCCCGCAGGTCGGCCGGGTCCGGCGGCGCGCCGTCCGGCGCCGGCTCGGGTAGCCGTTCGCGCAGCCAGGCCCGCAGCCCGGCGCGGAACGCGGCCTGCTCGGTGCTGTCGTTCAGGTCCACGAGCGACACCGTAGCCACGCGTCGTGGCACCGGCTACCGTGCGCGACATGAACGCTCCGCGCACCGAGCGGTCGCCCGAGGAGGAGCGACAGCACCGCAAGCGGCAGCTCGCCGCGACCCTGCGGATCTTCGCCCGGCTCGGCTTCGACGAGGGCGCCGGCGGGCACGTCACCGCGCGCGACCCGATCCGGCCGGACCACTTCTGGATCAACCGGTTCGGCCAGCACTTCGGCCACGTGCGGGTCAGCGACCTGCTCCTGGTCGACCACGCGGGGACGGTGGTGGCGGGGACCGGCACCATCAACCCGGCCGGGTACGCCATCCACTCGCAGATCCACCTGGCCCGGCCGGACGTGGTCGCCGCGGCGCACACCCACTCCACGTACGGGCGGGCCTGGTCGGCCCTCGGCCGGCCGCTGGACCCGATCACCCAGGACGCCTGCGCGTTCTTCGAGGACCACGAGGTGCACGAGCACTACTCCGGCGTGGTGCTCGACCCGGCCGAGGGCAAGCGGATCGCCGGCACGCTCGGCGACCGCAAGGCGGTGATCCTGCGCAACCACGGCCTGCTCACCGTCGGCGGCAGCGTGGCCGAAGCCGCCTGGTGGTTCGTCTCGATGGACCGCTGCTGCCAGGTGCAGCTGCTGGCCGAGGCGGCCGGCCGGCCGGTGCCGGTCGACCCGGACGACGCCCGGTCCACCCGGGACACCATCGGCACCCCCGCGCTCGGGCGGCTGAACTTCCGGCCGCTCTACGCCGACGTGGTCCGCGCCGAGCCGGACCTGCTGGACTGACCGTGGCCCGACTCCTCGACGAGCTGGTCCGCGACCGGGCCGGGGAGCCGGCGCTGGCCGACCGGCACCGCCGGCTCGACTGGTGGGCGCTCAACGACCGGGTCGACCGGTGGCTGCGGGTGCTGCGCGACCACGGCCTGTCGGTCGGGGACACCGTGGCGGTGGTGGTCGGCAACCGGGTCGAGGTGTTCGAGGCGCTGCTCGCCGGCCTGCACGGCGGCCTGCGGGTGGTCCCGGTGAACTGGCACCTCACCGCGCCCGAGCTGCGCCACATCCTGACCGACTCGGCCAGCCGCGCGGTGCTGGTGGACGCGCCCCGGGCCGCCGCCGTCGCCGCCGCGCTGCGCCCGGGCGAGTGCCCGGTCCGGCTGCTGGTCGGCGCCGCCGAGCCGCCCGGCTCCGCGCCCGTCGAGGCGGCGCCCGGCTCCGCGCCCGTCGAGGAGCCGGCGGGCCACGGCGGCGCGGCGACCGGGTTCACCCCCGTCGAGCCGTTGCTCGCCGCCGCCGACGGGGCGGAACCACCGGGGCAGGTCTGCGGGTCGCTGATGCTCTACACCTCGGGCACCACCGGCGTGCCGAAGGGCGTGGTGAACGGGGTGTTCCGGCAGGGTGAGCCGCTCGCCGGGGTCGGCCGGCTGCTGGCGTACGCCGGACTGGTGCTGAAGGTGCCGGCCACCGGCCGGGCCCTGCTGGTCGGTCCCTGGTACCACTCGGCGCAGCTGTACTTCGCCCTGCTGCCCCTGCTGCGCGGCTGTGCGCTGCGCATCGAGGAACGGTTCGATCCGGAGCGGACGCTGCGCCTCATCGACACCGAGTCGATCAACCTGTGCCACCTGGTGCCCACCCAGTTCGTCCGCCTGCTCCGGCTGCCCGAGCCGGTCCGCCGCCGTTTCCACGGCGGCAGCCTGCGCCGGGTCTGGCACGGCGGCGGGCCGTGCGGGCCGGAGGTGAAGCGCCGCATGATCGAGTGGTGGGGCCCGGTGGTGGTGGAGTACTACGCGGCCACCGAGGGCGGCGTGGTGACCCTCATCGAGGCCGAGGAGTGGCTGGCCCGGCCGGGCAGCGTCGGGCGGGCCGTGCCGCCGACCCGGATCCTGGTGGTCGGGCCGGACGGCGCGGAACTGCCCCCGGGTCGGGTCGGCCGGGTCTTCTTCCGCCGGGGCGCGGCGCAGGATTTCCACTACCACGGCGACCCGGCCAAGACCCGCGAGGCGCATCTGGCGCCGGGCGTCTACACCTACGGCGAGCTGGGTTACGTCGACGACGACGGCTACCTCTTCCTCACCGGCCGGCACAGCCAGACCATCGTCTCCGGCGGGGTGAACGTCTACCCGGCCGAGGTGGAGGCGGCCCTGCTGGCCCACGAGGCGGTGCAGGACGCGGCCGTGCTGGGGGTGCCCGACGAGGAGTACGGCGAGCGGGTCTGCGCCCTGGTGCAGCTCACCGGGGAGGGGCTCGCCGCCGCCGACGCGCCGGCCATCCTGGACCGGCACTGCCGCACCCGGCTGGCCGGGTTCAAGGTGCCCCGGGTGTGGCGGGTGGTCGACCGGCTGCCCCGCGACGAGACCGGCAAGCTGCGCCGCGAGGCGCTGTCCTCGCTCGCGCCACGCCCCGCGGCCACCGCCCGCACCTAGGCCGAGTCCCGACGTGCGGGGGCCCGTCGATGACGGGCGGGCGATGGTGGCGACCGCGCCGCCTGTCGATCACCGACACGCCGCAACCAGGTCGGGACGGGGAACGACGCAGCCGGCAGGTACCTCCACCTCCCGGCCCCGGCAGGCCGACGGGGAACGGGCCGCGCTCAGCCGAGCCGGGTCTTCTGCACCTTGCCGAGGGCGTTGCGGGGCAACGCGTCCACCAGGTGCACCCGGCGCGGTCGCTTGTGCACCGACAAGAGCCGGGCCACGAAGTCGATCAGTTCCGCCTCGGCCACCCCGTCGCCGACCACGTACGCGGTGACCTGCTGGCCCAGCACCGGGTCCGGGGTGCCCACCACCGCCGCCTCGCGTACCCCGGGATGCGCCAGCAGCGCCTCCTCGACCTCCCCGGCGCCGATCCGGTAGCCGCCGCTGGAGATCAGGTCGGTCGAGGCGCGCCCGACGATCCGGTGCCGCCCGTCCGGACCGATGGTCGCGATGTCCCCGGTGCGGTACCAGCCGTCGTCGGTGCGGGTGGCGGCGTCCGCGTCCGGCCGGTTCAGGTAGCCGTCGAAGAGGGTCGGCCCCCGGACCAGCAACTCGCCCATCGCCGAGCCGTCCGCGGGCAGCGCCCCGCCGTGCTCGTCGACCAGCCGGGTGCGCACCCCGGGCAGCGGCCAGCCCACGCATCCGGCCGCGCGGGGCCGGTCCGCCCGGGCGCTCACCGTGATCAGGGTTTCCGTCATCCCGTACCGCTCCGCCACCCGGTGTCCGGTGAGCGCGTGCAGGCCGTCGAAGACCGTCGCCGGCAGTGCCGCGCTGCCGGAGACCAGCAACCGGGCCCCGCGCAGCGCCCGGGCGGCCGGCGGGTCGGCGCAGATCCGGGACCAGACCGTCGGCACGCCGAACAGCAGGGTCCCGCCGGCGGCGGCGTACCGCTCGGGACGGGGGCGCCCGACGTGGTCCAGCCGGCTGCCGTGCCGCAGCGGCCCGAGCAGGCCCAGCACCAGCCCGTGTACGTGGAACAGGGGCAGCCCGTGCACCAGCAGGTCGTCCGGGCCCCAGGCCCAGGCGTCGGCGAGCCCGTCCAGGCAGGCGGCGATCGCCCGGCGGGAGAGCAGCACCCCCTTGGGCAGTCCGGTGGTGCCGCTGGTGTAGAGGACCAGCGCCGGCCGCTCCGGCCGGGGCTCCGGGTGGCTGGCCGAGGAGCGCAGGTCCGGTGACACCGGCACCACCGGCAGGCCGCCGCCGACGTCGTCCCCGGCCGCGGCCAGCACCGCGGCCGCCGCGGAGTCCCGCAGGATGTGGTCGCGTTCCATCGGCCCGGCGTCGGGCGGAACGGGCACCACCGTGACGTCCGCCAGCAGCGCGCCGACGATCCCCACCACGGTCTCCAGCGACGGGGTGGCCAGCACGGCCACCCGCTCCAGCCCCCGGATCCGGTCGGCGACCGCCGTGGCGCTGGCCAGCAACCTCGCCCGGGAGATCGAGCGCCCGTCCACCCGGACCGCGTCCGGGCGGTCGTCCCGAGCCGTGGACAACGCCGTCAACAGGGTCACGCCGGCAGCCTCCCGGAACAGCGGGGCGGTCGCCGGACCGGCGCACCGGAGCCCGACCACCCGGGCCCGTCCCGACCGTAGCCACTACCGGGCCGGTCCACCATCCACCGGAGCCGGGGCGCCGTCGACCGTGGCGTTCCGCCTCGGGCGAGCCTGCGGCGGCCGATCGTCCAGTCTGTAGGGTTGGTGGGGTGGCCGCGCGCCACCGTCGTCGCCGCACCGCGGTGCGGGGGCGGACTACTGTCGGGATTCTGCCTGTGCGGCAGTGCCGGCCGGCAGCACAGTGGAGGGCCGGCTTGTCGGCGGGCGTGGCGCCGACGGTCGCCGCGCATCCTACGGGGGGCCAGGGGGTGGTCGTGAGCATCACGGAGGAGGAGCCGCCCCGGACTGATGTCGCGGCGCAGGCGCTCGTCGCCGTCGTCGACGCCGACGCGCACGACGCGCTGGGCGCCGTCCCGGCGTCGATCCTGCGCGACGCCGCGGTGGCGGTCGCCGTGCTGGTCCGCGAGGCCGCGCTGGTCGCCTCCATCGTCACCCCCGACGACCGGCGCCGCGACGAGGCCGGCGCCCGGGCGGTACGGCTGCTCGGCCGGCTGTGCGACGCCGCGTACGCCGCCGAGGACCACCAGCTCAGCCAGTTGCTCGACTGGTTCGCCCGGGCCTGGCTGGGCCGCCCGTTCAACGGCGCCATCTACGGCGACCGGCACCTGCCCGAGGAGGTGCACGCCCCGCTCGCCGCGCTGACCGAGCAGGTGGGCGAGGCGCCGGTGATGATCTGCGCGGCGGCGCACCAGGAACTGGAGCGGGTGCTGGGCGACCTGGAGCGGGACGCGTTCCGGCTCAGCGCGATCGACCGGGAGGTGACCGGGCCGCTCTTCGTCCGGCCGGTGCGGGAGGTGATCGAGGCGGCCCGGGCCGGGCAGCCGCACGACGCCGGCCTGCTCGGACAGCGGCCGGAGGAACTGGTGGCCGTGGTCAACCGGACGCTGCGCGAGCCGATCCCGACCAACGGCCGGCGCTGGCCGCTGCTGGTACGGGCGACCGAACAGATCCAGGAGCACGTGCGGCGGTCGATCGAGCTGGGGCGGCTGGCGCAGGGCGCCGTCGCGCCGCCCGCCGTACCGGGCGAGGCGCTGCCCGCCCCGCTGGACGAACTCCTGACCGTCGCCCTCACCGCGGCCGAGCCGCCGGCCGGCGAGCGCCTCCCGGAGGCGCTGGCCAGGGCCGCCCTCGCGCACACCGGGACCGCCGAGCTGGGTTGCCGGGTGGCGGGCGTGCTGAAGGGTCTGGACATCGCGACGGCCGAGGTGGAGGAGGCCCTGTCACCGTTGCAGGACCTGCACGAGCGGGTCCTCGAACTCGCCGCCCGCTGTCCCGACGACGCCGAGGTGGAGGAGGTCGCCGCGCTGATCGGCGAGGGCATCGCCGACTGCGACCTCGGGTACGCGCGCGACGGCCTGGACCTGCTCACCGCGACGGTGCGCGGCGCGGAGCTGCGGCGCCGGCTGGCCCGGGCCGGCAACCGGATCGACGCCATGCCGCCGGACCGGGCCCGCAGCGCCGGCCCGCACCTGCGGGCCGCCCGGATCGCCGTCGACGAGCAGCGGTTCGAGGACGCCGAGTTCCACCTCACCGAGATCGACGGGCTGACCGACCCAGGGCCGCGGACCGCGCCGACCCCGCGTACGCCGGAGGCGCCGCCGGCCCCCTCGCTGGAGGACCTCAAGCGCCGCCGGGACGTCTCCGACGTCTCCGCCCTGTCGGCGGCGATCGAGCAGGCCGTCGCCGACGGCGACCGCGACGAGCTGCTCGCGCTGGCCCGCCGTCTCGGCCGGCCCGACGCGGCCGAGCTGGTCGACGCGATGATCGACCGGTACGCCACCGACGGCGAGCTGGTCGAGGCGCTGCTCTCCGGCCTACCGCCCCGGCAGCGGCCCGCGGTGCTGCACCGGCTGGCCGAGGTGCGGCGCAGCCGGGGTGACGAGGCCGGCGCCGAGGAGGCGGCGCGGCGCAGCCGGCCCCCGGTCCCGCCGGTGGAGCTGGCCGCGGCGTCGCCGCTGCCGGCCGCCCACCTGCTCGTGCCGCGCACGAACACGTCGTCCGGCGCCGACGACGCCCGCCCGTCCGCTGCCGAGATGGCCGACACGCTGGCCGACGAGGCCCGCGCCGGCTCCGCCATCTCGCTGGGCTGGGCGGTGGGCCAGTACGTGGTCGCCGGCGAACCGGTGCGCGGCCTGGAGCTGTACCGCGAGTGCGCCGAGCGGTTCTACGGCAACGCCACGCTGGCCTGGAACCTGGGCTGCGCGTACGCCGCGGCCGGCTGCCGCGACGAGGCGGTCGGCGCGCTGCGGTACTTCCTCGACTTCATGGCCGACCGGGTGCCGGCGGAGCAGCGCGCCGCGCTCACCGAGTTCCTCCGCCACCACGGCGAGCCGGCGCCGGACTGGACGCCGACCCCGGTGCCGGCGGCCCTGCCGCACCACGTCATGCAGGCGCAGGAGAAGGCCGCGAAGGCCCTCTACGAGCAGGGCCAGGCCGAGGCCGCGCTGCGCCGGATCCGGCGCCTGCTGCGGCTGGCCCCGCACTCGCCCGGCGCCTTCCTGCTGCTGCGGATCTGTCGCGAGCAGCGCTGGCTGGACCAGGCCAGCGAGGCGGTCGCGGAGATCGCGGCGGCCGGGGCGGCGAACTGGCGCCACCACTACGAGCTGGCGCGGATCGCGGTGGAGGTCGACGCCGTCGGCATCGCGGAGGAGCACCTGCGCACCGCGGCCGGCCTCGGCGCCTCGATGGACGAGCTGTACCGGTTGCGGCAGCGGATCGGCGCCGACCGGCCGGTGGCCGCGGCGCGCCTGGACGGCGCGGCGGAGACCGGCGCACCGGCGCTGCCCCCGCTGCCGCAGCCGCGCGACCTCGTCCGCGAGGTGCGGGCCGCCATCGCCGACCCGTACGACCCGTCGCACCTGGTGGAGCTGGCCCGCCAGGCGCTCATGGTGATGCCCTCGGCCGCCACGGTGATCGTGGACGAGGTGCTGGCCGCGCCGCACGCCGACGAACTCGTCCGCGAGCTGGTCCGGTTCCTGCCGGCCGAGGGTCAGCTCACCGCGGTGCTGGTGCTGGCGCCCGAGCTGGGCCGCGCGGGCCGCACCCGGGACGCGATCGACCTGCTGCGCGGCATGGAGACCGTCGTCCGGCCGACGGAGCTGCCCCGGGTGTGGCTGACCCTGCAACGGCTGATGCGGGACGCGGGCATCGACCCGGAGACCGAGCCGGGCGGCTGGCTCCGGTTGCCCGCCACACCGGGACCGCCCCGACCGGACGGTCCCGCGCTCGCCCCGCCGCCGTGGATCACCGAGATCGCCGTCACGTCCGGCACCCCGCCCGCCGTCCACCGGGCCCACCAGGTGCAGCTCGAGCAGGGCCCGGCGGCCGCGGCGCAGCTGTGGCGGGACGCGGTCGCCGCCGGCTTCGGCCTGGCGCTGCCCAACGCGCTCGGCACGCTGGTGCTGACCGGCCGGGCGGGGGAGGCCGTGGCGCTCTACCGGCAGACGTCCGACCGCCTCTACCTGGTGGCCAGCGCGGCCTGGAACCTCGGCTGCGCCTTCGCGCACCTCGGCGACCTGGAATCGGCCGGCGCCGCCTTCGAGTACCACACCCGGGTCACCTCCCGGACGTACCTGCCCGAGCAGCGGGCCGCGCTGGAGCGGCTCTTCGCCGAGCTCGGTCGCCCGCTGCCGATGCCGATCGCCCACCCCGGGTGGCGTCCCGTCCCGTCGCCCCGGTCGGCGCCGGCGGGCGGCGTGCCGGCGGCCCGCGCCGTCGAGGCGTTCCGGCGTGCCCCGGACGCGCACAGGTTCATCGTGGCCAGCTCGGCCCTGCGCGCCGAGATGGCCGACGCGGCACCGGACCGGCAACGGCTGCTGCTGGCCCAGATCGAGGAGATGTTCGCGGAGCTGCCGGCGCCGACGGCCCATCCGTACGCCGAACGCATCCGTGCCCTCGCGCTGGCCGGGGAGGACCAGCGGGCCTGGGCGATGGTGCTGGACTGCCTCGACCGGTTCGACCTGGCCGCCGACCTGCTGGCGCCGGCCCTGGCCCTGGCCAGCAGCCGGGCGCGGGCGGCGCAGCTCGAGGCGATCCTGACCCGGCAGGCCGACGGCGGGGACTACACCCGCTACCTGACCCTGGCCAAGCTCGCCCGCAAGCGGGGCGACGGCACGGCACGCCGGCGGTACGCCGAGGCCGCGCTGCTGCACAACCCCTCGTCGGCCGAGGCGCGGCAACTGCTGGGCAAGGGCGCCCGGCCGACCGAGAGTCGGCCGCTGCGGGAACGCCGGTCGGCGCTGGAGGACCTGGTGCGGTCGATGACCACCCGGGAACCCGCCGAGGTGCTCAAGCAACTGCCGGACTACTCGGCCGAGATCATGCGGCTGGAGAGCCGGGCGGTCGACGTGCTCACCCCGTACCCGCCGCGCGACGAGTTCATGGACATCGAGGACGAGACCCGGCCGTCGGTGGACGCCGGGATCCGGGCCGCGCGCAACGAGGACTGGCCGCTCGCCGCGACCGAGTTCGGCGCGGCGCTGCAGATCCAGCCGCGCCACCTCGGCGTGGCCCGGAACACCGCCGGCGCGCTCATCCGCCTCGGCCGGTTGCCGGACGCCCGGGCCATCGCGGAGTCGATCTCCTACAGCCACCACGGCAAGCTGCTGCTCGCGCAGCTCGCGTACGCCGAGAAGGACCTGGACCGGGCCGCGGAGTACCTCGCCGAACTCTCCGTGGCCAGCGTTCCGGAGGCGAACGCGTACGCGTTCGGCCTGGCCGGCCTGCGCCTGCACCTGCAGAACCGCCCCCGGGAGGCGGCCGAGGCGCTGCTGCGCCGCGCCGAGGACGCGCTGCCGGGCCGCCCCGAGTTCTCCACCGCGATGGCCGCGGTGATCGCCGACAGCCACGGCCACGACGACCTCGTCCAGCGGGCCGTCGGCCTGCTGTTCGCGCCGCGGCTGACCAGCCAGCAGGCGGTCACCTGGGCGATCGAGCGGCAGCGGCTGGAGGCCCTCGGCGCGGCCCACGCGCCACAGTTGCGCCCCGACGACCTCGCCCGGTTGGTGGACCACTTCGCCGCCGAGGACCCGGTCCGGATGCGCAACTTCCTGGACCGGCTGGCGGACCGGCTGCCCGCCGACCGCAACCGCGAGGTGCGGCTGCTCCGCGCGCGGGTCGCCGAGGAGTGCGGTCTCATCGAGGACGCGTTCGCCGCCCGGTTCAGCCTGCTCGACCCGAACGCCCGGGACCGCCGGGCCATGCTCGACGACCTCACCGCCTTCTGCGAACGCACCCTCTACGTCGAAGGGCTGGAACGGGTCCTCGAGGTCAAGCGGGAGTGGCAACTGCTCACACCGCTGGACCGCGACCGCGTGGAGGCGCAACGCAGCAGCATCGAGTACCGCCGGTCGGTCTACCGCGAGAAGATCAACGCCACGCTGTGGGAGATCCAACGGATCAAGGCGGACGACGACATCGCCCGGGTCGCGTCGCCCCTGGCGGCGCTGACCGACCGGCTGGTCGGGTTCACCGAGGGGACCGGCGTCGCCCACGCGGTCCGCCGGCTCGCCACGTTGTGGCAGCGCTGCGTCGAACTGCTGCCCCTGGTCGGTGACCCGGTCACCGACGTCGGGCTGCGCAGCGAACTGCTGACCGTGCTGCGGCAGATCCGGGCACTGCAGGGCGGTCTCGGCTCCCCGGTGGTCGAGGAGGCGGCGGCCACCGTCGGCAAGTGGCTGTACGGGCGGTGGGAGCAGATCGCCCGTGACCAGCGCAGCTCCACCGGCGCCATCGAGGTGAACGTGCTCGCCGCCACCCGGATCGTCGGCGGACCGGTGGAGGCCGTCGTCGAGTTCACCGCGCACGTCGACGTGCGGGAGCTGCGCGTCCGGCTCGGCGGCCAGACCACCAACCTCGGGCCGTTGGACGCCGAGGACCAGCGGACCGAGGGGTTCTGCGCGGACGTCACCACGGACGACGTGAGCCTGACGGTGACCTTCCAGACCGCCGACGGCCTCCGCGACGAGATCGTCCAGCAGCTCGCCCTCGAGGTCGGCGACCAGCACGAGCATCCGGTCCGGTCGCTGTTCACCCCGAACGTCACAGCGACCGGGGACATGTTCTTCGGCCGCAACGCCGAGCTGGAGAAGCTGCGCCTGGAGTACGGCGAGGCGCACAGCCGCAACGCCACCATCCGCAGCCTCACCGGGCCGCGGAAGGTCGGCAAGACCTCGCTGTTGCAGTGGCTGGAGACCGACGGCCCGCCGCAGACCTGGAAGATCCCCTACGTGCTGCCGATCTACCTGGACGTCAGCTCGTTCCCGTCGGGCGTGCACCCGCTGGGCCGGATCGGCCGGACGATCGCCTCCGCCGCCGAGGCGCTCGCCGCGCAGGGCCGGTTCACCGAGCCGGTGCCGCCGCCACCGGCCGAGCCGGACGACGCGCAGGCGTTCATCCGGTGGTGCCGGCGGCTGCGGGCGGCGTGCGCCGAGCGGATCGGTTTCCTCGTCATCCTCGACGAGGTCCAGGAACTGCTGAAGGACCTGCACGCCCGGCAGGAGCTCGGCCCGGTGGCGGCCAGCCTGCGGACGATCGCCAACAGTGGCGCGGTCGCCCTGCTGCTCTGCGGCTCGTGCACCGGCGCCACGCTCAAGGCGCTGCTCGCCGGCACCGCCCTGCAGGACGAGTTGCAGACCGAGACGCTCGGCTACCTCGACCGCCGGGCCACCGAGCAGGCATTCGAGGAGGGCTTCGCCGGGACGGCCCGCATCCTGCCGGAGGCGAAGGCCGAGGTGTGGCGGCTGACCGAGGGCCACCCGAACCACATCCACCACATCGGCAAGGACGTCGCCCTGCGCCTGACCACCGACCGGCGCCGGCTGGTCACCCGGGGCCTGGTCGGCGAGGTCGGGCTCGCCATGGCGAAGACCTCGGCCGCCACCATCGGCATCGTCAAGCTGGACACCGAGGGGCCGGACGGTCGGGACCTGCTCGTCCAGCTCGCCAACCGGGCGCAGGGGGCGATCGACCTCGGCGAGACGGCCGAGCTGAAGCGCGAACTCGACGCGCGGCACATGGACCAGATCGACCGCTACCTGCTGATCGGCCTGCTGCGGGTGGACCGCGAGCAGTACCGGTGGGCGAACGAGATCATCAACCTGCACGTCCAGCACTTCGCGGAGCGGCAGTTCTCCCAGCTGCGGTTCACCATCGAGGAGAGCCACCTGCACGCCAGCCAGTACGAGACCCAGCGGACGTACTCGCTGGGACCGTGCCGTACCCGGCTGGTGATGCGGGAGGGGCAGTTGTTCACCGCGAAGCGGGTGACCCACACGACCGACACCGGCGGGCGGTCGCGGGCCGACTCGTCGGCGCTGACCGGCGACGAGACCGCCAAGCTGGTGGACGAGTTCCTCACCCACCTGTCCCGCACCCCGTTGACCGGCGTGCCCCGCTACGTCGGCCGGGAGGGCGACTGGTTCCTCTTCGACCACGCCGAGGGCCGCTCGCTGGCCGAGATCGCCCGGATGCAGCGCGACGTGCCGACCGAGCCGTACAAGCTGGTCCGGTGGATCGCCGCGGCGTGCGACGTGGTGGAGCGGGTGTTCCGGGCGCGCGGGATCACCCACGGCAACATCAAACCGGGCAACGTGATCGTGGACGACACCACGGTCAGCGTCGTCGACTGGGGTCGCGGCACCCACGACGGGTCGGCCAATCCGATCAGCGGCGGCACCCTCGGCTACCTGAGCCCCGGCTATCTGCGCCGGCTGGAGCAGGACGAGGGCGGCGCCCTGCCGACCGACGACGTCTTCGCCCTGGGCGTGGTGCTCTACCAGATGCTCGACCCGAACGGCGAGCTGCCCTACGGCACCGATCTCGGCGATCTCGACAGCTCCGGCCGGCCGGTCGGCGCCCGGCCGTTGCCGGTCGAGCTGCCGCTGATGGCCTGCCTGAGCCGGGCCATCGCGCTGCGGGACGAGGACCGCTACGTGACCGCCGGCGACTTCGCCCGGGACCTGCGGCTGGCCGTGCCGGAGGCGGCGCCGGAACGGCCGGCCGAGTTCCCACCCGCGCCCGCGCCGGCCCCCACGACGGACCCGCGAGTGATCATCCAGCATGTAGAGAGGGTGGACCTGATGAGCAAGGACAGCGTCAGCATCAAGGACAGCTCGGTGGCGAACTCGGTGGTGGGCAACCGGAACCGGGTCGGCACCTTCGCGGTGAACGCCGGTGCCGAGACCTCGGAGCTCGCGGCGCGGATCGCGCAGCTCGAATCCGCCGTCGAGGCGCTGCGGGCCGAGCTGGCCCCGGGGGTCGCCGACGGCGTGGCCCGGGACCTGGCGGCGTTCACCGGCGAGGCGACCGCGGAGACGCCGCGCCCGGACCGGCTCCAGCGCATCGGCGCGGACATCGTGGACGCCGCCGAGACGCTGCCCGCGTCCACCCCGCTCTTCCAGCGGGTCGGGCTGCCCGTGATCACCCTGGTCAACGAGATCATCAACATGATCGCCGGCTGACGGCTGACGGCTTGTCGCGGGCGGCGGGCCGGGGGCGCACCCCGGCCCGTCCGTCCTAGCGGGAGACGTGCTGCGTCTCGGTGAACTCGTCGTCGCCCTCGGTCCAGCGCATGACCACCGTGAACGCGCGGCCGTCCCCGAACGCGCCCATCAACGGCCAGGAGAACTCGCTGCCCGGGAGGATGTCCGGCGCCTCGTCGCCGTACAGCCGGGGCGGGGTGCCCTGCCCGGCGAGGCTCTCGACGCCGACCCGCACCCGCTCCGCCTTCGCGTCCCCGGCGTTGGTGACGACCAGCCGCTCCCGGCGGGTCCGGTACTTCACCGCACCGCGATCGTCCCGGTACTGCTCCCGCTCGCTGTCGTACCGGGCGCGCAGCACGGCGTGTTCCCGGCCGGTCGGGCGGCGGGGCGCCGCGCCGAGCCCGAGCAGGTCGAGATCGCCCTCGATCGCCTGCCGCACCTGGTGCCCGAGGTCCTCCGGGCTGGCGTACGTGCCGAGCAGCCCCAGCTTTGACAGCTGCTCCTGGAACGAGCGCAGGGCCTGCACCTGCCCGAGGTCCGCGTCGCGGGGGATGGGCTCGGTGGAGAAGTAGACGTGCACCGGCTTGCCCGCCGCGTGCGACCGTTCGATCTCCTCCGCGGTGCCGGACACCGCCGCCGCCGTCGCCATGCCGAGCCGCGAGTCGAACAGGGCGATCACGATGTCGGCGCGGTCGACGAGCTGGTCGTTGATGACGCTCTGCGCGCTGCCGCCGAGCCGGGGCACCGCGTTGGTCTCCCACCGCCGGGGCAGCAGCACCACCTGTTCCCGCTCGGCGCGGGCGGCGTTCCAGCCGTGCAGGGCCTCGGTCACCGCGTCCCGTTCCGCGGCGGTGTCTCCGGGCGAGGCGATCAGCACCCGCAACACGTGGGCAGTGAAGGGCATGGCGACCAAGGTATCGGACCGCGGCACCGGCTCGACCCGCCCCGTCGGCCGGTCGCCGTGCCGCCCGCCGGGGCCGGTCGGCGGGCCCGCGGCGCGGCCGGATCCTCGCCCGGACCGGCCGGCGGGCCGGTCGCGCCGCCGTCAACGGGGCGCGTCGGCGCGCTCCAGGAAGAGCAGCTGGGCCCGCTTCTCCGGCAGCTCGACCTGCGGGCCGGCCACGAAGCCGGTACGCAGCAGCCGGCGGATCGCCCGCTCGTTGCGCGCGTCCGGCTCCACCACGATCCGGTGCCGGTCCGGATCGGACAGCACGAAGCGGAGCATCTCCCCGACCACCGTGCCGGTGAACCCGTGCTCGGCCGACGTCGGCGGGCCGAGCAGCAGGTGGATGCCGTAGTCGCCGGGGCGGACGTCGTAGCACTCGCCGACCGGGTCGGCGTACGGGTCGTAGGTCTGCAGCAACGCGACCGGCACCCCGTCCCGGCGCACCAGGTACGCGTGGTGCGTGGGCGACGAGTCCAGGTAGCGGTAGATCTCCTCGACCCGCTCCCGGTCGGCGTCGAGCATCCCCCAGAACCGGGCCCGGTCCTGGGTCACCCAGCCGTGCAGCAGGTCGATGTCGGTGTCCGGGTCGACCGGCCGGATGGTCACCGTGCCGAAGCCGGGCACCTGCCGGGCGTACCGGTGCGGGTCGGGTCCGGGCTCGGTGGCGATGGGCTGCTCAGTGCTCATCTCACTCCTCGGTGAGCTGCTCCCAGTCGGTGGTGACCGGGGCCAGTCGCCCGGTCAGCCAGAGCGGCTGCTGGTCACGGTGGTGCGGGTCGCCGGGCACGCCCGAGGCACCCAGTGGCACCACCCACCGGCTCTCCTCGCGCCGGCCCAGGTCCCAGACGTACCGGGCGACCGGGGCCCGCAGGCAGACGTCGGTCACCCCGGGGACGCTGGAGGTGGCCAGCACGCAGTCGTGGTCGCCGGCCAGTTCCGGCCCGGGCTCGGCGGCCGGCTCGGGCAGGGCGCGCCACGGTGCGAGCCGGTGCCGCTCACCCCAGTTGCCGGTGGCGTCGGCGGCGGCCACCTCCTCGGCCGCCGCGTGCACCAGCGCCGGGCGGTCCACCTCGGGCAGTCCGTCGCGCAGCAGCGACTCCAGCGCGTAGCCGACCCGCGGGGTAAGCGCCAGCCAGGGCCGGAACAGCTCCGGACCGGCCGGCGGGTCGGCGAGACCGGCCAGCGCGGGGTGGGCCGCGAACCGGCGGACCACCGCGGCGCGCAGCGCGGCGAAGGCCGCCGCGTCCACGCTGTCGGCGTCCATCCGGCGGTCCCAGCGGCGCAGCCGGTGGCGCAGCGCGGCGGCCCGCGGGCTGAGTCCGCTGAGGCCGTCGAGCAGCGCCAGCAGCGGCTCGGCCGAGCCCAGATAGGTGTCGGTGTGTACGCGCGCCATGTCCGCGGCCCGCCAGGCGGTCGACGCGTCGAGCAGGTGGCGGATCCGGTCCGCCCGGTGCGGCGGGGCGAACTCCACCCCGAGCGGCGCGGCCAGGCCGCGCTGGTTAGCCATCACCGCGACGCCGTCCACCTCGGCCCGGGGGAGCGGGGCGTGCCAGCCCTGCCAGGCGTGTCCCGGCTCCCAGGCCGGCACCACGCGCAGCCGGTTGTCCGGGTGCCGTACCGGCACCGCGCCGGCGACCCGGTGCAGCAGGCCACCGGCGGTGTCCGCGGCCTGCACCACGTTCACCGGCTCCACCCAGTGGTCGAAGGCGGCGTCCACGTCGGCGACGGTACGCGCCCGCAGCAGCGCGGGCAGCGCGGCGAAGCCGAGCCTCCCGGTGACCCGGGGCGGGTAGCGCAGGCTGACCGCCGCGCCCTCGTCCGGGCCGCCGACGATCACCGGGCCCCGGTCGGTCTCCACCACCTCGACCTCGACCGGAGCCGAGCCGGCCACCTCGATCGTCTCCACGTGCGCCCGGGCCGGCCGCCAGCCGTCCGGCCCGTACGCCTGCACCGCCGTGCCGCGCCGGCGCAGCCGCTCGGCGTACAGGTCCTGGTAGTCGGCCATCGCGTTGGTGATCGACCAGGCGACCTCGCCGGCGTGCGCGAAGTGGCCGAGCCCGGGCACCCCGGGCACGGCGAACCCCACCACGTCGTACTCCGGGCAGGCGAGCCGGACCTGCTGGTAGATGCCCGGGTCCTCGACGAAGCGGTGCGGGTCGCCGGCGAGCAGCGCCGCCCCGCTCGCGGTGCGCTCACCGGCCACCAGCCAGCCGTTGCTGCCCGAGGTGGCCGGCCCGTCGGTGTGGAAGAGGGTGATCGCGCCGTCGCCCAGGTGCCGGGCCACGTGCTCGCGCCACAGCTTGCCGGGGAAGCCGGCGAAGAGGATGTGGTGGCTCAGCCAGAGTGCCAGCGGGGTCCACGGCTGCCACCGCCCGGGGGCCAGGCCGGCGGCGGCGAACTCCGGCGCCCGGGCGGCGCCCTCGGGCAGCCCGGCGTTGACCCCGTCGACGTAGTGCCCGACCCAGCTCGCGGTGGCCGGGTCGAGGCCGGCGTGGCAGCGCCGGGCGGTGTCGTCCAGCCGGACCCGGCGGGCGAACCGGTCCCACTCCACCGCCTCCGGGCCGAGGAACGCCGCGCTGGTGCCCTGCGACCGGTGCCGCTCGACCTCCAGCTGCCAGGCCCGGTCGACGGCGGCGTTGCGGCCCTGGGCGAAGGCCAGCTCGTCGGGGCTCTCCGCGCGCAGGTGCGGGACACCCCAGGCGTCCCGGAAGACCCGGATGGTCATCGCCGGCCCCCGCCACCGGCCGGACGGCCGGCCGCGCCGCGCCGGGCGGTCCGGTCGCTCAGGGCGCCACCGTGGCGCGCGGTCCGGTCCCTCACGGTGCCACCGCGGCGGACGTCCCGGTCGCCCACGGCGTCCCCGCGCCGGCCCGGCGGCGGGCGGCGGGCACGACCAGCGGGGTGCCGCTCTCCGGGTCGTCGATGACCCGGCAGGGCAGCCGGAACACCTCCTCGACCAGCTCGGCGGTGACCACCTCGGCGGGCGGTCCGGCGGCCACCACCCGACCCTCGCGCATGGCGATCAGGTGGGTGGCGTAGCGCGCCGCGTGGTTCAGGTCGTGCAGCACCGCCACCAGGGTGCGGCCCTGCTCCTCGTGCAGCCGGGCGCAGAGGTCGAGGATCTCGATCTGGTGGGCGATGTCAAGGTACGTGGTCGGCTCGTCCAGCAGCAGCAGCGGCGTCTGCTGGGCCAGCGCCATGGCGATCCAGACCCGCTGCCGCTGCCCGCCGGAGAGCTCGTCGACCGCGCGGTCGGCGAGGTCGGCGACGCCGGTGGCGGCCATCGACTCGGTCACGATGCGCTCGTCCTCGCGCGACCACTGCCGCAGCAGCCGCTGGTGCGGGTAGCGGCCACGGGCGACCAGTTCGGCGACCCCGATCCCGTCCGGCGCGATGGACGACTGGGGCAGCAGCCCGAGGGTCCGGGCGACGCTGCGCGCCGAGCGCCGGTGGATGTCCTCCCCGTCCAGCAGCACCGCTCCGGCGGCCGGTCGCAGCAGCCGGGCCAGCGCCCGCAGCAGGGTCGACTTGCCGCACGCGTTCGGGCCGATGATCACCGTGAAGGACCGGTCAGGTACGGCGACCGTCAGGTCCTGCGCGACGGTGCGCCGCTCGTAGGCGAGCGTCATCGCCTCGCCGCTGAGCCGGTGCTGCATGGTCGGTGCTCCGTTCTCGTTCGTGGTCGTCACAGCCGGCCCGCCTTCCGTTCGGTGGCCAGCAGCCAGACCAGGTAGCCGCCGCCGATCACGCCGGTGACCACGCCGACCGGCAGTTGGTGCCCGCTGAACGCCCGCTGCGCCAGCTGGTCGGCGCCGACCAGCAGGGCCGCGCCGACCGCCATCGCCGGCAGCAGGTTCGGCCCCGGTGCCCGGGTCAACCGGCGGGCCAGGTGCGGCGCGGTGAGCGCCACGAACGACACCGGCCCGGCGGCGGCCGCGGCGAGGGAGACCAGCAGCACCGCCGCGCCGAGCAGCAGCAGCCGCACCCGCTCCACCGGCACGCCCAGCGCGCTGGCCGCGTCGTCACCCAGCTCGATCATCCGCAGCGCCGGCCCGCGGCCGAGGAACACCACCGGCACCAGCACCGCCAGCGCGATCAGCAACGGCAGCGCGTTGACCCAGCCCCGGCCGTCCAGGCTGCCGGTGAGCCAGAGCACGGCCCGGGCCGCGTCCATCAGCGGCGCCCGGGTCAGCAGGTAGCCGTTGACCCCGGTGAGGATCGCGGTGACCCCGATGCCGACCAGGATCAGCCGGAAGCCGGGCAGCCCGTGCCGCCAGGCGAGGGCGTGCACCAGCACCCCGGTGACCAGCCCGCCGGCCACCGCGGCCGCGCCGAGCGCCAGACTGCTGCCGCCGACCACGACCACCAGCAGCGCGCCGGTGGACGCGCCCTGGGTGAACCCGAGCACGTCCGGGCTGCCCAGCGGGTTGCGCACCAGCGACTGGAAGACCGCGCCGGCCAGGGCCAGGGCGGCGCCGACGCAGACGGCGGTGACCAGCCGGGGCAGGCGCAGCTCGGTGACGATGAACTCCTCCGCCGGGCTGCCCCCGCCGGTCAGCGTGCGCAGCACGTCGGCGGCGCTCATCGGGTAGTCGCCGCTGCCCAGGGCGAGCACGCCGAGGGCCGCGGCGAGCAGCGCGCAACCGGCGCCGACGACGAGCGCGCGCGGGCGCAGCCGCAGCGACACCCCGCCCGGGGTACGCAGGACGATCACGGGTGGGCCACCCTTCCCCGCCGGATCAGCCACAGGAACAGCGGCCCGCCGAGCACCGCGGTCACCATGCCGACCTGGAGTTCGCCGGGGCGGCCGAGCACCCGGCCCAGCACGTCCGCGCCGAGCAGCAGCACCGGCGCGAGCAGCGCGCAGTAGGGCAGCAGCCAGCGCAGGTCCGGCCCGGTCAGCGCGCGGACCAGGTGCGGCACCAGCAGCCCGACGAAGACGATCGGGCCGCAGGCCGCGGTGGCCGCCCCGCAGAGCAGCGTGATCGCGGCGATCACCACGGCCCGGATCAGCGCCGGCCGGGCGCCCAGCGCCCGCGCCGAGTCGTCGCCGAGGGCCAGGGCGTTCAGCGGGCGGGCCGCGACCAGGGCGACCAGCAGGCCGGCGCCGATGAACGGCAGCACCCGCAGCACCGTCGCGGTCTCGGCGCTGGCCAGCGAGCCGACCGTCCAGAACCGCAGCCGGTCCAGGGACGCCGCGTCGAGCAGCATCACCGCGCTGACGTACGAGTAAAGGGTGGCGTTGAGCGCCGCGCCGGCCAGCGCGAGCCGGGCCGGGGTGGCCGCCCGGCCGCCGCCGACCGCGTACACGCCGGCGGTGACGGCGGCGGCGCCGAGCAGCGCGAACCAGACGTAGCCGTCGATCGCGGTGACGCCGAGGAAGGCGGCGGCGGTGGCGACCGCCGCGGCGGCGCCGGCGTTGATGCCGAGCAGCCCGGGGTCGGCGAGCGGGTTGCGGGTCAGCGCCTGCATCACCGCGCCGGCCACCCCGAGGGCGGCGCCGGCGAGCAGGCCGAGCAGCGTACGCGGCAGCCGCATCCGGTGCACGACGGCGTACTCGGCCGAGTCGGGGTCGAGCAGCCCGTGCCACACCTCGGCGAGCGGCAGCTGCTTGGCGCCGACGGCGATGCTGAGCACGGTGACGGCGACGAGGAGCAGCAGGGCGACGGCCAGACCGGCGGCCCGCAGCGCGGCACGGCCGCTTCGGGGCGGCGGCGGCACGGCCGGGATCGCGGGCAGGTCACCGCTGCGTGGTGACTGGATGACGGACAGTGTGAGCTCCGATTTGGGGGCGCCGAACTTGACAGGCGATTAGGTTAGGTTAACCTAACCGGGCTGTCCACGGTCACCCCCTCCGACCCTGATCGAAAGACGACGTCATGCCTGATCCCGTGTCCGCCCGTCGACTCTCCCGCCGCGGCCTGCTGGCCGGTGGCGCCGCCACCTTCGCCGCGCTGCTCGCCGGCTGCGGTGGCGACGGTGACTCCCCATCTCCGGCGGCCAGCAAGGGTTCCGGCCCCTGGTCGTTCACCGACGACCGCAACGAGAAGGTGAGCGCCGGGGCTCGGCCGACCCGCGTGGTGGCCTTCACCGGCACCGCGGCGGCGTTGGTCGATTTCGGACTCGACAAGCAGGTGGTCGGCGTCTTCGGGGAGACGAAGCGAGCGGACGGCACCAAGGACCCGCAGGCGGGCGACCTGAACGTGGAGAGCGTGGAGATCCTCGGCAACGTCTGGGGCGAGTTCAGCGTCGAGAAGTACGCTGCCCTGCGCCCGGAGCTGCTGGTCACCCACATGTACGACCCCGGAGCGCTCTGGTACGTGCCGGACGAGAGCAAGGACAAGATCCTCCCGCTGGCCCCCAGCGTGGCCGTGACCACCGCCCGGGTGCCGATGACCAAGCCGATCGAGCGGTACGCCCAGCTCGCCGAGTCGCTCGGCGCCGACCTGTCGGCCAAGAAGGTCACCGACGCGAAGGCCCGCTTCGAGGCCGCCGCCGAGTCGGTCCGGCAGGCGGTGAAGACCAACCCGGGCATCAAGGTGATGGCCGCCTCCGGCAGCCCCGACCTGTTCTACGTCTCCAACCCGAAGGTCAGCACCGACCTGATGTACTTCGCCGAACTCGGGGTCGACATCGTGGTGCCGACCAAGCTCGAGGCCGGCGACTACTTCGAGGCGCTGAGCTGGGAGAACGCCGGCAAGTTCCCGGCCGACCTGATTCTGCTGGACAACCGCAGCACCGCGCTGCAGGCCAAGGACCTCACCGCCAAGCCGACCTGGGCGCAGCTGCCGGCGGTCAAGGCCAACCAGGTCACGCCGTGGGACGCGGTGCCGCGCTTCTCGTACGCCGGCGCGGCGCCGCTGCTGGAGAACCTGGCCAAGGCGATCCTGGCCACCAAGAAGGTCAGCTGACACCTCTCGTCCGCGACGGGTCCCAGCTCCGGCACCACGCCACCCGTCCCCGGCCCGCGCCGACCCCGGTCGGCGCGGGCCGGAACGCCGCCCGGCGTCAGGCGGCTCCCGGCACGCTGGCGTCCGGGAACTCCTGGTACATCACGTGCAGGCCGACCCGGCCGAGGCTGGGGTGCCGGAACGCGCCCGGCACGGTGCCGACCACCGCGAAGCCCTCCCGCCGGTACAGCTCCACGGCGGCGGTGTTCGTCGCCACCACCGCGTTGAACTGCATCCCGGCGTAGCCCCGCGAGCGGGCCCAGTCCAGCGTGTACCGGCACAGCGCGGTGCCCACGCCCCGGCCGCGCGCCTCCCGGGCCACCATGAAGCTCGCCGTGGAGACGTGCGAGCCGGGCCCCGGTCGGTTGGTGCCCATCTTGGCGGTGCCGAGCACCGCCCCGCCGTCCACCGCGACCACCGTGAGCCCCGGCGGCTGCTCCACCCACATGTCGTACGCCTGGCCGGCGGTCATCGCCGGGTCGTAGGGAAAGGTCTCCTGCGCCCGGATCACCTCGTGGAGGATCGGCCACACCTGGGACCAGTCGGACTGCGTGAACGGCCGGATCTGCACGGCGAGCACCCTAGGGGCCGTTGACCGGGGCCGGCAACGTCTTTCCGCCGGGCCGGGCGGACGCCGCCGGGCGCGGTGTCCGGGACGCCGCACCGGCCAGCGCGGACGCGACGGTCACCAGCGCGAGGGCCCCGGCCAGCGCGGCGACGGCCAGCACGGCGTGCCCGGCGTCCGGCGCCCAGAGGAGCAGCGTGTCGAGGCCGCCCACGAACCTGGGCAACACCCCGAGCGCCGCGCCGGCCAGGGCCGCCCACCCGGCGGCCACCACCAGCGCCCGGACGCCGGGCCGCGAGCGGCGGAGCTGCTGCGGGAGTCCACCCGGCCCGGCCCGGACCGACCCGGTGCGGTGCCGGCGCACGGCGCGTACCAGCGTCGCGGCCAGCACGAGCAGGAGCAGGCCGGCGAAGCCGAACAGCACGGGGGCGATGGAGAGCAGCAGAGTGTCGTTCTCTGCCGGTGCGGGTGCGGCCCCGAGCAGGATCCGCACGATGTCGAAACCGGCCGAGGCGAGCGCCGGGTCCGCGGCCGGGTGGTAGAGGTTGGCCAACACGATCACGGCCAGCTCGGAGCCGGGCACCAGTACCAGGTGCGTGAAGTAGCCGGGGGTGGCGCCAGCGTGCCAGACCAGCCGGGTGGCGCCGCCGTCCAGAGCGGTGTCCCGCCAGCCCAGGGCGTACCGGCCGCCGCTGCTGATGGGGGCATGACCCCGGTGCATCTGCTCGACGCCGCCGGCCGACAGCACCTGGGCCGACCCGTACCGGCCGCCGTCGAGCTGGGCGACCGCGAAGTGGCCGAGGTCCGCGAGGCTGCTGGCCAGGTAGCCGTACGGAACGCCGGAGGTGTCGTACGGCGGGTCGAAGCGCTGCGGCCGACCGAGGTAGCGGCGATGCCCCGCGGGCAGCCGCACCTGCTCGGCCTCGCCGGCGGTGGCTGCCGTGCGCCGCATCCCCAGTGGCTCGAGCACGGCACGACGCAGGTGGCGGGCGAACGTCTCACCGGTGACCTCCTCGACCAGCGCACCCAGGATCATGTAGTTGGCGTCGCTGTACCGGTGCCCCGCACCGGGCGGCCCGGCCAGCGGCACGCCGGCGAGGTCCCGCACCGACCGGGCGAGCCCGCCCTCGGTGTTGTCGAAGCGGTCGGTCAGACCGATCGTGGCCACCTCGGGCAGCCCGCTGGTGTGGGTGAGCAGCTGCCGGACGGTAACCCGCGCGGTCTCCTCGGCACCGTTCAGCCGCAACCACGGCAGGTAGTCGCGGGCCGGTGCGTCGAGGTTGATCCGGCCAGCCTCGGCGAGCTGAAGTACCGTCAGCGCGGTGAAGGGCTTGCTCACCGACCCGAGCAGGAACGGGGTCTGTGCCGTGACCGGTGTGCCGTCACCGGTGAGGCCGAGGACGTGTTCCTGCACCACCCGGTCGCCGCGGACCACCGCCACCGCGAGTCCAGGTATGTGGTTGGCGTCCCGATAGCGGTCCAGGTAGGTCCGCACCCGGGTGGTGTCGTCCTCGGCGGCCCGTGCCGGGATGACGCCGGTGGCGCCCAGGCAGGCGACCGCGATCAGTACCGTCGCGGCCGGGCGTGACCAGCGCCTCAACGTCGTGCCTCGTATCTGTCCCATGGAGTGCGGTCAGCCGATCTGGCTCAGCAGACGCTCCAGCTCGGTCAGGCGTTCCCTGACCTTCGCCAGTTCCACGTGGGTCGCCTTGACGTCCGACCGCAGGCCCTGCAGCTCCGCGGTGGTCTGCTGGGAGCTCTCGGCCAGGCGCGCCTGCGCGTCGGATGCCTGCTCGGCGAGGCCGCGGTAGTGCGCCTCCCGAGCGGCGGAGTGCCGGGCCCGGTAGATGCCCAGCGCCACGAACGCCACGATCGCCACCAGGGCGATCAACAGGACGGTCGACGTGATCATCCCGATCTGGGCGACGTTGTCGGCTGCTGCTGTCGTCACTTCTCTTCCTTTCCGGAGCCACCGGCTGCCAGTGTCGGTACGGCCGCCGCGACCGTGGCGGGGGTCAACGACAGCGCGAAGGGCACGACCTCGAACCACTTCACCGAGCTGCCGTCGGCTGCTGTCTCCAACGTGCCGGCGACCAGCCCGGCGGCCTCAAGCCGTTGCAGGTGCATGTAGAGCAGGGGCCGGTTCATCTGCAGGCGCCGCGCCAACTCGCTGACGTAGCTGCGCCCCTCCGCGAGTGCGGCGATGATCCGCAGCCGGTGCGGGCTCGCGAGTGCCGCGAGCGCGGCGAGCAGTTCCTCCCCGGTGGGCGGTGTCTCGTCCATTCCTCAGCCCTCCCGGTGTCAGAAGATGCTGACACCCCCCTGTCAGAAGATGCTGACACCCTGCCGGGTGGCTGTCAAGCCACTTGGGTAAGGGGTGCGGCGGCGGAGTCGTCGGTCGTTGCGTGGGTGGTGAAGACGCCGAAGGGCCGGCCCCCGGGTGTGGGGGTCGGCCCTTCGGCGTTTGGTGTTCGCTTGTTGGTCGCCGGTGGTTGTCAGGCGGTGTAGCCGCGGGTGGCGATCCAGTCGGCGAGGTTGTCGATGCTCATCCGGTAGCTGGCGGTGTCCGGGTTGGCCGAGTCGGCGATGGTGA
>NZ_JAXCFQ010000018.1:0-131244 GCF_056150265.1 Micromonospora desertarenae
TGGCGGGGCCGGCGACGACGCCACCGGCGAACGCCAGACCAGCGATACCCAGAACGCTCTTACGCATGATCGTGTTCATCACAAAGGCTCCTTCGGGGGGATAACGCCACCAGCCCAAGGGGGAACGGGCACAGGGGCGCAAGCACCACCAGGGCGCTCAGAAAGACTTCGGGGGATCCGGCACGCTCTCGCGGGCGGGGGATGCCCTGGTACCGGGATGCCCGGCCAGACCCGCGGGGACGTGTCCTTCGCGGTGCCGGACTGTGTGTAACGACCACCGGGCCACCATCATTCCGGGGCCCACGACCTCGTTGGCGGTGCCAGGGGACCGGTGCGGCGATCGTTCGGGGGGATGCAACGACCACCGGGCCGCCGTCATTCCGGCCCACGATCCTCAACCGGCGGGTGCCGGCGGGACCGGTCCCGCGATCGTCAGGGAGATGCAACGACCGGCCGCCCGCGATCATTCCGCCAGGCCCGGGACCCTCTCGCCGGCCATACCAGCGGCGAGCCCTTGCTCGATCGTCCGCGAGATATAACGCCCCCGACCCGGGCCCGATTCCACCACCCGGATGCCACCGATCACACCCACGAACCCGACAAACACCCCACACCGGCACGGCGGCGGCCCATGTGCCGGCCGCAGCCGACGCATGATCGACTCCATACCGCCGATACGGGGCCATCCCGCCCGGGCTGACACCGCCACATCGCCGACACGGCGCACGCCCCTTGCGGACACCGCCACATCGGCGACAGGGAGCAGCCCCTCGGTCAGATGGCCGCGTCGGCTCGTCGCGCAGGACCCTTCAATACCGCCACATTGGCGAATCAATACCGCCACATCGGCGATAACAACGCAGGCCCCCGCATACGAAACCGGCCGGCCCCCGTGCGGGGACCGGCCGGTTCGTCAGGTGGTTGTCACCAGAGCTGCGCGACGATGTCCGCCGCCTGCTCCTCCCACTGCGCGTACGCGAACGGGTAGGCCGAGACCTGCACCGTCTGCGCCGCGGCGGTCAGCGGCAGGTCCTGCCAGCCGCCGACGTTCTTGAGCGCGGTGAAGAACGCCGTCGAGGCGTACTCCGGGTCGGTGATCTGCTCCGGCGTACCCCAACCCGACGACGGGCGCTGCTGGAACAGGCCCTGCGAGTCGTGGTCGTTGTACATGCCCAGGTGGCCGAGGTTGTACAGCTTCGACTCCTGCAGCGACGTCGCGATGCCGATCACCGCGCCGCGCTCCCCCACGCCGGTCTTCTTGGCCACGTCGATGATGGCCCGGGCGTTGGCGAGCTGGGCGTCGTCCAGCGGGATACGCGACTGCGCACCCTGCACGCCGTGCGGGATCAGCTCCTCGCGGGTGGGCTTCTCGTCGGCGGGCTTGACGGTGCTGCCGCCGGTGGTCAGTGCGGACTCCTCGGTCCGGTCGGTCTTGGCCCGGCCGGTGGCCTTCTCGATCGCCGCCACGGCGCCCTCGTGGGGGCCGGTGGTGATCGGCGCCGCCGCGGCCGTCGGCGCGAGGGCCAGGCCACCCAGTGCGGCCACGCCGGCCACGCTGAGTGCGGTCTTACGGTACGAGTCCTTCGCGATGGCGGGGAGCCATCGAGTGAAGTCGACCTTCACGATGGTTGCCCTTTCGATCGTGAAGCGCTCCGGTTGAGCACCTCTCGGGGGATCTCCGGTGCCGGAGAAGAGGTTTGCGCTCCGGCGGTACGGGGGACACAACCAGCTTCACGTGTCGGTCATTCCGGATATGCGCCGGAGCTGGACCGGCTGCGGCCCAGGTCACCGCAGGTCAGCGGGGCGGCCACACCCGGGCAGGACCGGGCGGCCATCAACCGGACCCGAAGCTCAGACCGGGAGGGCGGCACAGCCAGGGCCGAACGGGGTACGAACACCCCGTTGAGCGCGGCCGGCCGCTACGGCCCAACCGGTACTACACCCCGTTGAGTACAGCCCGGCGATCCCGGCCACACCGGCACGAACAACGTGCACCGCCGGGCCCGCGCCACACCGGCACGAACAGCCCCGACGGGCTCAGTCGCCGTACGGGGTGCCGAACCGGACCAGCACGTGCCAGAGCTGCTTGAGGTGTTGCAGGGTCACCTCGGTGGGCCCGCGGTCGGCCCAGCGCTCCGGCTCACGCACCACCGAGGCCGCCGCCCGGCCGATCAGGGCGGCGTCGACCGGGTCGCCCGGCCGGGCGAACTCGGCGTGCACCCGGGCCGCGAGCGGCGGGATGGCCGGCCCCCGGAACTCCGGGTCGATCTCGTCCACCGGCAGGACGAAGCCGCGGTGCCAGCAGAGGGCGAAACCGTGCCGACGGGCGATCCCGGCGAGTGTCTCGCCCGCCTCGGTGCCCCGGAACGACGGGTCGACGACCACCGCCTCCACGTCCCGGCCGAGGTCGAGGTCGCCGTGGACCTGCGCCTCGATGTAGTCGTCCAGCGCGCGGCCGGCGGCGCCGGGCGACCAGGCCACGTCCTCCCGGCGGCGCAGCAGCTCCCGCACCAGGGCCACGGTGTCCATGCCCGGCCGCCCGAGGCTGGTCCCGGTGCCCTCGGTCGCCGCGACCAGGGCGGCCAGCACCGGTTCGAACACCTCGACGGTGCCGAGGTCACGGGGGCCGAGGTGGCTGTCACCGAAGCAGAAGGTGGCCCGGGCCAGCACCTCGGGGCGCAGCCGCAGGTGGCACGAGCCGAAGCGGGGGCAGGCGCCGTCGGGGTGGTCGAGGAGGTTCAGCCCGCCGTACTTGGGCCGGTCGGCGGGGCGTACGCCCGGCGTCTGGTAGGCGCCGCCGAACAGCGACTCCTCCCACCGGTCCCGGTCACCCCCGGGATACGCGGTCAACCCGCCGTTGGAGATCCGGGTCTCGAACTGGCTGCGGTAGATCCCCTCGTCGGCGAGCGCCCCGGCGACCGTACGGCCGTCGGCGAGCAGCCGGTCGGGGTGGAAGTTGAGGGTGAGCCGCCCGTGCCGGCCGATCGCGGCGATCAGCTCCTCCGGCTGGTGCGTGACGCCCGACCCGGCCAGTGCCCGGGCGATCGTGGCCAGGGCGGCCGGGCGGTCCCGCAGCGCCGTGCGCCGCACGTGGTCGAGCGCCGCGCGCTGCGCCGGGGTGAGCGGAACCGGGGTGGTTGCCGGGTTTCCGACGGACTGCACGCCGGGGATCATCGCCGTGCCCGCCGGGTGGGCGCATCCCGTTTTCCGGCGGCATCGGAACGGGGTACGGCGGATTCCGGGGTCGGGCCCGCGGCGGGGTTGGTCGGGGCGACCGCGCGGCGAGCGCTCGATCGTCGGGTCACTCGCCGCGCGGGCGGTCGGTGCCGAAGCCGTCCAGGGTCGCCCGCTCGTCGGCGTCGAGGAGTTCCTGGAAGAGGGTGATCTGCAGGCCGGCCGGGGCGTCGAGGCGGGAGTTGAGGGACTGCCACGGCGTCACCGTGGGTGGGGCGATCTCGGTGGCGCCGGCGGCGACCAGCCGGTCGGTCGCGGCCCGGCTGTCGTCGACCTCGAACGCCACCCGGAGCTTCGGGGCCACCTGCCGCCCCACCTCCACCTCGTCGATCATCCGCTTCTGTGCCGGGTTGGCGATCTCCAGGGTGGCCCGGCCGGCGTCCAGGATCACCACCCGCGCGTCGCCCTCGCCGGTGAACGCCGCCTGCTCCGGCAGGCCGAGCGCGTCGCGGAAGAACGCCACCGCCGCGGCGTAGTCCTCGGCCTCCACCACCAGGCGGAGTTGACGTACGGCGGGTGGGCGGGTGAGATCATCGGCCATGTCCGGAGAGCCTACCCAGCGCGCCAGCAGGTCGGCCGCCAGGTGGCCGGCCGGGCAGGGCTAGAGTGGGGGGCTCCGACCGGGAGGCGATGAGGTGACTGCTGCCGACGGCGCCGACCAGGTGCCGCTCGACGACCGCCCGGGTCGGCACGTCCGGGTCGCCCGGGTGGGTGCCGCCGTCCGGTCCGCGCCGGATGCGAGCCCGACCCGCGCCTCCGGCCGCTCGGGCCCGATGGGGGCCGGGCCGGCCGGCGGGACACCGGGGCGGCGGGCATGACGGTGCCGGGCGCCGGCGGGTTCGTGCACGAAGGGCTCTTCTACCGCACCGCCGACGACCTGTTGGCCGGCACCGTCCCGTTCGTCGAGGACGGGCTGGCCGCCGGTGAACCGGTGCTGGTCGCCATGCCGGGCGTCAACCTGGGGCTGGTCCGCGCGGCAGTTCGCGGCGCGGAGCGGGTGCACTGGGCGGACATGACCGAGGCCGGCCGCAACCCGGGGCGGATCATCCCGTGGGTGCTGCAGGCGTTCGCCGACCGGCACGCCGGCCGGCGCGTGCGGATCATCGGCGAGCCGATCTGGGCCGGGCGCACCGAGGCGGAGTATCCGGCCTGCGCCCAGCACGAGGCGATGATCAACGCCGCCTTCGCCGGCCGCCCGGCGACCATCCTCTGCCCGTACGACACGGCGGCGCTCGACGAGGTGGCGCTCGCCGACGCGTGCGTCACCCACCCGGTGCTGGTGGACCGGGCGGGGCGGCGGCCCAGCCCGGACTACGCCCCGGCGGAGGTGGTGGCCCGCTACAACGTGCCGCTGCCCGCGCCCGCCGAGCCGGTCGCGGCGCTGGCCTACCAGGTCGACACGCTCTCCGCCGTACGCCGGTTCGTCGCCGGGCACGCCACGGCGGCCGGGCTGGCCGCGGACCGGGTGGCGGACCTGCAGATCGCGGTCACCGAACTGGCGACCAACAGCGTCGCGCACGGCGGGGGCGGCGGGGTGCTGCACGTGTGGCCGACCGCCGAGCACCTGGTCTGCGAGCTGCGGGACCAGGGCTGGCTGGCCGACCCGCTGGCCGGGCGGGTGACCCCGGCGGCGGACGGCGTCGGCGGGCGGGGTCTGGTCATCGTGCACGCGCTCTGCGACCTGGTGCTGGTGCACACCTCCCCCGCCGGTACGGCGGTCCGGCTGCACATGCGCAGGACCACGTGACCGGCGAGACCTTCCGGCTGCGCCCGGTCGGGCGGGTCGTCTCACCGCTGACCGACCCGGCGACCGCGCCCCGGCAGGGCGACGAGGGCGCGCCGGAGGCGTACCTGGACTTCGCGCCGCAGGTCGCCACGGCCCTGCGCGACCTGCGCGTGGGCGCGGAGGTGCTGGTGCTGACCTGGCTCGACCGGGCCCGCCGGGACGTGCTGGCGGTGCACCCGCGCGGCGACGCGTCCCGGCCGGAGACGGGGGTGTTCAGCACCCGGTCGCCGCACCGGCCGAACCCGATCGGCCTGCACCGGGTACGGGTGCTGGCGGTCGACGGCCTGCGGGTGCGGGTCGCCGACCTGGAGGCGCTGGACGGCACCCCGGTGCTGGACGTCAAGCCGGTGCTCGGCCCGCCCGACGAACGCTGAGCCGCCCGGCTCAGTGGCCCCGGGCCAGCCACTCGTCGAGGTGCGGCGCCTCCGCGCCGACGGTGGTGCTCGCGCCGTGGCCGGTGTGCACGACCGTCTCCGCCGGCAGGGTGAGCAGCCGGTCCCGGATCGAGTCGATGATCGTGCCGAAGTCGCTGTACGAGCGGCCGGTGGCGCCCGGCCCGCCGGCGAAGAGGGTGTCCCCGGTGAACACCGCACCGAGCGCCGGCGCGTGGAAACTGCACGCGCCGGGGCTGTGCCCGGGGGTGTGCAGCACCGTCAGCGCGGCGCCGGCCACCTCGACGGTGTCGCCGTCGCGCAGCTCGCCGCCCGGTGCCTCGTCCGGGTGCACCAGGTCCCAGAGCACGCGGTCGGCGGGGTGCAGCAGCACCGGCGCGCCGGTGGCCCGGGCCAGCGCCGGCGCCACCCGGACGTGGTCGTCGTGGGCGTGGGTGGCGAGGATCGTCCGCACCCGCCGGTCGCCGACGACGGCCAGGATCGCCGCCACGTCGTGCGGGGCGTCGACCACGACGCACTCGGTGTCGTCGCCGACCACCCAGACGTTGTTGTCCACGTCGAAGGTCTGGCCGTCGAGGGAGAACGTGCCGGCGGTGACGGTGTGGTCGATCCGGGCGGCCATCAGAAGACCACCACCGAGCGGAGCACGTCGCCCCGGTGCATCCGGGCGAACGCCTCCTCCACCTGGTCGAGCGCGATCTCCTCGGTGACGAAGGCGTCGAGGTCGAGGCGGCCCTGCAGGTAGAGGGCGGTGAGCATGGGGAAGTCCCGGCTGGGCAGGCAGTCGCCGTACCAGCTGGACTTGAGGGCGCCGCCGCGGCCGAAGACGTCCAGCAGCGGGACCTCGACGGTCATCTCGGGGGTCGGCACGCCGACCAGCACGACGGTGCCGGCGAGGTCGCGCGCGTAGAACGCCTGCTTCCAGGTCTCCGGACGGCCGACCGCGTCGATCACCACGTCGGCGCCGAAGCCGCCGGTGGCGGCGCGGATCGCCTCGACCGGATCCTCGGCGGAGGCGTCCACGGTGTGGGTGGCGCCGAACCGGCGGGCCCACTCCAGCTTCCGCGCGTCGGTGTCCACCGCGATGATGGTGGTCGCTCCGGCCAGCGTGGCCCCGGCGACCGCCGCGTCGCCGACCCCGCCGCAGCCGATCACCGCCACCGAGTCGCCGCGGGTGACCCCGCCGGTGTTCATCGCCGCGCCGAGCCCGGCCATCACCCCGCAGCCGAGCAACCCCACCGCGGCGGGCCGGGCGGCCGGGTCGACCTTGGTGCACTGGCCGGCGTGGACCAGTGTCTTCTCGGCGAACGCCCCGATGCCCAGCGCCGGGGCCAGCTCGGTGCCGTCGGTGAGGGTCATCTTCCGCGCCGCGTTGTGGGTGGCGAAGCAGTACCACGGCCGGCCGCGGCGGCAGGCCCGGCAGACGCCGCAGACGGCCCGCCAGTTGAGCACCACGAAGTCGCCCGGCACGACGGAGTCGACGCCCGCCCCGACCTCCTCCACGATGCCGGCGGCCTCGTGGCCGAGCAGGAACGGGTAGTCGTCGGTGATGCCGCCCTCGCGGTAGTGCAGGTCGGTGTGGCAGACCCCGCAGGAGAGCACCCGCACCACCGCCTCGCCCGGCCCCGGGTCGGGCACCACGATGGTGGTCACCTCGACCGGCGCGCCCTTGCTGCGGGAGATGACTCCCCGGACCTGCTGGCTCACGGTCTCCTCCTGCTCCGCGGCGCGGCGCGCCGCCGTCCGTCGGGATCCGGCGCCGCGGGGTACGGCGACCCGGTGGATCAGGCTCTCGGGCGAAACTACCGCCGATCACCACCGACGGCCCAGAGCCGCGCGGCGGTTATCCCGGCGCGGTCCGGGTAGGCGGGGGCACGATCCTGCCGTCGGACGGGAGTGCGCCATGAAGGTGAGCCATCTGCCGCTGCGCGTGAGCATCGGCGCGTTCATCCTCAATTCCGGGCTGAGCAAGCGGACGCTGGAGGGTGAGGCGGCACAGGGCATGCACGGGATGGCCGTCAACGCCATCCCCCAGCTCAAACAGTTCCCGCCGGACAAGTTCGCCCGGCTGCTGTCGGGGGCCGAGATCGCGCTGGGCGCCGCCCTGCTCGCGCCGTTCGTCCCGTCGGCGCTGGTCGGCCTGGGGCTGACCGCGTTCGCCGCCGGCCTGACCCAGCTCTATCTCAAGACGCCCGGAATGCGGGAAGAGGGCAGCCTGCGGCCCACCCAGCAGGGCATCGGCCTGGCCAAGGACGTCTGGATGCTCGGCGCCGGCCTGACCCTGGTGCTGGACGACCTCACGCACCGCCGCGGTCGCGCCTGACGGCGGCGCCCCGACCCACCGCCGCCGTCGCCCCGACGGCGGCACCCGGGCCGCACGCCGGGCGCGCCGGGTCAGGGCGCTGTCGGCGCGGCGGCGGCGAGCGCCTGCGCGGCGACCTGCCGGCGGGCGGCGTTGCGGTAGCGGAGCACCTGCACCGCGCCGAGCGCCCAGAGCAGGTACTGCGCGGCGAAGGCCCACCGGAAGGCGGACAGGTCGGGGGTGGCCCGGCCGGCCGGGGTGGCCAGGTCGAGCACCACGCCCACCACCAGCACCAGGGTGATCGAGGCGACGAAGCCGCCGACGTTCACCACACCGGTGGCGCTGCCGATCCGGCTGACCGGGTTGAACGAGCGCGCGTAGTCGAAGCCGATCAGCGAGCCGGGGCCGTTCACCGCGAGCACCAGCACCAGCGTGACCAGCAGCCAGCGCGGCGCCGGGCCGGGCCAGAGGAGCACCACCGCCCAGACCGCCGCGGTGCTGGCGGTGATGGCGAAGACCAGCACCGACCGGTGGAACGGGTGCCGGGCGCAGAAGTGCGCGATCGCCGGGCCGGACACCAGCATGGCGACGGTCATCAGGGTCAGCAGCGACGCGGCGGCGGTCGGCGTGAGGCCCTGCCCCTGCACCAGGAAGGGGTAGCCCCAGAGCAGGGCGAACACCGCGCCGGAGAACTGCGTCACGAAGTGCGTCCAGAGCCCCAGCCGGGTGCCCGGCTGCGCCCACGCCGCGGCGAGTTCCCGGCGCACCGCGGCCAGGTCCGGCGCCGCGCCGGCGGCGACCTCGCGGTCCGGGGTGTCCCGGACCGCGACGACGACCATCAGCAGCACCGTCGCGCCGAGCGCGGCCGCGACCAGGAACGCCGGGGTCCAGCCGGCCCGGTGCAGCAGCGCCACCAGCGGTACGGCGCCGAGGATGGCGCCCAACTGGCCCAGCGTGCCGGTCAACTGGGTCAGCATCGGGTAGCGCCGGCCCGGGAACCACAGGGCCACGATCCGCAGCACGCTGATGAAGGTCATCGCGTCGCCCAGGCCGACCAGCACCCGGCCGGTGACCGCCAGCCAGACCTCGGTGGCGAGGGCGAAGCAGAGCTGCCCGGCGACCATCAGGGCGCCCCCGGCGATCAGCAACCGGCGCGAGCCGTACCGGTCGAGCAGCACGCCGACCGGCACCTGCATGGCCGCGTACACGGCGAGCTGGGCGACCGAGAAGGTGGCCAGGGTGCTGGCGTTGATCGCGAAGCGGTCCGTGGCGTCGACCCCGGTGACCCCGAGCGAGCTGCGGTGGAACACCGCCCCGACGTACGCGCCCACCGCGACGCCCCAGACCAGCCAGCCGGAGCGGAGGCGGGCTGTCGACCCGGCGGTCACCGCAGCGTCCGCAGCACGGTGGCGGCGTTGTCGATGTGCGCCGCGACCGTGGCGAGCCAGCGTTGCGGGTCGTCGCCGTCGAGGGCGGCGAGCTGGGCGGCGTGCTCGGTCAGCGCCACCTCGGCCCAGCCGGGCGAGAGCCGGAAGCTCGCCTCCCCCATCCGCAGCTGGCGGTCGCGCAGCCGCTGGTACAGCTCGGCCAGGATCTCGTTGCCGGCGGCGTCCACCACGGTGGCGTGGAAGGCCCGGTCGGCGGCCATCAGCGCGGTCAGGTCGCC
The DNA here is from genome assembly GCF_056150265.1 of Micromonospora desertarenae. Classification (NCBI taxonomy): domain Bacteria; kingdom Bacillati; phylum Actinomycetota; class Actinomycetes; order Micromonosporales; family Micromonosporaceae; genus Micromonospora; species Micromonospora desertarenae. The sequence goes on from NZ_JAXCFQ010000018.1 coordinate 9,381, forward strand.
GGCGGCGTGCGCGGCGCGCATCTCGGCCAGCCGCGCGGCGAGCTCGGCCCGCAGCGCCGCCCGGCGGGGCCAGACCCGCTCGGCGGCGTGCAGCTCGACCAGCCGGCGGGCCTCGATGACGTCGGTGATCTCCCGGGCGGAGACCGGCCGGATCAGCGCGCCACGCTTCGGGTAGAGCCGGACCAGCCCTTCGGCCTCCAACCGCAGCAGCGCCTCCCGGACCGGCGTGCGGGACACCCCGGTGGCCTCGGCGATCTCCCCCTCGCTGACCAGCTGCCCGCCCGGGTAGAGCTGCTCCAGGATGGACCGCTTCAGGTGCCGGTAGGCCCGCTCGGCGGCCGAGGTCGCGGCGGCCGGAGCCGAGGGATGCGTCATGTATCTATGATCGGGCCGGCCCTGGCCGGCGCCCCGCCGGGTGCCCGGGACGTGGCCCAAGCCACCCCGTCACAGCGCGTCGGGGTGCAGGGTGAGCAGCCCGTCGGCGGCCACGTCGAACCGGGGACCGAGCCGGCCGAGCAGGTCGGCGAGCCAGGCCACCTCGCCGCGGTCGGCCGGCGACAGCCGCATCCGCCGGATCCGCACCGGCGCCGCCCGCAGGCCCCGCAGCCGACCGCTGCCCGGGTCGAGCGCCGGCAGCCAGAGCAGCCGCAGCTCCGGCCGGTACGCCTGCTGCCCGCCGATGCCCTCGTAGTCGTCGATCAGGTCCCCGCAGCCGTACAGGATCAGCCGGTCCCGGTAGACCTCCACCGGCCGCACGTGGTGGGAGGAGTGCCCGTGCAGCACGTCGACCCCGGCGTCGACCAGGCGGTGGGCGAACTCGACGTGCTCGGGCGGCACCTCGTACCCCCAGTTGCCGCCCCAGTGCACGGAGACCAGCACCCGGTCCCCCGGCCCGGCCACGGCGGCGATCCGCTCCGCCAGCAGGTCGGCGGTGGCCACCGAGATCTCCGGCAGGTACGCGACCCCGGGCCGGTCGCCGGTGGCCGCCCAGGGCGGCGGCACGCCGCTGGACGGCGCGGCCACCGAGAAGACCAGCAGCCGGCGGTCCGCGCCGAGGCCCACCCGGGCGGGTGCCCAGGCCGCCGCCGCGTCCCGACCGGCGCCGGCGGTGGCGATCCCCGCCCCGGCCAGCGCGTCGAGGGTGTCGGCGAGCCCGACCGGCCCGAAGTCGAGCACGTGGTTGTTGGCCAGCGCGCAGACGTCCAGCCGGGCGGCGGTCAGGCAGGGCACGTTGTCCGGGTGCATCCGGTAGTGCACGGCCTTGCCCGGCGCGGGCTCGCCCCGGCCGGTCACCGCGGTCTCCAGGTTGACGATCCGGGCCGCCGGGCGCAGGTCGTCCAGGAGCGGCAGGGCCACCCCCCACGGCCACTCCGGCGGCACCGGCCGCGGGATCGGGCCGCTGACCGACTCGGCCAGCCCGACGTACTCGTCGGCGTCGCGGACCGCCCGCTCGCGCAGCTCCGGAGGGCCGGGCCGGGGCAGGATCCGGTCCACCCCCCGGCCGGTCATCAGGTCCCCGGCCAGGAACAGGGTCACCGCGTCGTCGGGCATCCGCCGGCATCCCCCGCGCCCGCCGGGTCGAAACGGCGTGGCCCGGCGGCGCCCGGGGTACCAGGGTCGCCATGACCGATGTGACCGTCGTGGTGGCCACCCGCAACCGCCGAAGCCAACTGGTGGCGACGCTGGCCCGGCACGCCGCACCCGTGATCGTGGTGGACAACGGCTCCGACGACGGCACCCCGGAGGCGGTGGCGCGGGCCTTTCCGGACGTACGGGTGGTGCGGCTGCACGCGAACGCCGGCGCCGCCGCGGCCCGCAACGTCGGCGTGGCGCTCGCCGACACCCCGTTCGTGGCGTTCGCCGACGACGACTCGTGGTGGGCGCCGGGTTCCCTGGACCGCGCGGCCCGGCTGCTGCGCGGGCACCCGCGCACCGGCCTGCTGACCGGGCAGGTGCGGGTCGGCCCGCAGGGCCGGCTGGACCCGGTGTCGGCGGCGATGGCGCGGGCCCCGCTGGGTGTCCCGCCGGACGCGCCCGGCCCGGCGGTGCTGGGCTTCCTGGCCTGCGCGGTGGTGCTGCGCCGCGAGGCGTTCCGGCAGGTCGGCGGCTTCGCCGAACCCCTCGGCACGTACGGCGAGGAGGCGTTGCTGGCGATGGACCTGGCGGCGGCCGGGTGGCGGCTGGCGTACGCCGAGGAACTGGTGGTGCACCACCACCCGCTGCCGGCGGGCCGGGACCGCCGGACCCGGCAGCGCGTCGAGGCGCGCAACCGGCTGCTCACCGCGACCCTGCGGCGCCCGGCCGGGGTGCTGCTGCGCACGGTGACCGAGGTGGCGCGCGACCCCGCCGGCCGGGGCGCCCTGCTCGACGCGGCCCGCGAGCTGCGCTGGGCCCTGCCGCGGCGGCGCCGGTTGCCGGCTCGGGTGGAGGCCGCCCTGCGCACCCTGGAACGGCTGGACGCCGAGCCGCCGGCGGCGCCGCAGGCGCCGCGACCGTCGGTGGTCGCCGCGGACTGAGTCGACCGCAGCGCCCAGCCCAGCGCCTCCCGTCCGGCATGCTCGGCGGCTGCGCCGAAACCCGGCTCGGCCGGGCCGGGGACCTGCCTATGGTGAACCCGTCCGGCCGGCGGCGCGAGGAGAGCGCGGTGACCACGAAGGGCGGGCCGCGGCCCTGGTACCGGCCGATGGCCGCACGCGACCGCGGCGAGGCGCACCGCGCCGCCACGCCGCTGGAGCTCTTCTTCGACCTCTGCTTCGTGGTGGCGGTGGCCCAGGCGGCCGCGAACCTGCACCACGACCTGGCCGAGGACCACGTCGGGCACGCGGTGCGCAGCTACCTGATGGTGTTCTTCGCGATCTGGTGGGCGTGGATGAACTTCACCTGGTTCGCCTCCGCCTACGACACCGACGACGACGTCTACCGGATCACCACCCTGGTGCAGATCGCCGGCGCGCTGATCCTGGCCGCCGGGGTGCCGCGCGCCTTCACCGAGGGCGACTTCGCCACCATCACCTACGGGTACGTGGTGATGCGGCTGGCCCTGGTGACGCAGTGGCTGCGGGCAGCCGCCAGCGACCCCGCCCACCGGGCGGCCGACGTCCGGTACGCGGTCGGGGTGACCGTGGTGCAGGTCGGCTGGCTGGTCCGGCTGCTGCTGCCCGACGACTGGCGGATCGGCTCGTTCCTGGTGCTGGCCCTGGCCGACCTGCTGGTGCCGGCGTTGGCCGAACGGCCGGGGATGACCACCTGGCACCCGCGGCACATCGCCGAACGGTACGGGCTGTTCACCCTGATCGTGCTCGGCGAGGTGGTGCTCGCCACGTCGGTGGCCATCCAGACCGGCGTGGACGCGGGCGAGGGCGGCCTGTGGCGGCTGGCGGTGGCGGACATGGTGATCGTGTTCGCGCTGTGGTGGCTCTACTTCGACCGGGAGGCCGAGGCGCCGGCGCGGCTGCCCGCCTCACTGGTCTGGGGGTACGGGCACTACCTGGTGTTCGCGGCGGTCGCCGCGGTGGGCGCCGGGTTGGAGGTGGTGGTCGACCACCACCGGCACGTGGCCCACGCCGGCAGCGTGGTGGTCGGGCACACCGTGGCCGTCCCGACGGCCGTCTACCTGCTCACCGTCTGGGTGCTGCGGGTGCTGCCCCGGCAGCGCGGGGTGGTGGTGGCGGCGTTCCCGGTGACCGCGCTGCTGGTGCTGGCCACTCCCTGGGCGCCGGTGACGCTCTACCTCATCGCGGCGCTGCTGCTCGCCCTGGTGGCGGTGACGGTGCTGGCTCGGCAGCGGGAGCTGCGGTCCAGAAGTCGACCAGCAGCCGGCTGAACTCCTCGGCGCACTCGATCTGCGGCATGTGCCCGCAGTCGGTGAACAGGTGGGTGCGGGCACGCGGCAGCCGGGTGCGGGCGGCGTCCAGGTGGGCCGCCGGCAGGATGAGGTCCCGGTCGCCCCAGACGACCAGGGTGGGCACGTCCAGCCGGGCCAGCTCGGTGAGCAGCTCCTCCCGCCACTGCGGGCTGACCCCCCGGAAGGTGCCCAGGCTGTGCGCGGTCTCCAGCAGCACCCGCGCGGCGTGCGGCTGACGGGCCACCTCCAGGGCGTACGCGACGCGCTCGGCGGTGGCGAACGCGGCGTCGTGGAAGAGGGCCCGCTCGGTGCGCCGGGCGGCCGAGCGGCTGGGGCGCAGCAGCAGCCGGCCCAGCGGCCGCAGCGCGAGCAGCCGCAGCATCATGGTCACCTCACGGCCGAAGCCGGCGCTGTTGACCAGCGCGAGGCTGGCCACCCGGGCCGGCTCGGCGACGGCCAGCCGCATGGCGATCGCGCCGCCGAGGGAATTGCCGACCAGGTGCGCGGGCGCCTCGACGCCGACCGCGTCGAGGTAGCGGCCGACGAACCGGGCCAGCGCCGGCAGGGTGTACGGCTCGGCCATCGGCAGCGAGCCGCCGTAGCCGGGCAGGTCGACGCTGTGCACCCGGTACCGGTCGGCGAGCAGCTCGTGCTGCTCGGTGAAGTCGCGCAGGGTGCGGCCGATGCCGTGCAGCAGCACCACCGGCGGCCCCTCGCCGTCGACCCGGTGGCGCACCCGCCGCCCGTCGACGGTGACGTGCCGGGGGCCGGCCGGCGCGCTCACGCCGGGTCCCCCGCCCGCTCGGCGGACCGGTCGCCCGGCCGGGCCGGCTCGGGGTCGCCGGGTGGCCGCTGGGCGGGGACGGCGGTGGCCCGCCGCGCCGGGTCCGCGGCCGCCCGGGCCAGCCCGAGGGCGAGCACCCGCCCGTACGAGGCGGGGGCGACCCGGGCCAGCAGGTCGGGCAGCTTGGCCGACCAGCCGACCAGCACCCGGCCCCGGCGGCGGCGCACCCCGCGCAGGATGATCTCGGCCGCCTTCGCCGGGTCCATCGAGAGCAGCTTCTCGAACTCCTTCCGGCCGGCCTCGTACTCGGCGGCGGAGACGCCGCTGCCGATCCGGGCGCTCTGCGCGATCCGGGTGCGGATGCCGCCCGGGTGCACCGAGGTCACCCCGATCCCGTCGTCGACCAACTCGTGGCGCAGCGCCTCGGTGAAGCCGCGGACGGCGAACTTGCTCGCCGCGTAGGCGGCCTGCCCGGCCGGGGCGATCAGGCCGAACAGGCTGGAGACGTTGACCAGGTGCGCGCCGGGCTCGGCCTTCAGCGCCGGCAGCAGGGCGTGGGTCAGCTGCACCACGGCCCGGAAGTTGATCTCGATGACCCAGGTGAACTCGTCCAGGGTCACCTGGTCGAACCGGCCGCCCAGGGCCACGCCGGCGTTGTTGACCAGCAGCCGGATCGCGGGGTGCCGCTGCCGGACCTCCTCGGCCACCCGGGCGGTGGCCGTGGCGTCGGCGAGGTCGACCAGGTAGCTGGTCAGCTGCCGGTCGGGGTGCGCCGCGCGGATCGCGGCGACCACGGCGGCGAGCCGGTCGGCGTCCCGGTCGAGCAGCACGAGGTCGCTGCCGCGGCGGGCCAGCCCGTGCGCCAGGGCCTCCCCGATCCCGCTGGCCGCGCCGGTGACCACGGCCGTGCCGGAGGTGAAGTCGAAGCTACGCATCGGCGGTGCTCCTTTCCGGAGTGCTCGACCGGTCGGCGGCGGCGCGGGAGAAGCGCACCCCGACGTCGGTCAACCGGCCGTGCCGCATCAGCAGCACGTCGCGGGGGTAGTTCTGGTGCAGCCGCCACGGCGCCGAGGCGCCCTGCTTGGGCAGCGCGTCGACGCTGCGCAGCACGTAGCCGGACTTGAGGTCGATGATCGGCTCCAGCGGGCCCTCGCGGGGTGCGAGCGGGGTGACCACCTGCTGGCCGGTGCGGTCGAGGTGGCGCAGCAGCCGGCAGACGTACGTGGCGACCAGGTCCGCCTTCAGCGTCCAGGAGGCGTTGGTGTAGCCGATGGTCATCGCGAAGTTCGGCACCCCGGAGAGCATCATCCCCTTGTAGGCGACCCTGCTCGCCAGGTCGACCTCGGCGCCGTCCACGCTCAGCGTCATCCCGCCGAGGGCGAGCAGGTTCAGCCCGGTGGCGGTGACCACGATGTCGGCCGGCAACTCCTCGCCGGAGCTGAGCCGGATGCCGGTCGGGGTGAACGTGTCGATGGTGTCGGTGACCACCGAGGCCCGGCCCCGGCGCAGCGCGGTGAACAGGTCGCCGTCGGGCACCACGCAGAGCCGCTGGTCCCACGGGTCGTAGCGGGGCGAGAAGTGGCGGTCGACGTCGTAGCCGGCCGGCAGCCGACCCTTGGCGGCGCGCCGCAGCAGCTTCCGGACCAGCCTGGGGGCACGGCGGCTGGCCTGGAAGTTGGCCGTGGCGAGCAGGACGTTCTTCCAGCGCACCACCGGATACACGGCCTTCGCCGGCAGGAAGCGGCGCAGCGTGTCGGCGAGCACATCGCGCGAGGGCAGCGCGATGACGTACGTGGGTGAGCGTTGCAGCATGGTGACGTGCCCGGCCCGCTCGGCCATCGCCGGCACCAGGGTCACCGCCGTCGCGCCGCTGCCGATCACCACCACCCGCTGGCCGGTGTGGTCGAGGTCGGCGGGCCAGTGCTGCGGGTGCACGATCCGTCCGGTGAACGTCTCCGCGCCGGGCAGGTCGGGCGTGTAGCCGGCGTCGTAGCGGTAGTAGCCGGCGCAGGTGTACAGGAACGAGCAGGTCAGCACCACGTCCTCGGCGGTGTCGTCGCGCCGGGCGTGCACCGTCCAGCGGGCGGTCGCGCTGTCCCAGTCGGCCCGCACCACCCGGTGGTGGAAGCGGATGTGCTCGGTGACGCCGTACTCGTCGGCGGTCTCCCGGACGTACGCCCGGATGGCGTCGCCGTCGGCGATCGCCTTCGGGTCGGTCCACGGCCGGAACGAGTAGCCGAGGGTGAACATGTCGGAGTCGGACCGGACGCCCGGGTAGCGGAACAGGTCCCAGGTGCCGCCGATCGCGCCCCGGGCCTCCAGCACCGCGTACGTCTTGCCCGGGCAGGCGCGCCGCAGGTGGCAGGCGGCGCCGATGCCGGAGAGGCCGGCACCGACGATGAGCACGTCGACGTGGTCGCAGGCCATGTCATCTCCCGATCCCGAGGCGGTGACACCGGACACTATCCACCGCCGTCGACGCCCGTCAACACCCTGTCGAGTCCAATCGACACAGTGTCGATCCGGTGTAGAGTGAGCGGTCATGACGCCCGCCCGTACGCCCACTCCGACCGCGGCCCCGCGCGGACGCCGCGCGGCCCGCTCCTCCGGCGACGAGCGGGAATCGGCCATCCTGGCCACCGCCGAGCGGCTGCTGCACGAGCGGGCCTTCGCCGACATCTCCATCGACGACCTGGCCCGCGGCGCCGGCATCTCCCGGCCGACCTTCTACTTCTACTTCCCGTCCAAGGACGCGGTGCTGCTGACGCTGCTGGACCGGGTCACCGAGGAGGCCGAGGCGGCCTGCGGCGACGTGCTGGTCCGGCTGGCGGAGGATCCGCCGGCCCGGTGGCGGGAGCTGATCACCCGGTTCCACGAGACGTTCGGCGGGCACCGCGCGGTGGTGCTGGCCTGCGCCCAGGTGCGCGGCACCAACGCCGAGGTGCGCCGGCTCTGGGCGACCGTCATGGAGCGCTGGGTGCAGGCCATCGAGACCGCGATCGAGGCGGAACGCCGGCGCGGTGCCGCGCCGGCCGGGCTGCCCGCCCGGGACCTCGCCATCGCGCTCAACTCGATGAACGAGCGGGTCTGGTACGCCACCTTCGCCGGCGACGGGCCGGCGGTGGCCGAACGCGACGTGGTCGACGTGCTGCTCGACGTCTGGCTGACCGCGATCTACCGCACCACCCCTCCCCCACCCGCCTGACCCGCCGGCCGACTCGGCGTCGCGCCGCGACGACAGTGGTCGTCCGCGGCGAGTCAGGGCGGAAGGAGCTTCGAGCGACCGTCGACGGTCAGACGATCACCGGGCCGGCGCCGAGGGGCCGACCGGCTGCCGGAGGATGGTGCGGAGCTTCTCGGGGGCGGTCCGGCGGAAGTCGCTGAGGTAGATCTCGTGGTGCTTGCCCACCATCCGCAACCCGTTGCCCGGGATGAACTCGTGGTGCATCCGCGCCAGCACCGGGGCCTCGTCGTCGTAGGAGCCGACGTGGAGCGTCTGCACGCAGCGCCCCTCGGAGAGCGCCCCGAGCCGGACGTCGTCGAGGCGGCGCGGGCGGTCCCCGGCCGCCACCTGCTCGACGGCGCCGGCGAACATCTCCTCGTCGATCCAGTCGGGGACCATGATCATCAGGGTCCAGTCCCACCGGGACTTGTCGCGCAGCGCCGTGAACGTGGCCATGTCGTCGGCCCACCAGAGTGCCTCCAGGGGCATGACCACGTAGTCGCGCCCGAGGGTCCGCTTGCTGGCGAACTTCAGCTTGTAGGCCAGCGGGTAGAGCGCCTCGGCCGCGTCGGTGAAGGCCGGGGTGTTCGGATCGCCGTGCCCGTCGATCATGAGGTACCGCAGGTCGGGCACGTCGACGACGTCGAACCGCCCGCGGCTCGCGCGGTAGGTGTCGATCTCCCGCTTGAAGTCAGTCTTGTCCGTCATCACGCACCTGGGCCCGCGCCGCGAGCCACGACCTTTCCGCCTCCAGGAGGCTGAGGGAGTAGGAGAAGACCTCGCGGGCCGGCGGCGCGAGGGGGGACTGCGCGGCCTCGGCCGCCCGGACGGCGGCGATCCGCGCCTCGACCCGGGCGAGCCGGTCGCCCAGCGCCCGCCGGTACTCCTGGTCGGAGAGCAGGGCCAGGTTCGCCACGCCCACGAGAAGGGGATGCGCGACCGGACGCGGCTCGGCGATGAGCGCGAGCGCGCCGCGGGCGGCGGCCTCCCGCCCCGCGGCCGTGGCGTGGAAGACCCGCCGGGACTTCGCCGCCGCCGGCGCCTCGGGGGCGTGGACGAGCCCGCGACTCTCGAGCTTGGCGAGCAGGTAGTAGATCGAGGAGAAGCCGATCTCGGTCCACTGGCGGATCCCGCGACGCTCGATGACCTGCTCCAGGTCGTAGCCGTGCCGCGGCGACTCGACGATCAACCCGAGGACGACCAGTTCGGACGGCGTCAGCTCCACGGCCTTATTCTAGTACTAGAATAGAGGTTGGCAAGCCGCCGGTTGGCGGGTCCGGCACGGGGTCCCGGCCGACCGTCAGTCGAGCTGCTCGGCCAGGGCGACGATGATGCCCGCGGGGCCGCGGACGTAGCAGAGGCGGTAGGCGTCCTCGTACCGCGCCACCTCGCCGACGAGTTCGGCGCCGTGGGCGCGCAGCCGGGCGAGCGCGTCGGCGAGGTCGTCGACGGCGAACATGATGCGACGGATGCCGAGGGTGTGCGGCGGTGCGTGCGCCGGCTCGGCGCTGACCGCCGCCGGCGTGCGGAACCTCGTCAGCTCGATCCGGCCGTGGCCGTCCGGCGTGCGCATCATGGCGATCTCGACCCGGACGCCGTCGAGCCCGACGACCCGGTCCACCCACCGTCCCTCGACCGGCGTCCGGCCCTCCAGCTCCATCCCCAGCTCGGTGAAGAACGCGGTGGCGGCGTCGAGGTCGTCGACCACGACGCCGACATGGTCCATCCGCTGAAGCGCCACGTGCCGAGCATAGGCACGCAGGTCCGGCGGTTCGCCCCGGAACGGCGAGGGTCGAACGCGATGTCCGATCGCCGCCAGCAACGGCCGGCCGCCCCGGCGCAGAGTCGACGGCGGAGGCGCGACACCCGGTCGCGCCCGTGATGGAAGGCGTACGGATGCACGTGGTTCCCGGTCTCAAGGTGCTCTACTTCGGCACGCCGGTGGTGCTGGTCAGCTCGCGCAACCCGGACGGCACGGCGAACCTGGCGCCGATGTCGTCGGCGTGGTGGCTCGGGCAGCACGCCATGCTCGGCCTCGGCGACAGCGGCCAGACCACCGCCAACCTGCGCCGCGAGCGGGAGTGCGTGCTCAACCTGCCGTCCGCCGCGATGGTCGACGCGGTGGACCGGATCGCGCTCACCACCGGCCGCCCCGACGTGCCCGAGCACAAGGTCCGCCAGGGCTACCGCTACGAGCCGGACAAGTTCGCCCTGGCCGGGCTGACCGCCCAGCCGTCGGAACTGGTCCGGGCACCCCGGGTGGCGGAGTGCCCGGTCCAGCTCGAATGCCGGGTCGTCGCGACGCACCGGTTCGGCGGCAGCAGCGCGCAGGCCACCGCCTTCGAGGTGCAGGTGCTGCGCGCGTACGTCGAGGAGGACCTGGTCATCCCCGGCACGAGCTATGTCGACCCGCTGCGCTGGGACCCGCTGATCATGAAGTTCTGCGAGTTCTTCGGCGGCGGGCAGAACGTGCACCCGTCCCGGCTGGCCGACGGCTGGGAGATGCCGCACCGGCTACGGCCGGACGCGACCCCGGTGGCCGGCTGAGCGGTGACTCAGACAGCCGGCGCGCGGGTGAACTCCATGGTCCAGTTGGTCTCCCAGGTGCGTTCGCCGTCGGTGGAGAACGCCTGCTCCCAGCGGCAGGAGGTCGGGGTGATCGCCGACCAGATGAACCGGCACCGGACCGGGCGGCCCTCGTCGACGTCGTCGGCGTAGAAGGTGCCCACCCCGTCGACGAACCGGCCGACCACCGGCGGCAGCTCCAGCCTCCCCCGGTCGCTGTTCATCCAGTAGATCGACCAGGTGCCGGCGGCCGGGTCGAAGATCCGCACGGTGGCACCGGAGAAACCCTTGGTCGGGAAGGTGATCTCGTCGAAGCTGCCGGCGCCGCCGAAGAAGGTCCGGGCGACCGACCGCCCGGGGAACTCGTCCCACTCGTCGCTGCCGACGTGCCGCTTCACCAACCGCCGGTTGACCACGTCCCAGGTGCCGACGAAGAAGTCGAAGTCGCCCATCAGCGGCCCACCGGCCCCTCGGCCCGGGTGTCGGCGCGCCACCCGGCCAGGTCCGGACGCTCCGGCGCGAGCACGTGCCGGGCCCAGGCGGCCCGCTCGTGCTCCAGCACCCCGAGTTCCCAGATGCAGCCCACCCACGGCCGGTGCTGCTCGACGAAGTGGGTCGGATCGTCGTCCGGGCAGTCCAGGGCGGGCTGGCCGGCGGCGGCGATCCGTACCCGCACCACGTTGTCCCACACCCAGGTGTACGCCAGCAGGTAGGCGCCGGTGTCGGCGCCCCGGTGCAGCACCACCCAGCCGGCCGCCGGGGTGCCGTCGTCCGGGCCGGCCGGCAGCAGCCGGGGCAGCAGGTCGTACGCGGCCTTCTCCACCTCCGGTTCGATCCGCCGGTGCGGCTGGTCGATGTGGTAGCGCTTGAGCTCGCGGCCGGCGACCGTTACCGGTCCCGGCACCCAGAGATCCTTGTCGCGAAATGCCATGCCGGGACGGTAGGACCGCTCCCCTGACAGCTACTGTCAGCGGAGTGCGGGCCAGTCGACTCCTCTCCCTCCTGCTGCTGCTCCAGAGCCACGGGCGGCTGACCGCCGCCCAGCTCGCCCAGCGGCTGGAGGTCTCCGTCCGCACCGTCTACCGCGACGTCGAGGCGCTGCACGCGGCGGGCATCCCGCTCTACGGGGAGGCCGGGCACGCCGGCGGCTACCAGCTGGTCGAGGGCTGGCGGACCCGGCTCACCGGGCTGACCGCCGAGGAGGCCGAGCGCCTCTTCCTCGCCGGGCTGCCCGGCCCCGCCGCCGAGCTGGGCTACGGGGCGGTGGTGGCCGCCCTCCAGCTCAAGCTCCAGGCCGCGCTGCCGCCCGCGCTGGCCGACCGGGCGCAGCGGCTCCAGCAGCGCTTCCACCTGGACACCCCCGGCTGGTACGCCGACGGCGACGCCTCCCCCCACCTGGCCGCGGTGGCGGACGCGGTGTGGCGGGAGCGGCGCGTCCGGGTCCGCTACCGCAGCTGGAGCGGCGAGGTGGAGCGGGTGTTGGAGCCGTACGGGCTGGTGCTCAAGGGTGGCCGCTGGTACGCGGTGGCCAACCGGCCGGGCCGGGACACCCCGGCGACCTACCGGATCAACCAGATCCTGGCGCTGACCACCCTGGACGAGGGCTTCGACCGGCCGGCGGAGTTCGACCTGCCGGCCTGGTGGCAGGCGCACGTGGTGCGGTTCCGGGCCCAACTGCACCGCGCCGACGCGACGATCCGGCTGACCCCGCGCGGCCGGCAGCGGCTGCGGGAGATCGCCAGCGACGTGGTGGCCGGGGCGGCGGAGCGCAACGCCGGCCCGCCGGACGCCGCCGGCTGGGTGACCACGCTGGTGCCGATCGAGTCGCTCACCCACGCCCACGGCGACCTGCTGCGCCTGGGCGCCGAGGTGGAGGTGCTGGCCCCGGCCGAGCTGCGGGCCAGGCTCGCGGACACCGCCGCCGCGCTGGCCGCGCTCTATCGTCGCGAGCCGCCGGGCTGAGCACCCGGCTCAGCCGAGGGAGACCTGGACGGCGACGTCGCGCCTCGGGTAGTGCTCGTCCACGTACTGGCGGCCGTACTTCGCGCGGAACATCTCCACCACGTGGTCGACCCGGTCGGCGTCGGTGATCGGGGTGGCGGGCGCGCTCACCGCCGTCCCGTTCACGGCCACCTCGATCAGCGGCGTCTGCCGGACGTTCTTGTACCAGTCGCTGTCCGACCCGGTGATCGGCACCAGGAACATGCTCTGCTCCTCCTGCACGAACCACACCGGGTGGGAGATCTGCCGGCCGGTCCGCCGGCCGGTCACGGTGATCTCCACTTCCTCGGCACCGGCAAAGGCGTCCCTGGCGTCCTCGATGCTCACCGCTGACCTCCGTCGACGATCCCGTGGTGCTCCTCAGCGCCAGGCTAGGGGGCAGCGGGCCGGCCCGGTGCCCGTTCCGGCCGAGGCCCCACCGACGGGTGAGGGCCGCTCGCGCCTCCACAAGGGAGGGTGCGGGGGCGTGTCCGTCGTCCGGATGTGCCACCCTGGGGGCGACGACTCGGGTCACCGGAGGTGATGGTCACGTTACGACTCTGCGAACTCGTCGTGCCGCCCGCCGGCACGCCGGTGACCCTCGACGTGCCCGCCGGCGCCACCGTGGCGCTGGCCGCCCCGCCCCGGGTCGGCACCGCGCTCGCCCGGGTGGTGGTCGGGCTGGCCGCGCCGGCGGCCGGCGCCGTCCTGGTCGGCGGCCGGGACGTCACCGACCTGCCGCCGCTGCGCCGCCGCATCGGGTACGTCCCGGCCGGCGGCGCCCTGCTGCCCCACCTGACCGTGCGCCGCAACATCGCCTACGGCCAGCGCAAGCGGGAACGGGTGCGCGAGGTGGCCGACAGCTGGGCGGCGGCCGTGGTCGAGCAGCTGGAGCTGGCGCCGACCCTCGACCTGCGGCCGCACCTGCTCTCCGAGGGCCAGCGGTTCCGGGCGGCGCTGGCCCGGGCGATGGCCTGCCTGCCGGAGGTGCTGGTGATCGACCTGCCGGGTGGCGCCCCCGACGGCGGGCGGCTCACCGACCTGGTCGGGCGGCTCGCCCCACCGGACGCGCCGGGCCTCGCGGTGCTGGTCTGCACAGCCGACGAGGCCGTGCTCGCCGAACTCGGCGAGCCGGTCCGGGTCGAGCCGGCCGACGCCGCCACGGAGGCGGGCCGGTGAGGCTGCGCCGCCGTACGCTGCTGCGCGCCGCCGCCGCGGCGGGCACCGCCACGGCCGCCGCCGCCTGTTCCCGCGGCGAGCCGGCGGTGCAGGTGGCGGTGGTGTGGAGCGGCACCGAGCTGGCCCGGTTCCGGCAGGTGGTGGCCGGCTACGGCGCCCCGGTGCGGGTGGTCAGCGCCGGTAACGACATCGACGCGTTCCTGCGCGCCCGGCACCTCGCCGGCACCAGCCCCGACGTGGCGATCCTGCCCCGCTCCGGCCTGGTCGTCGAGTACGCCCGCCGGGGCTGGCTGCGCGAACTCGCCCCCGCCGCGAGCTACGCCGTGCCGCCCGGGATGGCCGACCTGCTCGCCACCGACGGCCGCCGCTACGGGGTCTGGGTGAAGGCGGCCCACAAGTCGCTGTTCTGGTACTTCCGCTCGATGCTCTCCGAGCCCCCCGCCACCTGGGACCAGCTGGTGGCGATCACCCGTCGGCTGGGCGCCCGGGCCCGGGCCGGCATCGCCCCGGCGCCGCTGGCGATCGGCGCCGCCGACGGCTGGGTGCTCACCGACTGGTTCGAGAACGTGCTCGCCGACATCGCCGCGCCCGATTTCTACGAGGCGCTGGCCAGCGGCGAGGCCGACTGGCGCAGCCGCTCGGTGCGGATCGCCCTGGAGCGCCTCGCCGAGCTGTGGAGCATCGACGGCGCATTTCCCGGCGGCCCCCGCCGCGCCCTGCTCACCCAGTACGAGGAGTCGGTGATCCAGGTGGTGCACCACCGCCGGGCGACGATGGTGTTCGAGGCCGACTTCGTCGATGACGTCAGCGCCCGGTTCCAGCGCGGTACGGAGCAGCCGGTCACCTTCCGGTTCCCGGGGTCGCGGGCGGCGGACCGTCCGCTGATCCTGGGTGGCGACGCGGCCGTGGCGTTCGCCGGGTCGCCCCGCGGGGCCGAGCTGGTGCGCTGGCTCAGCGGAGGGGAGGCGTTCCAGCCGTGGCTGCGCGCGGGCGGCTACCTCTCCCCGAACGTCACGGTCCCGCTGGAGAGCTACCACGACCCGATGCGCCGCGCGCTCGCCGCCGAGCTGCGCGACGCGGAGTCGGTCCGCTTCGACCTCTCCGACCGGCTGCCCGGCCCGTTCACCGGCTCGGACGGGGTGGGCATCTGGCGGATCATGCAGGACTTCTTCGCCGACGTCACCGGCGGGGTGCCCGCCGCCGAGGCGGTACGCCGGGCCACCGGCCAGCTGGCCGCGGCGGCCCGGGCGGCCGGGGGTGGGCGATGACCCGGCCGGTCCTCGGCGAGCTGGCGGTCCTCGACGACGTCGGGCCGCCCCGACGCGGCCGGGCCTATCCGGCCGCCGGGGCCACCTCCGCGCTGCTGTTGCCGGCGCTGCTGCTGCTCGGCGGGCTGGTGGCCTGGCCGGTGCTGCGGACGCTGCACGCCAGCGTGGTCACCGACGGCCGGTGGGTCGGCGCGGCGAACTTCCGGGCCGCGTTCGCCGCGCCGGGCACCGCGGCGGTGGTGGGCCGGACGGTGCTCTGGGCGCTGCTGGTGCCGGCGGTGGTCACCGTGCTGGGCTACCTGCTGGCCGCCGCGTCCCGCCGCTCCCAGGAGGGCGGGCTGGTCCGGCTCATCCTGGTGGTGCCGACCGCGCTGCCGCTGGTGGTCACCGGGGTGACCTTCCGGCTGCTCTACGACCCCGATCCGCAGCGCGGGCTGGCCACCCTGCTGCTGGCCCGGCTCACCGGGCGCCCCGCCGAGCAGGTGCCGCAGCTGCTCGGCCCGGGCCTGGTCACCGTGGCCCTGATGTCGGCGTTCGTGTGGGCCTGGGTCGGGCTGGCCGTGCTGGTGTTCCGGGCCGCGCTGGACGCGGTGCCGCCGAGCCTCGGCGACGCGGTCCGCGCCTACGGCGGCAACCGGCGCGACGTGCTCTGGGACGCGCAGTGGCGCCCACTGCTGCTGCGCACCGTCGCGGTGGTGTTCGCCCTGGTGGCGCTCGGCACCAGCCGCACCTTCGACCTGATCCTGGTGATGACCCCCGGTTCGGTGCGCGACGAGGCGTCGGTGCTGGCGCTGCGGGTCTGGCAGACCTCCGGCGGCACCACCACCGGCGAGGGCGCCGCACTCGGGGTGATCTGGCTGGCGGCGGTGGCGGCCGGCATGCTGGTGGCGGCGCTCTTCGTCCGGCAGGCGTGGCCGCCACCGCGCGACCCGGGGCCGGTCGACCCGGAGCCGGCGGCGCCGCCGCGCCGGTCGATCCGGTTGCTCGCCGCCGGCGCCGCGCTGGCCTGGCTGGTGCCGCTGGGCGTGCTGCTGGCCACCTCGCTGCACCGGCCGGTCGACGCGGCCGCCCGGGCCTGGTGGTCGAGCGCGCCCAGCCTGGACTCCTACCGGCAGCTGGCCAGCGGTCCCGAGCTGTGGCGCACGCTCGGGTTCACCCTGGTGCTGGCCACCCTCGTCACCGCCGCCGTGCTCGGCATCGCGCTGCTGGCGGCGTACCCGCTGGCCTGGCTGACCGGCCCGCCCGCGCAGGCCACCGGGCTGCTGCTGATGGCGGCCAGCGTGGTGCCGGTGCAGGTGATCGCCGGTCCGGTCAACGAGGTGCTCGGCGCGGTGCTCTCCTCCGGCACCACCCGCGGGCTGGCGCTGGTGCACGTGGCGCTGGGCATCCCGTTCGCCGTGCTGGTGCTGCGCAACGCCTTCGCCGACCTGCCCGCCGAGCAGGTGCGCGCGGTACGGCTCGGCGGGCGGCACTGGTGGAGCACGCTGCGGCTGCTGGCCCGGCACAACCGCCCGGCGGTGATCGCGGTCGCCGTACTGGAGTTCGTACAGGTGTGGAACGACCTGGTGGTCGGCCTGCTGTTCAGCGGGCCGGGCGCGGCGCCGCTGGGGCTGTTCCTCGCCGGCCAGACCCGCGGGTTCGTGGCCAACAGCGGGGTGCTCGCCGCCGGTTCGGTGGTCGCGTCGATCCTGCCGGTGCTGCTGGTGGTGCTGGCCCGCCGCCAGCTCGTCGCCGGGCTGGTCGCCGGGGGCGTGCGGTGAGCCGGCCGGCCGGGCGGTCGCGCGGGCCGGGCCGGCTGAGCGTGCTGCTGGCCGTCGGCGGGGTGCTCGGCGGCGGGGTCAGCGCGCTGCTCGGCAACGTCGCCGGCAACCTGCTCTCCGAGCTGTCGGTCCAGGTGCTGGGCTCGGCGAGCGTCGGCGTGGTGGTGCTCGGCCTGCTCGCCTCCTTCCTGGTCGAGTGGCGCCGGCGCCGGCGCGACCAGCTCGCCGAGCCGGACGAGACGGACGCCGAGGCGCCGGCGGCGGCCGGGCCGCCCACCCTGCCCTACCCGGCCGGGTTCACCGGGCGCGACGACGAGGTGCAGGCCGTCGTCGACGAGCTGAAACAGCACCACGCGGTGGCGGTGGTGGGCCGCCGCGCGGTCGGCACCTCGTGGTGCGCGATCCAGGCGGCCAACCTGTGCCGGGCCGAGTTCCCCGACGGGCTCTACCACCTGGACCTGCGCCGCGGCGGGCGGCGCCGGTCGGCGCGGCAGGTGCTCGCCGCGCTGGCCCGGATCCTGGGCACCCGGCCGCCGGCGTCCGGCCGCCCGGACGACCTGGCGCACGCCGCCGACGAGGTGCGCCGCCAGCTCGACGGCCGCCGGATCCTGCTGGTGCTGGACAACGTGGACGACCCGGCGCAGGTCCGGCCGCTGCTGCCGCCGACCGCGCGGACCTGCCGGCTGCTGCTGGCCGGCACCGGCGCGCTGGCCGCCAGCCAGGGGGTGGCGGCGCACTGGCTGGGCGAGCCGGACACCGACGACGCCGTCGAGCTGTTCGCCGCGGCCGGCGCGGCGGCGCCGGCGGCCCGGCCGCACCGGCCCGACCCGCGTACCGACCCGGCGGTGCGGGACATCGTGGAGCTGTGCGGGCGGCAGCCGCGTACGGTGGCGGAGCTGGGGCGACGCACCGCGCAGCACGGGTGGCGGCACGCCGACGTGCTCGACGCGCTGCGCCGGGCGGTCGGGACTCCCCCGCACCAGGAGATCGACGCCTCACCGGCCACGCTGCTGGTGACCGCCCGGGACACCGCCTACCACGCGCTCTCGGCGGAGGCCCGCCGGCTGTGGCGGCTGATGTCGCTCAGCCCGGCGCCGGTGGACCGGCCGACCATCGCGGCGCTCGCCGACCGGCGACCGGACCGGATCGCCGCCCTGCTGGACGAACTGGCCGCCGGGGCGTTCGTGGTCGGCGCGCCCGGCGACCGGTACGAGGTGCGCCCGCTGCTCGGCCCGTACGCCCGGATGCACCTGCGCGACGACGAGCCGGTGCGCCGGCGGGTGGCCGCGCAGGCCCGGCTCACCCGGCACCTGGCCCGGCGGGCCGACCGGCACGTGGCGAGCCTGGCGGTGGCCGCGTCCACCCTGGACCGGGACCGGCCGCTGCCGCTGGACGACGACCCGTACGGCTGGTTCGACCTGCACCAGGAGCTGCTGCTCGCGGTGGTCAAGGTGCCGGCGGGCGCGGCCGAGACGCTGCCCCGGCGGGTCCGCCGCTGGTGGTTCCGGCTGGCGGTCGCGCTGTGCGGCTGGCTCGCCCACGTCGAGCGGCTGGACGAGTGGGACGAGGTGTGCCGCACCGTGCTGGCCACGCCGACCGCCGACGACCGGCCGGAGATCGCCGGCTGGGCGCACAACGAGCTGGGCGTGCTGCGCCGGCGCCGGCACGACCCGCAGGGCGCGGCGACCGCGCTGACCCTGGCCGTGGCGGAGCGCGGCCGCCGGGGCACGGCCCAGGCCCGGATGAACCTCGGCCTGGTCCTGCTCGACCTGGGTCAGCTCGACGACGCGGTGGAACACCTGGAGCTGTCCCGCCGGCACCGTTCCAGCGCCGACCGGGCCGGGCACGCGCTGACCCAGCTCGGCCTCGGCGCCGCCCAGTTGGCGCGCGGCGAACTGGAGATCGCCCACCACCACCTGGTGCGGGCGGCGAACACCTTCCGCTCGCTCGGCGACGCCCGCGGCTACGCGGCGGCGCTGACCAACCTGGTGCTGGTGCACGCCGAGATGGGCGAGCACCTGGACGCGGCGCAGTCGTGGCGGGCCGCGCTGCGCGAGTACGAGTCGGTGGCGGACCCGACGAACCGGGCCGCCGCGCTGCTCAACGCCGGTGCCACGCTGCTCGGCGCCGCGCCCGGCCAGGCCCGGCAGGCGTACGAGATGCTGGCCGAGAGCCGGCGGCTGCGCGAGGGCGGGCCGGCCACCGCCGGGCTGGGCCGGACGCTGTTGTACCTGGGCGACGCGGCGGCCGCGCTCGGCGACCCGGACGAGGCGCGGCGGCACTGGGTGGACGCCGCAGCGATCTGCGAGGCGGCCCGGGACGCCGAGGGCCAGGCCGAGGCGGACGCCCGGCTGGCCGGGGTGGACGCCCCGGCCGACGAGCACGCCTGATCGGGACCCGGCCGGGGGCCACCTCGCGCGGGTCAGCCGTCGAGGCGGCGGACCATGTTCATGATCGTCTCGACCTGGGCGCCGCCCTTGATCGGGTAGTTGGTGGCGCCGAGGTAGCCCCACCAGTCCCAGCAGCCGTTGGGGTTGGTGCCCGCCGTGGCGGCCTGGGGGTAGAGCACGATCAGGTTGTTGGTGTCGGCGTACTGGTTGAGGTTGGCCCGGTCCACGAACGCGGTGCCGACCGAGCCGTACGCCCGGAGGCAGCCGTGCAGGGCGACCAGCAGCCGGCAGGACTGGCCGGCGGCGCACGACGACGGCACGTACGCGAAGCCGTTGGCGTCCATGCTCAGGCCGGGGGCGTAGCCGTTGACCGCGTGGGTGTTCTGGCTGAACCGGATGAGCGTGCCGCCCAGGGCTCCGGTGTTCGGCGCCGCGACGCTGCCCAGCAGCTTGCGCAACAGGGCCTGCTGCGGGTCGGTGCCGCAGTTGTTGAGGAACGGCGACGCGGTCGCGGTGCAGCCGCGGGTGCCGTACGGGGTGACCCAGGCGTGCCCGGCCGAGGAGCCGCTGTCGTACTGCACACTGGCGCCGAAGTGCTGGTAGTAGCGGACCAGGTCGTCGGTGACGGATTTCTTGACGGTGTTGTCGTTCGCGCCGTGGAAGACGTAGACCGGGTCGCCGGAGAGGTTGCCCACCGGGTCGACCCAGCCGTACGAGGCCCAGGTGCGGGTGTAGGTCTGCAGGGCGGACAGGTTGGTCGGGTACTGGTTGTCGCCGCAGCCGTAGAGCGCCTGGGCGACGTTGTTCTGGGCGCAGTAGTAGGGCCCGGCGGCGAAGACGGCCGCGCCGCGGATCCGGGACGAGTAGGCGACGTGCAGTTGGGTAGCCATGTAGCCACCGGAGGAGACTCCGGCGACGTACACGGCGGAGACGTTGTAGGCGCGCAGCGAACCGGCGACCGGGGTCTTGGTGGACGGGTCGGCGGCCTGGGCGGGGGTCGCGGTGGTCAGGGTCAGCAGCAGGGCGGTGACCAGGGCGGCGGTGGCCCTCAGCGGTGTGGTCATGGACGCTCCCGGTTCGGCGAGCGCCGGCGGTGGTGTCGGCGTGGCCAGACGCTAGCGTGACATCGAGCACACCCGATATGAGCGGGGCCGACACGTCGGGCGGTGCCGGTGTGTCGGGAACCGACAGGCGTGGGCGTCGATGACGCGCGCGGGCGACCCGGCAGTCATGGACCAGGTGATTGTCACCGACGCAGGGCGACCGTCACCCCGCGATGCGGTAGTGGTAGCCGCACAGCTCGGTGAAGCCGGCCCGCCCGTACAGCCGCCGCGCCGCGACGTTGCCGCGCTCCACCTGGAGATACACGTGGTCGGCGTGGTGGGCAGCGGCCCACTCGGCCAGCGCGGCCAGCACGGCGCGGGCGGCGCCCCGCCCGCGCGCCCCGGGCAGCGTCACCATGCCGAACACCCCCGCCCAGCCGGCGTCGGCCACCGCCCGGCCGGCCGCGACCACGTCGTCACCGACCAGGGCGCGGGCGTAGCCGGACGGCAATGCCACCCCGTCGAGCAGTTCCCGCTCGCCGCCGGGGTCGCCACCGGGCGCGTGTACGGCGAGCCAGGTGTCCAGCCACGGTCGGCTCGGCCGGTCGTCCAGCTCGACCCGCAGCGCGCCCGGTGCCAACCGGTCGAGCACCTCCACGGTCCGGGCGACCTGCAACGAGACCGGGCACTCCCGCCGGTAGCCGCGCGCGGCCAGCAGCTCGTCGAGCCCGTCCGGGCACGCCGGCGGGCTGATCTGGAACGCCGGCGGCGCGCCGTGGGCCCGGTAGAACTCCTCGGCCGCCGCGACCCGCTGCGCCAGGTCGGCTCCCCGGGCCGGACGATGCGGCAGGACGCTGCCCACCCACCAGGCGCCGCCGGGGGCGAGGCGCAACCACCACCCGCGCGCGTCCTCGATCAGCGTCGCGGGCTGGCCCCGGGCGGCCCGCTCCTGCAGGTCCCTGACCAGCTCCGGGTCGGTGACGGTCGACGGCGGGAACACGCCGGGCTCCTCTCCGCGGGCAACTGCCGGACAGCTTCCCAGTCGTTGGGGACGGTGGGCGCCCGGTCGCCGGCGCTCCCAGAAAATGGTCAACTCGGCAGGGCGGCAGCGCCGGGTGGCCGAGGTCTGGGTCTTCTTCGGCGGCCGGGTCTAGGATCCGGCGGCCAGGAGCCGGCGGATCGCGTCGGCGATCACCCGGTCCACGGCGAAGCGCACCTCCAGCCAGGTCAGCGTGACCGCCGCCGCCCGCCGGTTGTGCTGGTAGCCGGGCACCATCGCGGCCAGCGGCAGCACCTCCGGCGGGTACGCCTGCTCGACCCGCCGGCTGGCGTCGAAGGGGTCGCGGCGGTGCCCGGCCTCGGGGTGGGTCAGGTTCAGCAGCCCGATCACCCGGTCGACGGCGTACGACTGGATGAACCGCGCGGCGGTCAGCCGCTCACCGCGCAGGTCGCGCAGCAAGCCGACGTAGAGGTTGGTCAGCGCCTCGTTGAGGTGGAACTCGACGGTGTCGTACGGAACCGCGGCGGGCGGCGGGCCGGCGTCTGCCAGCCCGGCGGGCGCGTCGTCGCGTTGCCAGACGACCCGGGCGCCGGTGAACGGCAACCGGGCGAGTTCGGCGACGGTGAAGACGGCGTACTCGACGAAGACGCCGTCGGCGTAGAGCGCCTTCCGCCCGTTGCGGTCGTTGGCGAAGCTGTACGCCACCGGGCACGGTGCCTGCAGCCAGTCGACGGACTCCAGGTAGCGCGGCTTGGCGGGCGCGTCGACCACGACGAAGAAGTCGAGGTCGGAGTAGTCGTCGAGGCGGTCGTGCTCGGCGCCGGCGGAGCCCAGCCCGAGCAGCGCGACCACGTCCGGGCGGGTGGCGAGGTGGGCGGCGAGGTCGTCCAGCCGTCGCAGCATCGGGTGCATCACGTCGTCCCTTCGCGAAGAGTCGACGTTTCAGCCCGTACGGCCTGCTGGCCGCCGAGGTCGCGACACCGGTGCCCCCGATGCTGGGCAGCGGGCGCCGCCGATGTCAAGGCGCACCTCCCCTGCGGCGGCGGCGGTCACGGCATCGCAAGCCTCCGACGCGCCTAATACTTAGGTATTGACCTAAGCTTCGTTCGCCCCCATACTTAGGTACATGCCTAAGCGATCTGGCGACGGAGGCGGGCCGGCGGACCCGGCCTTGGACGGCGTGTTCCACGCGTTGTCCGACCCCACCCGCCGGCGGATCGTCGAACGCCTCGGCCGGGGGCCCGCGACGACCAGCGAGCTGGCCCGTCCGTTCGACATGGCACTGCCGTCGTTCACCCAGCACCTGGGCGTCCTCGAGCGCTCCGGCCTGGTGACGTCGGAGAAGAAGGGACGGGTGCGCACCTACCGCCTCACACCCGCGCCGCTGGAACAGGTCGACAGCTGGCTCGCCGGTCAGCGCGCGCTGTGGACCCGACGCCTGGATCAACTCGACGCACTACTCCACAACCTGAAGGAGCAGCAGAAATGACCACCTACTCCGCGGACCCGAACCTCGACCTCGTCCTGGAGCGCACCGTCGACGTCGCGCCCGAGCTGGTCTGGAAGGCGTGGACGACGCCCGAGCTGATCGTGCAGTGGTTCACCCCGAAGCCCTGGTCGACCACGTCCTGCGAGCTCGACCTGCGCCCCGGCGGCAAGTTCAACACGGTGATGCGCTCGCCGGAGGGTCAGGAGTTCCCCAACGTCGGCTGCGTGCTGCTGGTCGAGGAGAACTCGACGCTGGTCTTCACCTCGGCCCTCGGCCCCGGCTTCCGGCCGCAGGCCAGCGAGGACGGCTTCCCGTTCACCGCCGTCGTGCACATCGAACCCGCCGGCAACGGCACGAAGTACACCGCCACCGCCATCCATGCCGACGCCTCGGCGAAGAAGGCGCACGCGGACATGGGCTTCATCGAGGGCTGGGGCGCGGCCCTGGACCAGCTGGTCGAGGTCGCGAAGCGCCTCTGACGTACGCCAACCCGGCGTACCGACGGCGGCCGGCACCACCGGCGGGGTCGAGCACCCCGGCGGTGGCGCCGGCCGTCGAACCGTTTCCGGAGCCGGTAGCACCGGCGGGCGCCGTCAGGCGTCGACCCGGATCGCCGCGGCCTGCTGCCGGGCCAGCGCGCGCATCCGGCCGAACAGGTCGATGAGCAGCCGCAACTGCGCGTCGTCGTAGTCGGCGAGCGCGGCCGACCAGCCGGCTGCCATGCCGGCGAAGAGCGGCTCGATCTCCGCCAGCCGCTCCGGCACCGGCTCCACGATCACCCGGCGGCGGTCCACCGTGTCGTGCCGGCGCCGGACCCACCCGGCGCGCTCCAGGCGATCGATCATCCGGGTCACCGCGCCGCTGGTCAGGCCCGTGCGCTGGGCGATCTCCCCGGCCGTCGCCGAGCCCTGCTCGGTGAGTGCGGTGAGGCACTTGAAATCAGCCAGCCCGAGACCGAGCCGGTCGGCCGCCGCCTGCTGCACCAGGATCGCGTCGGCCACCGCCTGGGTCAGCGTGGCCTGCAGCTCCAGCAGCAGTTCCTGCCGCGCTCTTGACATGGCCCGACTCTACCGCCGCATAATCTGCAACATCGTTTATCTGCATGGTGCAGATTATGTTTGGAGAAGAGATGTGGTCTCGCAGACTCCTCTGGGCCGGCGTCGCCGGCCCCCTGCTGTTCGCCGCCGTCGCACTGGTCGAAGGCGCCGCCCGGCCGTACTACGACCCGCTGCGGAACTGGATCAGTGAGCTGGCCCTCACCGGGCGCGGCTGGATCCAGATCGCCAACTTCGTGGTCACCGGCGTCCTGCTGATCGCCTTCGCGGCCGGGCTGCGGCGGACCATCCGCTCCGGCCCCGCGGCGGTCTGGGGGCCGCGCTGGGTCGCCGCCGGTGGGGTCGCGCTCCTCGCCGCCGGGGTCTTCGTCACCGATCCCGGCCTGGACTACCCGCCCGGCGCGGCAGCGACCGCCTCGTGGCACGGTGCGCTGCACGACGTCGCCGGCCCAGCCGTGTTCCTCGCCCTGGCACTGACCGCCTTCACCTACGCCCGCCGGTTCGCCCGGCCGTACGGGATCGCGGCGGGCGTCGCCGTCCTCGTGCTGTTCCTCGGCGCCGGCACGCTCGTCGGCTTGGACTACGCCGGCGTGTGGACTCCGGCGCCCGCCGGCCTGCTCCAGCGCCTGTCGCTCTTCACCGGGTTGGCCTGGCTCGTCGGGCTGGCCCACCACGCCCTGACCGCCGAGCGGGCGGCGCGGCCGGTACCGGTCGCCCCCGCCGGCAGCGGCCCCAGCTAGCCGCGCAGCACGGCGCCGACGGTGGCGATCCCCTCCTCGATGGTCGAGGCCGGGTTCGCCGCGTACCCGAGGACCAGCCCGGGCCGGTGTGCCCGCTGGCAGTGCCAGGACAGCGGCTGCACCTTCACCCCGCGTTCCAGCGCGGCCGCAGCCACCTCGGTGTCCGGCACGTCA
Organism: Micromonospora desertarenae; assembly: GCF_056150265.1. Classification (NCBI taxonomy): domain Bacteria; kingdom Bacillati; phylum Actinomycetota; class Actinomycetes; order Micromonosporales; family Micromonosporaceae; genus Micromonospora; species Micromonospora desertarenae. Next base: position 33,875 of record NZ_JAXCFQ010000018.1, read on the forward strand.
CCGGGCAAGGTGACCATCAGGTGCAGCCCGGCCGCCGCCCCGTGCACGGTCGCGCCCGGCAGATGCCGGGCCAGCGCGGAGATCATCGCGTCCCGCCGCCGGACGTGCCGCCGGCGCAGCATCCGCAGCTGCCGCTCCAGCGCACCGGAGGTCATCAGCTCGGCGAGCACGAGCTGCGGCAGCACCGCGTTGCCCAGGTCGGCGTTGCGCCGGGCCTCCACCACCGCCTCCCGGTAGCGCGACGGCACCAGCAGCCAGCCGACCCGTAACGCCGGCGCCAGCAGCTTCGACACGCTGGCGGCGTAACAGACCTGGTCGGGCAGCAACGCCCGCAGCGCCGGCACCGGCGGGCGGTCGTAGCGGTGCTCGGCGTCGTAGTCGTCCTCCACGATCAGCCCGCCGGCCCGCGCCCAGGCGACGAGCTGGCGGCGGCGCTCGCCGTCGAGCACCACGCCGGTCGGGAACTGGTGGGCCGGGGTGAGCATCACCGCGGCCACGCCGCTCGCGGCCAGCTCGTCGACCCGCAGGCCGGCGTCGTCGACCGCGACCGGCGGGGTGTCCACTCCCCAGTTGTTCAGGTGCTGGCGTACCCCGAGCGAGCCCGGGTCCTCGACCGGGATCCGGGTGATGCCGTACGGCCGCAGGGCCTGGGCGAGCACGCCGAGCGCCTGGGAGACACCGGTCGTCACGATCACCTCGGCGGGATCGACGGCGACGCCGCGGCTGCGGGCCAGCCAGGCGGCGACGGCGGCGCGCAGCGCGGGCGCCCCACGCGGGTCGCCGTAGCCGAAGTCGGACGCCGCCAACCGCCGCAGCACGGTCCGTTCGGCGCGCAGCCAGGCCGCACGCGGAAAGGCGGCCAGGTCGGGTACGCCGGGCGTCAGGTCGATCCGCGCCGGCACCGCCCGTACGGCGTCGAAGACGTGGGTGCCCGGGGCGCGCGGGAAGAGCGTGCCCGGGGCGGGCGCCGCGGCCGGGGGCGGCGCGGGCGGCGCGGCCGGGGCGGCGACCACCACGGTGCCGGCGCGCCCCCGCCCGGCGACCTGGCCGTCCTCGACCAGCCGCTGGTACGCCTCGGTGACCACGCCCCGGGAGACGCCGAGATCGGCGGCGAGCACCCGGGTGGCGGGCAGCCGGCCGCCGACCGGGAGCCGCCCGTCGGCGATGGCCTGGCGCAGCCGGGCGGCCAGCCAGTCGGCGCGGCCGCCGGGCGGCGCCTCGGCGATGTCCAGGTGAAGGAAGTCCGACCCGGCGGTTATGGACCTCTCGGGCGAACGTGGTTTGGCCCTGCTCATTGGACCATGATGGCAGCAGAGTGGGTGGCGAGACAGCACCACCCACTCGTCGGAAGGACGATGATGACCATCGCGTTCCTGGTCACCTCGCTCGTCGTGATCGCCACCCCGGGCACCGGGGCCCTCTACACCCTCGCCGCCGGGCTCGGCCGGGGCCCCCGGGCGGGCGTGCTCGCCGCCGCCGGCTCCACCCTGGGCGTCGCCCCGCACCTGGCCGCGGCGGTCACCGGGCTGGCCGCGCTGCTGCACTCCAGCGCGACGGCCTTCCAGGTGCTCAAGTACGCCGGTGTGGCGTACCTGCTCTACCTGGCCTGGGCCACCCTGCGGGACCGCGACGGGTTCGCCGTCGACCCGGCGCAGCCGGCCCCGTCGGCCGCCCGCGTGATCTCGGTGGCGGTGCTGTCCAACCTGCTCAACCCGAAGCTGACCATCTTCTTCTTCGCGTTCCTGCCGCAGTTCGTGCGGGCCGGCGAGCCGAACCAGTTCGCCCGGATGCTCGGCCTGGGTGCGGTGTTCATGGCGCTCACCTTCGTGGTGTTCGCCGCCTACGGGGTGCTGGCCGGCGCGGTGCGCGACCGGGTGCTGGCCCGGCCGGCGGTGACCCGCTGGCTGCGCCGGGGTTTCGCCGGCTCGTTCGTCGCGCTCGGGCTGCTGCTGGCCCGCGCCGAGGCGTGAGGGAGGGCGGCGATGTACTTCCAGCACTCCCCCGAGGTCTGGGCCGCGCACCCCGGGCTGGTCGCCGGCCTGCTCTACGCCGAGGGCGTCGCCGGCAAGCCGCGCGCCGAGCTGCCGCTGGCCGAGCTGCACGCGGTGGCCCGGGACCGGCTGGCCGGGGGCACCGAGGCGAGCTTCCCGGAGATCCAGGCGTGGCGGCGCGCGTTCGCCCGGATGGGACTCGCCCCGACGAGATACCGGTGCGCGTCGGAGTCGCTGCTGCGCCGGCTGCGCACCGAGGGTGACCTGCCCGAGGTGCACCCGCTGGTCGACCTCGGCAACGCGGTCTCCGCCGCGTACGCCATCCCGGTGGGGATCCTGGACGTGACGCGGATCGGCGGCGGCATCGAGGTGCGCCCGGCCCGGGGTGACGAGCGCTACCTGACCTTCGCCGGCGCCGAGGAACGGCCCGACCCCGGCGAGGTGATCTTCGCGGATCCGCAGGGGCGGGCGCACGCCCGACGCTGGACCAACCGGCAGAGCGGCTGGTCGGCCGTGCGCGACGACACCGCGTCGATCCTGGTGGTGGTGGAGGCGATGCACGAGGGCGCCGGGCGGGACGTGCCGCGGGTGCTCGACGCCATCGCCGCCGAACTGCGTCGCGGCTGGTCCGCGCCGTCCCGGACGACCCTGCTGACCCCGGCCGCGCCGCGCTTCGAGTTCTGAGTCCCCCGCGCCCGCCGGGCCGCCCTGCCGGCCGGCGGGCGGGGGGAACGGGCCGCGTCAGATGTTGGACGAGTCGGCCGGCACGTCGGTCGGGAGCCTCGGCGCCCCGGTCGCCGGGCCGGCGCCCTCGCAGGCCAGGCCCACCGTGTACGCGGTCATCGACAGCGAGCCGTAGGCGTACCCGTCCACCAGCACGGTGGACCCGTCGCCGGCGGCGCCGGCCAGGCCGGCCAGGTAGAGCAGCGGGATGAAGTGGTCGGGCGTCGGTACGGCCAGGTCGAAGTCGCGGTGGGCGTCCAGGATGGCCGCCTCGGTCGGCCGGCCGAGCATGACCTCCTTCGCCGCCTCGTCGAACCGGTGCGCCCAGTCGAAGCCCTCGTCGACCATTCCGGGGTTCACCCCGCGCAGGTTGTGCACCACGTTGCCGCTGGCCACGACCAGCACGCCGCGCTCGCGCAGCGGCGCGAGCCGCGCGCCCAGCTCCAGGTGGTAGTCCAGCGGCTTGAAGGCGTTGATGCTCAACTGGACGACCGGGATGTCCGCCTCGGGGAAGGCGTGGGTGAGCACCGACCAGGTGCCGTGGTCGATCCCCCAGGAGTCCACGTCGGCGCCCACCCAGGTCGGGTGCACCACGTCGCTGATCTCCTCGGCCAGCTCGGGCAGGCCGGGCGCCGGGTAGCGCACGTCGAACAGTTCCTGGGGGAAGCCGTAGAAGTCGTGGATGGTCCGTGGCCGGGGCATGGCGGTGACCGCGGTGGCCCCGATGTACCAGTGCGCCGAGACCACCATCGCGCGGCCGGGGGAACGGCGCAGGGCTCAGGCGGCGTCGCCGGGAGCCAGGTACCGGTAGCCGGGCACCGTCTCGCCGAACCAGCCGTTGACGCTGGCCAGCCCGCGCTCGTTGAGCTGGGCGTCGTGGATCGGGAACACCCGCCCGGCGCCGACCGCGCGGGCGAAGTCGATCGCCTCGGTGAGCTTCAGCCAGGACGCCTGCGCCGGCACCAGCAGCGTCGGCACCGGCTGCTCGGGGCGGTGCAGCGAGTCGCCCGGGTGGTAGACGCTCTCCTCGACCAGGTAGCCGAGGTTGGCGCAGTCGGGCTGCCCGTCGTGGATGGCGGCGTGCCGCCCGCCGTACGCGGTCACGCTGAGGCCGGCGGCGGTGAACCGTTGCCCGGCGCGGACCCGGGTGACCGGCAGCGGGGCCAGGTCGGGCAGCACCGCCTGCTCGGGGACGAAGACCGGGACCCCGAGGCCGGCCAGCCGCAGCACGTCGATGTGGTCGGTGTGCTCGTGGGTGACCAGCACGGCGTCCGCGCCGGCCAGGGCCCGCGGCTCGCTCCAGGTGCCCGGGTCGATCACCAGGACCGCCCCGTCGAGCTCGATCCGGACACAGGCGTGGGTGTACTTGATGATCCGCACCCGCCGACCGTACGCCCTACCGTCCACCGCCACCGTCCCGCCAACTGCCGTCCCGCCAACTGCCGTCCCGCCAACTGCCGTCCCGCCAAGCGCCGACGCCGGCGCGGCGGGGTGCGGTGGTCGTCGTGGCGCTCACCCTCGTCCGCCCTGTCGAGCTGCCCCCGGACCCGGGGCGGGTTGCTGCCGGCCGGCGGCGGGCAGGCTCGGATGGTCCTACCGGTGGGGCAGCTCGACAGGGACCGCGGCGCCACCGGCGCCCGGCCGGGTCCGCGCCGCCACCGGCACGGCGGGCGCGCTCAGTCGTGGCCGCTGTGGTCGCCCGACCGCGGCGGGCGGCCGGCTCGCTGGCCCGGCTCGACCACCACGAACTGGCCCATCATGCCGGCGTCCTCGTGGTACAGCAGGTGGCAGTGGTACATGTACGGCATGTCCGGGTCACTGTGGTCGGTGAACCGCATGATCAGCCGCACCGGCCGGTTGGGCGCCAGGTAGACGGTGTCCTTCCAGCCGCTCAGGGCGGGCGGCGGAGCCGAGCCGCCGACCGAGAGCACCTGGAACTGCACGTCGTGCACGTGGAAGTTGTGCGGGGTGCCGTCCCGGTTGGACACCTCCCAGACCTCGGTGCTGCCGCGGGTGACGGTCTCGTCGATCCGGTCCAGCTCCATCGAGCGGCCGTTGATGCTGCGGCCGGTGAGGGTGAACCGGCGGGTCCGCTCCGCGTCGGCCGGGTCCAGCCGCTCGGTCGGCGCCAGCGTCTGCGGCACCGGCGGCGACGCGGCGAGGGTGTCCGCGGCGCGCAGTTGCAGCACGTCGAAGCGGTCCGCACCGCCGGCGAAGCGGTCGGCCAGCGCACCGGCACCCAGCTCGGGTGGGGTGCTGCGCAGGGTCACCCGCTCCCCCGGCCGGACGTCCACCACGATCTCGGCGCGCTCGCCGGGCGACAGTTGCACCCGGTCGACCCGGGCGGTGCGCGGCAACAGCCCGCCGTCGCTGCCGATCAGCGCGAACGGCCGGTCGTCGGAGAGGCCGAAGTCGTACGTGCGGGCGGTCGAGCCGTTGAGCAGCCGCAGCCGCACCCGCTCGGTCCGCACGTCCAGGTACGGCCCGACGGTGCCGTTGACCAGCAGGGTGTCGCCCAGCACGCCGATCCCGGCGATCATGTTGCGGGTCTTCTTGAACTGGCCGCCGCGGGAGAAGTCGCGGTCCTGCACGATCACCGGGATGTCGTCCACCCCGTAGTGGCGCGGCAGCGGCAGCGCGGCCTCCCGGTCGTCGTCCAGGATGAACATCCCGGCCAGTCCCCGGTAGACGTGCTCCTCGGTCTGCCCGTGCGGGTGCGGGTGGTACCAGAGGGTGGCGGCCGGCTGGTTCACCGTCCAGGTCGGCGACCAGGTGGCACCGGGGCGGACCATCTGGTGCGGCCCGCCGTCCATCCGGGCCGGCAGGTGCATGCCGTGCCAGTGCACGCTGGTCTCCTCGGTGAGCCGGTTGACCACGTTGACCACGACCTGCTCACCCCGCTTCGCGCGCAGGGTGGGGCCGAGGAAGTCGCCGTCGAAGCCGGCCGTGCGGGTCAGCCGCCCGTCGCCGTGGAAGTCGCGCCGGCCCTCCCGGGCGAGCAGGTCGAACACCCGCCGTCCGCGCTCGTCGACCCGGGACTCGGCCAGCGGCGGCACGGCCAGCGGGCGGACGAAGTCCACCCGGCCGACGGTGTCGGTGCCGCCCCGGGCGAGGGCCCAGCCGCCGACGGCCACCCCGCCGCAGCAGAGGACGAGCACGACGGCGAGCACGCCGATGGTCACCCGGGCCAGGGATCGTCGTCCGGCCACCACGCTGGCACCTCCCGTAGGTTCGGTACCTGTAGCGTGACTGCATATGGCGCGCCTGCCCAGTGGATCCGGCCGGTTTCCGGGGCCGCTCCGGGTTCCCCCGGACGAGCGTCCGGGCCGGCTCCCGACAACCGCCTGCCGCGCCCGGGCACCGGGCGGATGATCGGGGCATGGAGCGACCAGCGGACCGGGGACACCGATGCGTGCCGCACACCGCCGACGTCCGGATCGAGGCGTGGGCGCCCAGCCGGGAGGCGTGCGTGGCCGAGGCGGTGACCGCGCTGGTCGACACGTTCACCGACACCGCCGGGGCGCGGCCGGCGGCCGAACGGGAGTTCCGGGCGCCCGCCGGTGACGACGAGGACCTGCTGGTGAGCGTCCTCGACGAGGTGATCTTCCGGATGGAGACCGAGGGTGAGCTGCCGCTGAGCACCGAGGTGACCGACGACGGCGCGGGCGGCCTGCTGGTGCGCTGGCGCACCACCGACACCGAGGCCGTCGAGTTGGTCGGCGCGGTACCGAAGGCGGTCGCCCTGCACGAGCTGCGCTTCGGCCCCGAGGACGGGCGCTGGTCCTGCGCGGTGACCCTGGACGTCTGAAGGCCGGTCGGCGCCCGGCGGGGGCGAAGCGGCGGGTCAGCCCTTCACCACGCCGATCGGCGCCAGCCGGGCGACCTTCCGGCACAGCCCGGCCCCCTCGGCCGCCTCGATCACGGCCGAGATGTCCTTGTACGCCGCCGGCATCTCCTCGGCCAGCCCGCGCCGGGACGCGCCGCGTACCACGATGTCCTGGGCCTCCAGTTGGGCGCGGGGGTCCATCCCCTTCTCGGCCTTGACCGCCTGCTTGCGGCTCTGCACCCGGCCCGCACCGTGACAGGTGGAGGCGAACGCCGGCGCCCCGGGCACCCCGGTGAGCACGTACGACCCGGTGCCCATCGAGCCGGGGATCAGCACCGGCTGCCCCACGTCGCGCAGGTCGTCGGGGAGATCCGGGTGGCCCGGCGGCAACGCCCGGGTGGCCCCCTTGCGGTGGACGCAGAGACTGCGCCGACCGCCGTCCACCCCGTGCGTCTCGATCTTGGCGAGGTTGTGCGAGATGTCGTAGACCAGGTCGAGCCCCCGGCCGGTCTCCCGCTTGAACACCTTGCGGGCCGCGTCGTGCAACAGCTGCCGGTTGGCCCGGGCGTAGTTCGCGGCGGCCGCCATCGCTCCCAGGTAGGCGCGCCCCTCGTGCGAGTCGACCGGCGCGCAGGCCAGCTGGCGGTCTGGCACGTGGATGTCGTACCGGGCCATCACCTTCTCCATCCGGCGGACGTAGTCGGTGCAGATCTGGTGGCCCAGCCCTCGGGAGCCGCAGTGGATCATCACGCAGACCTGGCCCGGGCGCAGCCCGAACGCGGCGGCCACCCGGTCGTCGTACACCTCCTCGACGGCCTGCACCTCGAGGAAGTGGTTGCCGGAGCCGAGGCTGCCGACCTGACGGGCGCCGCGCTCCACCGCCCGCTCGCTCACCTCGGTCGGGTTGGCGTCGCCGACCGCACCGTAGTCCTCGCAGCGGGCCAGGTCGCGCTCGACGCCGAAACCCCGCTCCACCGCGTACCGGGAGCCGCCGCGCAGCACCGCGTCCAGCTCCGACTGCTGGGACAGGTGCCACACCGCGCCCTTGCCCATGCCGCGTGGGGTCACCGCGCCCAGCCCGTCCATCAGCGCCTCCAGCCGGGAGCCCAGCTCGGCGCGGTCGAGGTCGGCGGCGAGCAGCCGGACCCCGCAGGAGATGTCGAAGCCCACCCCGCCCGGAGAGACCACCCCACCGGCGGAGACGTCGGTGGCGGCGACCCCGCCGATCGGGAAGCCGTAGCCCCAGTGCACGTCGGGCATCGCGTACGAGGCGCCGACGATGCCCGGCAGGGTGGCCACGTTCGCCACCTGCTCCAGCGACTTGTCCGCCCCGGCGTCCGGCAGCAGCGACCGGGACGCGAAGACCACCCCCGGTACCCGCATCGGGTCGTGCCGGTCGATCCGGAACCGGTACGGCGACTCCTCCACCAGCTCCATCCGCGCCACCTACCCGGTGCGGCGGGCGTTACACGCCGGGGGCGGGACGGCGCATCGCCCACACCCGCGGCCCACCGCCGGGCACGGCGACCTCCCCGGTCACCGCGAAGCCCAGGCGCTGGTAGAACCGGACGTTCGCCGGCGACGACGTCTCCAGCACCGCCGGCCGGCCGGTCCGGTCCGCCTCGGCCAGGCCGGGGCGCAGCAGCCGTCCGCCGATCCCCCGCCCCTGGTCCGCCGGGCACACCCCGACCGTGGCCAGCAGGAAGGCCGGCTCCGGTGACCGCAGCGGGGCGCACGCCGCCTCGGCGGCGACCAGGGCGGGGTACCGCTCGCCGGCCAGCTCCGCGCCGCGCTCGGTCACCTCGGCCCAGACCTGGTCGGGTACCGGCCGGTCGGGCCGCAGCCACACGGCCACCGCGCGGGGGCGGCCGCCGCCGTCCAGCGCCGCCCACACGTCCCCGTACCGCAGGCCGACCGCCGAGATGGTGGCGGCGAACAGGCCAGCCAGCCGTTCCCGGTGCCGGTCGGCCGCCACCGTCCACGCGGTCCACGGGTAGCCGTCGAACGCCTCGGCGAGCACCTCCGCCGCCGCACCGGCCAGCTCCGGCCCGATCCGCCGTACCTCGATCTCCACGATCCCGACCTCCCCTGCCCGTCCCGGTCGGCGATCATCGCACGGGCCCGGTGACCCCGGCCCCGGGTTTCCGCCGGCCGGCCCCGGGCCGGCACCGGTCCCCGTCGTGGTCAGGCCGGGTCGGCCCGCGTGACGGCGACGGTCTGCGCGAGGTCCCGGTCGCCGCAGGCGGCCGGGCGGGGCGCCACGTTGCCGCGCACGGTCACCCGCGCGCCGGGGCGCAGCGCCGCCGCCACCTCGCCGGTCAACGCCCAGCGCCGCTCGCCCACCAGCAGCATGGTGCATTCGCCTTCGCGCTCCACCGTGCCGGTGAGGGTGCGGGCGCCGAACGGCAGCGGCCCGGGCACCTCGCCGCCACCCGGCGGCGTCGCCCCCGGTGGTGTGGGCCGGGCCGGCGCGGTGGTCGGGTCGGCGGGCGGCGACGGGGGGCCCGTGGACGGCGAGGGCGCGGAAGGTGGCTGGCCGGTGGCCGCCGCATCGGGCGCGTCGCCGGTGGAGCAGGCGGTCACCGACAACCCCAGACCGATCGCGGTGAGCAGCAGGAACGCTCTGCGCATGACACCACACCTCCGCCAGCTGGGACGGTCCGGCCGGGCACCGGGTTCCTCAGACGCCGTAGAAGGCACGGTAGCGGCGGACCAGCCGCCACTGCACCAGCACCGCCGCCACGGTCAGCAGGATCATCACCAGGGTCACCGCGGCCGCGTAGCCGTACCGCAGGTACTCGAAGGCGTTGCGGTAGACGAACAGCGACAGGTAGGTGGTGGCGTACGGGGGCGGGCCGCCGTCGGTGACCACGAACGCCGGCACGAAGGAGAAGTGCAGGCTCTGGATGAGGTCCCGCACCGCGAGCAGGGCCAGCACCGGGGCCATCAGCGGCAGGGTGATCCGGCGGAACACGTCCCAGCCGGTGGCGTCCTCGATCGCCGCCATCTCGTACACGTCGCGGGGCAGCGCGCGGCGTGCGGCCAGCAGCACCACGAAGGTCTCGCCCATGGTGAACAGGCTCATCAGGATGATCGCCGCCCGGGCGTCGGTCGGGTCGGTGAGCCACTGCGGCGGGGTGCGCCCGAGCGCGGTGAGCCCGTTCTCGCCACCGGTGCGCAGCAACTGGTTGATCGGCCCGTACAGCGGGTTGAGCAGCCAGAGCCAGAGCAGGCCGTAGGCGATCTCCGGCACCGCGGTGGGCAGCACCGCCGCGGTGCGGGCACTGCCGACACCGAGGGCACGGCGGTGCAGCAGCAGCGCCAGGCCGAGCGCGAGCAGCACCCGCAGCGGTACGGCCACCAGCCCGAACACCAGCGAGTTGGTCAGCGACACCCGGAAGACCGGGTCGTCGACCAGCGCGGTGAAGTTGTCCAGCCCGACCCAGGTCGGCGGACGCAGCAGGTCGTACTCGGTGAACGCCAGCGCCAGGGTCACCACGGCGGGCAGCAGCACCAGGGCGACCAGGCCGACCAGGTACGGCGCCAGCATCAGCGCCAACTGCCGGCGGGAGCGGGTGTCCGGTCGCGTCACGGGGCGTACCGTCGCCCGGAGCCGGCGTGGAAGACGTGCACGTCGGCCCAGCGCACGGCGATCCGTACCGCCGCTCCCCGGTCGGGGCGGCGGGCGGCCGGCACCCGGGCGACCACCGGCTCGCCGCCGGCCAGCCGCAGGTACGCGTACGCGTCCTCGCCGACCACGTCCACCCGGTCCACCGTGGCCGGGGTGCCCTCGGCGTCGGCTCCGGCCACGGTGACCGCCTCGGGCCGGAAGCCGAGATCGAGCCGGCCGGTCTCGGTGACCGGCGCCCCGGGCGGCGGGTTGCCGGCCGGTCGCACCGGCCCGTCCGCCGGCAGCAGGTTCATCGCCGGGGAACCGACGAAGCGGGCCACGAAGGTGCTCGCCGGGGCACGCCAGATCTCGTCCGGGGTGCCGACCTGCTCGATCCGGCCGTCCCGCAGCACGGCGATCCGGTCGGCCAGCACCAGCGCCTCGGTCTGGTCGTGGGTGACGTGCACCATGGTGGCGCCCACCCGGTCGTGCAGGGCGCGCAGTTCGGCGCGCATCTCCACCCGCAGCGCGAGGTCGAGGTTGGACAGCGGCTCGTCGAGCAGGAACACGTCCGGCTCCCGGACCAGCGCCCGGGCCAGCGCCACCCGCTGCCGCTCGCCACCGGAGAGCTGACCGGGGCGGCGGTCGAGCAGCGCCGCGCAGCCGACCGACTCGGCCGCGACCCGGGCCCGCTCCCGGGCGACCGCCCGGGGGGTGTCCCGCACCTCCAGCCCGAACGCGATGTTCTCGGCCACGCTCAGGTGCGGGAAGAGCGCGTACGACTGGAAGACCATTGACACGTTGCGCCGGCCGGGGCGGTCGCCGGTGACGTCCCGCCCGGCGATCAAGACCCGGCCGGTGGTGACCGGCTCCAGCCCGGCCACCACCCGCAGCACCGTCGACTTGCCGGCCCCCGAGGGGCCGAGCACGACGAGCAGTTCGCCGCGGCGCACCGCGAGGTCGACCTCGTGCAGCACGGTCGAGGACCGGTAGGCGGCGCTGACGCCGTCGAGGACGAGCCCCGGTTCGCTCACCCGTGCTCCCCCCGGGCGAACAGCGGCCTGGTCTGCTGGTCGAGGTCGCGGATCACGTCGTCGAGCCGGTCGCCGCGGTGCATCGCGTTCTCCAGGATCCCGTACGTGACGTCCTCGATCTCGGGCCAGGTGGAGACCGTGGGCAGCGCCCGGACGGTGGGGATGGCGTCGAGGAAGACCTTGGCGCTGCGCGGCGGCTGGGCCGGGCCGAGGAACGCCGGGGACTGCGACACCGCGACGTGCGACGGCACGGTGCGGCCGGTGGCCGCGATGATCCGCTGCCCCTCCTCGGCGATGGCGAACTCCAGGAACCGCCAGGCGGCGTCCTTGCGCTTGGCGCCCCGGGTCATGCAGTACGCGTCGGAGTGCAGCACCCCGACCTGCTCCTTGTAGACCGGCAGCGGCGCGACGTCCCACTCGAAGTCGGTGATCGAGCGGAACGTGGTGGTGGACCGGCGGGAGCTCATCAGCATGGCCAGCCGGCCGTTGGCGAACCGGGACTCGTCGTCCTCCGCCTCCACCTCCTCGTCGGTGGGCACCACCCCGTACGCCAGCCGCAGGTCGACGAGGTTCTTCAGCGCCTCCCGGGCGGCGGGCGTGTCCAGCGTCAGCCGGGTCGGCCTGGCCGGGTCGTCCACGATCTCGCCGCCGTTGGACCAGACGAACGGGGCGAGCCGGATGATCGACGGTTCGACGCCGAGGCCGTGCACGGCCGGGCGCAGCGCGGCGCCCTCGCTCTCGGTCGCCTTGACCACCACGCCGCGGGCGTCGCGGGTCATCGCGGTGGCGGTGCCGACCAGGTCGTTCCAGGTCCAGCCGGGCTTCGGCTCCGACACGCCGTACTTCTGGAAGAGCGTCCGGTTGTAGTAGACGGCCAGGCTGGACACGTTCTGCGGCAGGCAGAGCTGCTTGCCGTTCCACTTGAACGCGTCCATCGCCACCGGGTAGTAGTCGGCCGGGTCGACGGCGTCCGAGGCGGAGATCCGGTCGTCCAGCGGCTCGACCACGTCCTTGGCGGCGAACTGGCCGTAGAAGCGGTAGTTCATCAGGAACAGGTCCGGCGGTGCGCCGCCGGCCACCGAGGTGGCCAGCCGGGCCAGCAGGTCCTTGCGGTCGCTGGCCTCGACGAGCTGCACGTCGGCGCCGGGCCGGGCCTTCTCGTACGCCTCGATCAGGGTGCGGTAGGCGGCCAGTTCCTCGGGCGCGCCGAAGACCAGCAGGCGCACCGGGCCGTCGGCGGACGAACCCGACCCGGACCCGCAGCCGGTGGTCAGGAGCACGGCGCAGAGCAGCAGTGCCAGCAGGGCCTTCGGTCTCATCGGTTCCGTCCCGTCGGGTCGTCGTGGTGGAGGAAGCGCCGCTGGGCCAGCACGAACACGGCCAGCGCGGGCACCGTGGCGAGCACCGCCCCGGCCAGGAACACCGGGAAGTTCGTCGGGTCCAGCACCGACAGCGAGCGCAGCGCCAGCGGCAGGGTGAACAGGTCACGGTCGTAGACGTAGACCAACGGGTCGAGGAAGTTCGACCAGGTGAGCACGAAGGTGAGCGCGGTGAGCGCGGCGGTGACCGGGCGGACCAGCGGGAGGGCGACCCGCCACCAGATGCGCATCGGGGAGAGGTCCTCCACCAGGCAGGCGTCGTAGAGGTCGGCCGGCAGCGCCCGGAAGGCAAGGTAGTAGACCAGGACGTAGAGCGGTGAGGTGCCCACCAGCGCCGGCGCGATCAACGGCACCAGGGTATCGGTCAGCCCGAGCATCCGGAAGATCGCGAACCGCGGCACCAGCAGCGCGGTGGCCGGCACCATCAGCGCGACCAGGGAGGCCGCGACCACGGTGGCGGTGGTGCGCGGGGCGACCCGGGCCAGCGCGAACCCGGCCAGCGCGGCGACCAGCACGCTCAGCGGCACCGCTACCACCGCCACCAGCACCGAGTTCAGCGACGCGCGCAGCAGCCCGCCGAGCTCCACCGCCTGTTGGTAACCGGTGGTGGAGACGGGCTCCGGCACCAGCTGCGGCGTCGGCGAGGGCGGCAGGCCGGGCTCGGTGAGCGAGCCGGAGACCAGCAGCAGCAGCGGCGGGACGAAGACGAGGAGGACGAAGGCCGCGCCGAGCGTGCGCCAGACACGCGCGGCCCGCTCGGGCAGCGGTGAGGGGCCGCTCGCGCGGCCCCTCACCCGGTTGGTGCCGATGTTCGCCTACCGCAGGGGGAGCTGCCAGGCGCCGAGACCGTGCGAGGCGGCGTAGAGGATCCGCTTGCCCGGCACGATGGTGAGCCCGGCGACCTCCACGTTCGGCATCCCGCCGGCCGCCTTGACCCAGCTCGTCGTCCCCCTGGCCAGCCGCAGCACACCGAAGTCCGTGGCCGCGTACAGGTCGCCGGTGACGTCGTCGCGGACCAGGTCGGTGATCGGCTGGTCGCCGAAGTCGTACGAGCGGTCGGCCCAGGTGGCCCCGGTGCCGGCCAGCCGCACCTCGAACGCGTGCCCGAGGGTGGTCGGGGTGTTCGAGTTGAACCCGCTGTAGGAGATCCACGCCCGGGCCGGGTCGGCCGGGTCGACGTGGATGCTGGTCACGAAGCGGTTCGGCGTGCTCGGCGTGTCGATCCGGGTCCAGGTCACCGCGGCGGCCGGCTCGGCGTCGGCGTTGCGGGTGACGAAGACCCGGCCGGTGCTGGTGGCCGCGTACGCCGTCGAGGAGTCCGTGGCGACCCGCTGGACCACCGAGACGGCGCCGCCGGCCCGGTCGCCCCACGCGGCGTCGGTCAGCGCGACGCCGCCCAACTGCTCCCAGTCGCCGCACCGGGCCTCGAAGGTGCCGGTCCAGCTGTTGCAGATCCGGTTGGCCTCCGCCAGCGACCGGTCGCCGAGGCCGAAGGTCTTGGTGCGGTACACCGAGCGGGCGGTGCCGGCGAACATCGTGCCGCTGACCTTCGGGTCGGTGATCACCGGGGCGTAGAAGAGCGTGCCGGCCTGGCCGAAGACGCCGTCGTAGATGGAGATCCAGCTGCCGATGTCGCCGTTGTTGAAGTTCACCTCGGGCGTGGCGTCGTAGAACGTGTGGAACCGGAACTCCGGGCGGCCGACGTCGAAGCCGGACGCCCCGCCGTCACCGATCATCGTGTTCACCCAGCGGGCCCGCTGGCCCTTGTTCTCCCAGGTGCCGTTGTCCTGGGTGCCGCCCTGGAGCATCCGGTGGTCGTGCGGGCTGACCGAGAGGCTGATGAACTGCAGGGTGTTCATGCCCTTGTTGATGCCGTCCAGCTTCGACGGGATCCGGGACAGCATCTGCCGGCAGCGGTCCTTCTGCGCCTGGGTGGTCAGGTTGCGGTCCGGGTTGTCGCACCACGCCGAGCGGTCCACGAACTGGCCGCTGGAGCGCATCACGCCGCCGTCGTTGGCCTCGAAGAACTGGTACGGGTTGCGCGGGTTGGTGACCAGCGCGTGCTGGTCGGGGTGCAGGCCGTTGGGGTGCAGCTCGTCGGTGCCGTCGTAGGTCATGTCGGTGCCGCTGACCCCGGCGTCGGTGGAGAGCACCACGGCCCGCTTGTGCGCCACCGTCTCGCCGTAGACGTAGGAGCCACCGGTGTAGACGATGTCCGGGTGCCCGGCCGGGGTGTGCACGAAGACGTCGTACCAGCACTGGCCGGTGCACTGGTTGTAGGTGGCGAAGCCCGGGTCGGCCGGGTTGGCGCTGGTCAGGTCGGTGAAGGTGGGCGCCCCGGTGGCCACGTCGTCGCTGCGGAACAGCCGCGAGTAGGGGTTGCCCAGGTTGCCCTCGTAGACGTACATCCGGGTCTTGCCGCCGGGCAGCGCCGTCACGTCGATCGCGGCCCGGGTCTGGAAGACCGCGCTGTTGAGGGAGGACTTGATCTGCGTCCAGGTGGCGCCGCCGTCCGGCGAGCGCCACACCCCGCGGGCGTACGAGGAGGCGTAGACGATCTTCGAGTCGCGCGGGTCGAGCTTGACGTAGCGCACCCCGCGCGGCGAGCAGGCGGCGGTGTTGTTGTACTCCGCGGCGCTGCCGGTGCACTGGGTGGCGTCGGCCGAGCCGTTGTGGATGAACCGCCAGCTCTTGCCGCCGTCGGTGGACTTGTACAGGCCCCACTTGGCGGCGTCCGGCACCGGTCGGGTGACGCCGGTGCAGCAGGAGCTGGACATGCCGCGCAGCGCGGTGGTGGTGGCGACGTAGAGCGTCTTCGGTTGACCGGGGACGATGGTGATCTCGCCGATGCCCTTGCCGGCGAGGGCGTCCTTGCCGAGCGGGCCCTGCCAGGTCAGGCCGCCGTTGGTCGACTTGTACAGGCCGACGCCGGCGACGCAGCCGGAGGCGCAGGTGTTCGCCTCGCCGGTGCCGACGTAGATGGTCAGGCCGGTCTTGTCGTTACGGTCGATCTTCACCGAGCCGGCGGCGTTGATGCCCAGCGGCCCGCCGAGGTAGAACCACTTCGGCTCGGGCGCGAGCACGTTGAGGGTGCCCCAGACGCCGCCGCCGGCCGGGGTCACGTAGGCCCGGCAGAGCAGCGCGTTGCAGTCCGGGGCGATGTCGATGGAGGTGACCCGCCCGCCGGCGACGTACTCGTCGGGCACGTAGTTGTAGGCGTTGCGGAACTCGGTGAACGGGTAGAGCGCCTCGCTCGGCCCGATGTTGGTCCACCGCTGGCTGCCGCGCAGGCGCCGCTCGGCGGCGGCGTAGGCGGCCTTGGACCGGTCGACCTGGGCGATGCTGATCGAGTCGGCCGGGTACGCGCGCTCCAGGAACTCCTGCTGGGCGGCGTTGCCCGGCCCCTCCGGTGACATCCCGTCGCTGCCCGGCACCGCCTGGCGCAGCCGCTCGAGGTGGGCGCCGGTGGCACCCGGCATCTCGCCGTCGCCCACCGCCGCGGCGGCCGGCACCTCGGCGCCGGTGAAGTGGATGCCCGCGGCACCCGTCGACGCCACCAGGGCGGCGACCGCTAGTCCTGCGAAGAGATGGCGACGTCTGCGCTTCACGAGGGTCCCTCCGGCACGAAAAGGCGTCGCCGCAGCGCGGCACCGGATTGGCGACCGTCACTGGCAGCGTCCACGCTGGAGAATGTCAGAGCGATCGGCCGCCGACAATCCCCTGCACGGACCGACCTCGACGGATGGTTGCATTCGCATACGACGGGTATTGCGGCCGCATGCCAGCTCGCTACGAGAACTATCCGAGAATCGCCATCGTCACCGGCGCCGACTCCGGCATCGGGAAGGCCTGCGCGGTGGCGCTCGCCGAGGCCGGGTTCGACATCGGCGTCACCTGGCACGCCGACGCCGAGGGCGCCGACCGGACCGCCACCGAGGTACGCGCCACCGGGCGTCGCTGCGAGGTCGCCCGGCTGGACCTGACCCGGCTGCCCGACGCCGCCGCCGTGGTCGACGAGCTGGCCGACCGGCTCGGCGGGATCGGGGTGCTGGTCAACAACGCCGGCACCGGCACCTCCGTCCCGTTCGTCGACACCGCCTGGGAGCAGTGGCGCGAGGTGCTCGCGGTCGACCTGGACGGGCCCTTCCTCTGCTCCCAGCGGGCCGCGCGGCGGATGCGGTCGGACGGCAGCGGCGGGCGGATCGTCAACATCACCAGCGTGCACGAGCACGCGCCGCGGGTGGGCTCGGCGGCGTACTGCGCGGCGAAGGGCGGGCTCGGGCTGCTCACCAAGGTGATGGCACAGGAACTGGCCGCCGACGGCATCACCGTCAACGCGGTCGCCCCGGGCGAGATCGCCACGCCGATGACCGGCCAGGAGGACGTCGACCCGTTCACCCAGGAGCGCCCCGGCGTACCGGTCGGGCGGCCGGGCGACGCCCGCGAGGTGGCCGCGGTGGTCGCGCTGCTGGCCTCCCCCGCCGCCGCGTACGTCACCGGCGCCTCGTGGCCGGTGGACGGCGGCATGCTGATGATGGGCCCGCAGGCCAACGCGCTGCGGTCGGACGACTGGCGGCGGGTCGAGTCCTCGTAACAGTTGGTGACCATTCCGGTTCACAGTGTCCACTTAGCGTGGTCGGCGGCCCGGTCACACGACGGCCGGGCCGATCGCCGGCCCCCACCCGGGGCCCCGACCGGAAGGACACACCATGCCCTTCGTCCAGCGGGTCGCCGCCCTGTTCGCGGTGACCGTCCTGGCCACCGGCGCGCTCACGGCCGCGACCACCCCCCGCGCCGCCCGCGCCGCCGCCACCGACCGGCCCACGTCGGTGCTGTTGCTGACCGTCCTGCCGCACGTGCACGGCGAACCGCGGGCGGCCGCGCTGCGCTGCCACCCGGCCGGCGGGACGCACCCGGCGGCGACGACCGCCTGCCAGGCGGTGGCGGCCGTGCACGGCGACCTCGGCGCGATGACCCCCGAACCGGGGCCGTGCACCCTGGAGTACGCGCCGGTCACCGCCCGCGCGCTCGGCTTCTGGCAGGGTCGGCCGGTGTCCTGGGCGAAGACCTTCGGCAACCGGTGCGCGCTGCTGCGCGAGACCGGATCGCTGTTCGCCTTCTGACCCGCACGCCGCGCGGCGTCCGCCCCTCGGCGGGCGCCGCACCGCGTCGCCGGACCGGCGCACCGGTCGCGAACGGGACAGCGCGGGCGGATCACGGCAACGTATCCTCCGCTTTCCGGGTGATCACGCGGGCCGGCGCGACCGGCGCGATGCCGAGGGGGCCGGATGGCGGGGGCGGGCGGGTGGCGTCGCTGGCGGGGCACCGGCCGGCAGCGGCGGGCGCTCGTCGGCGGCGGCGGGCTGCTGGTCGTCGCCACTGTCATGCTCCTGGCCGCCTGGCGCAGCACCGGCTTCGCCAGTGACCTGCTGCTCAACCTCGGAGCCAGCGTGGTGCTCGCGGCGATCTCGTACGTCATCTTCGACCCGCTGTTCGAGGAGGCCCGCAAGGCCCGGGTGCAGGAGCACCTCAGCTTCGACCAGAAGGCGTTCGTCGACCGGCTGTGCCGCACCGGCCGCCGGGTGCGGATCCTGGACACCTGGACGATCCTGCTGGAGGACCAGCACCGGGCGGAGACGCTGCGGGCGGTCGAGGCGGCCCTGGAGTCCGGCGCCGAGGTGCAGCTGCTCCTGCTCGACCCGGACTGCACCGCCGCCCAGCAGCGCTCGGAGGAACTGGAACGGCAGCGGGTGGACGTGCCCCGGCAGATCCGGGCCAACCTGCGCCATCTCGCCGCGTTCCAGGAGTCGCTACGGCTGCGGCCGAAGCTGGCCCGCCGGTTCCAGGTACGCGTCTACGACGCCTCCCCCTCCATCCAGCTCTACCAGTGGGACGGGCACGCGCTGATCTCGTTCTTCCCGATCGGCAAGCTGTCGTTCAACGTCCCGCAGCTGGAGGTGGACATGGACAGCCCGTGGGGCGGTTTCGTGCACGCCCGGTTCGAGGAGCTGTGGGAGCACGAGCAGGCCACCTCGACGCTGGAGCGCTACTGGACCACCACCGTCACCCTGCAGGACGAGGACTCCGACCTGGTCGAGGTGCAGGTGCCGTACGTGACGGTGGACGGGCAGCACTACCTCGACTGCCAGGCGTTCAAGCTGGTCCGGCCGCTGACCGTGCGGGCCCGGCCGCCGGCGCGTACCCCCGGGGTGTTCGGGCTGGCGGAGCCGGCCGACGGCGATCCGGTCCCACCCCCGGTGGTGGCCCGGCTCTTCGACCAGAAGTACGGCCCGGCCGACGGCAGCCGCGCCGTGCTGCGGCTGGTGCCACATCGCCGGGCGAACGACCGCGCCCCCGCTCCCCGCTCCGCCGAGGGGGCCCCGCCGCCCGAACGCTGACCGGCGGGGCTGGGACAATGGGGAGGTCCGCCCGCGCCGCCGCCGGGCGGGAGGGTCCCCCGATCGGCAGGAGAACGGTCAGCGTGTCGGTAACCGCCCAGGCCCCGTCGCCGGCCGGCGAGCTACGCGCCGACTGCGCCCGCTGCTTCGGGCTCTGCTGCGTCGCGCCGGCCTTCGCCGCGTCCGCCGACTTCGCCGTCGACAAGCCGGCCGGCCAGCCCTGCCGGCACCTGGGGCCGGACTTCCGCTGCGGCATCCACACCGAGCTGCGCGAGCGGGGCTTCCCGGGCTGCACGGTCTTCGACTGCTTCGGCGCCGGGCAGCAGGTGGCCCAGGTGACCTTCGGCGGGCGGGACTGGCGGCAGGCTCCGGAGACGGCCGCCCGGATGTTCGACACGTTCGCCGTGATGCGGCCGCTGCACGAGCTGCTCTGGTACCTCACCCAGGCGGTCGCGCTGCGCCCGCCGCGGCCGCTGCCCGACGAGCTGACCGCCGCGCTGGCGGAGACCACCCGGCTGGCCAACGCCGGCCCGGAGACGCTGCTCGGGCTGGACGTCGACGCGTACCGGGGGCGGGTGAACGCGCTGCTGTCGCGCACCGGCGACCTGGTGCGGGCGCGCGCCGGCCGGCCGGGCCCCGACCACCGGGGCGCCCGGCTGTTCGGGGCCGACCTGCGCCGGGCCGACCTGCGGGCGGCCAACCTGCGCGGCGCGCTGCTGATCGGGGCGGACCTGCGCGGGGTGGACCTACGCCTGGCCGACCTGACCGGCGCGGACCTGCGGGGCGCCGACCTGCGCGGGGCCGACCTGTCCGGCAGCCTCTTCCTGCACCAGTCGCAGCTCGACGCGGCCCGCGGCGACCGGCACACCGAACTGCCGGCGACGCTCACCCGGCCGGCGCACTGGTCGGCGCTGCCGCTCACCCCGGTACGCCGCACCCCCCGCGCCGGCGCCCGCCGCCCCGGCCCACCCCGGCGCCGCTAGTTCGACGGTCCGGCCGCTCGCCGCCTACCGCGCCCCAGCCGTCCGCCGCTCGCCGCACAACCGGGCCTCCGGCCGCTCGCCGCCCAACCGAGCCCCAGACCCGTCCGGCCGCTCGCCGCACAACCGCGCCCGACCCGTGCCGCCGCTCGCCTCCTACCGTGCCGGGGTCGGGTCCTCGGTGGCCCCGGCTGCGCCGCCGGAGGCGCCGGCACCGGCGCACGGTGCGCCCCGGTAGCCGTCGTGCACCGGGCAGGTCGGGCAGCGGGACCGGTCGCAGAGCCGGCAGAGCCGCGCCAGCTCGCGCCGGTCGCCCGCCTCGCACCGCAACAGGTTGCCGGCGATCCGCGCCAGCTGGTGGCGCTGCTCGGCGGTGAGCAGCCCGACCAGGTCGGCCAGCGCGACCTGCCGGGCCCGCAGGATCCGCTCGGCGGCCACCCGGCCGGCGGCGGTGAGGTGCAGCGCCCGGCTGCGGCCGTCGGCGCCGGGCTGCCGCCGTACCCAGCCCTGGTCGACCAGGCGGCGGACCAGGTGGGCCGCGCCGGGCTGGGTGAGGCCGAGCACCTGGCCGAGCCATTCGGCGGTGCTGCCTGGCTGGTCCTTGATCACGACGACCGCCTCGGCCAGCGCCCCGCCGGCGCCGGCCGCGTCGACGACCGCGGCCCGCATCCGGGAGTTCACGGCGAGCGCCAGAGCGCCGAGGAGGTTCGGGGCGGCGTCCTCGGGTAGATTCATAAGTTATGAATTTACCCGGTCGAGCCGTCGCGGTCATCGTGCTGATGAACCTCGCCCAGCTCCCGGTCGCGATGCGACAGTTGCTCGTGGTGCTGCTCGGTCACCACAACACGGGCAGCTTCGCCACCGCCGGTGCCGCGAGCGCCGCCTGCGGGCTCGGCCTGGCGGTGTCCGCACCCCTGTACGGCCGGTTGCTGCCCCGCTTCGGCGACCGGGTGGTGCTGCTCGGCTCCGGCCTGGCCCACCTCGCGGCCCTGTCCGGGCTGGCGCTGAGCACCCGACCCACCGCCTTCGTGGCGCTGGCCGCCGCCGCCGGATTGGCCACCCCGCCCGCGCTGAGCAGCGGCCGGTCGCTGCTGCCCCGGCTGGTGCCCGCGCCGGCGCTGACCCGCGCGTACGCCGTGAACGCGGTCGGGCAGGAACTGCTCTACGTCGGCGGCCCGCTCGCGGTGACCCTGAGCCTGCTGCTGACCGGCCCCGCCGGTGCGGTGTTCGCGTTCGCGGTCGTCGGTTCCCTCGCCCTGGTCGGCAACGCCCTGGTCGTTCCCCGCCGGCACGGCGCCGACGCGGCCGACCGGGCCGCCCGTCCGGCCGCCCGGCGCACGGTGCGCACCCTGCTCGGCGTGCACCTGGGCTACGCGACGTGCATGGGCGCCATGTGGGTGCTGGTCCCGGCGTTCGCCGCCGGCGCCGGGCACCCGGACCAGGCCGGTGTGCTGATCACCGTCTGGTCGGTGGGCAGCCTGGCCGGCGGTCTGGTGCTCGCCCGCCGCGGCCGGTTGGCCGATCCGCGCCGCGCCTACCTGGCGCTGCTGGCCACCATGGCGCTCACCTCGGCGGTGCTGCCCTGGCCGCGTACCGTGCCGCAGATGGCGGTCGCCCTGGCCGTCTTCGGGCTCGCGCTCGCGCCGTGGCTCGCCGTCACCGACGGGCTGATGGCTCGGGCCGCCCCCGCGCCGCACACCGCCGAGGCGTACGGCTGGTTGCAGACCGTCGGGCAGCTCGGGACCGCCCTCGGCGCGGCGAGCAGCGGCGCGGTCAGCGACCGGTTCGGCACCACCGGCGCCTTCCTGATCGTCCCGGCGGCGCTGGCGGTCGCCGTCGCGGTCGCGCTCACCCGCCGTCGCGCGCTGTCCGCCGCGCCGGAAACGGCCGGCCCGCCGGCGCCGGAACCCGACGTTTCGCTGCCAGGTGGTCGGGTAGCCGGCTGACCGACGTACGAGCGGGGAGGCGATGGTGGGATATCGGGCACGCCAGGGCGTACAGCCGGTCGACCCGGAGCACGCCGAGGACGAGGCCGGCCAGGCCCGGCTGGTCCAGGTCGGGGCGGACACCGACGTCCCGGCTCCGGACGACACCGAGATCAAGCCGGACATCGTCACCGAGGACGACGGCTCCGGCGTGGCGGGCGGGGCGTCGGGCACCAGCAGCGGTGGCTCGACCATGCCCGGCCACCCGGACGCGACCCGCTGACCACCTCGCCGGCCGACCGTCGGGTGTGGTGTCCGGGCCTGCCCCGGGCAGCCCGCGCGGGTCCGCTCCGGGCCGCCGCGCCGGCCCAACCCCCATCGGCGTCAGCGGCCGGCGGGCACCGCCGCGGCACGGGCCTCGGTCATCCCCCGGTTGGCCAGCGCGTCCGCCCGCTCGTTCTCCGGGTGTCCGTTGTGGCCCTTCACCCACAGCCAGGTGACCTGGTGGCGGGCGCACGCCGCCTCCAGCCGCTGCCACAGGTCGGCGTTCTTGACCGGCTGCCGGGCCGCGGTCAGCCAGCCGTTGCGCTTCCAAGAGGCGAGCCAACTGGTGATGCCGTTGCGCACGTACGTGCTGTCGGTGTGCAGCTCGACCGTGACCGGGCGGGTCAGGCTCTCCAGCGCCTGGATGGCGGCCATCAGCTCCATCCGGTTGTTGGTGGTCGGCGTCGCCTCACCGCCGTGCAGCTCCCGCTCGTGGCTGCCGTAGCGCAGCACCACGCCCCAGCCGCCCGGACCGGGGTTGCCGCTGCACGCGCCGTCGGTCCAGATCTGCACGATCCTGCCGGTCGTCCCGTCCACCATGCCGGCAACCTACCCGGTGCCGACGCCGGCCCGGCGGCTCGGGGCATCCGCCACGCGGGCCGGCAGCTAAGGTCGGGCGGTGGAACGGCACATCACCTTTGAACGACTGCACAACTTCCGTGACCTGGGCGGCTACCGGGCCGGCGACGGCCGCACCGTGCGGTGGGGTCAGCTCTACCGGTCGGACTCGTTGGGCAAGCTGGCCGGGGCGGACCTGGCCCGGTTCCGCGAACTCGGCGTGCGTACGGTGATCGACCTGCGCTACCCGTGGGAGATCGAGGCGCGCGGCCGGGTGCCGCACCACGAGGGTCTGGTCTGGCACAACCTGAGCATCGAGCACCGCCCCTACGACCAGGCCACCATCGACCCGACGGTCGACCCGTGGCGCTACCTCGCCGACCGGTACGCGGAGGTGGCCGACGACGGCGCGGCCGAGCTGCGGGAGGCGCTGGAGGTGATCGCCGAGGCCGACGGTCCGCTGGTCTTCCACTGCGCCTCCGGCAAGGACCGCACCGGCCTGCTGGCCGCCCTGCTGCTCACCCTGCTCGGGGTCGACGACGAGCAGATCGCGGCGGACTTCGCGCTGACCGAGCTGGCCACCGAGCGGTTGGTGGCCGACTGGCGGGCCGCCCATCCGGGCCGCACCCTGGTCTGGCCCGGCTACGGCCGCGCCCCGGCCGAGATCATCCAGCTCGTGCTGGCCGACCTGCGGGCGGCGCACGGCTCGGTGCACGGCTACGTCACCGACCGGCTCGGCGTGTCCGAGAAGACGATCACGCGGCTGCGCGAGCGGCTGTTGACCGGGTGAGGCAGGCCGGCGCCGGTGGCTCGTCCCCAGGGACGGGAAATGCCCGCGCCCCGCGCGGCGGTGGTCTGGCAGGGTGGGCACCGTGACGGTGATCGACAACGGCCCGCGGGCCGGGGCGGGTGGGACCTTCGACGAGCTGCGGCGCGCCAACCGTGCGGCGATCCGGCCGGCCGAGCCGGGCGACGCCGACACGCTGCACCGGTTCATCGTGGAGCTGGCCGCGGCGGAGGACTTCCCGGGCGAGGTCAGCGCCGAGCCGGCGGACGTCGCCCGGGCGCTGTTCGGGTCGCGCCCGGTGGCGGAGGCGGTGGTGGCGACCGTCGACGACGAGCCGGTCGGGTTCGCGTTGTTCTACCCCACCTACAGCACGGTGCTGGGCCGCCCCGGCATCCACCTGGAGGACCTCTACGTCCGGCCCGAGCAGCGTGGCGGCGGGCTCGGCCGGGCGCTGCTCGCCCACCTGGCCGCGCTGGCCGTGGCGCGGGGCTGCGCCCGGCTGGAGTGGTGGGTGCTGCGCACCAACGACCCGGCGCTGCGCTTCTACCGCCGGCTGCGGGCGCGATCCCTGGACGAGATCGACGTGCTGCGACTCGACGGTGAGGTGCTGCGCGAGCTGGCCGACGGCAGCCAGCTCGGCGGCGGGCAGGCGACGGCCGGCGTCGTGCCCGACGCCTGATCCGCCGCCTGCCCGGGCGTCGGGAACGCTGGCCTAGCGGCTCCGCCGACCGCGGACGAGGCGGGCGCGGAGCCGGTCGGCGGCGTCGCCGGCGGTGGCGGCGACCATCGGCGACAGCCGGGTGGAGCTCATCACCGCCAACTCCTCGGCCGGGCTGGTGGCGCCGTCGAGGAAACGCAGCACCCGCTCGGCGGGGTTGCGGTCGAAGAGCCGGTCGAAGAACTCCGGCCCGCTCACCCCGCCGCGGTCCAGCGCGCGCAGCGCGACCGCGTCCATCCACAGATGCCGTCGGGGGTACGCGGGCGCCGGCACCGGTGGCCGCCCGGCCGCCAGGGCGCGGGCCACCTGCTCGGCCTGCCGCCGCATGGCGGAGAAGGTGAAGCCGGTGGAGGGGCGGGTGGCGCCGCCGGCCGTGCCGAGGCGGACCACCCGGGGTGACGGGTGGGCGTCGAACGGCGCGTCGGTCATCGGGATCACCCCGTCCTCCACCTCCCGTACGACCAGCCGGACCGGGTCGAGGCCGAGCAGGTCGCGGTAGCCGGCCAGGGCCGCGTCGTAGCCGGCGTCGGTGAGCCGCGCGGGCGAGAACTCGGTGTACTCGACCAGGGCGTAGCGGTCGCTCACCGGCAGCACGTAGCCGAACGAGACGCCCCGGGCCGGCTGCGGGGTGCGGAAGTCCATCAGCACCGCGCGGTCGGCGTCGAAGACCGGGGTGTCCGAGGCCAGCCACCACCCCCGGAAGTGCTGGAGCCAGTTGGTGCGCCCGGGCCGGCGCGGCGGGCGGGGCCGGGAGTCCAGCACCCAGGACGCCCGGAGCACGGCGCTGCCGTCGGCGCGGACCAGCACCCGCTCGCCGTCGTCGTCGAGGGCGTCGGCGGCGGCCACGATCCGCCGCACGCCGAGGCGCCGCTCGGCGGCGGCGGCCCGGTCGTAGACCGGGCCGGAGCGGAGCATGGCGTACCGCAGCGGGGCGAGGTCGAGCACCCGGCGGCGCTGCGCGGTGACCACCTCGACCTGCCGCCAGCTCGCGCTCAGCACCGGGTCGAGATCGTTGCCAGGGCGGTCCCAGAACGCCCAGGTGCGGTCCTGGCCGCGCTTGTGCACCGGGTCCACCACGGCGACCCGCAGGTCGCGCACCCCGTGCCGGTCGAGCGCGGCGAGCACCAGCGACGCGGCGCCGCCACCACCGACGAGGGCGAGGTCGACGTCGACCGGTGCGCAGTTCACCCGGTCACGGTGTCACACCGTCCCCGCGCGGTGTTCGGTGGCCGCCGTGACCTGTCGGATCCGGGCCCGCAGCGCCCGCTGGAGCAGGATCGGGTAGCCGTGCAGCGGCACGGTCAGCCCGGCCAACCAACCGGCGGCCGGGCCCGCCCCGAGCAGGGCCGCCACCCCGGCCAGCCCGAGGGCGACGACGGCGAGCACCGAGTGCCCGAACTCGGAGCGCCGGGTGCGCAGGTCGAGTGCCGGCAGGGCGGACCGGGTGCCGGCGAAGGAGTGCCCCATCAGCCGTTCCCAGCCAAGCCGGCGCAGCAGTCGCCGGTACGCCGCGACACCCAGCCGCCGGTACAGCGCCGGCTCCCACCGGCGGATCCGCCAGTGGTCGCCGCGCAGCGCCGGCCGCGCGGCCTTCACCCAGGCGGCGGCCCAGGCCATCAGCGCGAAGTGGACCACCCAGGCGAACGCGAAGCCGTAGCCGAGCAGCGCGCCGGTCACGGCGCCCGCGGCGGCCACCGCGATCCCACCCGCCACCAGGATCAGCAGCGCCCGGGTCGTCATCCGGGCGAGCCTAGCCGGGCGGCCGGCGACCACGGGCGAGCGGGGACCGCGACCCCGTCGGTACGGTGTCCGTCATGGCGGATCGATCCCAGCCGCTGGGCCGCCCGTTCTGGGCGTTCTGGGGTGCGGCGGCCCTGGCCAACCTCGGCGACGGCATCCGGGTGGCGGCGTTCCCCCTGCTGGCCGCCGCGCTGAGCGACGACCCGGTGGCGGTGGCCGGGGTCGCCGCGGCGCAGTTCCTGCCCTGGCTCGTCGCGGGGCTGCTCGCCGGCGCGCTGGCCGACCGGCGCGGCGCGCGTACCGTGATCGCCGCCGCCGACGCCGGCCGGGTGGTCGTGCTGGCGGTGCTGGCCGTGGCCGTGGCGACCGGCCGGGCCACCATTCCGCTGGTGATCGCCGCCGCGTTCCTGCTCGGCGTGGGCGAGACCCTGCGCGACACCGCCGCCCAGACCGCGGTGCCCCGCCTGGTCAGCGACGCCCAACTGGAGAAGGCGAACGGACGGCTGGTCGCCGGCGAGATCGTCGGCAACGAGTTCGTCGGCCCGCCGGTGGGTGCGCTGCTCTTCGTCGTCGGTGCCGCGCTGCCGTTCGCGGCCAACGGCGCGGCGCTCGCGCTGGCGGTCATGCTGGTGCTGTCCCTGCCGCTGAGCCTGACCCGCCCCGCCCGGGCCGCGGGCGCGAGCCCGGTCCCGGCCAACCGGGACGGGGTGTTGGCCGGACTGCGCTGGCTGGTGCGGCAACCACTGCTGCGCACGCTGGTCGTGGTCGGCGCGGCCGTCGCCGCCGCGGACAGCGCCTGGTTCGCGATCTTCGTGCTGTACGCGCGGGAGAGCCTCGGTCTCGGCGCGCTCGGCTTCGGCCTGCTGCTGGCGACCGGCGCGGCCGGCGGGCTCGCCGGTTCGTTCGCCGCCGACCGGCTGATCGCCCGATTCCGGCACCGGGACGTGCTGACCTGGTCCCTGGCGACGACGGCGGGCGTCCCGCTGCTCCTGGTGGTGGCACCGCACCGGGTCGCCGCGGTGGCCGTCGTCGTCACGACCAGCGCGTCGTTCGCGGTGCTCAACGTCGCCGCGCTGTCGATCCGGCACCGCCTCGTGCCCGAGGGGCTGCTCGGCCGGGTGGTCGCCGCCTCCCGGATGCTCACCTTCGGCTGCACCGCGCTCGGCGCGCTGGCCGGTGGCGCGCTCGCCGCGCGCGCGGGCGTCGAGGCGCCGTTCCTGTTCAGCGGTGCGGTCGCCGTGCTCGCGACGGTGGCCTGGTGGCTCTCCTCGCGGCCGGCCGCGCCGCCCGACCCCGCCTGAGCCGCCGGCCCGTCAAGCGACCGGGCTCGGCGCGGCGGGCTGGCCCGGGGCGGTGGGCTGGCCCGGCGCGGCGGGCTGCTCCGGCGCGGCGTGCTGGTCCGGCGGCGGGGCGGCGTACGCCGGGCGACGTTCGGTCGAAGACCCGCCAGGTCGCGGCCGAGACGCCGACTCGCCATGGCCGGCCCCTGGCCGTGTCGCTCACGTAGCCGTCTCCGGGAGCGCGGGTTGATGCGCCGGCGCCCTGTCGAGCTGCCCCGTCCATGGGACCACCGGGCTGGCGACGACCGGTCGTCGCGCTCGTGCACGACGCCGCGCGCCCCTACCGACGGGGCAGCTCTGAAGCGGCTGCGGGAGTGGTGGGCCGCCACCGACCTGCCCCAGCCCACGGCAGCTCGACACGATGACAGCGCCGGCCCTGCCTGCCCCGCCCGGACGCGGCAGCACGACCCGGTGACAGCGCGGCGGGCACCCCGCCGGCGATGCTGGACCAGTCGCCCTGCCTGTCCTGGCCGGACGCGCGGCAGCAGGACCCCGGTGACAGGGCGGGCCCTGCCTGCCCCGGCTGGAAACGGCAGCAGGACCCGGTGACAGCGCGGCACCGCGCGCCCCGGCGAACGCACCGCCCCGGACCGCCGGCGCGGCACGGCGACGCCCGCACTCCGTGGAAGGGCCAGCGGGGCGCGCCGTTCGCTCGGCGAAACCCCGTTGGCCCACGGCGGGCGGGTGTGCGACGGTCTGGCGGTGAACGATCACCGGACGGTCAACCGGACCACCTGGGACGAGCGCGCCCCCGCCCACGCCGCGTCGCCGGACTACGGCGTCGAACGCTTCGTCGCCGACCCCGAGCACCTCAGCGAGGTGGTGCGGTTCGACCTGCCCCGGCTCGGCGACGTGACCGCGCTGCGCGGGGTACACCTGCAGTGCCACATCGGCACCGACACGGTCTCGCTGCACCGCCTCGGCGCGCGGATGACCGGCCTGGACTTCTCCGGCGCGGCGCTGGTGCAGGCCCGCCGGCTGGCCGAGCGCACCGGCGCGGCGGTCGACTTCGTGCAGGCGGACGTGTACGACGCCCCGCAGGCGCTCGGCGAGGCCGGGTTCGACCTGGTCTACACCGGCGTCGGCGCGCTGTGCTGGCTGCCGGAGATCCGGCGCTGGGCCGAGGTGGTCGCCGCACTGCTGCGCCCCGGCGGGCGGCTGTTCCTGCGCGAGGGCCACCCGATGCTCTGGGCGCTGGCCGATCCCCGGCCCGACGGCCTGCTGGCGGTCGAGCACCCGTACTTCGAGCGGCCGGAGCCGACCGTGTGGGACGAGCCGGGCACGTACGTCGAGACCGACGTGACCTTCACCCACACCCTGTCGTACGAGTGGAACCACGGGCTGGGCGAGGTGGTGAGCGCACTGCTCGACGCGGGCCTCGACCTGACCATGCTGACCGAGCACGACAGCGCGCCGTGGGACGCCCTGCCGGGTCAGACGGTCCGCGACGCGCACGGCGAGCACCGGCTGCGGGACCGGCCGTGGCGCCTGCCGCAGACGTACACGCTCCAGGCCCGCAAGCGGGGCTGAGCCGGGGCCGCGGTCAGTCGGGGCGCTTGCGGTAGAGCACGCTGCGGCGCAGCGGGCCGGCCGGGACGCTCGGGTCGTCGAAGTCGTCGGCCGGGTCGGTGGTCATCCCGAGGCGGCGCATCACCGCCTGCGAGCGCAGGTTGGTGGCGGTGGTGACGGCGAGGATCTCGGGCAGCCCGACGGTGTCGAAGCCGTACGCCAGCACGGCGCGGGCCGCCTCGGTGGCGTAGCCGTGCCCCCAGGCGGCGCGGGCGAGCCGCCAGCCCGCCTCGACGCCGGTGAAGGGCATGCCGGGCTCGACCCGGTCGAGTCCGGCGAAGCCGACGAACTCGCCGGTGTCGCGGACCTCGACCGCCCAGAAGCCGAAGCCGTCGCGGGCCAGGGCGGCCTGGAACCGCCGGACGGAGGCGGTGGCCTGTTCCGGGGCGAGCAGCGGGCCGAGGTGCTCGCGCACCTCGGGGTCGGCGTTCATCGCGGCCCAGGGCGCGAGGTCGGACTCCTGCCAGTCGCGCAGCAGCAGCCGCCGAGTTCTGATCTCCGTCACCGGCCGACCCTAGCCGGCCGGCTCGGCGGCCTCCGAACGCTTTTCGGCCGCCTGGTCCCGGGGGATCGCCTCGATCGTCGCCATGTGCCGCTCACCCCATTCACCGAGCGGGATCAGTGCCTCGTTCAGCGAGGCGCCGAAGGCGGTCAGCGAGTATTCCACCTTGGGCGGCACCTGCCGGTAGACCTCCCGGTGCACGAGGCCATACGCCTCCATCTCGCGCAGCTGCTGGATCAGCATCTTCTCGCTGATGCCGGAGATCCCCCGGCGCACCTCGGCGAAGCGGCGTGGACCCTGGTGCAGCTCCCAGAGGATCAGCGCCTTCCACTTGCCACCCACCACGTCCACGGCGGCGTCGAGGCCGCACGTGTAGGTCCGCTTCTTCACCGCACCCCCCTCAACACTTACCGAAAGGTAAGTACCTGGGAAAATAGTAGGTACTTGTCGCTCCGCGCGTACCGGAACCAGGATGGAGCCGCCCGGCGGGATGCGCAAGAGCACCGGATCCGGCGCCTCCACCCTTTCTGATCCCTGTGAGGAGCGGATCCATGACCGACCACGATCCTGCCCCGGTGACCGTGCTGGGACTCGGGCCGATGGGCCGCGCGCTGGCCGGCGCGCTGCTCGCGGCGGGCCATCCGACCACCGTCTGGAACCGGACGGCCGACCGCGCCGACCGGCTGGTCGAACGCGGCGCACGGCGCGCCACCACCGTCGAGGAGGCGGTCCGGGCCAGCCCGCTGGTGCTCGCCTGCGTCGTCGACTACGCCGCCGTGCGCGCCATCGTCGAGCCGGCCGCCGCCGCGCTGAACGGCCGCACCCTGGTGAACCTCACCGCGGACACCCCGCAGCGGGCCCGGGAACTGGCCGACTGGGCCGCCCGGCACGGCGTCGACTACCTGGACGGGGCGATCATGACGCCCGCCCCGACCATCGGCGGGCCGGCCGCGCTCGTGCTCTACAGCGGGCCGGAGCGGACCTGGCAGGCGCACCGGGCGACCCTGGCCCACCTGGGCGGCGACGCCGAGTGGCTCGGCGCGGACCCTGCCCGGGCCGCCGGCCACGACGTAGCCCTGCTCGACGTCTTCTGGACGGCGATGAGCGGGATCGCGCACGCGTTCGCCCTGGCCCGGGCCGAGAAGATCCGGGCGACCGACCTGGCCCCGTACGCCCGGGGCATCGGCAACCTCCTGCCCGACCTGATCGACGACCTGGCCCGGCGGTTGGACGCCGACGACCACGTCGCCGACGTCTCCAGCATCGCCTCCGCCGCCGCCGGCATGGCGCACATCATCGAGGCCGCCGAGGGGCACGGCATCGACGCCGGCGTGCTGCGGGCCGCCCACGCCGCGGCGGGCCGGGCGATCCGGGCCGGGCACGGCGACGACGACTTCTCCCGGGTGGCCCGGATCTACGAGCAGGCCGCGGCATGAGCGGGCCGGCCCGTCGACCGGTCACCGTGCTCGGGCTCGGCGCGATGGCCTGAACGCTGGCCCCCGGTTGGACATGCAGCCGTTTGGCTGCCTATAGTGACAGGCAACCAAACGGCTGCATGTGCGGGGTGCGGGGTGGACGAGGTGTTCCGGGCGCTGGCCGACGCCAGCCGCCGTCGGCTGCTCGACGACCTCAACCTGCGCAACGGGCAGAGCCTGCGCGAGCTGTGCGCCGGGCTCGCGATGACCCGGCAGTCGGTAAGCAAGCACCTGGCCGTGCTGGAGGCGGCCAACCTGGTGACCGCCGTGCGCCGCGGCCGGGAGAAGCTGCACTACCTCAACCCGGCGCCGATCAACGCCATCGCCGACCGCTGGATCAACCGGTACGACCGGCAGCGGGTCCACGCGCTCGCCGACCTGCAGACAGCATTGGAGCGGGAGTCCATGCAGAGTCCGACGTTCGTCTATACGACCTACATCAACACCACCCCGGAGCGGCTCTGGGCCGCGCTGACCGAACCGGCGTTCACCCGCCGCTACTGGGGCGGCGTGGCGCTGAAGTCCGACTGGCAGGTCGGCTCCCCCGTGCTGTGGCAGGACGCCCCGGACGGCGACTACCGCGACCTCGGCCAGCGGGTGCTGGCCGCGGAGCCGTACCGGCTGCTCAGCTACAGCTGGCACGGCTTCCAGCCGGAGCACGCGGCGCACTTCGGCTGGTCGGCGGAGGAACTCGCCGCCCGGCTGGGCGAGCGCCGCTCGAAGGTGACCTTCGAGATCACCCCGCACGGCGGGGCGGTCCGGCTGACCGTCGTGCACGACGACTTCTCCCCCGACAGCGAGATGCACCGGGCGATCAGTGGGCAGCTCGACGGCAGCGGCGGCTGGCCGGAGCTGCTGGCCAGCCTGAAGACGCTGCTGGAGACGGGTGAGCCGCTGCCCGAGCCGGTAGCCGAGCCGGCACCCGCCTCCTGACCCGACGGGTCGGCTCGGGGCCGCGCCCGCCGGGCCGGCCCACCGCGCGCCGGCCCGAGGGCGGCACCGCCGGGAGGCGGTGCCGGGTGGCACCACCTCCCGGCGTCGCCGTCACCGGTGTTCGAGGGCGAGCCGGGGCAGCCGCCGGGCCAGCCAGGCCGGCAGCCACCAGGCCCGCCGCCCGAACAGCTGCATCACGGCCGGCACGATCAGGCACCGGATGACCAGCGCGTCGACCAGCACCGCCACGGCCAGCCCGAGGCCGAACTGCTTGAGCATCCGGCCCGGGTCGAACAGGAACGAGCCGAACACCACCACCATGATCGCGGCGGCGGCCGTGATGATGCGACCGGTGGTCGCCATGCCGTGCCGGATCGCGGCCGGGGCGTCGTGGTGCTGCTCCCAGTGCTCGTGCATCCGGGCGAGCAGGAAGATCTCGTAGTCCATCGACAACCCGAACGCGATCGCGAAGATCAGCACCGGCACGAACGCCTCGACCGGGCCGGGCTGGACACCGAGCGCGTCGGCCAGCACGCCGTGCTGGAAGACCAGGGTGATCGCGCCCAGCGCCGCGGCCACGCTGAGCAGGTTGAGCAGCGCGGCCTTGAGCGGGATCAGCAGCGAGCGGAAGACCAGGACCAGCAGCAGGGTGGAGAGGCCGACCACCACCAGGACGAACAGCGGCAGCCGGTCCGCCACGGCGGTCGAGAAGTCCACCGTCGCCGCGGTGGTCCCGCCGACCAGGAAGCTCACCCCGGGGCCGCCCAGCCCGGGCAGCACGTCGGCGCGCAGCCGGTCCACCAGCTGCTGGGTGCGGGCGTCCTGTGGCTTGGCGTCGGGAACGACGATCATGGTGGCGACCCGGCCGTCCGCGGTGGGCACCGGCGGCACGACGGTGGCGACACCGGCCGTGCCGGCCAGCGCCGGGCGGGCCGCCTCGGCCACCGCCCGCGCGTCGCCGCCCGGCGCCCCGGTGGCGTCTACGACCACCACCAGCGGCCCGTTGAAGCCGGGGCCGAACCCCTCGGCCAGCAGGTCGTACGCCTGCCGGCTGGTGCGTTCCGGCGCGCCGTTGCCCGGGTCGGCGATGCCCAGCCGCATGTCGAGCACCGGCACGGCCAGCGCCAGCAGGGCGCCGACGGCGACCACGGTGGCCGCCCAGGGGTGCCGCTGCACCAGGCTCGACCAGGCCGCCCAACGCGACCCGTCGCCGCGGCGCCGGGTGGCCCGCCGGCGTACCGTCCGCTCGATCCGGCCGCCCATGATGCCGAGCAGCGCGGGCAGCAGGACCAGCGCCGCGGCCATGGTGGCCGCCACGGTCACCGCCACGGCGACCGCCACGCCCTGCAACGAGCCCAGGCCGAGCACCACCAGGCCGAGCAGGGCCAGGATCACCGTGGTGCCGGCGAACAGGACGGTCCGGCCGGCGGTGTCCACCGCCCGGCGCCCGGCCTGCTCCGCGCTCGCGCCGGCGAGCAGTTCCGCGCGGTAGCGGGAGAAGAGCAGCAGCGCGTAGTCGATGCCGACGCCGAGCCCGACCAGGGCCAGCAGCGGGGTGGTGTAGTCGGCGACCGTCGCGACGTGCGACGCGAGCAGGACCAGCCCCATCGCGGTGCCGACGGCGAAGACCGCGATGATGATCGGCAGGCTGGCCGCGAGCACCGAGCCGAAGAGCACGACGAGGATCACCAGCGCCGCGAGCAGGCCGATGCCCTCCGCCGGTCCGCCGCCGCCCTCCTCCACGGCCACCACCGGGTCGCCGCCGACCTCCACCCGCAGCCCGTCGCCGGCGGCGTCCCGGGCGGTGTCGACCAGCCGCCGGACGTCCTCGTCCGGCACGTCACCGGCCTGCCCGGTGAGGGTCACCGTGGCGTAGCCGACCGTCCGGTCGGCGGAGAGGGCGCCGGGATCGGCGTACGGGTCGCGGGCCTCGGCGACCGAGGGCAGCCCGCGTACCCGGTCGAGCAGCTGCCCCACCCGGTCCCGGGTGGCTGGTCGCTCCAGCCCCGCCGGGTCGGCCAGCACGATCTGCACGCTGGTGTTGGCCGCGACCGGCGCCCGCTCGCGCAGCGTGTCCAGCGCCCGCTGCGACTCGGTGCCGGGCAGCGAGACGTCGTTGCGGTAGTTCGCGCCGACGAGTTGCGCGCCGACGCTGACCGCCACCAGGGTCACCAGCCAGGCGAGCAGCGCCTGCCACCGGTGCCGGTGCGCCCAGCCGGCCAGTCGCTCGAACCGGCTGGCGGGTGGGGTTGTCGGGGGCGCGCTCGGCGCCGGGCTGGACTGGACCATCGCGGTGACGACCTCCTGACGTGCACGGATGCCGCCGACGCTAGGAGCGCCGGGCCGCGCGGGGCGACGCCCGCGGTGGTGATCTCCGGATACCCCCCGGGAGGGAGGAGGGATGCTCCCGCCGGGTGATCCGGCGGCCGCCGCACCCCCGCTAACCTCGGTGTCGTGACCCGTCGTGACCAGGTGGTGGACGTCGGCGTGGCGGTGTCCGTGCTCGCCGCGTCGCTGCTGGTGCTCGTCCTGGACGGGATCGGCACGCCGTCGCCGGACGCGACAGCCCTGGACGCCACCGGCGTGGCGCTGGTCGCCGCGGCCTGCCTGCCGCTGCTGGTCCGGCGGCGGGCGCCGCTGGCGGCGTACCTCGGCACCGCCGTCGGCACCGCCGCCCTGCTCGTC
The DNA here is from genome assembly GCF_056150265.1 of Micromonospora desertarenae. Taxonomy (NCBI): domain Bacteria; kingdom Bacillati; phylum Actinomycetota; class Actinomycetes; order Micromonosporales; family Micromonosporaceae; genus Micromonospora; species Micromonospora desertarenae. The sequence continues at coordinate 68,372 of NZ_JAXCFQ010000018.1, forward strand.
CTGCGCTACCCGCTGGACTTCCCGTTCAGCTGCGCCGTCGCGATCTACACGCTGGCCGCGGTGTACGGCGGCGACCCGCGGCCCGGCCGGCGCTGGGCGGCCCGGCTGGCGGTCGGGGCGTTCGTCCCGGTGGCCGCCGGGGCGTACGCCGCGGCCGGTTTCCGCGGCCACGGGGTGGTCTCCGGGATCGGCGCCTGGGCGCTGACCTTCGCCGGCGCCTGGCTGGCCGGCGAGCTGTCCCGGGTACGCCGGGAGCGGATCGACGAGCTGGAGGAGCGGGCCGCCCGCGCCGCCCGGGAGATCGAACGCGAGCGCCGGCTGGCGGTGGCCGAGGAGCGCACCCGCATCGCCCGCGAGCTGCACGACTCCGCCGGCCACGCGGTCAACGTGATCCTGGTGCAGGCCGGCGCGGCCCGGCTGACGCACGAGCGGGACCCGCAGCGGTCGCTGCGCGCCATCGCCACGGTGGAGGAGGTGGCCCGGAGCACCATCGTCGAGATGGAGCGGCTGGTACGGGCGCTGCGCGACGACGACGCCGAGCCGGTGCCGGCCGACCCGGGCGCCCTGGAGGAGCTGCTGGACCGGCACCGGGTCGACGGTCTGCGCATCGACGCCGAGCTGAACGGCCCGGACCGGCCGCTGCCGCGCAGCGTCTCCTGGGCCGCCTACCGGATCCTCCAGGAATCGCTGACCAACGCCGCGCGGCACGGCTGCGGCACGGCCCGGGTCGCGGTGGACTTCCGGGCGGACGCGGTGGAGATCGCGGTGAGCAACCCGGCCCCGGCGACTCCCGCCGCGGCCGGGGTCCGCGGGCGGCGGCACGGCATCGTGGGCATGCGGGAGCGGGCCACCCTGCTGGGCGGGAGCCTGGAGACCGCGGCCGAGCAGGGCGAGTTCCGGCTGCGGGCCCGCCTGCCGTACGACGGGGCCGGCCGGTGAGCGCGCTGCGCCTGCTGCTGGTCGACGACGACGACCTGATGCGCGCCGGCCTGCGGGCGGTGCTGTCGGTCGACGACGGCATCGAGGTGGTCGGCGAGGCCGCCGACGGGCGGCAGGCGGTCGAGCGCAGCCGCGCGCTCGACCCGGACGTGGTGCTGATGGACGTGCGGATGCCCCGGATGGACGGGGTGAGCGCGACCCGGGAGATCGTGGCGGCGGGTGGCCGGGCCCGGGTGCTGGTGCTGACCACCTTCGAGGACGAGGACTACGTCTTCGGCGCGCTGCGTGCCGGGGCGTCCGGGTTCGTGCTCAAACGCACCCGGCCGGAGCAGTTGATCGCCGGCATCCACACGGTGGCCGGCGGCGAGGCGCTGCTCTCCCCCGCGGTGACCCGTACGGTGATCAGCCGGATGGTCGACCACGACGAGCCGGTCGATCCGGCGCTGCGCCGGCGGCTGGCCGAGCTGACCCCGCGCGAGCGGGACGTGCTGGAGCGGGTGGCCCGCGGGCTGTCCAACGCCGAGATCGCCGCCGAGCTGGTGATCGAGGAGTCGACCGTGAAGACCCACGTCAAGCGGATCCTGGCGAAGCTGGGGCTGCGCGACCGGGTGCAGGCGGTGGTGCTCTGCTACGAAACCGGCATCATCCGCCCCGGCCGGCGCCGCCCCGACTGACCGGGCCGTACGCCGCGGAGGGTGCGCAACGGCGGCTTTCCTCGCGGCGCTCGCGTCCCGCGTATCGCCCCCCCACCTGCGGCTTCGGCCGCCGTCGGGTGGACACGTGACGGCAACGAAGATTTCTCATTTTCACCGGATCGAGGGCCCAACCCTCCTAGTGTTGGGCACACCGGTGCTAGTCACGGAGTTGGCCACCCGAACGACGTCCCACGCAGTCAGCGGACGAAATGTGAGGGAAGACGCGTATGAAGGCTAAGACAGTTCTCGTATCGGCGGCGGTGGGCGTGGGTCTCGGCGCGCTCCTGCTCCCGGGCGCCGCGCTGGCCGAGACCATCGTGTCACCGGCCACCACCCCGGTCGGCGGGACGGTCGTGCTCACCGCGACGACCTGCAACCCGAAGTCCGGCGACGCGATCTTCCGCGTCACCGGCCCGAACCGTGACATCAACGTCCGGTCCACCACCGCCGCAGCCGGCGGCGGGCTGAGCGCCGAACTCTTCACCGCCGGGTTCACCCTGGGCACCTACACGGTCACCGCCACCTGCGGCGACGGCAGCGCGGCCGGCAGCGCCACCTTCACCGTCACGCCGATCGGCGGCGCACCGGCCGGAGCCGGCGACGGAACGGACGGCACCGGCTCACTCGCCGCCGGCGCGACCCTGCTCGGCACCGCCCTCGGCGGGGCCCTCATCCTGGCCCGCCGCCGGCGCCACCCCGCCGGCGCCGCCGCCTGACCGACCGGACACCGGGTGCCCGCGCCGACACCGGCGCGGGCACCCGAGAATCGAGCGCCCCCGGAGGTGCGGACGTGTGGTGGCGCAGGCAGGCTCCGGCCGTCATGGCGGTGGCCCTGCTCGGCACGGCCGGGCTCGGGCTGATCGCGTCCGGGCTGACCGCCGCGCCGACCCGGCCGCCGCGGCCGGACGCCGCCGACGCGCCGGTCACCGCCCGGCCCGCGCCCAGCCTGCCGCCGCTGGCCCGCGCCGACCCCGTCCGGGTCGAGGTCCCGGCCATCGGCGTACGCGCGGAGGTGGTGCCGGTCGCGGCCGACGCGGCCGGGGTGCTGGAGGTGCCGCCACTGGACCGGCCCGCCCTGGCCGGCTGGTACTCCCCCGGGGTGAGCCCGGGCGAGACCGGCAACGCGGTGCTCGTCGGGCACGTGGACTCCCCCACCGGCCCGGCCGTCTTCTTCGACCTGGGCCGGCTGCGCCGGGGCGACACGGTACGGGTCACCCGCGCCGACGCCGGCGTGGCGACGTTCACAGTGGACGGCGTGGCGGCGTACCCCAAGGACCGCTTCCCCGCCGAACTCGTCTACGGCCCGAACCCGGTGGCCGGGCTGCGCCTGGTCACCTGCGGCGGCCGGTTCGACGAGCGCAGCGGCGACTACGTCGACAACGTGGTCGTCTTCGCCACCCGCACGGGCTGAGCCCGCCGACGGTCGGAGGCCGGACACGGCGGCGGCCATGATCCGCGTACGGTGTCGGGTCAGTGCCCGGCGACGCGGAGGTGGACGTGGACCAGCAACCCGTACGGACCCGGATGCGCCTGCCGGAGCTGGTCACCCGGCTGCTCGGCCGGCCGGCCGACGCGCAGGTCCCGGCACCCCGTCGACGGGCCAACCCGGACGCGGTGGTGGACTGCGCCGTCTACGTCAACGGTCACCGGGAACCGGGCCGGCCGCACTACGCCGACGCGTACGCCCGGGCCCGGCGCGGCCGCAACGCCTTCGTCTGGCTCGGCCTGCACGATCCCGGCGCGGCGGTGATGGCGGCCGTCGGCCGCACGTTCGGCCTCGACGAGTTCGCCGTCGGCCAGGCGCTCGCCGACGGGCACCGGCCCACCGTGCAGCGGCACGGCGACGTCACCCTGCTGGTGCTGCGCACCGCCGGCTACGTCGCGCACCACGAGCTGACCGACACCTCCGAGGTGATCGACACCGGGGACGTCATGGTCTTCCTCGGCGACCGGTTCGTCATCACCGTCCGGCACGGCGCCGCCGGCGCGCTCACCCCGGTCCGCGAGGAGATTCAGGGCCGCCCGGCGGTGCTGGCCGAGGGGCCGTGGGCGGTGGCGTACGCGGTCTGCTCGCGGATGGTCGACCTCTACCTGGAGGTGGCCGGGCACGTCGAGCGGGACCTGGAGCGGGCCGAGGAGACGGTCTTCGCCCGCGACCGGTCCGCCGACATCCAACAGCTCTACCAGCTCAAGCGGGAGGTGGTGGAGTTCAAGCGGGCGGTGCTGCCGTTGCAGGCGCCGCTGCGGTCGCTGCTGGAGCAGCGGCCGGACGGCCCGCCGCGCGGGCTGCACCGGTGGTTCGCCGACGTCGACGCCCGGCTGGCCCGGGCCGTGGACCGGGTCGCCGCCTACGACGACCTGCTCACCTCGATCGTGCAGTCCCGGCTGGCGCAGCTGACCGTGGAGCAGAACAACGACATGCGCAAGATCGCGGCGTGGGCGGCCATCGCCGCCACCCAGACCGGCATCGCCGGCATCTACGGCATGAACTTCGCCAACATGCCGGAGCTGGGCTGGCGCTACGGGTACTTCGCGGCGCTCGGTCTGATGGCGGCGATCGCGTTCCTCCTGCACCGCCTGTTCCGCCGCTCCGGCTGGCTCTGAGCCGCCGCGCGCTCAGCGCAGCCGGGTGAGGAAGGCGCGGACGCGTTCCCGGGCGTTGTCGGTGATCTCCGCGCCGTGGGTGAAGGCGGCCACGTCGTAGTCGAGTTCGCCGAGCACGTGCGCGGTCTGCTGGGTCATCCGGAAGTCGGTGCAGAAGCTCTTGATCGGCCAGCGCACGCCGGCCACGTTGAACAGCGCGTCGCCGGTGATCAGCACCCGGGTCGGCTCGTGCAGCAGGGAGACGTGCCCCGGCGAGTGCCCGGGGGTGTGCACCACGCGCAGGCCGCCGCCGACCGGCAGCACGTCGCCGTCGGCGAGCGGCTGCGCCACCTCGACGGCCGGGAAGCGGCCGCCGGGGAGCCGGGCGAACAGCCGCGCCCCGGTGACCGCCGGATCCCGGGGCGGCGCCTGGCCCGCCGCGGCGTAGCCCGCGTCGGCGGCGTGCACGGCGACCGGGGCGCCGGTGCGGCGGGCCAGCTCGGCGGCGCCACCGGCGTGGTCGGGGTGGGCGTGGGTCAGCACGATCCGGGTGACGTCGGCGGGCGTCCGGCCGATCGCGGCCAGGCCGCGCACGATCCGGGCCGGCGCCCGCTTCACCCCGCAGTCGACGAGGGTGACGCTGCCGTCGTCGTCGACCAGGGCGTAGGAGTTGATGAAGGCGCGGCCGACGGTGGGGATGCGCCAGACCCCGGGGGCGAGCGGAACCGCGGCAGTACGCGCCATCGGCCGAGTCTACGGGCCATCGTCATCGGTCGCTGTCCCGACCGAGCCGACACCGCGGCAATCTCGGTCCGGGCCACTTTCGCTACCCTCGGCGCCGTGATGTGGCGGCGGTACGTGGCGATCGGCGACAGCACCACCGAGGGGCTGGACGACCCCGACGGCGCGGGCGGCTACCGGGGCTGGGCGGACCGGTTCGCCCTGGCGGTGGCCCGCGCCCAGGGCGGGCTGGAGTACGCGAACCTGGCCGTCCGGGGCCGCACCGCCGGCCGGATCCGGGCCGAACAGCTGCCGGTCGCGCTCGACCTGGCGCCGGACCTGGCCACCGTGGTGGCCGGGATGAACGACGTGCTCCGCCCCTCCTTCGACGCCGACCGGGTGGCCGCCGAGGTCGAGGCGATGCAGCATGCCCTGGTCGGGCAGGGTGCGACCGTGCTGACCTTCACCCTGCCCGACCCGGTGCCGGTGATGCCGGTGGCCCGCCCGCTGCGCGGCCGGGTGCTCGCGCTCAACGCGGCGCTGCGCGCGGCCACCGCCCGCACCGGGGCCACCCTGGTGGACCTCGGCGCGCACCCGGTCGCCTCGGACCCCCGGCTGTGGAGCGACGACCGGTTGCACGCCAACAGCGCCGGCCACGAGCGGATCGCCGCGGCGCTGGCGCACACCGTCGGCCTGCCCGACGCCGACGACGGCTGGTCGCGGCCGCTGGCCGCCGCGCCGCGCCGGCGCCGGCACGAGGTGGTCCGGGCCGAGCTGGCGTGGACCCGCCGGCACCTGCTGCCGTGGCTGGGCCGGCACCTGCGCGGCCGGTCCTCCGGCGACGACCGGGTCGCCAAGCGCCCGGTACCGCTGCCGGTCGACCTGCCCTGACCTGGCCGCGCCGGCCCCAGCCGCGCCGCCCGCCACCGCCTTGCCGGTCGCCGCTGAGTGCCGCTGGGTTCCGACGCTGATACCTGAGAGTCGTCATGATGACTCTCAGGTATCAGACCTCGGGGACACCGGCCCCGGCCGCGGGGACCGGCGGCGACGCGCCCGGGTTCGCGGTCGGTCGGCGGGGGGCCCGGGTGGGATCAGCGCTCGATCGGTGGGCGGGTGCGGGCCCGCTTGAGCTCGAAGAACCCGTCGGTGTTGGCGCACGCGAGCACCCCGTCCCAGAGCCGGCCGGCCGCCTCGTCGCGCGGAATCGGGGCGACCACCGGGCCGAAGAAGGCGGTCCGGTGGCCGTCGGCGGTGACGTGGATGGTCGGGGTGCCGAGATCCTCGCCGACCGGCTCCAGGCCGGCGTGGTGGCTGGCCAGCAGCGCCTCGTCGTGGTCGGTGGACTCCGCCGCGTCGGCCAGCTCGACGGCCAGCCCCACCTCGGTCAGCGCCGCCCGGTACAGCTCCGGCCCGATCGGCGCGCGCTCGTGGTGGATCCGGTTGCCGAGCGCGGTGTAGAGGTCGCGCAGCACCCCGTTGCCGTACTTCTGCTCGGCGGCGACGGCGACCCGCACCGGGCCCATGCCCGGCTTGAGCCACTCCCGGTACCACTCCTCCAGCCCGTCGCGCCCCTCGTTGAGGACGGACAGGCTCATCACGTGGAACCGGACGGTGACCGGCCGGACCCGCTCCACCTCCAGCAGCCAGCGGGAGGCGTTCCAGGCCCACGGGCAGCGCGGGTCGAACCACATGTCGGCAGTCGTCGTCATGGTGGGTGTTCCGCCCTTCAGCTCGGGTGTGTGCGTCCACCCTGCCGGCCGGATCGGCTCAGCGGCAGAGCCGATCCCCGCACCGTTTTCTGGTCCAATCGTCGCCGCCGACGGTGGCGGGCGGGGGGTGACGCGGCCGGTGGAGCAAGGGGCGGCGGACGCGTGGGTGCCGGCCCCCGAAGCTGCCGGCGTTTGGCGGGCGGGGCCTCGGGAAGACCGTCGCGCCGGGCGGGTCGAGGGCCCGTGCCGGCCGGTCAGCACCCGTCCCGTCGGCGACGGCGGGCAGGGCGGATCCGCGAGGAGGGACGATGGCGGCCAGATCCACCGGTGGTACCAGCAGGGCGACCGGCGGGCCCCACGGGGGCCCGCTGAACCGGAAGGCGGCGACGAAGAAGGTCGCGGCGGCCACGAAGCGGGCGACCGGGGCGAGCGCGGCCAAGACGCCGGGCGGGAAACCCACGTCGACCACGGACCGGGTCGCGCGGAAGAAGGACACCTCGGCCACGGCCGCCCCCACCCGCCGGCCGCGGGTCTCGGCGACGGCCGCCAAGGCCCCCGGCACGACCGCCCCGGCGAAGGCGCCCGGTACCAAGGCGGCGGCGAAGAAGGCCCCGGCGAAGAAGGCCGCGGCGAGCCGGTCCCGCGCCACGACGACGGCGCCGGCGAAGAAGACGGCGACCAGGAAGACCACGATGGAGTCGTACGGCACCCGGCGCGGTGCCCGCCGGACGACCGGCTGACCGTCACCGCACCGGCCCGCGCAGCGGCGCCGGGCCGGCCGACGCCGCTGGCGGTACCCGGGGGTGGCCCGGCCGGGGACCGGCCCGGCGGTGGGCCAGAATGGTCGGGTGCCCCGACCTGCCGCCCGCCGCGCCGCCGCGTCCGACCCCGGGCCGTGCCCGTGCGGCACCGGTGCGGCGTACGCGGACTGCTGCGGCCCGCTGCACCGGGGCGGGACGGACGCCACGACCGCCGAGGCGCTGATGCGCTCCCGGTTCAGCGCGTTCGCCCTCGGCGACGCCGGCTACCTGCTGCGCAGCTGGCACTCCTCGACCCGGCCGGCCCGGCTGACCCTCGACCCCGGCCAACGCTGGCTCCGGCTCGAGGTGGTCGGCGGCGACCGGGGTGGCCTCTTCGACACCACCGGCACCGTCGAGTTCCGCGCCCACTACCGGGACGGCGGAAGCGCCGGCACGGTCGCCGAGCGCAGCCGCTTCGTCCGGGAGGACGGCCGCTGGGTCTACCTCGACGCGCTGCCCGACTGACGGTCGGTCAGGCGGCGACCCGGGGCAGGCCGAGCTTGCCGACCGCCGCCTCGACGAGTTCCTCCGGTGTCAGCGACACGTCGAGCACCAGCACCGCCTCGTCCGGTTCCGGCTGCTCCAGCGTGGCCAGCTGTGATTCCAGCAGGCTGGCCGGCATGTAGTGCCCGGCCCGCTGGGACAGCCGTTCCCGGATCACCTCGGCCGGCCCGTCCAGGTGCACGAACTCCACCGCCGGCGGCCCCTGCCGGAGCACGTCGCGGTAGGACCGGCGCAGCGCCGAACAGGCCAGCACCGTGGAGACGCCCTCGGCGGCGCGGGCCGCCATCCAGGCGGCCAGCTCGCGCAGCCAGGGCTGGCGCGCGGCGTCGTCCAGCGGCACCCCGGCGCGCATCCGCTCCACGTTGGCCGGGGTGTGGAACTCGTCCGCCTCGGCGAAGGTCAGCCCGGTGCGCGCGGCGATGCCCCGGGCCACCGTGGTCTTTCCGGCCCCGGACACCCCCATCACGACCACGTGCCGGGTCGCACCGGCCGGGCCCGGCGGCTGCTCACCAGTCATGGACGGTGCCGTCCTTGAGCCGGTTGAACGGCAGGTAGGCCGGCTGGTACGGGAACTTGGCGGCGGCCACCTCGTCGAGCTCCACGCCGATGCCCGGCTGCTCACCCGGGTGCAGGTAGCCGTCGGTGAAGGTGAACGACTGCCGGAACACCTCGTTGGTGAGCGGGCCGTGCCGCATGTACTCCTGGATGCCGAAGTTGTGGATGGCCAGGTCCAGGTGCAGCGCGGCGGCCATGCCGACCGGCGAGATGTCGGTGGGGCCGTGGATGCCGGACTTGATCTGGTACTGCGCGGCGAAGTCGAGCAGCTTGCGCATCGCGGTGATGCCGCCGGTGTGGGTGACCGCCGACCGGACGTAGTCGATGAGCTGCTCGCGGATCAGGGTCTGGTAGTCCCAGACCGTGTTGAAGACCTCGCCGATGGCCAGCGGGGTGGTGGTGTGCTGGCGGACCAGCCGCAGCGCCTCCTGGTTCTCCGCCGGCGTGCAGTCCTCCAGCCAGAACAGGTCGTACGGCTCCAGCGCCTTGCCGAGCTTGGCGGCCTGGATCGGGGTCATCCGGTGGTGGCCGTCGTGCAGCAGCGGCAGCTCGGGGCCGAACTCGTTGCGCACCGCCTCGAAGACGCCGGGCAGGTGGCGCAGGTAGGCCCGGGTGTCCCAGTCCTCCTCGGCGGGCAGCGGGATGCGCTGCGCCGGCTCGTAGTCGTAGCGCTTGCCGTCGACGCTGGGCTGGGCGGCCACCCCGTAGACGGCGTTGATGCCCGGCACCGAGGTCTGCACCCGGATGGACCGGTAGCCCTCCTCCAGGTGCCGGCGGATCGAGTCGAACAGCTCCGGCAGGTCCCGGCCGGACGCGTGCCCGTACGCCATGACGCCGGTGCGCGACGCGCCGCCCAGCATCTGGTAGAGCGGCATGCCGGCGGCCTTGGCCTTGATGTCCCACAGGGCCACGTCGACGGCGGCGATGGCCGCCATGGTGACCGGCCCGCGCCGCCAGTACGCCGAGCGGTACAAGAACTGCCAGGTGTCCTCGATGCGGTGCGGGTCCCGGCCGATCAGCAGCGGGACGACGTGGTCGCTCAGGTACGAGGCGACGGACAGTTCCCGCCCGTTGAGGGTGCCGTCGCCCAGGCCGACGATGCCCTCGTCCGTGGTGATCTTGAGGGTGACGAAGTTGCGGTCCGGGCTGGTGACGATGACGTCCGCTGCGGTGATCTTCACGGGGTGGTGCCTTTCTGCACGGGGTGTGGCGGCGGCTAACGGAGGACGCTTCCGGTCTCGTGGCCCTCGAGAAGGGACAGTTCGGCACGGCGGGGCAGCCCCTCGCAGTCGCCCCTGGTGGAGACGGCGAAGGCGCCGAGGGTGGCCGCCCGGCGCAGGCGGCCGGCCAGGTCGAGCCCGTCGAACCAGCCGGACAGGTATCCGGCGGTGAACGCGTCCCCGGCGCCGACCGGGTCGACGGCGGTCACGGTGAGCGTCCCGACCTGCTGGACCCCCTCCGGGGTGTGCGCCCGGGCGCCGTCGGCGCCGAGCTTGACCAGGACGGTCCGCACGCCCCGGCGGAACAGCCCGGCGACCACTGTGGACTCGTCCGCCCCCGGCTCGCCGACCAGGTCCAGCTCGTCGGCGGAGGCGATGACGACGGCGGCGTGCCCGGCCAGCGGGGCGAGCACCGCGCGGGCGCTCTCCCGGGACCAGAGCCGGGCCCGGTAGTTGACGTCCAGGCAGACCGGGACGCCCGCGGCGGCGGCGGACTCGGCGGCCCACCGGGTGGCCTCCCGGGCGGTGTCGGACAGCGCCGGGGTGATCCCGGTCAGGTGCAGCACCCGCGCGCCGGCCGCCAGCGGGGCCCGCAGGTCGTCGACGCGCAGCGCCGAGCCCGCCGACCCGGCGCGGTGGTACTGCACCCGGGTCAGGTCGGCGGTGCGCTGCTCCAGGAACATCAGCCCGGTGGGGCGGTCGGCGTCCCGGCTGACGCCGCCCACGTCGACGCCCTCGGCGCGCAACTGCCGCAGCGTGTACTCGCCGAACTCGTCGCCGCTGACCCGGCCGACCCAGGCGGCCCGGTGACCCAGCCGGGCCACCCCCACTGCCACGTTGGACTCGGCGCCGGCCAGGTGCATGGTCAGCGAGCCACCGGCGGCGAGCGGGCCGGCCGAGCGCAGCGACACCATGGCCTCGCCGAAGGTGAGCAGGTCGGGCGCGGTCATCGGCGGGCCGTCTCCCGGATCGCGGCGAGGTAGGTGCGGGCCCGCTCGCGCAGCGCGGCCAGGTCGCCGCCGGAGGCGGCGTCGCCGACCAGCGGCCCGCCCACGCCGACCGCTATCGCGCCGGCGGCCAGGTAACCGGGCACGTCGTCGAACCCCACGCCGCCGACGGCGACGAACGGGATGTCCGGGAACGGGTCGCGCACCGCCTTGAGGTACGCCGGGCCGCCGACCGAGGCCGGGAAGAGCTTGATCGCCGAGGCCCCCATCCGCATCGCGGTGTACGCCTCGGTCGGGGTGAGCGCCCCGGCGGCGACCGGGACTCCCCGGCGGGCCGCCTCGGCGATCGACTCGACCACGGCCGGCGTGACCACGAACTGCGCGCCCGCGGCGACCACGTCGGCCACGTCGGCGGTGGTGAGCACCGTGCCGGCGCCGACCAGGGAGCCGGCGGGGGCCGCCGCGCGCAGCGCCTCGACGGCGCGCGGGGCGTCCGGCGTGGTGAGGGCCACCTCGACGAGGCGTACCCCCTCGTCGAGCAGGGCGGTGCCGGCGGCGATCGCGGCGGCGGTGTCGGTGCCTCGGATCACCGCGAGGATGCGGGCCTCGGCGAGTTCGGCGGCGAGGTTGACGGTCATGTGATCACCATTCCGCGTAGGAGCCGTCGCGGTGCCGCCAGGTGGGGCTGCGCCAGGCGTGGCCGCGCTTGTCGGCCGTCCGCACCGCGTGTTCGTCGATCTCGATGCCCAGGCCGGGGGCCGTGAGCCGCTCGACGTACCCGTCGACGAAGGTCAGCGGGGTCTTGTCGAGGCAGTAGTCGAGCACCTCGGCGCCGAGGTTGTAGTGGATGCCGATGCTCTGTTCCTGGATCAGGTAGTTCGGGGTGGCGAAGCCGACCTGGAGGCAGGCGGCCAGCGCGATCGGCCCGAGCGGGCAGTGCGGGGCGAGCTGCACGTCGTACACCTCGGCCAGCGCGGCGATCTTGCGGACCTCGGTGATGCCGCCGGCGTGCGAGAGGTCCGGCTGGGCGACCGCGATGCCGGCCTGGAGCACCGGCAGGAACTCCTGCCGGTTGTAGAGCCGCTCCCCGGTGGACACCGGGGTGGTGGTGGAGCGGACGAACTCGCCGATCAGGTGCGAGTTCTCCGGCACCACCGGCTCCTCCAGGAAGAACGGCCGGAACTGCTCGAGCAGCGGGGCCACCCGCCGGGCGCTGGCCAGGCTGAACCGGCCGTGGAAGTCGACGGCGACGTCCCGCTCGTCACCGAGCACCTCGCGGGCGGCGGCCACCCGCCGGACCACGCCGTCGAGCTCGGCCACCGAGGCGACCGGGCTCATCTTCCCGGACGCGTTCATCTTCACGGCGGTCAGGCCGCTCTCGACGGCGGCGCTGATCTGGTCGCGGACCTCGGCGGGCTCGTCGCCGCCGACCCAGCCGTAGACCCGGATCCGGTCCCGGACCGGGCCGCCGAGCAGCTGGTGCACCGGCGCGCCGAAGTGCTTGCCGGCGATGTCCCAGAGCGCCTGGTCGAGCCCGGCGACGGCGCTGGCCAGGATCGGCCCGCCCCGGTAGAACGAGCCCTTGGTCATCACCTGCCAGTGGTCCTCGATGCGCAGCGCGTCCTGGCCGACGAGCAGCTCGCTGAGCTGCTCGACGGCGGTGCGGACGGTCTCCGAGCGCCCCTCGCAGGTGGCCTCGCCCCAGCCGACGATCCCGTCGGTGGTCTCGACCCGGACGAAGAGCCAGCGCGGCGCGACGAGGAACGTCTCCACCCGTGCGATGGTCGGCATGGCCTCAGCCCTTCGTGGCGCCGGCGGTCAGGCCGGAGACGATGTACTTCTGCACGAACAGCGCGATCACCATGATCGGCACGGTGACCACGGTGGCCGCCGCCATCAGGCCGCCCCAGTCGATGCTGGCGTAGCCGACGAAGTCGAAGATCGCCACCGGCAGCGTCTTGGTGTCGGCGCCGGAGAGCACCAGGGCGAACATGAAGTTGTTCCAGGAGAAGATGAACGACAGGATGCCCGCGGTGGCGACACCGGGCACCGACAGCGGCAGGGTGATCCGCCGGAACGCGCCGATGTGGGTCAGGCCGTCGACCAGCGCCGCCTCTTCGAGTTCGGCCGGCAGGCCGTCGAAGTAGCCCATCATGATGTAGACGATCAGCGGCAGCGACACGAACATGTGGCTGAGGATCAGCACGGTGTAGCCGCCGACCATCTGCAGGTTCGAGAAGACGTAGTACCAGGGCACCAGGAGCGAGACGCCGGGGATCACCCGGGCCATGAGCACGACGAGCGCGGACTTCTTCATGTTGAAGCGGCTCATCGAGTAGGCCGCGGGCACGCCGAGGATCAGCGACAGCACGGTGGCGGCGAACGCCACCCAGAGGCTGTTGCCGATGAACTGGACGTAGTTCGCCTGCTCCAGCACGGTGCCGTAGTTGTCCAGGGTGGGCGAGAAGGAGAACGCCTTCTCGGTGTCGTAGATGTCGACGTTGGTCTTCAGCGACGCGAGGATCATCCAGAGCAGCGGCGCGACCAGCGAGGCGACCACGACGACCAGGGCCACCGCCCGGAAGACCTTGAACGGCCTGCTCGGCTTCATCGTTCCAGCCCCTTCTTGCGGTACGTCAGGGCCCACATCACCCCGATGATGATCAGGAAGAAGATGATGAGGACCGTCGACGAGACGCCGTAGTCGTTGTAGTCGAAGCTCAACCCGTAGGCGTAGACGTTGAGCGTCTCCACCTCGTGGAACGACCCGCCGCCGCGACCCTTGGTCGCGTAGAGGATGTCGAAGGTCTTCAGCGCGTCGATGCCGCGCAGCAGGATCGCGACGATCACGGTCGGCATCAGCAGCGGCAGGGTGACGTGCCGGAACCGCTGCCAGGTGCTGGCGCCGTCGATCAGCGCCGCCTCCTGCGGCTCGTCGGAGAGCGAGGTGAGGCCGGCGAGCAGGATCAGCACGACCATCGGGGTCCACTGCCAGATGTCGATGAACATCGTCGTCGGCAGGGCCGAGCTCTGGCCGGACAGCCACGGCTGCGGGCCGATCCCGACCCAGCTCAGCAACTGGTTCGCCATGCCGATGTTGGGGTCGAAGATCAGTCGCCACATCATGCCGACCGCGACCGGGGTGGCCACCAGGGGCAGCAGGATGGCGACCCGGACCCACTTCTCGCCGCGGAACGGTCGCCACAGCAGCAGGGCGATCGCCATGCCGAGGACGACCTCGACCAGGAGCACGACGCCGGTGAAGAGGACGGTGCGCCAGACCGCCGGCCAGAACCGGTCGGTGTCGGAGAGCACGTCCAGGTAGTTCTGGAAGCCGATGAACTCGCTCTCGGCGCGGACCGAACCCTCGGCGTCGGTGAGGCTCAGGTACCCGGTCCACGCGACCGGGAAGACGATCAGCACGGCGACGAACGCCATGGCGGGTGCCGCGAAGAGCCACTTGCGGTGCGCGTTGGCCCAGCGCGACCAGGCCGAGTCGGACGACGCCGGCGGGGCCGACGGCGATCTGGTGGCTGGGGTGGTGACGACTGACATGGGGTCTCCGGGTTCTCAGGGCCAGGGTCCCGGCGCGGGGTGGCGGAGCCGGCCGGCCCCACCACCCCGCGGTCGGACTACTTCGCCTCGTCGTCGAGGAACTTCTGGAACGCCTCGTTCGCCGCGTCCGCCGAGGCGGCCGCGTCCTTGCCGGTGATCGCGTCGACGATCGGCTGACCGACGATCTCGCGGGCCTCGGCGACCTTCACGACCAGCGGACGGTCGTGGCCGATGCCGTTGGTGGTGCTGACCGCGGTGGCCTCGGCGAGGTCCTTCGGGTAGGTCGAGGTGCCCTCCGGGTTCGACCAGACGGAGGCACGGGCGCCGGGGACGCCGGCCTTCTGCTGGGCCAGCGACTGCTCCTTGCCGGCCGCCCACTGGATGAACTTCCAGGCGTTGTCCTTGTTCTTCGACGCGTCGTTGACGCCGAGCGCCCAGGACGGGATGTTGTACGGCTTCGAGCCGGCCGGGCCGGCCGGGAAGGTGGCGAAGCCGACGGTGTCGGAGACCTTGGACTTGGCCGGGTCGGTGGCGTTCTTGTAGAGCGAGTTGGCCTCGGTGTAGAAGGCCGCCTTGCCCTGGGTGAAGATCGCCATCGCCTCGGACCAGCTCATGTCGGTGCTGATGTTCTCCGGGCCGTGGTCGCGCAGCAGCCCGCCGTAGTAGGCGTACGCCTGCTTGGCCTGCTCGGTGTTGACCGAGGCCTTGCCGCTGGCGTCGACGAAGTCGCCGCCGAAGCTGTACAGGAAGCTGGAGAACTGGGTGACCGCGGCGGCCTTGCCGGTACGGGCCACGAAGCCGGCGACACCCGGGTTGTCGGCCTCGACCTTGGCCGCCTGCGCCTTGAGCTCGTCGAGGGTCTTCGGCGGGGCGGTGAAGCCGGACTTCTCCAGCAGGTCCTTGCGGTAGTAGAGGACCTCCTGCTCGGTGATGATCGGAACGCCGACCAGCTTGTCCTCGTACGAGGTGGCCTGCACCGGGCCGGCCTGGAAGTCGCTGAACTCGAAGGCGCTGTCGGACTTGGCCTTCTCGGTCAGGTCGGCGAGGTACTTGTTCTTGGCGAACAGCTTCCCCTCCTGCAGCGGCCGGTACATCATCACGTCCAGGTCGGTGGACCCGGCGTTGAGCTTGACGTTGTACTGGTCGGACAGCTGGTCCTCGCCGAGCTGGGTCACCTCGACCTTGAGGCCGGTCTGCTTCTCGAACTCCGGCAGGGCCTTCTTGATGTTCTCCGTCCAGACGTGGTTGACCAGCGTCACCCGGAGGGTGTTCGATCCGCTGCCGCCGTCGTCCCCGCCGCCGCAGGCGGACAGGCCCATGGCGGCGACCACGGCCAGAGAAGTGCCGATTATTGATCGACGTCGCACGCTTGTCTCTCCTTCTGTCGCCGGTCGCTGCCCTGGTGAGGGCGCTACCTCGGTGTTTACATCCGCTTAACGTCGGGATGCTAGGCCGAAAAAGCGGATTTATTCAAGAGGTTGATCTAACTGATATGATCCGTGGCGTGGAACGGTACTCCTCCGGGGGCGCAGCCGCCCAGAACGCCCCTGCCGAGGCCGGGCTGCACGCACGTGTCCTCGACCACCTCGGTACGGCCATCTGCGGCGGCGACCCGGCCCCCGGGGCGGTGCTCAACATCGACGAACTGGTCGACCGGTACGCGGTGTCCCGCTCGGTGATCCGCGAGGTGCTGCGGGTACTGGCCTCGATCGGGTTCATCGAGACCCGCCGACGGGTCGGGGTGATGATCCGGCCGGCGAACGACTGGAACGTCTTCGACCCGCAGGTGATCCGGTGGCGGCTCGCCTCGGCCGGCCGGATCACCCAGCTCCGGTCGATCACCGAGCTGCGGACCGCTGTCGAGCCGCACGCCGCCTGGCTGGCCGCCGGCCGGGCCGACCACGACGAGGCGAGCGATCTCGTCGGCCTCGCGGCCAAGATGTGGGCCGCCGGCAAGGCCGGCGACGAGGAGCGCTTCCTGAGCCTCGACATCGAGTTCCACCGGCGGGTGCTGGTCGCGTCCGGCAACGAGATGTTCGTCCGGTTGCAGGACCTGATCGCCGAGGTGCTCACCGGCCGGCACAAGCACCACCTGATGCCGCACCACCCGAGCGACGAGGCCCTCCAACTGCACGCCGACGTCGCCCAGGCGATCCAGCGGCACGACGGCGAGCGCGCCCGGCGGGCCATGGTGCAGCTCATGGAGCAGGCGTTCGACGAGATGAAGTCGATCTGGGAGCAGAGCGGCGAGCCGGACGGCTCCTGACCACGCCCCTTCCGCGCGTCCCCGCCCCGGCCTCCGCCCGCCCGGCGTATGCTGGTGGCGGCGCCGTCCCGCGCCCCACCTCCTTCCCGGTGCTCACGCCGCCGGCCGCGCGGAGGCAAAGGGAACCTGGTGTTCTCGGGATGCCGTGCCACATGCCTTCTCCGGCGCGGTCGACGGGAGCGTGAGTCCCTGCGGCCGTGCCGTTGACAGGGAGCATGTGATGACGCACCAGCGCACCTTCAAGGCCCGGGTCCGCAGCCGGATGGCCAAGACCGGCGAGAGCTACACCACCGCCCGCCGGCACCTGCTCGCCCGCGCCCAGACCACCCCGGCCGAGCCCGCCGCACCCGCCGCCGCCCCGGCCGAGCCGGCGACCCCGCTCTCCGCGGACCCGGCGGCGTCGTCGGTACCCGAGCAGGCCGGCCCGCCCGCGGCGGTCCCGACCGTCGCGGGCCCGGCGGAGCAGACCGAACGGATCTCCGACGCGCTGCTCGGCGAGCGCACCGGGCGCGACTGGGCGCAGTGGTTCGCCCTGCTCGACGAGTGGGGCGGCACCGGGCGTACCCACACCGAGATCGCCCGCTGGCTGGTCACCGCCCACGAGGTGCCCGGCTGGTGGGCGCAGACCATCACCGTCGGCTACGAGCAGGCGCGCGGGCTGCGCGCTCCCGGCCAGCGCCGCGGCGGCGGGTTCTCCGCCAACGGCTCCCGTACCGTGGCGGTGCCGGTGGGGCGGCTCTTCGCGGCGTTCGCCGACGACGCGCTGCGCCGGCGGTGGCTGCCCGAGGACGTCCGGGTCCGCACGGCCACCGCGCCGAAGTCGTTCCGCGCGGACTGGGCCGACGGGTCGACCCGGATCGTGGTCGGCTTCGCGGCCGCCGGCGAGTCGAAGTCCCGGGTGGCGGTGCAGCACGAGAAGGTCGCCGACGCCGAGCAGGCGGCGCGGCTGAAGGCGTACTGGCGGGAGCGGCTGGCGGCGCTCAAGCAGCTCCTCGAGGCGGACGGAGACCCGCGATGACGACCACCTTCATCAACCTGCCGGTGCGCGACCTGACCACCTCCACCGAGTTCTTCCGGATCCTCGGGTTCCACGCGGGCGAGCTGTCGCCGGACGGCACCAGCATCCAGCTCACCCTCACCGACACGACGCACCTGATGCTGCACACCACCAGCTCGTTCGCCGGCTACACCGGCGTCGACGTGCCGGACACGGCGACCGCCCGGGAGGTGATCGTCGGGCTCGGCCTGGACAGCCGGGAGGAGGTCGACGACCTGGTCGGGCGGGCCGTGGCGGCCGGGGCGGAGAGCCTCGGCGAGCCGGAGGAGCGGGGCGGCCGCTACATGGGCGGCTTCCGCGACCTCGACGGCCACCAGTGGTCCTTCCTGCACGTCGGCGGCTGAGGTCCGGCTCCGGCGGCGGTCGGTCGACCGCCGCCGGACCGCCGGCCACCCCGTCGCCGCCCCCTGCCGCGGCGCGCGCCCGTGGCGATCGACCAGAATGGCGCCATGGCGCGGGAGATGACCGACGAACAGTGGCGGGCGTTCGTCAGCCACGGCACCCGGACCGGCAAGCTCGCCACCGTACGGGCCGACGGCTCGCCCCACGTGGTGCCGGTCTGGTTCGTGCTCGACGGCGACGACCTGGTCTTCACCACCGGGCGGAGCAGCGTGAAGGGGCGCAACCTGCGGCGCGACCCGCGGGCGGCGCTGACGGTCGACGAGGAGCACCCGCCGTACGCGTTCGTCGCGGTCCGGGGGCGGGTCACCGTCAGCGAGGATCTCGACGAGATGCTGACCTGGGCGACCCGGATCGCCGCCCGCTACGTCGGCGACGACCTCGCCGAGCGGTACGGCCGGCGCAACGCGGTGCCGGGCGAGTTGCTGGTGCGGCTGCGGGTGGAGCAGCGGGTGGCGTTCACCGGCATCGCGGACTGACCCCGGCGGAGCCACCGACGGCCGGGCCACGGCCGTGGCTCGCACCGGTGATCTCCGGTGACGCCGACGCGCGGCCACCCGACGCGAACACGTCGCGTGATCTAACGTGAGCGGGGAGCGCCGGTGGGGCGGGTACGAAGCCGGGGTGCGTCGCAGCGATGAGTCTGCCGGCGCCCACAGGTCTACCTCCCGACCGAGACCACCAACTCATCGGGAGTACGGCATGGGCGTCATCCACATCGAGCTGTTCGCGACCCTCGACCTGGTCGGGCAGTCGCCCGGCGGGCCCGACGAGGATCCGGTGGGGTTCCCGTTCGGCGGCTGGCAGGCGCCCCTGCTGGACGAGGTCGCCGGGGCGCAGGTCGCTGCCGCGTACGAGGGCACCGACGCGCTCCTGCTCGGCCGCCGGACATATGACATCTTCGCCGCCTACTGGCCGCACCAGGAGGGCGGCGAGGACGACGACATCGCCCGGCTGTTCAACAGCGTCCCGAAGTACGTGGCCTCCCGCGGCCGGCCCGACCTCTCGTGGGCCGGGTCCACCCAGCTCGGCCCGGACCTGGCCGGCGCGGTACGCGAGATCCGGGACCGGCACGAGCACGTGAAGGTGGTCGGGAGCCTGAACCTGGTGCAGACCCTGCTGCGCGAGAAGCTCTTCGACCGGCTCGACCTCTGGGTGCACCCGATCGTGCTGGGCGTCGGCAAGAAGGTGTTCGACGGTGGCGCGGTGCCCACCAACGTCACCCTCCTCGACCCGCCGGTGGCCAGTCCGACGGGCACCGTGTACCTGCGCTACGGGCTCGCCGAGGGCACGCCCGGGACGGGGGACATGAGCGCACCCGATCGCGGTGTCGGGCGCGGCGACTGAAGCGCCCTGCCCCGGGCGGATCGCCGGCGGTGAATCCGCCCCTGGTCGGCACCGCGGCACGGCGTCGGCGGTTCCCGGTGCCGACGCCGTGCCGCGGTGCCTCGCCAGCCGGTCGCTGCCGGCCCGGCGATGCTCCGGTGGCCGCCCGAGGTCCGGCGTCACCACCGGCCACCGGCCCGAGCTACGCCCGCGGTGCTAGCGGGCGCGACCGGCTGCCGCCCACCGGTCGCCGCGACCCGTCCCGGCCGCCCCTCGCCGCCGCCCGCCGCGCGCCAGCAGCACGGCCACCAGCAGATACGCCGTCGCGAACACCGCGAACGCCGCCCCGTTGCCGGACGCCGTGGCGACCAGGCCGTACCCGAGGTAGGCCACGATGATGGTCAGGTCGGTGCCCATCCCGGCCAGCGAGGTTACGGTGGCCCGCCCGGGGCCGGTGATCCGGGCCTGCAACCGTGCCTCGGCCAGCACGCTGGCCAGTTGGAAGCCGCAGAAGGCCAGGCCCACCAGGACGAAGCCGGCCGGGCGGCCGAGCAGCGCCCCGACGGCGAGGGCCAGGCCGGCGAGCGCCAGCAGGGCGGCCCGACCCCGCCGGCCGAGCCGTTCCCCGGCCGGGGCGAGCAGGCCGCCGATGCTCACCCCGACCCAGGTGAGCAGGAGCAGCAGCGGCACGGTCTCGGCGGCGACGCCGGTGTCCCGGGCGAGCAGTGGCGTGTACTCGTCCAGTGCGTTCCACACCGCGGTGACCGCGGCGACCAGCAGCACCGCCGACCGCACGGCCGGGTCGGCGCGCACCTCGGCCAGCCCGGCGCGCAGGCTGGCCCACCAACCGAGGTCGTCCTCCGCCGGCTCCACCCCGCCGGCCGGCTCGGCCGCGCCGCTCGGGTCGGGGCTGGCCCGGCCGGGGCCGGGCACGGCAGCGCCGGCCGGCACCGCGCTCGCCGGGGCGGGGCTGGTCGGCGCGGCGTCGAGGGGGGCGGCGGGGCTGGTCGGGGCGGGGCGGTGTTCCGGGAACCGGGTGGCGACGGCGGCGGCGAGCAGGCACGCCAGCACGCTGGCCGCGCCCACCGCCGGGTATCCGCCGGCGTCGAGGACCGGGGCGGCCAGCACGATCGAGGCGAGCACGGCGAGCGTTTCCGCGGTACGCGCCCGGCCGATGGTCCGGGCGTAGCGGCCGGCCGCGCCGAGGCGGTCCAGTTCGGTGAAGACCAGCGCCTCCAGCGCGCCGGAGGCCAGCGCCCCGCCGGCGCCCCAGAGCACGAAGCCGACGGCGAACGCCGGATAGGACGGGACGAGCACCCAGAGGGCGAACGCGGCGGCGCTGACCAGCGGAGCGAGGCAGAGCAGCAGCCGCCGGGAGACCGCGTCGGCCCAGGCGCCGGAGGGCACCTCGAGCAGGATGCTGCTGGCCGACCAGATCACGAACAGCGAGCTGATCTGCCAGACGGACAGGCCGGTGTCGCTGAACAGCAGCGCGTACACCGGATAGAGCAGGACGAGTTCGCTGAGGAACGCGTACCCGTAGAGGGTGGCCGCCAGCCGGCGGACGCGCGGATCGGGCACGCGCGCGGAGATGGGTGTCATGAGACCTTCCCGGTGGGACGAAACGGACGCCGGACGTACGGCGACCGTGGCGGCCCACGGCAACGGCCTCTAGCGGAGCATCAACATCGCCACGTCATGCGGCGATGGTAGACGGACGCAACGGGCCGGTCACGCCCATTCGCCGGACGCGCGCCGGGGTGGGACCCGACGGGCCCCACCCCGGACGGTCGGCGGCGGCTCAGCGCCGGTCGCGGTCCACCGGCGGGATGACCATGGTGGCCTCGGCGTCGTCACCGGTCGGCTGGGCCGGGATGGTGGCGCCCCGGGGGGTGGGCTGGGTGGCGTCCGGGTCGAGGTGCGCCGGGGCGCCGGCTCCGGTGTGGCTGGCCGCGGTGGGCACCACCTGGGTGGCCGCCGGGTCGTCACCGACCGGGCCGGTGCCGGGAGCGGACTCGGCCAGCCGGGCCGCGGTGTCCCGACGGCCGGCCTGGTAGGCGCGGGCGTGCGTGGCGATCTCCCGGGACTCCTGCTCGGCCCGGGTGAGCCAGGACTCCCACCGGCTCTGCATCGGCCGGACCAGCCCGCCGCCGACGCCGACGACCAGGATGCCGCCGACGGTGGCCAGCACGGCGATCAGCACCGGGGTGGTCACCGCGGTGGCCACCCCGATCTGGTTGAGCGCGGCGATGATGCCCAGGCCGAGGATGAACACCGAGGCGATGGTGGCCAGGATCCGGCCGTACGACAGGCCGCCCAGGGCGCCGCTGATGATGTCCTTGACCGCGTTGGCGATCGCCGCGGCGACCACCACGATGACGATCGCGACGAAGGCGCGCGGCAGCCAGGCGATGACCCCGGCGATCAGGTCCGAGACGGGGTTCGGTCCCCAGATGCCGAAGGCGAGTTGCAGGGTCACCAGCAGCACGCCGTAGTAGACGAGCTTGGCGACGATGTCGCTGGCGTCGTACCGGGACCGGGCCAGGGCCCGGCGGATGCCGCCGCGCTCGACGGCCCGGTCGAAGCCGACCCGCTCCAGCACCTTGTTCACGATCTGCCGCAGCGCCTTCGCGGCCAGCCATCCGACCACCAGGATGGCCACGAAACCGACGGCCTTGGGCAGGAAGAGCAGCACCGAGCGGACGGTGTCCCCCACCGCGTCACTGAAGTTTTCTCGCATCGATATCCTCCACAGCACCGGTTCGTCCGGGCCGACCTACCCCATCGGGATCCGCCGGAAACCCGGGTGCGGCGCCGGGAGGTCACGGGCGGCAGTCGTACGCGACCTCGGTCTGCGCCTGTGTGGGGGTGGGCGAGGTGATGTTGACGGTGGCCGTCTGGCGGGTGCTGCCGACGCCGGTGAACGTCCACTCCAGCCTCAGGTCGACGCTGCGCTGCCCCCGGCCGACCCGCTCGGTCAACACGCTGCTCGGCGGGCTGCCGGAGCGCAGCCACTGGTACTCGACGACCCCGCCCCGGCCGTTGGTGCGGACGGTCGCGACCACGGCCACGGTCACGTCGCACCGGTCGCCGGCCGGCTCGGGCACCGCCACCGTCACCCCGGTGATCTCCAGCGGGCTGATCCGCTGCCACAGGTAGATCCCCATGGCGGCGAGCAGCGCCAGGGTGAGCAGAGTGGACAGCACCGAGGTGACCGCCCGCCAGACCGACCGCCGGCGTCGCCCCGGCGGCGCCGGCCAGGCGGGCGCGGCCGGCGGCGCGGCCGGAACGCCGGGCCCGAACCGCACCTCCCCGCCGACCGGTGCGGCGCCGGCCCGGGGAGCACCGACGACCGGGACCGCCCCGCCCGGCGTGGTCGCGCCGGCCACGCCGGTCCGGCCGGGCGCGGTCCCGGCGGCGGTACGCGCGCCGTAGAGCGTGCCCGTCCCGGCCACGGTGGCGGCCGCACCGGGCGGATCGGTCGACGCCGTACCGCCCGGCCACGCCGTCGGCCCGGCGTGCCCGGCCGGCGTCCGCCCAGCCCCGCCCAGCTCGACCGTCGACTCCCCCATGCCGCGCTGGGTGACCGGCTCAGCGGCGCTCAGAGGGACAGTGGCCTCCGCACCGCCCAGCCGCGCGGTCGGCTCCCCCGCGCCGAGGTGGACGGCCGATCCGACGCCTCCGGGCCGGGCGTCCGCACCGGCCGCCAGGTGCACGGTCGGCGCGGCACCGCCCAGGTGGACCGTGGGTTCCACCCCGCCGAGCCGAGCGGTCGGCTCGGCCGTGCCCAGGTGGACCGTGGGCGCCACGCCAGGCGGCGGGCCCAGGTGGACCGTCGGCTCGACCGTTCCCGGCACGGCCTGGGCCGCGGCGAGCCGCGCGGTGGGCTCGGCCGGGCGCATGGGACCGGCGGGCCGGTCGGAGGTGTCGTCGGTCCCCGGGCGGGTGGGCAGCGCCTCGGTCGGGTCGTTCGGCTGGGTCACGGCGGCCCGTCCTTCGTCGTCGTGGTCGGCCTGGCGTCCGGGTGGCCGGTCAGCCCGGGGTGCAGTTCGAGTCGAGGGTGACGTAGACCGGTCCGCCCTCGGCGGTGTTGCCGGCCTGGTCGGTGGCGAGCACCCGGACCGGGATCCGGGTGGCGCTCGCGGGCCGGGGCAGGTCGCCGAAGGCTCCCCGGAACGCCCCGTCGCGGCCCGGTGCCATGGCGACGTCGGTGGACCGGCCCTCGTGGGTGTAGCGGAGCCGGACCCGCAGCGAGCCGGCCGGCGTCCCGTCGTCGGAGACCACCGCGGTGACGGTGCTCGACGTCGGCCCGTACGGGCAGCCCCGCGGGTCGAGTCTGGTCGGGTTGGCCGCCACCCTCCCCACCGCCGGGGCGACGGTGTCCGGCGGCGGTGGGCTGGTGCTGGTCGACGCGCTCGGGCTCGGGGCCCGGGTGGGTGGGCGGGTCGTCGCGCCGGGGGCGGGCGGCTCCGGGGTCGCCGTCGTGGCCGCCACGCCCGACGGGGTGGGAGTCGCGCTCGGCGTCGGGGCGGGCGATCCGGCGCTCGCCGTCGCCACCGCGCCACCGGTCACGGTGGTCGACCCCGAGGCGGCCGCCCCGGCGGCGGCCACCGGCTCGTCGCGGGCGGCGTAGCTCAGCCCGGCGCCGCCGACCACCAGGGTGGCCACCACCCCGGCGGCGACCAGCGACCCGCGGGCCCGGCCTGGACGCAGCCAGGTCCACCGCCCGGAGCTTCCGCCGAGGGCGGTGCCGGCCAGGCTGGTGGCGCCGCCGGTGCCGTCCGGGACGGGGAAGAGGGCGGCCAGCAGCGCCGCCCGGCGGGCCAGCTCGCGCAGCCCCCGCTCCTCCCAGTCCGTGCCGTACGCCCGGCCGGCCACCTCTTCGAGCAGGGCGAGGAACGCCTGGGCGGGTTGCGGCCGGTCGGCGGGCCGCTTGGCCATGCCGTACCGCAGCAGGTCGTGCACCGGCGCGGGGGCGGGGTCGGTGGGGATCGGCGCGGTGGCGTGCTGCTGGCGCAGGGTGAGCAGGTCCCGCCCGTCGTACGGGGGGCGCCCGGTGAGGCATTCGAAGAAGGTCGCGGTCGCCGCGTAGATGTCGCAGGCCGGGGTGGCCGGGGCGCCGGTCCACTGCTCCGGGGCCATGTAGCGGGGCGTGCCGGTGACCGTGACGCCGGAGCCGGCGCCGGCCGGCATCGCGATGCCGAAGTCGGCCAGCTTGCTGGTGCCCTCGGCGGTCACCAGCACGTTCTCCGGCTTGTAGTCGCGGTGCACCACGCCCCGGGCGTGCGCCGCCCCGAGCCCGGCGAGCGATCCCTTCAGCACGCAGAGCGCCGACTCCGGCCCGGTCGGGCCGTGCGCGCGCAGCATCTGCCGCAGCGACACGCCGTCGACCAGCTCCATCACGATCGCCGCACCGTCTGGCGACTCGACGTACTCGTAGAGCCGGCAGACGTGCGGGTCGTCGATCTCGCCGAGCAGCCGGGCCTCGTCGCGGAAGGCGGTGCGGAACGACGGGTCGCCGCCGGTGAGGTACTTGATCGCCACCGGGGTGCCGGTGCCGTCGTGCACGGCCAGGTCCACCCGGCCCGACGCGCCCGCGCCGAGCTGCCGCACCGGCGTGTAGCCGGACACCTGCCAGCCGGTCACGCGATCACCTCCCGGCTCGGCGGGTCGTCACGGACGCCACGCTGGTCATTGTGGTCGGCGGGCCCGGTCGGGCCATCGGCGCAACGGCTGCTTCCGCCGCCCCGGACGTCGGCCGGCGCGCGGCCGCCCGGCGCGCCGGACCCGCCGGCGCGCCGCCCGGCGACGCGTCGGGCAACGCTGGCATGGTCGACCGCGGACACACGTCCCCACAGGTAGCAGCTCCCGGCAAGCCGGTCCGGGTGCCTCCGCCCGTCGCGCCGGGCCGGGCCGGCTCGGTTAATGTGCAGGCCGTGAGCGGCAGCGGAACGGTCCCGGCGCCGGACAGCCGGCGGAAGACGACGCGGTGGTGGCTCAGTGTCATGTTGCTGACCATGGCCGCCCTCGTCGTGCTCGGCGGTGGTCTGGGCGCCGCCGCGCTCACCCACACCTCGACCGTGTCCGACCGGTTGGCCGACCGGATCGCGCCGGCCCGCACGGCTGTGGGCGAGCTCGACGGCGAGCTGGTGAGCCAGCGTGCGGCCGTGTTCGCGTACGCCCTCAGCGGCGACGACCGGTACCTCGCCACGTACCGGGAGAACGCCGAGGCCGAACCCGCGACGATGGCCCGGCTGCGCGACCTGCTGGCCGACGAGCCGGCGGCGCTGCGCGACCTGGAACGCGCCGACGCGCTCGCCGACCGGTGGCACGACGACGTCGCGGAGCCGCTGGTCCGGGGCCGGCAGGCCGGCGCGAGCCCGGCGGAGCTGGCGGCGGTGGCGATCCGCGGCCTGGACACCTTCGAGGCGCTCCGGGCGGAGTTCAGCGGGCTGGTGGCGCGGCTGGACCAGATCCGGGACGCCGGCCGGGCGGACCTCGACCGGGCCCGCGAGTTGCGGGACATCACCTTCGTGGCGATCCTCGCCGCGCTGCTGCTGACCGGTGTGGTCAGCTCGGTGCTGGTCCGGATGACGGTGCTGCGCCCGCTGGAGCGGCTCGGCGTCTCGGTGCGGCAGGTGGCCGGCGGTGACTTCCGGCACCGGCTGCGCCCGCAGGGGCCGGCCGACATCGCCCGGCTCGCCGACGACGTGGAGACCATGCGGCAGCGGATGGTGGACGCGCTGGAGCGCAGCCAGCAGGACCGGGACGCCCTCGAACAGCAGGCCGCCGAGCTGCGCCGGTCCAACGAGGACCTGGAGCAGTTCGCCTACGTCGCCTCGCACGACCTGCAGGAGCCGCTGCGCAAGGTGGCCTCGTTCTGCCAGATGCTGCAACGCCGCTACGCCGACCAGCTCGACGACCGGGCCCGGCAGTACATCGGGTTCGCGGTCGACGGGGCCACCCGGATGCAGGAGCTGATCAACGACCTGCTCGCGTTCTCCCGGATCGGCCGGGTCTACGGCGACCTGCGCGAGGTGGACCTGGCCGAGGCGTTCGAACAGGCGGCGGCGAACCTGTCCGGCGTGGTCGAGGAGGCCGGGGCCCGGATCAGCCGCGATCCGCTGCCCACCGTGCAGGGCGACCCGACGCTGCTGACCATGCTGTGGCAGAACCTGCTCGGCAACGCCGTCAAGTTCCGCAGCCCGGAGCGGGACCCACAGGTCCGGGTGACCGTCACCGACACCCCGGACGGCTGGTCGTTCACCGTCGAGGACAACGGCATCGGCATCGACCCCCGGTACGCCGAGAAGATCTTCGTGATCTTCCAGCGGCTGCACCCGCGCGGCTCCTACCCGGGCACCGGCATCGGCCTGGCGATCTGCAAGAAGATCGTCGAGTACCACGGCGGCACGCTGAGCCTGGACGAGACGTACACCGGCGGGGCCCGGTTCCGGTTCACCCTCCCCCGCCCGGCGCCGCCCGCCGTACCGGAGCAGCCGGGCGAGCCGGCGGCGGAGTCGGCGGTCCCGGCCCTCGGCGGGTAGCCGCTCGGGTCAGCCACCCGGTGGGCCGCCGTCGGGCTCGGCGGCCGCCGCGACCGTCCCGGTGACCGGTCCGGGATCCGGCACGCCCGTCCCGTCCCGTTCCGGCGCGCCCATCCCGTCCCGTTCCGGCGTGGTACGGCTGAACTGGTCGAAGAAGCGCAGCAGCTCGACCGGGAACGGCATCACCAGGGTGCTGTTCTTCTCCGCCGCCACGTCCACCACGGTCTGCAGCAGCCGCAACTGGTACGCCCCGGGGGTGCCCGCCATCGCCCGGGAGGCGTCGGCGAGCCGGCGGGACGCCTGGTACTCGCCGTCGGCCGCGATCACCCGGGCCCGGCGTTCCCGCTCGGCCTCCGCCTGGCGGGACATCGACCGCTTCATTCCCTCGGGCAGCGCCACGTCCTTGACCTCGACCCGCTCGATCAGCAGTCCCCACGGCTTCTCGGTCGGCGCGTCGATGACCGCCTTCAGCTCGGCGTTGATCCGTTCCCGGTCGCCGAGCACGGTGTCCAGGTCGGCCTTGCCGATCACCGACCGCAGCGCGGTCTGCGCCACCTGGAGCACCGCGGACGGATAGTCGTGCACGTTGACCAGCGCCTTCACCGGGTCGACCACCCGGTAGTAGACGACCGCGTCGACGGTGAGCGTCACGTTGTCCCGGGTGATCGCGCCCTGCGCCGGCACGCCCATCACCACCGTCTGCATGCTCACCCGCACCATCCGGTCGGCGATCGGCACGATGAACTGCAGGCCCGGCTGGCGGACCCGGTCCAGCACCCGACCGAACCGGAAGACGATGCCACGCTGGTACTGCTGTACCAGCCGGACGCTGAGCGCACCGAGCAGCGCCAGCAGCGCGAGCACGATCACCACGCCGATCACGGTGGCCTCCATGGCACCCCCGATCCGGGCGACCACGGCCGCCGCCCGGGCCGCCGGATACCCGTTGCCACGCCGGACACGCCTGCCGACCGTCACGGGGCGGCACGGATCGACCTCGATTGGTAACGTGACCGGGGCTCGCACCGGCGGAACGGGGAGGCTCCGGCGTGTGGACGGACGAGGCGGCGCTGGACGCCGTACGACGACGGGTCGACGACTGGGAATCCACCGTCGCCGAGCGGGCGACGCGGACCACCGCCCTGACCCGGGAGCTGGCGGCGCTCACCGCGACCGCCCGCAGCCCCGACGGCGCGGTCGAGGCGACCGTCGACGCCGCCGGGGCCCTGGTCGACCTGCGGCTGGGCGAGCGGGTGCGCGGGCAGCCCGCGGCGCGTACCGCCGATCAGGTGCTGGCCACCGCGCGGGCCGCGGCGGGAGATCGTCGACAACAACCTCGGGTCGTTCTGGCTTGACGACGTGCCGGCCCGGTATCGGGCCGAGATCCTCACACAGCTGCGGCAGGAGTTGCTTCCCGCGGCGGAGCGGGAACTGCCGGACACCGACCAGAAGTCAGCGGTCCTCGGTCGTCTGCGCGAACTGGCGGATGCCGCCGGCCGGACCGGCACCTCCGGCTAGGGCCGGTACAGACGTCACGCGGGGAAGGCGACCGGCTCGTCGGTGCCCTCCCGGCTGAACAGCCACGCCGGAACCAGCCGCGGATGGTGACCGTCGTTGCCCCAGTCGAGGGCGTAGACGAAACGCGCCCCGGTCACGTTGGCCGAGGGGTTGCGCCGGGCGCAGGGTGGCGTCCCCGCGCCGTGGGCGGCCGGGCACAACTGCCCGGACGACGGAGTGGCCGCGGCCTCCTGCTGGAGGCGGGCGAAGGCCTGCCCGGCGTCGAGCAGCGGACGATCGGCGTCTCCCCGCGCCGGCCCCAGCCAACCGGTGGCGTAGCCGATGCCGCGCTCGTCGAGCTGGACCTTGGTCTGCCAGCCCCACGTCGGGTGGCCGGCGACGCGGGGCTCGACCACCACCTGGCCGCCGTCGAACCGGGCCAGGGCCGGGTCGACTCCGGCAGCGCGCAGGACGGGCTGGGTGAGCGCGAGCGCCTGCCGTTGGCCCGAGTCGTACGGCCCCTCGCCGTTGGTCTGCTGCTGCCGCAGGTATCTCCACCGGCCGCCGCTGTCCGGCCAGATCTCCAGCGTGGCCTCGCCGCGGGTGACCGTCCACGGGTTGCCGTCGAAGCCGATCGGCGCGTCGTCGAAGCCGAGCGCGTCGGCCAGCGCGATCGCGTGGCGCTGGGCGGGCGTGTTCAGCGCGTACGTGCGGCCCGTCGCGGGGCCGCGCTCGGTCAGTGGGCGGGCCATGACGTACGTCCCCGGCAGGAAGCCGAGCCGCTGCTCCGGATACAGGGGCGGGACCGCGGGGGCGCGGACGACCTCGACGCCCGACGGGACCGGAACGGTGTCCCCGGGTGCGCGGTCCGGTGCCCGTGCAGGCGGTCAGCAGGCCGGCGGCGACCAGGAGGAGGCCGAGGGTCCGTCGCGCCGCGGTCCGTCGACGGGGCGGCAGTTCGTGCCGCGGTGCGCCGGCCGATTCGGAGGACCGCCGGGCCGGCGGCGCGGGAGACCCCATGGGGCCGGATTCTGCCACGGTGGCCGGCACGCCGACGGCCGGCAGCGACGGCGCCCGGGCGGCCCCGCGCGCCGGTCGCCGGCTGGGTGTGGAGTTCCCCGATCCCGCCCTCGCCGTCGTGGATCTGCACGTGGTGATGTGCTGTGCGCGGTGCGCTGTCACCTGTCCTCTGTGCTGGGCGGCTCTGTGAGTCGAGGAATCGAACCTCCGCGCTGCCCGCCGCGCGCCAGGGAAAGGAGTCCGGTTTACAGCCGGCTCTGGTGCTGTGCACGCCTCCACGACGGCTACCTGCTCCACACCCGACTAGTCCAGCAGGTCCGCCTCCCAGTTGGTGCGCTGGATCAGCACGTCCAGCTCGCGCAGTTCGCGGGCCAGCGCGTCGGCCCGGCCGCGCAGCTCCGCCACCGGGAGCGCGGTGAGCATCTTCAGCTCCGAGCGCAGCTGCCGGACCGCGTGCCGCCCGCCGGCCGCCGCGTCGGCGGCAGCGGTGAGCACCGAGTGCCGCAGCCGGAGTACGTCCCGGCGGGCGAGCACGTCGGTGAGCGTGCCGAGGTCGCCGGCCGGCACCGCGGCGTTGGTCCGGTTGATCCGCCGGATCAGTGACTCCAGCTGGTCGAGCGTCTCGGTCAGCTCACCGAGCAGGGCGTTGGCGTCCTCCGGCGGCACCTCGCCCTCCTGGTAACGGGCGCTGCCCACGATCCGCGCGCGCAGCTGTTCCACCCGCCGGACCGCGTCGGCCCGATCCGCCAGTGCCTCACCGAGCTTCATCGCTCCACCTCCCGTGTCGAGCCCGGCAAGGATAGTTGATCTCGGTCGGTGGGGCGGACCCGTTTTCCGGGCGTACGGGGGCCAGGCGATCGGGATTGGACCTCGCCGTCGCGCCGGTCGGCGTCCCTACGATGGCGGTCCACGATCCACAGCCGCCCGGAGGACGTCATGGTGGAGCACCTCGCCGACCTGCCCACGCCGCTGCTGGCCGACGCCTGCGTACGACTGGACGTGCCGTTGCGGGCGGCGCCCGTGGGCGTCCGGTCGGTGGTGCCCGGCCAGCGGGTGACCGGCCGGGTGCTGCCGGTGCGGCACCACGGCAGCGTGGACGTGTTCCTCGAGGCGTTCGGCTCGGCGGCGCCCGGGGACGTACTCGTGATCGACAACGGCGGGCGGACGGACGAGGCGTGCGTCGGTGACCTGGCGGTGCTGGAGGCCGCCGCGGCCGGGGTCGCCGGCCTGGTGGTGTGGGGGTTGCACCGCGACACCGCCGAACTGGTGGAGATCGGCCTGCCGGTGTTCAGCTACGGCAGTTGCCCGCTGGGACCAACCCGGCTGGACGATCGCGAGCCGCAGACGCTGACCAGCGCCCGGATCGGCGGGCACCTGGTCACCGCCGACGACCTGGTCTGCGCCGACGACGACGGGGTGCTCTTCCTGCCCGCCGCCCGCGCCGACGAGGTGCTGGCGACGGCGGCGCGGATCCGGCGTACCGAACGGCTCCAGGCGGCCCGGATCCGCGCCGGTGAGACGCTGCGCCAGCAGACCGCGTTCGACGACTACCTGGCCCGGCGCGAGACGGCACCCGGCTACACCTTCCGGCAGCACCTGCGCCGGGTGGGTGGGGCGATCGAGGAGTGAGCGGTCAGCGTCGCGCGGCCCCGTACACCCGCAGGATGCTGGTGCGCAGCGCGGCGGCGCGGTAGCCGATGGAGTCGGTGCTGCCTGGCACGACGGTCGTCACCGAGGTCTACATGTTCGGCGAACTCGCGTCGGACGGCCGACTGCGCCGCGTCGACCAACTCACCAGCACTCCCCGAGGACAGCCGGCGACCCCCGCCCCGGTCCGGCCCAGCGGCCGGGTCCGGGGGGACGGTCCAGTCCGGACCGGCTTCACCGGCACCAACCTCTAGCGCTCGCCCGAGCGGCGGCAATATCCTCCACTGCACGCGCGACTACTGGAGCTACTTTTCACGGCTCCGCTCATCCCCCGTCGTCGCCGCAGAGGAGATGCCATGCACGTCGACCATTCCGAACTGGACCGTCGCACCCTGCTGCGGGCCGGCCTCGGCGCCGCCACGGTGGCGGTCGTCGGGAGCGAACTCGCCTTCCCGGCGGCCGCGCAGGCGGACCCGGGCGCGGACCTGGACTGGATCTACAGCTGCGACGAGTGGGGAGCGCGCCCGCCCGCCGACCCGCTGTCGATCAGCGCCATCCCCACCAACAAGATCATCGTGCACCACATGGCCTTCCCGAACGTCACCGACTACTCGGAGGCGCAGGCGATCAAGCTCGCCCGCGACTGCCAGGACCTGCACATGGACGGCAACGGCTGGTCCGACACCGGCCAGCACTTCACCATCAGCCGCGGCGGCTACGTGCTGGAGGGCCGGCGCGGCAGCCTGGAGCGGCTCCAGGCCGGCGACCGGCAGATGATCTCGGCGCACTGCCCCGGCGAGAACGGTCGGGCCATCGGCATCGAGAACGAGGGCACCTACGTCACCGAGACGCCGCCGGAGGCCCTGCTCGACTCGCTGGTGAAGCTCTGCACCACGATCTGCCAGCAGTACGGCCTGGCCGCCCACGACATCTTCGGCCACTGGGACTTCCGCACCACCCAGTGCCCGGGCGCCGCGTTCTACCGGCAGTTCCCGATGCTGCGCCGGCGGGTCTTCCGGGCGCTGGGCACCGACCTCGCGGACGTGCCGGCGCGCCGTTGGCCCGACCTGTGGCGGTTCGTCGGCTCGCCGTCGGTCCGGGTGGTGCAGTACCTGCTGGCCCACCGCGGCTACACGGTGCCGGTGAACAGCGTCTTCGACGCGGCGACCGTGGCGGCGGTGCAGGACTGGCAGGCCCGCAACGGCATCCCGGTCGACGTGGACGCCACCCTCACCACCCCGACCTGGGAGACCCTGGTGCCGGAGCTGGACAAGGACGCCACCGGCATCCCGGTCAGCGCCGCGCAGTTCATGCTCAACTTCAAGGGGTGGACCGACGTCGCCGTCACCGGCGAGTACGACTACGCGACGAAGAAGGCGGTCCAGGACCTCCAGGCCCTGCACGGCCTGCCGCGCAACGGCAAGCTCACCACCAGCACCTGGTGCGTGCTGGTCGGCGGGGTGGTCCGGCAGTCCTTCCGGCACCGCTGACGGTCCCCGGGCCGTGGCGGAGGTGGCGCGAGTTCGCCACCGCCGCCGCGGCCCGCCCGCGCGTCCATCCGGCGATTCACCTGCTGGAGCACCCGCCCTCTGCGACGATGACCCCTGGTCAGGACCAAGGAGGCCGCCATGACGTCGCGACTCAACCCGTACCTCAGCTTCGACGGCAACGCCCGGGAGGCGATGGAGTTCTACCGGCAGGTGTTCGGCGGCGACCTGACGTTGAGCACCTTCGGCGAGTTCGGCACCGACGACCCGACGCTGGCCGACAAGGTCATGCACGGCATGCTGGAGACCCCCGGCGGCTACACCCTGATGGCCTCGGACACCGCCCCGGGCATGCAGCACGTCCCCGGCAACAACGTCTCGGTGAGCGTCAGCGGTGACGACGGCAACGAGCTGCGCGGCTACTGGGAGAAGCTGACCGTCGGCGGCACGGTGAGCGTCCCGCTGGCCAAGCAGATGTGGGGCGACGAGTTCGGCATGTGCGTCGACCGGTTCGGCATCGGGTGGCTGGTGAACATCAGCCAGCCCGGGCGCTGACCGCCCGCCCCGGCGACGGCACGTGTAGCGGGGGCGGCACCGGGTAGGAACCGCCGTGCGCACCGTCCGGAACCTGCGTGTACGCCCGGATCTGCTCTACCTGGCGAGCGGTTGGAGCACGCTGGTCACCGACGTACGCGGGCGGATTCGGGGCACCGGACCGCAGGGGTTCTTCGCCCGCAACACCCGGGTGCTCAGCCTGGAACGGATCACCGTCGACGGCCGCGAGCCGGTGCCGTTCAGCACCGCGAACGTGCGCGGCCACGCCCAGCTCTCGTACGCCGAACTCGGCGACGGCGAGACGCTGCCCGCCCGGGTCGCCTACCTGCTGGTCGAGCGGTTCGTCGGTGAGGGGCTGCGCACCCGGCTGACCGTGGCCAGCTACGCCGGCCAGCCGCTGGAGCTGCGCCTGCGGATCCACCTGGCCGCCGACTTCGCGGACACCTCGGAGGCCGAGACCGGGCACCGGGTGCAGGTCGGCGAGGTGGACACCGCCTGGGACGCCGCCGGCCAGGAACTGTGCCTGCGCTACCGCTGCCACGGGCTGGACCGGGCGGTGGCGATCCGGGCCACGGGCGACGGGCCGGTCCGGTACGCCGACGGGGAGTTCGTCGTCGACCTGGCGGTGCCGCCCCGGGAGCGCCGCCGGGTGGACCTGCTCGTCGAGCCGGTCTTCGAGGGCCGGCGGCTCGCCGCGCCACCGCCGACGTTCGCCGACCCCGACGACGCCGCCGCCCGCGCCCGCACCCGGCTCGCCGCCGAGCTCACCCGGCTGACCAGCGCGAACTTCGACGTCACGGCGGCCTGGCGGTGCGCGGTCGGTGACCTCGCCGTGCTGCCGCTCGGGGAACCGGACGGCCCGACGGCGCCGATCGCCGGCCTGCCGATCTACCAGGAGATCTTCGGGCGGGACACGATGACCGCGTCCTGGCAGGCGCTGCTCGCCGGGCCGACCATGCTCGCGGACAGCCTGCGGCTCAACGCCCACCACCTGGGGCGGCGCGTCGACGACTGGCGGGACGAGGAGCCCGGCAAGCCGTTGCACGAGTCCCGGAGCGGGCCGGTCTCCGTGCTCGGCCTCGACCCGTTCGCCCACTACCACGGCGACTGGTCCACCGCGCCGGACTTCCTGGTCTTCCTCGGCCAGTACTACGCCTGGACCGGTAACCTCGACACCGTCCGCGAGCTGCTGCCGACGGCCCGCCGGGCGCTGTCCTGGATCGACCGGTTCGGCGACCTCGACCACGACGGCTTCCTGGAGTACCACTGCCGCTCCCGGGCCGGCCTGAAGAACCAGGGCTGGAAGGACTCCGATACCGCCATCGTGGACGAGCACGGGCGGGTGGTGCCGAACCCGATCGCCACCAGCGAACTCCAGGCGTACTGGTACGCGGCGCTGCGGCACGCCGCCGTGGCGTTCGCCGCGACCGGTCACCCGCGGCTCGGCGCCGCCCTGGTGCGGCGGGCGGCCGCGCTGCGCCGGCGGTTCCACCGCGCG
The DNA here is from genome assembly GCF_056150265.1 of Micromonospora desertarenae. Lineage (NCBI taxonomy): Bacteria > Bacillati > Actinomycetota > Actinomycetes > Micromonosporales > Micromonosporaceae > Micromonospora > Micromonospora desertarenae. The sequence goes on from NZ_JAXCFQ010000018.1 coordinate 102,898, forward strand.
TACTGGCTGCCCGACCGGGGTTGTTACGCGATGGCGCTGGGACCGGACGGACGGCCGGTGCGGTCGGTCAACTCCAACGACGGTCACCTGCTGGCCACCGGGATCGTGCCGGCCCGGATCGCCCGGACCGTCGCCGACCGGCTGCTCGCCCCCGACATGTTCAGCGGCTGGGGGATCCGCACGCTCTCCGCGGACCACCCGGCGTACAACCCGTTCAGCTACCACCGGGGCAGCGTCTGGCCGGTCGAGGCGGGCACCATCGGCCTCGGCCTGGCCCGGTACGGCTGCTGGCAGCACCTGCACCGGCTGGCCGAGGGGATGTTCGCCGCGGCGGCGCTCTTCGACGAACACCGCCTGCCCGAGGTGCTCTCCGGGCTGCCCCGCGACGACGCCCACCCGTACCCCGGTGTCTACCCCGCCTCGTGCTCGCCGCAGGCGTGGTCGGCCAGTTCGGTGGTGGCGCTGATCCAGGCGCTGCTGGCGCTGCGACCGGCCGCGCCGCTGCGGACCATCTTCGTCGACCCGCACCTGCCCGAGTGGCTGCCGGAACTCACCCTGGAGGGCGTCCGGGTCGGACGGCGCACCGTCGATCTGACCGTCCGCCGCCGACGCGGCGGGCGTACCTCGCTGCGCGCCCGCGGCGACCGGATCGCGGTGGTCCGCCGCCCCACGTCGCAGGCTGTCGCCGCCCGCCGCCGCTGACCGAGGTCCGCCGCGCACCACCGCTGGCCCGTCTCGTCGTCCGCCGGTCCGGAAACCGGCCGATCGGGCGTATCCGCCGGGGCGGTGGCGGCGCTACCGTACGGCAGGCTTCCGCGACGCGGATCTCCTGCGAGGAGAGGACCGGGGAGATGGACGGCACGGCGCGCCCGCACCGACTGACCCGACTGTTCACCGCCGCCGCCCTGGTGACGGCCGCCCTGGGGTTGGTCGCCCCGCCCGCGCAGGCCCAGCCGGGCGCCAAGATCACGGTGCTGACCCGGAACCTGTACCTCGGCGGCGACCTCACCCCGTCGATGACCGCGCCGAACCTGCCGGCGTTCCTGGCCGCGAACGCGGCCCTGCTCAGTCACGTCGACCTGGTCGACTTCCCGGCCCGGGCGAAGCTCATCGCGGCGGAGATCCGCGAGCACCGACCCGACCTGGTGGGCCTGCAGGAGGTGGCGCTGTGGCGTACCGGGCCGCTCGGCGACCCCGCCCCGGCCACCACCGTCCGCTACGACTACCTGGCCCTGCTGATGGCGGAGCTGGCGGTCGCCGGCCACCGCTACGACGTGGCAGTGGTGCAGGACGAGGCGGACCTCGAGGCTCCGGCCGGGGCACCGCACCTCGTGGACGCCCGGCTCACCATGCGCGACGTCATCCTGGTCCGGCACGGCGGCCGGGTGACGGTCACCGGCACGTCGTCGGGGAACTTCGCCACCAACCTGGTGACCCCGCTGCCGGCCACCGGCAGCTCGGTGACCAGCACGCGGGGTTGGACCGCGGTGGACGTGGTGCACGGCCGGCGCGCGTTCCGGGTGGTGAACACCCACCTGGAGGCGTTCCACCCCGGAGTCCGGGTGCGGCAGGCCGAGGAACTGCTGGCCGGGCCGCTGGACGTGCCCGGCCGGGTGGTCCTCGTCGGCGACCTCAACACCGGGCCCGAGCTGCCCGAGCCGGTCAACCGCCTGGCCTACGTCACGCTGGTCGCCGGCGGGATGGTGGACACCTGGCCGGTCCTGCATCCCGGCGACTCCGGCTACACCGCCGGCCTCGGCGACGACCTGACCGAACCGGCCGACGACGTCGAGCACCGGATCGACATGGTGCTGGTCCGCGGCCCGGTGACGCCGGTGGCCAGCGAGGTCTTCGGCACCGAGCGGCGTACGCCGGACGGCCGCTGGCCCTCCGACCACCTGGGGCACGTGGCGGTGCTCGCGCTGCCGTAACGTTCCGTCGGCCCGGCCGGGGCCGCCGCAGGTCAGGCATGTCGGTGCGGGACGGCAAGACTAGGATCCTTGCGTGGTCGAGACCGGGCTCATCCAGGACGAGGAGCGGCTGCGCCGCATCGAGGCGGTGACGGACGCCGCCCTGTCCCGCCTCGATGTCGCCGACCTGTTCGACGAACTGCTGGAGCGCGTCCGGGACCTGCTGGAGGTCGACACCGCCGCGATCCTGCTGCTGGACGCGCACGCCCGGCAGTTGGTGGCCACCGCGGCGAAGGGCCTGGAGGAGGAGGTCCGGCAGGGGTTCCGGGTCTCCCTCGGCCGTGGCTTCGCCGGCCGGATCGCGCTCACCCAGCGGCCCGTGGTGATCGAGGACGTCCGCCCGGGCGACGTGGTCAACCCGGTGCTGCTGCAGATCGGGCTGCGCGCCCTGCTCGGCGTGCCGATGTTCGCCCGCGACCAGCTCGTCGGCGTGCTGCACGTGGGGACGCTGCGCCCCCGGGCCTTCACCCCCGACGACGTGCGCCTGCTCGAACTGGTCGCCGACCGGGCCGGCCTGGCCAGCCTGGCCCGCTCGGACAACCTCGACCACAACGCCGCCCTCGCTCTGCAGCGCAGCCTGCTGCCCACCCAACTGCCCGAGGTGCCGGGGCTGCAGATGGCCGCCCGGTACGTGCCGGGTCACGTCGCCGGCATCGGCGGCGACTGGTACGACGTGTTCACCCTGCCGTCGGGCTGGCTCGGTCTGGTCATCGGCGACGTGTCCGGGCACGGGCTGCAGTCCGCGGTGGTGATGGGCCGGGTGCGCAGCGCGCTGCGCGCGTACGCGCTGGTCTGCGACGAACCGGCGGAGGCGCTGGCCCTCCTCGACCGCAAGGTCGACCACTTCGAGGCCGGCAGCCTGACCACCGCGCTCTACGCGATGATCTCCCCGGACCGGGAGACCGTCCACCTCTCCACGGCCGGGCACCTGCTCCCCGTGCTCGCCGCGCCCGGTGAGCCGGCGACCCTGGTGCCGGCCCACGTGGACCCGCCGCTGGGCACCGGCCGGCGGCTGCCATCCCGGCGGCAGACCACTGTCCGCCTGCCGCCCGGCGCCGTGCTGGTCTGCTACACCGACGGGCTGGTGGAACGGCGTGGCGAGGTGATCGACGTCGGCGTCCAGCAGCTGCTCGCCGCGGTGCGGCCGGAGCCGGCCGAGGAGGTCTGCTCCACCGTCATGAACGCCTTCGGCGCCGAGCGCCCCACCGACGACATCGCCGTGCTGGCCGTCCGCCGCGACCCGACCGGCCACTGACCCGCCGCCCCGGGCGTCGGGCCGTTTGACCGGCGACGATCCCGGAAAGAGTGGCGGGCATGACATGGGCAAGCCGAGCCGTACCCGCCGTCGCCGCCGCCGTGGCCGCCCTGGCCGCGCGGGACCTCCTGCAACGCGACCACGCGCTGCTGCGTAACTTCCCGGTGCTCGGGCGGGCCCGCTACCTGCTCGAGGCGATCGGGCCGGAGCTGCGCCAGTACATCGTGGCCGGCAACAACGAGGAGCGGCCGTTCACCCGGGACCAGCGGCGCTGGGTGTACGCGTCGGCGAAGGGGCAGAACAACTACTTCGGCTTCGGCACCGACAACGACATCGAGTTCACCCCCGGCTACCCCATCATCAAGCACCGCACCTTCGGCCGGGCGGTGCCGCCGTCCGCGCCGGGGGCCGGGCACGACGTACGGCTGCCGTGCGCCAAGGTGCTCGGCGGCGCGCGGGGACGGGCCCGCGCGTTCCGGCCGGAGTCGGTGGTGAACATCTCGGGGATGAGCTTCGGGTCGCTGTCCGGCAACGCGGTCGAGGCGTTGAACCGGGGCGCGGCGCTGGCCGGCTGCCTGCAGAACACCGGCGAGGGCGGCCTGTCGCCGTACCACCGCAAGGGCGGTGACCTGGTCTTCCAGATCGGCACCGCGTACTTCGGCTGCCGTGACGAGCACGGCCGGTTCAGCCTGGAGCGGCTCAGGGACCTGGTCGCCGGCGCGCCGGTGCGGGCCCTGGAGATCAAGCTCAGCCAGGGCGCGAAGCCCAGCCTCGGCGGGCTGCTGCCCGGCGCCAAGGTGTCGGCGGAGATCGCGGCCACCCGGGGCATCCCGCGGGGACGCGACTGCGTCAGCCCGTCCCGGCACGCCGAGTTCTCCGACTGCGACAGCCTGCTGGACTGGGTGGAGCTGCTGGCCGCCGAGACCGGGCTGCCGGTCGGCATCAAGTCCGCCGTCGGCGACCTGGGCTTCTGGGAGGAACTGACCACCCTGATGCGGGACACCGGCCGGGGCGTCGACTTCGTCACCATCGACGGCGGCGAGGGCGGCACCGGCGCCGCGCCGCTGATCTTCACCGACTCGGTGTCGCTCCCCTTCCAGCAGGGATTCGCCCGGGTCTACCGGATCTTCGCCGAGCGGGACCTGCACGAGCAGGTGGTCTTCGTCGGCGCCGGCAAGCTCGGCCTGCCGGACAACGCCGTGGTCGCCTTCGCGCTCGGCTGCGACCTGGTCAACGTGGGCCGGGAGGCGATGCTGGCGATCGGCTGCATCCAGGCCCAGAAGTGCCACACCGACACCTGCCCGACCGGGGTGGCCACCCAGAACGCCTGGCTCGCCCGCGGCCTGGACCCGGCGTCGAAGTCGGTGCGCGCGGCGAACTACGTCCGGACGTTGCGCCGCGACCTGATGAAGGTGGCCGAGGCGTGCGGAGTGGAACACCCCGGGCTCATCTCCACCGACGCCGTCGAGGTGCTCGACGGGCGCACCGCCTCGACGCCGCTGCGCGAGGTGTACGGGTACCGGCCGGAGTGGGGCCTGCCGTCGCCCGCCGACCAGGCGGAGATCGTCCGGCTGATGACCGCCGAGGCGCCGCAGGGCGACTCCGCCCCGCCCTCCCCCACCGCGGTCGGCTGACCCGGTCCGCACGGCCGCGCCGCCGGTCGCGGGCCGGCGGCCGCCGTCCCCGCCGGATGCCGGCCGCACGGTCGCCGGGCGCCGGAAACGCCGTCGCGTCCGGGCGGCCGCGCGTCCTATGGTGGCGCGATGTTGATCCGACGCGAGACCGCCGACGACGTCGAGGCCGTCCGGGCGGTGCACACCGCCGCGTTCGCCAAGGCGGACCAGCCCGGCGCCGTACCCGTGGAGACGGCCCTGGTGGACGCGCTGCGCGCCGACGACGGCTGGTTGCCGCCGTTGTCCCTGGTCGCGTCGGATCCGGCCGGGCAGGTCGTCGGGCACGTGGTGTGCACCCGCGGCCGGGTGGCCGGCGAACCGGTGGCGCTCGGGCTCGGGCCGCTCGGGGTGCTGCCGGCCTGGCAGCGACGCGGGGTGGGCAGCGCGCTGATGCACGCCGTGCTCGGCGCGGCGGACGCGCTCGACGAGCCGCTGGTGGTGCTGCTCGGCCATCCCGACTACTACCCCCGGTTCGGCTTCCGGCCGGCGGTCGACCTCGGCGTCACGCCGCCCGGGCCGTGGGGCCCGCGGTACTTCATGGCCCGCCCGCTGAGCGCCTGGCGGCCGTCGATCCGTGGCGAGTTCCGGTACGCGGCGCCGTTCGAGGATCTCTGACCTTTCGCGGGATCACCGATTGTTGCATTCTGGTTGCCATGGGAGAGGTGCTGCCGATGCCCGGGTTCGGCGACCTGTTCGCCGACACGCGGGGCGATGACCGGACCATGCGAGTCAGCTACCACCCCGAGCGGGGCGCCGTGGTGCTGTCCCTGTGGAGCGGCACGGTGTGCCGGGGATCGTTCCGGATGGCCGTCGGCGACGCGCCCCGGCTGCTGTCGCTGCTCGCCCAGATCAGCGCGACCGCGGCGCCCGGGGCGCGTCCGGACGGCCCGGCCGCCGGGCCGGGCGCCCGCGCGGCGGCGGAGGTCCCCGCACCGACCCCCGATCCGGTCGAGCAGACCGGTCAGATCGCCGGCCCGGCGCACCGCGCCGCGCTGCCGGTCGTGCCGGCGCCCCGGGTCGCCTGAATCCGGCACCGGGCAGCGGCCGGATTGCTCCGCGACCGCTCGGCCCGGTGTCCGCACGGCGGTGAACGCGCGCGTTCGGGCAGGTCAGTGCCGGATTCGCGGCGGCCGTGCGAACATGTGTTCGTGTCGCGCGAGGCCAGCATCCTGCACGCCGACCTGGACGCGTTCTACGCGTCGGTCGAGCAGCGGGACGACCCGCGCCTGCGCGGCCGGCCGGTGATCGTCGGCGGTGGGGTCGTCCTCGCCGCCAGCTACGAGGCGAAGGCCCGGGGCGTACGCAGCGCGATGGGCGGCCGGCAGGCCCGCCGGCTGTGCCCGGAGGCGATCGTGGTGGCGCCCCGGATGTCGGCGTACACGGCGGCCAGTCGCGCGGTGTTCGAGATCTTCCGGCAGACCACCCCGCTGGTCGAGGGGCTCTCCGTCGACGAGGCGTTCCTCGACGTGGGTGGCCTGCGCCGGCTGGTGGGGCCGCCGACCGACATCGCCGCGCGGCTGCGGCGCGAGGTGCGCCACCGGGTGGGCCTGCCGATCACGGTGGGCGTGGCCCGGACGAAGTTCCTCGCCAAGGTGGCCAGCGGGGTGGCCAAGCCGGACGGCCTGCTGGTGGTGCCGCCGGACGGCGAACTGGCCTTCCTGCACCCGCTGCCGGTGGAGCGGCTGTGGGGCGTCGGGCCGGTCACCGCGACGAAGCTGCGCGAGCGGGGCATCCGTACCGTCGGCCAGGTCGCCCGGCTCGGCGAGGCGACCCTGGTCTCGCTGCTCGGCGCGGGCGCCGGCCGGCACCTGCACGCCCTGGCGCACAACCGCGATCCCCGGCCGGTACAGGTCGGCCGGCGGCGCGCGTCGATGGGGGCGCAGCACGCGCTCGGCGGCCAGCCGCACTCCCCGGCCGACCTGGACGCCGTCCTCGCCGGCCTGGTCGACCGGGTGACCCGGCGGATGCGCGCGGCCACCCGCACCGGCCGTACGGTGACGTTGCGGTTGCGCTTCGCCGACTACTCCCGGGCGACCCGTTCCCACACCCTGCCGAAGGCGACCGCGGACACCCAGCCGCTGCTCGCCGCCGCCCGCGCACTGCTGCGCGCGGCCCTGCCCGAGATCGACCGGCGGGGCATCACCCTGCTCGGCGTCTCGGTGGCCAACCTGGACGGTGGGCACGTGCAGTTGTCGTTGCCGTTCGAGCGCGATCCGGGCGCCGAACTGGACGCCGCGGTCGACGCGGTACGGGACCGGTTCGGCTCCGCCGCGCTCACCCGCGCGGTGCTGCTCGGCCGGGAGACCGGGCCGGAGATGCCCCGCCTGCCGGACTGATCCGAGACGCCGACCGCACCGGACCAGCGTCGGCGACGGTGTCGCGACGCGGGCGAGCCGGTGCGGTCGGCGACGTGCTCGGGGCCGGGCGGGCGACGGCCGCCGTCAGCGGCCGGCGGACTCGGCTTCTCGGCTACCCGCACGCCCACTCTGGCAGGGCACCTCGCGCCAGGTCGACCGGCCACCTCGCCAGGCGCTGGCGAGGATGACGGCGGCGGCCCGGCTGGGGCACGTCTGCACCTGCGACCGGCCGGTGGCACCGCCGATCTGCGCCTGCACTTCCCAGCGCTGCCCGTCGGTGCGGATGTAGACGTCCCGACGGCCACGCGCGGTGGCGTCGCCGTTCCACCAATGCTGCTCAACTGTCACAAGCCCGACGGTAGAGCACCGGGAACCGGAGCAGTAGTGGTGTGGTCCGCTTTCCGCAGGTCACGCCCGGGTCGGCGGCACGGACGGTATTCGAACCGCGACTCAGGGTCGCCGGCGTGGGTGTTGTGTCGTTGAACCGGCGTGTTCGACGGATTCGAGGAGTTGGACGTCGCCACGGACGAGAGCAGCGTTCACCTCCGCCGGGGTGGTGCCGGCCCGCCGGTCCTGCTGCTGCACGGCATGCCCGAGACCCACCTGATGTGGCACCGGGTGGCGCCCCGCCTGGCCGAGCGCTGCACAGTGGTCGCCGCCGACCTGCGTGGCTTCGGCGGCAGCGGCACCCCGCCCAGCGACGCCGACCACACCCCGTACGGCATGCGCGCGGTGGCCCGCGAGCAGGTGGCCGTGATGCGGGCGCTCGGGTACGACACGTTCGCCGTCGTCGGGCACGACCGTGGCGGTCGCTGCGGCTACCGGATGGCGCTGGACCATCCGGACGTCGTCACCCGGCTCGCGGTGCTCGACATCGTGCCGACCGGCGACGCGTTCGGCCGCGCCGACCGGGAGTTCAGCCTCGGGTTCTGGCTCTGGTCGTTCCTCGCCGCCCCGGAGCCGGTGCCCGAGCGGCTCGTCGCCGGCGCCCCGGAGGCGATCGTCGACCACATGCTCGACGACCTGTCCGAGGTGGCCGACGCGTTCCCCGCCGACGTCCGGGCCGCGTACGTCGGCCAGCTGCGCGACCCGGACCGGATCCACGCCGTGTGCGAGCAGTACCGGGCCGCCGCCACCCTCGACTACCGGCAGGACGAGGCCGACCGGGGCGTACGGCGGATCGGCTGCCCGGTGCTGGTGCTGTGGAGCCACGCGGGACCCGTCGCGAGCTGGTACCGGCCGCTGGAGGTGTGGCGGGCGTGGGCCGACGACGTGACCGGCGGGCCGGTGCGGGCCGGGCACTTCCTCCCCGAGGAGGCGCCCGACGAGACGACCCGGCACCTGCTGGCGTTCCTCGGCTGAGACCCGGGGGCAGCCGGTCGGGGCGCGGCAGCGGCTGGCCGAAGGGGCCGCGAACCGTCGGGGGGTGCTGCCATGATGCTGGCCCGCACCGAACGAGGAGGCACGCGTGGAATCGGGCGACGGCTTCACCCCGGTGTTCGTGTCGTACCACCAGTTCCAGGTCGGCGGCGGCGCCGAGCGCGGCGACGACCTCGGTCTCTACACGGTCGGCGACGACCTGCTCCAGCTCACCGGCCGGAGTCAGCTCACCGTGCTCACCGGGCCGCACACCGCTCACGTCGGGGTGCGACTCGCCGTCCTCGGGTCGCCGCCGCCCGACGACGACCACGACTGGGAGGCCGCCGCCGAGGCGACGATATGGCTGCCGGACGGCCGGGTCAGCGTGTGTGGGCTGATGGGCGACTGCCCGGACCCGTTCCGCCAGGTGGCGGCGGGCCCGCCGGGCCTGTTCCGGGTCCGGGTCCAGGCGCGGGACCGGCGGCCGGAGGACAGCTCCGCCGCACCGGGAGCGCCGGAGCGGTACGCGGTCACCGTGTGGCCGGTCAACGAGGACCTTGGCTTCCGGACGGTGCGCCGCGACGGCCTGCGGTCCTCCCCCTGGGCACCGCGGCCGGCACGGGCCGCCGGCTGGGCGATGGTGCGGCTGGTCACCCTGGCCAACCCCGACCCACGGGAGGTGGCACGGCGGCGGCTCCTCGCCGTGGGTCAGGCGCCCGCCGACCCGCCGGCCGGCCGGGTCGCGGTCCGGCGGCACCGCACGATTCCCGGGTCCCGCGCCACGGAGCTGCTGCGCCACCCGGCCGAGTTGCTCGGCGCGCGCACCGACGGCGACGAGTTCGTGCTGCCCGCCGGTGGGCTGGAGATCAGGCTCCGCGCCCTGCCCCCGCTGAGCCAGGCGGAGGGTGGGCCCCGGGAGCAGGACGCCGACCACCTGCGCCTGAGCTGTCGGTGGGCGCCGAGGCCCGGTTCGTCGAGCGACGTGCCCGACACCGGGCGCGGCAGCGTCGACGTGCTGGTCACGCCCGGCGACGGCCGGGCCGAGCTCGCCGTCGTCCACCACGGTGTCCGCGCGCCGGACGCCGTGCTGCTCGGGCTGGTCTGGGACCACCTGCTCGACCGCCTGGGCGGCGGTCCGGGCGATGGTGAGTCGCCGCACCCGTGGGAGCCGTTGCTCGCCGACCTGGCGGCCAGAGCCGCGGCGCGGGCCGCCGACGACCTGCGCCGCCGGCGGGAGTACGAGGCCCGCCGGTGGGGCGGCACGCCGCCGTCGGACCGGCTACGCGAGGTGGCTGCCAACACCATCGGGTTGGCGCTGCTCGACCGCGCGCTCCTCGACGCGCTGGCGGAGGCGGCGCCGGCCGTGCAGCGGGCCGTGGCCCGGTGGGCCACCCGGCAGGCGTACGCGCTCGCCGGGCTGGCCGAGATCGACTGGATCGTCCCGGCGCTGGCCGCCCTGGACCGGGGCGAACCGCTGCCGCCGCCGTTCGACGACGACCACCGGGCCTGGCAGCGCCTGTGGGCCGACGGCCGGGTACCGGCCACCACCGTCACCAGTCCGGACGGCACCCCCAACTGCTCGGCGCAGGCGATGGCGTTCCCGGCGATCCGCGCCGCGGTCCACCCCGACCCCCTCGCGGGCGCCGTCGACACCGTCTACTTCGCCGCCCTCACCGCCGGCGACCAGCGCCCCGCCCTGCTGGCCGCCGCCCGGGCCGCCCTCGCCGACCTGGGCGGCGACCGGTAGCCCCGGAACCGGCGGACCGGCAGGGCCGGCGCGGGCAGCCCCGGAGCCGGCGGACGGCGCGGACCGGACCGGGCAGCCCCGGAACCGGCGGACCCGCGGGGCCGGCGCGGGCAGCCCCGGAACCGGCGGGTCGGCGAGCCGGGGCCGGAGTCGGTGGCGCCGAACCCGGCCGGTGGCCGGTCAGACGGCGGTGGCCCGGGTGACCTTCCAGTCGCCGTCGACCCGCTCCAGGGTGAGCACCACCCGGTTCTGGTCCACCTTCTCCCCCGCCGTGGTGACGTTGCGCCGGTACTGGTTCAGGTAGACCAGCAGTTCCACCCGGTCGGCGGTGGCGGTGACCACGCCGGTCGAGGTGACCTCGGCCAGCACCACCGCCTGCTGCTTGGTGGCGGTCTGCTTCAACGTCGCCGTGGTCTGCGCGTACTCGTCGGCGAACGCGCCGGTGGTGAAGGTCCGGGCGTTCGCCACGCTCTCGTCGAAGGTCCGGTAGTCGTACGAGAAGATCGCCTTGGCGGCCGCCGGGGCGGTGGCGAGCGCCTGGCGGACGGCGGCGTCGCGGCGGTCGGCGGCCCGGTCGGCGTACCAGCCGGCGACGGCGACGCCCGCCGCCAGCACGATCGCCGTGACCAGCGCCGGCACCGGCCGTACCCGCCACCGCCGGGGGCGGGCGGGCCGCAGTCGTGGCCGCGGGATGCGGGCGAGGAAACCCATCGGTCCTCCCTGGGGACGTCGCGCCGGGGTCATCCGACGAACTGGAGTCGGGACACGAGCCACTCGCCGGAGTCCCGGTCGCGGACCATGTCCAGCTGGATCCGGTAGTGCGACGGCCGACCCTCGGGCGCCTTGGCGTTCTTCACGGTGGCGTCCACGGCCACGATGACCACCGCCCGGTCCCGGTCGCCGGAGACCAGGCCGGCGCGCAGCACCGACCCCCGCGAGTCGACCTTGTTCTCCACCACCGCGGCGCGGACCTGCGACTGGCCGCGGGTGAACTCGTCCTTGAACTCGCCGGTCGCCCCGGCGGCGATCCGTTGCAGGTCCCGGTCGACGCTGGCCGCGCTGACCGAGACGAAGTCGACGCTGGCCTGGCGGGCCGCGGCCACCGCCGCCTCGCGGGCGTCCGCGACGGCGCGCACGGTGTACCAGCGGTGCCCGTAGAACCCGGCAGCGGTCAGGCTGGCGGCGAGCAGCACCACGAGCAGGCCGACGAGAACTCTGCGGCGGGCCGCGGCCTTGTCCGCCGCCGCACCGCCGGCGCCGGTCCCGTCGGCCGCCGGGCCGTCGTCGGCCCCGGCCGCGTCGTCGTCGGCCCCGGCCGGGTCGTCGTCGGCGTCGGCAGGTGGGTCGTCGGCCCGCGCCGGGTCGCCCAGCGCCGTCAGCTCGTCGACCTCGGCCGGGTCCGCCACCGGCTCCCGGTCGAGCCGCTCCAGCACGGCCTCGATCGACGGCTCCGGGCGCGGCACGGTGCGGTTGACCAGCCGGCGCTGGGTGGGCCGGCCGGGCGTGCCGGCCTTGGCGCCCTTGATCACTTTCAGGGTGCGGTCCCTGCGGGTCTGCACGGGCTCCTCCTCGGGTCTGCCGGTCACGGGATCACCCCGGCGAGCAGCAACTGCTTCCACGACTGGTCGCCGGCCGTCCGGTACTGGCCGCCGGTCCCGCCGAACTGCAAAGGTCGACCGTCGGAGCCGAGCACCAGGCCGGTGGCCGGGTCGTAGCCGACGGCGCTGGCGGCGGGCGGGGCGCCGGTGGCGGGCGCCGGGTCGGCCCCGCCCGGGCGGGGCGCGTTCGGGGCGCCGCGCACCCCCGCGCCGGCCGCCCGGTCCTGCGGGCCGCACTGCCGGCTGCCGCCCCGGTACACGCAGGACGGCGGGTTGTTGACGTTGAGCACCAGGCCGAGGTGGGCGGTGCCGTCGCCCGGGGTCACGGTGAAGCCGCCGGCCACGGCGATCGGGTACGCCACGAGCAGTTGCTCGATGCCGGGCAGCCGCCGGGCGGCGATCCCGTTGACGGTCACCAGGTTGCCGAGCAGGGTGCCGATGGTCGGCTCCAGGCCGCGCAGCAGTGCGATCGTCTCGGTGGCGGCGGGCGGACCGGCGGCGAGGACGCGCCGCAGGTCGGGGTCGGCCGCCCGGACGGTGGCGGCCAGCTCGGCCAGCCCGCGCGCCCAGCGCCGCAGCGCCTCCGCCGACTCGGCCTGGGTGGTCAGCACGGTGCGACCGTCGTGGATCAGGGCGAGGGTCTCGGGCAGGGCCGCGGTGGCGTCGGTGAGCAGCGCGTCCCCGGCGTCGAGGATCCGCGCCAGCGCGTCCTCGTTGCCCTGGAAGGCGGTGCCCAGCTCGGTGATCAGCACGGCCAGGTCCTCCGGGCCGACCGAGCGGACCAGCGCGTCCAGGTTGGACAGCAGCACCTCGGGGGCGAGCGGCAGACCGGTGCGGTCGGCCGGGATCACCGAGCCGTCGCGCAGGTAGGGGCCGCCGTCGCGGTCCGGCCGCAGGTCGAGGTACTGCTCGCCGACGGCGGACCGGTGCGCCACCACCGCCCGCAACTCGGCGGGCACCCGCACGTCCCGGTCGATCCGCAGGTCGGCGCGGACGCCGTCGTCGCGCAGGTGGACAGCGGTGACCCGGCCGACGGGCACCCCGCGGTAGGTGACCGGGGCGTTGGCGAACAGGCCGCCGGCGCGGGCGAGGTCGACGTGCACCACGTATCCGCCGCCGAGCAGCCGGTCGCCGAGGCCGACGTAGCGCACCCCGACGTAGCCGACGCCGAGCAGGCTCACCAGCACGAAGGCGATCACCTGGAGTTTCGTGGTCCGTCCGATCATGGCAGCAGCCCCCCGCCGAGGATGTCGGTCAGGCCGCCGACCGTGCCGGTGATCGCGCCGGTCACCGGCAGGATGCAGTCGGCGGAGAGGATCGTGCCGACCGGGAGTTCGGTGCCGGCGGGGAAGGCGGTGCCGGGCGGCACGATCCCCTTGGGCAGGATCAGCCCGCCCACGGGCACCTTCGAGCCGGGCTTGAGCAGCACGCACCCCTCCGGCAGTTGGCACTCCTTGGGCGGCGTCCAGGTCGCCGGGAACTTCGTCAGGTCGGGCAGGCACTTCAGCAGCGGCAGGTCCGGCAGGGTCCCCCCGGGGCGGGATCCGGGGCGCGACCCGCCGGCCGTGGGCGGCGGTGCGGCACCGCCCGCCCGCGCGCCGGTGGCCGCCGCCCGGGCGGGCGCGGGCGCGGCGGCCACCAGGTTGGCCAGGATCGAGGCGGCGTCCAGGTCGGCGGTGATGGCGAGGTTGACGAAATCGCCGACGATCGCGCCGGTCACGTTCGGCGGGAACGGGTACGACAGCATGAAGTCCAGCGACTTCGGCAGGTCGTCCCCGGCGCGGACCAGCTGTTCCAGGATCGGTTTCAGCGACCGCAGACTGGCCAGGGTGTCGTCGCGGCTGCGGTCGACCACCCGGGTGCCGACCCGGCCGAGTTCGCCGAGGGCGGTCAGCGCGCTGGTCAGCTGGGCGCGCTGGCGGGCCAGCACGGTCATCCCGGGGGCGAGCGCGTCGACGGCCTCGCCGACGACCTGCCGCTGCCGGGCCAGCCGCCCGGTCAGCCGGTCCAGCGCCTCGACCGCCCGGACGATGTCCGCCTTCTGCCGCTCCAGCCCGCCGACGAACTCGTCGAGCTGGCGCAACGCGTCGCGGACCGCGGGCTCCCGGCCGTCGAGCGCCCGGCCGAGCTCCTGGTTGATGGTGCGCAGCTGGGCCAGGCCGCCACCGTTGAGCAGCAGCCCCAGGGCGGCGAGCACCTCCTCCACCTCGGCGCCGCGGGTGGTGCGGACCAGCGGGATGACATCGCCGTCGGCGAGCCGGCCGCGGCGCGGTTCGGTGGTCGGCGCGGTCACCGCCACGTACTTCTCGCCGAGCAGGCTGCTCTGCCGGACCGCGGCGGTGGCGTTGGCGGGCAGCTCGACCTCGCGATCGATCCGCAGCCTGACCCGGGCGGTCCAGCCGGCGAGCGAGATCTTCTCGACGCTGCCCACGGTGACGTCGTCGACCTTGACGGCCGCCTGCGGCACCAGGTCGAGCACGTCGGTGAACTCGGCGGTGACCCGGTAGCCGGGTCCGGACGGCGCCCCGCCGGGCAGCGGCAGGTCGGTCAGCTCCGGCAGGCCGCAGCCGGCGGGCAGCAGCGCCACGACCAGCGCCGCGGCCAGCAGCCGGCGGATCCGGGCGCTCATGCCGGGCCTCGCAGGATGCCGCCGAGGGTGCGGTCCACCGCGTCGACGGGGCCGCCCGGCGCCAGGTCGAGGGCCGGCCCACCGGGCTGGGTGGACGGAGGTTCGCCCGGCGGGACCGGGCCGGCCGTCGGGGCGCCGGGCGGCAGCTTGAGCAGCTTGCGCAGCTGGTCGGTCATCGGCAGGCCGCGCGCGTGCAGCGTCTGGGCGAGCGCGTGGCAGGTGGCCGGGACCTGTCTGGCGGGAAGCTGGTCGACGATCAGCGAGCAGGCGAAGCCGGCCGGGTCGTACGGGCCGGTGGCGTTGTCCCGGGTGTCCAGGGTGCCCGACCGGGGGTTGTAGGCCAGCGCGAGGTTGTTCAGCGCCAGCGGCGCCACGTCGAGGATCTCGATGACCGCCTCCTGCTGGCGGACCAGCACCCCG
This sequence comes from Micromonospora desertarenae, assembly GCF_056150265.1. Classification (NCBI taxonomy): domain Bacteria; kingdom Bacillati; phylum Actinomycetota; class Actinomycetes; order Micromonosporales; family Micromonosporaceae; genus Micromonospora; species Micromonospora desertarenae. The sequence goes on from NZ_JAXCFQ010000018.1 coordinate 117,906, forward strand.
GTGATGTCGGCGAGCGCGGCGACGTCGGCGGTGAGCAGCTGGCGGTTCTTCTTCACGAAGGCGGTGACGTCGGCGAGCGCGACGGCCAGGTTGCGCAGCGCGGCGGAGAGCTCGTCGCGTTCGCCGGAGAGCTGTTCGGCCACGTCGGCCAACTGCCGGTGGAAGGCACGCACCTGCTGGTCGCTCTCGGCCAGGGTGGTGGTGAACCGTTGCAGGTTGCCCACCGAGCCGAACAGGTCCTGCCGGCCGTCGGCGAGCGTGGTCAGCGCCCGGGACAGCCCGTCCAGGGTCTCCCGCAGCTGCTCGCCGTTGCCCTCCAGGTTGGCCCGGCCGGTGGCGACCAGGTCGGACAGGGCGCCGTCGGCGTTCGCGCCGTCCGGGCCCAGTGCCCGGTTGAAGTCGTCCAGCGCCCGGTAGATGTCGTCGATCTCCATCGGCGCCGCGGTGCGGCTGGGCGGGATGTCGGCGCCGTCGGCCAGCGTGGCGCCGCCGGCGTACGCGGGGGTGAGCTGGACGTACCGGTCGCTGACCACGCTGGGCGGGACGATCAGTGCCTGCGCCTCGGACGGGATGCGCACCCCCGGGTCGTAGCGCATGGCGACCTCGACGGTGCGGCCGCGCGGGGTCACCGCCACCACCTCGCCGACCCGGACGCCGAGGACCCGGACGTCGGAGCCGGGGTGTACGCCGACGGCGCGGGTGAAGTGGGCGGTCAGCCGCCGCTGGGGCGGCTCGTGCCGGGTGATCACCACGGCGGCGGCCAGTGCGGTGAGCAGGACGGTGGCGGCGGCGACCGGCCGGCGCCAGCGGCGGGCGGCCATCACCGGCCGCCCGTGGGCACGTACGGCTGCACCAGGCCGTGCACGTACGAGTCGAACCAGCGGCCGTTGCCGACCACGTTGGCGAACGCGGTGACGAACGGCGCCATCCGCGCGATGCTGCGTTCCAGGTTGTCCCGGTTGCGTTGCAGCACGGCGATCACCTCCCGCAGCTCCCGCAGGGCCGGTTCGAGTTCGGTCCGGTTGTCGGCGACCAGCCCGGAGAGCTGGGTGGCCAGGTCGTTGGTGCCGACGAGCAGCTTGTGGATGGCGTCCCGGCGGCGGCTCACCTCGGCCAGCAACGCCTCGCCGTCGGTGACCAGCTTGCGGAACTCCTCGTCGCGGGTGGCCAGCACGTCGGTGACCTCGCGGGCCCGGGTCAGCAGCGAACGCAGTTCGGCGTCCCGGTCGGCGACGGTGCGGGAGAGCCGGGCCAGCCCGCCCAGCGCCGAGTCGACGCTGGCGGGGGTGTCGGCGAAGGTCTCCGACAGGGTGGCGAAGGCGGCGGCGAGCTGGTCGGTGTCGACCCGGTCGAGGGTGTCGGCGAGCCCGGTGACCGCCTGGACCACGTCGAACGGGGCGGCGGTGCGGTCCAGCGGGATCTGCCCGCCCTCCGGCAGCCGGCCCGCCCCGGCGGGCGCCAGCGCCAGGTACTTCTGCCCGAGCACCGTCTTGATCCGGATCGTCGCGCCGGTCCGGTCGCCCAGGCGTACGCCGTCGTCGTCGACCCGGAACCGGACCCGCACGTACGACCGGGTGTCGCTGGCGAGTTCGACGGCGGTGACCTTGCCGACGCGTACCCCGGCGACCCGCACCTCGTTGCCGACGGCGAGGCCGCTGGCGTCGGTGAAGGCCGCCTGGTAGGCCCGGCCGGTGAGCGCGGCGATCCGGTCGAGCTGGAAGGCGCCGAGCAGCGCGGCGACGATCAGGGTCAACCCGACGGCGCCGGTGACCACGGGGTTGCGTTCGCGGAACGGTTTCATCGGCTGCCTCCGGTGGCGCACCGGGCGGCCGGCGCGCTGAAGGTGACGGGGTTGAGGCTCTGGCCGGCGGCCGAAACCCGGCCGTCGAAGTCGCAGAGGTAGAAGTTGAACCAGGAGCCGTACGAGGCGACCCGGGTCAGCGACTCGTAGCGCTGCGGCAGCCGGCCGAGCGTGCTGTCGATCACCGCGGAGTTGCGGTTGAGCGTGCCGGCGAGTTCGTCGAGAGCGCGGATGTCGGCGGCCAGCGGCGGGCGGGCCTCGCCCACCAGCGACGAGGTCGCCTCGGTGAGGTCGCCGAGGTTGACCAGCGCCTCGCCGATGGCGGTCCGGTCGGCGGCCAGCCCGGAGACGAACTCCTGGAGCTGGGTGACCGTCCGGTCGAGGTCGCGGTCCCGCTCGGCGAGGGTGGTCAGCACCGTGTTCAGGTTGGTGACCACCCGGCCGATGACGGCGTCCCGGTCGGCGAGGGTGTTGGTCAGCGAGGCGGTGCGGCTGAGCAGGCTCGCCACGGTGCCGCCCTCGCCCTGGAGCACCTGGATGATCTCGTAGGCGAGTTTGTTGACGTCCTCCGGGCGCAGCGCGGTGAACAACGGCCGGAAACCGTTGAACAGCACTGTCAGGTCGAGCGCCGGGGTGGTCTGCCCGATCGGGATGAGCCCGTCCGGCCGCAGCGGCCGGCGCTCCCCCGGCCCTTCGGTGAGCGCCAGGTAGCGCTGCCCGACCAGGTTGCGGTAGCGGATGGCGGCGCGTACGCCGGTGGCCAGGGGGACGTCCTCGGTGAGGGTGAACTCCACCTCGGCCACGGTGTCGTCGACGACCCGGATCGCCCCGACCCGGCCGACCCGGACTCCGGCGATCCGCACGTCGTCGCCGGGCAGCAGGCCGGTGACGTCGGTGAACCGGGCCCGGTAGTCGACGCCGCCGGCCGGGAAGGCGCCCAGGGTCTGGGCGAGCAGCGCGGTCAGCAGCAGGGTCACCGCGGCGAAGGTCAGCAGCTTCACCAGGGGGCGCACGGTGCCGGTCATCGGGCGTTCACCACCGCTCCGCGCAGCAGCGGCCCCCACAGCAGCACCGCGATGTCGGGCACCTCCGCCGGCGGGGTGCCGGTGACGGCGCCGAGCAGCGGCTTCACCAGGGCGCGTTCCGGGCCGGTGGCGGCCTGGCCCATGGCCGGCGAGGCGGCGGCCGGGGTGGGCAGCCCGACGGGCAGGGTGACCGGGGGGCGCGGGCCGGAGTAGTCGTAGCCGTCGTCGATCGGCTTCTCCGGCGCCGGGCTCGGCGGGCGGGGCAGGCCGTGGCACTTGGGGCCGTCGTCGGCGCCGTAGACCGGCTCGTCGCGGCCCTGCTCGTACTTGCCGCCGTCGCGGGTGACCTCCAGGGTGATCCGCATCCGCCCGCCCGCGAACACCTCCTCCACCCGGGGTTGCAGGGCCACCAGGCCGCTCATCAGGCAGGGGTACTCGGGGGCGTAGGTGGCGAGCAGTTCGAGCACCGGCCGGCTCACCGCACCGAGCCGGATGAGCTGGTCGCCGTGCCGGTCGAGGAACCCGTGCGCGACGTCGGCGGCGTCGGTGGCCTCGGCGAGGAACGCGGCCAGCTGGGTGCGCTGGTCGGTGACCGTGCGGGCGGTGACGCTGACGTCGCGCAGCAGCGCCAGCAGGTCCGGCAGCGCGGCGTCGTAGCTGTCCAGCACCGTGGCCAGGGCGCGCACGTCCGCCGCGATGGCCGGCATGGCCGGGTTGAGCCGGGCCAGGTACGCCTCCAGCCGGGCCAGGTTCGCGCCGAGCTGCTCGCCGCGGCCCTGCAACGCGGTGGCCAGCGCGCCCAGCGTGGCGGCCAGTTGGTCGGGGCGGATCGCCTGCAGCAGCGGCAGCGCCTCGTCGAGCACCCGTTCCAGCTCGACGGCGGTGCGGCTGCGGTCCTGGCTGATGACCGCGCCGTCGCGGATCGGCCCGGCGGTGCTGCCCGGTGGCGGGACGAGCTCGACGTAGCGCTCGCCGAAGAGCGTCTTGGGCAGCAGGCGCGCGGTCACGTCGGCCGGGATCCGGGCGGTGGTCGCCGGATCGAGGGCCAGCCGCAGGGTGGCGCCGGCGCCGTCGCCGCGCACCGAGCGGACGTCGCCGACCAGCACGCCGCGCACCTTGACGTCGGCGCCGTCGGCCAGTTGCAGGCCGGCACGGTCGGCGTGCAGGGTGACCCAGGCGACCGGGGTGAACGCCTTGCGGTACTGCAGCACCGAGCCGGTCAGCGCGGCGGCCAGGACGGCGACGAAGACGATGCCGAGGATGCGATGTCTCATGCTCACCCCGCGATCCGGACGGTGGTGGTGGCGCCCCAGATGGCCAGGGACAGGAAGAAGTCGACGATGTTGACCGCGACGATGGCCAGCCGCACGGCCCGGCCGACCGCCACACCGACGCCGGCCGGTCCGCCGCTGGCGGTGTAGCCGTACCAGCAGTGCACCAGCACCACGATCACGCTGAACACCAGCACCTTGCCGAAGGACCAGAGCACGTCGCCGGGCGGCAGGAACAGGTGGAAGTAGTAGTCGTAGGTGCCCGCCGACTGCCCGAAGTAGAAGACGGCGATGGCGCGGGTGGCCAGGTAGCTGGAGAGCAGCCCGATCACGTACAGCGGGATCACCGCGATGAAGCCGGCGATCATGCGGGTGGTGACCAGGAACGGCAGCGACGGCACGCCCATCACCTCGAGCGCGTCGACCTCCTCGGAGATCCGCATGGCGCCGAGCTGGGCGGTGAAGCCGCACCCCACGGTGGCCGACAGCGCGAGCGCCGCCACCAGCGGGGAGATCTCCCGGGTGTTGAAGTACGCCGAGATGAAGCCGGTGAAGGCGCTGCTCCCGATCTGGTTGAGCGCCTGGTAGCCCTGCAGGCCCACCTCGGTGCCGGTGAAGAAGGTGAGGAAGCAGATGACGCCGACGGTGCCGCCGAGCACCGCGAGGGCGCCGGTGCCGAAGCTGACCTCGGCGAGCAGCCGTACCACCTCGCGCCGGTAGCGGCGCACGGTGCGCGGCGCCCAGCCGAAGGCCCGCAGGTAGAAGGCGAGCTGTCCGCCCAGGTCGTCGAGCTGTCGCAGCACCGGCACGTCAGCTTCCCTTCTGCGGTACGACCTGGAAGTACACGGCCGTGACGAGGAAGTTCAGCGCGAACAGCAGCATGAAGGTGAACACGACGCTCTGGTTGACCGCGTCGCCGACCCCCTTCGGGCCGCCCCGCGCGTTCATCCCCTGGTAGGACGCGACCAGGGCCGCGGTGGCGCCGAACAGCAGCGCCTTGACCTCGCCCACCAGCAGGTCGGGCAGTTGCCCGAGGGCCTGGAAGCTGGCCAGGTACGCGCCCGGCGTGCCGCCCTGCATGACCACGTTGAACAGGTAGCCGCCGGTCACCCCGACCACGCTGACCAGGCCGTTGAGCAGGACGGCGACCAGCATCGCCGCCAGCACCCGGGGCACCACGAGCCGGTGGATCGGGTCGATGCCCAGCACCCGCATCGCGTCCAGTTCCTCGCGGATCTTGCGGGAGCCGAGGTCGGCGCAGATCGCCGAGCCACCGGCGCCGGCGATGACCAGCGCGGTGACGATCGGCCCGGCCTCGCGCACCACGGCGAGCACCGACGCGGCGCCGGTGAACGACTGCGCGCCGAGCTGGCGCACCAGCGAGCCGAGTTGCAGCGCGATGACCGCGCCGAACGGGATCGCGACGAGCGCGGCCGGCAGGATCGACACCGAGCTGATGAACCAGGCCTGCTGGACGAACTCGCGCAGCTGCACCGGCCGGCGGGGCAGCGCCCGCAGGGTGTCGAGGCAGAAGCCGAAGAAGTCGCCGGAGCGGCGGACGGCGGTCAGTGGGGCGCTCATGCCGGGACTCCGCCGCGCTCCGTGCCGCACCGGGGCACCCTCGCGCCGAGCCTGGTGATCCGGTCGCTCATTCGGCCGCCTCCCCGTCCCGGGCGCCGACCGGGATCTCGACGGTCGGGCGGTCGGCGGTCAGCCGGTCCGTGAAGGAGCCCGGCGGCGGGGTCACGCCGTGCTCGCGGCACCACGCGCCGGGTGGGCGCTCGGCCCGTCGGGGCCGGCCGTCGGAGGGCTGCAACTGGGTCGGGATGGGCGGCAGGGGCGGCAGCTCCACGCCGGCCTGGGCCTCGGCCCGCAGCTCCTCGGCGTCCTTCTCCTCGGCCATCCCGATCGGCCCGATCCGCTGGGCGTTGAGGAACTGCCGGACCACCGGCTCGGTGCTGGACAGCAGCATCTCCCGCGGCCCGAACATGGCCAGGTGCCCGTGGTAGATCAGCCCGATGTTGTCCGGCACGGTCCGGGCGGTGTTGATGTCGTGGGTGACGATCAGGAACGTCGCCTCGGTGCGCTGGTTGAGGTCGATGATCAACTGGTTGAGGTACGCGGTGCGCACCGGGTCGAGGCCGGAGTCCGGCTCGTCGAAGAGGACGATCTGCGGGTCGAGGACGAGCGCCCGGGCCAGCCCGGCGCGCTTGCGCATCCCGCCGGAGATCTCCCCGGGCAGCTTCCGCTCGGCGCCGGTCAGGCCGACCATCTCCAGCTTCTCGCCGACCACCGCCCGGATCTGCGCCTCGCTCTTGCGGGTGTGCTCGCGCAGCGGGAAGGCCACGTTGTCGTAGATGGTCATCGAGCCGAACAGGGCGCCGTCCTGGAACAGCACGCCGAACAGCTTGCGGACCTCGTACAGGGCACGCTCGGAGAGCCGGGGCAGGTTGTGGCCGGAGATCCAGATGTCGCCGCGGTCGGGCCGGAGCAGCCCGACCAGGGTCTTGAGGAAGACCGACTTCCCGGTGCCGGACGGGCCCAGCAGCACCGAGATCTCGCCGGCCGGCAGCGTGAGGCTGACGTCCGACCAGACCGGCTGCCCGCCGAAGGACTTGGTCAGCCCCTGCACGGCCACCTCGACGCCCACGCGGTCCCCTCTCCTCGGTGCTGCTACTTCGGACATCGCTGCGGCGCGGCGCGGTGTAACAGATTTCTCGCAATTTCTTTCCGGTACGGCCGAGCTACTCGCGGTGAGCTAGGCAAATGCCGGTCGGCTCGATAGCGTGCGCGTTAACCGGCCGGTAACGAAGGTGCTCCGCGACGCGATGACCACAACGATCGAGCCCGAACTCATCCGGCGGGCCGCAGAGGGCGACTCCAGGGCCATGGCGGCCCTGCTCACCGACGTGCGCCCGGGGCTGGTGCGGTACTGCCGGGCCCGGTTGGGGCGGATCGGCGGGGCGTACACCACGGCGGACGACGTGGCGCAGGAGATCTGCCTCGCCGTGCTGCGGGCGCTGCCCCGCTACCGCGACCAGGGCGCTCCGTTCTCCGCGTTCGTCTATGCCATCGCCGGGCACAAGGTGGCCGACGCGCAGCGCGCCGCGGCGCGGGCTGCCGCGGTCACCGCGGCCGCCGACGCCCCGCTCGACACCCCGGACGCGGAGCCCGGGCCGGAGCAGCAGGCCGTCGCCAGCGACCTCGCCCGCCGCCTGTCGGTGCTGCTGGACCGCCTGCCGGACGCGCAGCGGGAGATCGTCCTGCTCCGGGTGGCGGTCGGTCTCACCGCCGAGGAGGTCGGGGCGATCGTGGGCATGTCCGCCGCCGCCGTGCGGGTGGCCCAGTCCCGCGCCCTGGCCCGCCTCCGTACCCTGGCAGGCGACACACTGGACGAGGTGGCGGCATGACCGAGCAGCGGCCCCAGGGGGGCGACGAGCTGGACCTGGCGACCATCGCCCGGGACGACCAGCTGCTCGACGCGCTCGGCCGGGGCGAGCCGGCGCCGGCCGGCGACGACGTCGCCGCGATGCTCGCCGCCTGGCGGGCCGACCTCGACAACGCCGACGACGAGCCCGTCCTGCGGCCCGCCGTGCAGCCGCCGCCAGCGGCGCCCGCGTCCCGGCCGGCGGCGTTCGGGCAGCGCGTGCTGCGCCTCGCGGCGGCCGTGGTCGTCCTGGTGGCCATCGCGACAGCGCTCGGCGTCGCCAGCCGCACCGCCGGGCCGAGCAGCCCACTCTGGTCGCTGACCAAGGTGCTGCACCCTCAGCAGGCGCAGGTACGCACCGTCGAGGACACCATCGACCGGGCTCGGGTCGCACTGTCGGCCGGTCGGCTGGCCGAGGCCGCGCAGCTCGTCGAGCAGGCGCGGGACGACCTCGCCGGGGTCGACGACCGGGCGCTGGCCACCCGGCTGCGCGCGGAACTCGACGCCCTGCACCGCGAGCTGCTGGCCGCGCTGACGCCGCCACCCGCCCCCGCCACGGCCGCTCCGGCGCCCGCACCCACCGATGGCGGGTCCGCCCCACCGGCCGCGCCCGGCCCGGTGGGCTCGCCGCCACCCGCGTCGCCGCCGGCCGCCGGGGAGCCGGATCCGCCCCGCGTCCTGCCGTTGCCGTCACTGCCCACCCTGCTGCCCAGCGAGGGCCTGCCGCCGCTGCTCCCGTCGCTGCCCGGGCTGCCGCTACCCACCGGCAACCCGCTGGGCTGAGCACGCTCGGCCCGGCGGCCACGTCCGGCCCGGTCCACGGCCCACGGTTCGGCGCCGGCACCCGCGGCCGGTACTCCTTCGGCTGATGTCGATTTGTCGGGTGTCGGACCGTGTCCGTCCGCTCACCGTTCGGCACAATCAGGAGCAGCCCTGACAGGACTCCCGGAGGTGCGCGTGGTGCGGCGTCGCGGCCGGCTGGCTCGGACGGTGCTGCGTGGGCTGCTGCTGATCGCGGGCGCCCTCGGCGCCTGGAGCGCGTACGACGCGGTCGTCGACGAGGCCGCGTACGCCGCCGGTCCCAGCGAGCCGTGTCCGCTCGGCGAGCTGCTCGACGGGGTGGGGACGATCCTCGGCGCCCCGCTGCCCGGCGCCGCGACCGCCGCGCCGGGCGGTCAGGAGGCAGCCGAGGGTAGGCCGCACCCCGGCACCGCCCAGCCACCCGCGCCCGCCGGGTCGGCGGCCCCGCCCCCGGCTGGGCAGCGGCCGGTAACGGGCGCACCGCCGGCGGACGAACCGGCGCCCGGCCGGGCGGCCGGGCCGGCCCGGGCCGTGCCGTCGGCCGACGACCCGAACGCCCCCGGCGCGCGTCGGGAGGGCGCCCGGCCGGGTGAGCGGACGCCGGCCAGGGCAGCTCCGGGCAGACCGGCGAGCGCCCTCCGCCCGCCGGCCCGGCCGGAGGTGGCACCCGACCCCGGCACGCCGGTAGGGGACGCGCTGGCTCCGGTGCTCGGCCCGGCCAAGCCGATCGTGCGGGCGCTGGCACCGGCGCTCGGCCCGGCCAAGCCGATCCTGGAGGCGCTGGCACCGGCGCTCGGCCCGACCCGACCGGTCCTGGAGGCGCTGGCACCGGCGCTCCGCCCGGCCAAGCCGGTCGTGGCGGCGCTCGCTCCGGCGCTCGACCTGGCGGAGCCGGTGGTCGGAGCCCTCGAACCGGTGCTGGACGTGGCCGAGCCGGTGGTGGACGCGCTCGCCCCGGTACTCGACGTGGCCCAGCCCGTCGTCGGCGGGCCGACCGGGCCCCCGACCCCACCCCAGGGCGTCACCGGCGTCCGGTCCCCGGCGACCGCACCCGCACCGGCCGCCACCGCGCCGACCAGGACCACCCAAACCGCACCCCCGGCGCCGGTCGACACCGGCGCGTGGTGGCCCGCCGCGACCTCCCGGCCGTCCGGTGCCGACCAGCCGACCAGCGACGACGCCGCGGCGGGTCGCCACCGTCCGCCGGCCGGCGATCCGGGCCGCGCCCACCGCGAGGCGCCCGCCGGCTGCGGCAACACGGCCGGCACGGCCAGCGCGGGCGCCTGGTCCGGCGCCGCCGAGGGCCCCCTGCCCTGGGCCTGGCACCCGCAGCTCTGGCCGCAGGACGGTCACCCGGCCCGCAGCGACGAGCTGACCCACCGGACGAGCCGACCGGAGACCAGACCGGCCTGACGGCCACCCGGTCGGGCAGCACCCGAGGGCGCTGACCGGGCGACCGGCACTCCTGCCGGCCCCGCTCCGCACCCCGTCGTCGCCGCCCGACCGCGGCACAGGACGCACGGGGTGAGCGCTCGACGGGCCTTGCGGATCGGTCCGGTCGGCCCACCCACCGGCCCGGCGCACGATGCGCGCCCCGGTCGGCCACACCGCCACGAACCGGGTGCCGACACCCGACTCCCGCGGCCACGAAAGACCTGCTCCACCGCAACTCCGTCGCGCGGGCTCAGCCACCCGCGCACCTGGGAAGGAGAGCTCGTGAAGAAGACCCTGCCGGTCGCCCGCGCCCGCTGGTGCGACATCGCCGACATCGTCGACCTGGTTGCCGGCGCACTGGCCCGCACCGACACCGGCGCCTGGCTCGTGCCCGACGTCCACCGCCGACGTCGGGTGCTGGCCGCCGTCACCCGGATCTGGACCGAGCACGCGCTGCTCTTCGGCGAGGCGTACCTGGCCAGCGACCGCTCCGCCGCCGCCGTCTGGTTCCACCGGTACGGCCCGATCCCGCCGCCGCCCGGCTACGGCGAGCGGCTCGCCGTCGCCTGCGGCGACTACCTGGACCGGTTCCTGCTCCTCGACGAGGTCCTCGCCGACCGGCGGCCCACCGGCCCGCACAACCACCTGGCGTTCTTCGCGGTCGCACCCGAGCCACGTCGCGGCGACCGGTCCGGCACGCTGCTCGCCGGCAGTCACGCCCGGATGGACGCCAGCCTGCTGCCCTCGTACACGGAGGCGACGACGCTCGCCGAGCGGGACCTGTACGCCCGGCACGGTTACGTCGCGCACGGATCGTTCACGCTGCCCGACGGCACCACGGCGTACCCGATGTGGCACCGGCCGTGACGGCCGCCGGTGGGTCCGGGCGGGCCCACCGGCGGCCGACCGGCGCTCACCGCGCCGGCCCGCCCGCGGCCTCCAGGCCGGCGAGGGCCCGCCGCAGCGCCCCGGCCCGGGCCGCCGGGGTGCGCGCCTTGAGCAGCGGCAGGAACACCGCGTACCGGTCGCTGCGGCCGAGCGCCTGGTAGGCCGCGCGGGCGCGGTCGTTCGCCGCCAGCGCCGCGGCCAGGTCGTCGGGTACGGCGGCGCTGCGCTGCGGCGCGTACGCCGCCGCCCAGCGACCGTCGGCCCGCGCCGCCGCGACCTGGGCCCGGCCGGCGGGGCGCATCCGCCCGGCGGCCTCGAGCGCGGCGACCCGTTCGACGTTGACCCGGGACCAGGGACTGCCGGGCCGGCGCGGCGAGTAGCGCTGGAGGAAGTGCGTGTCGTCCAGGCGGCGGCGGTGGCTGTCGATCCAGCCGTGGCAGATGGCCACGTCGCCGGCCTCGGTGGCGGTCATGGTGCCCGCGCCGCTGCCCTTTCGGGCGATGGCCAGCCAGACGGCGGACCGGCTGGTGCCGTGCGCGGCGAGCCACCGGTCCCACTCGTCGACATCGGCGCAGCGGAGGATGTCGGCGTCGTCCACGGGCTCACTCCCTCCCGTCGACGATCTCGACGTAGTGCGGGTTGTACATCACGCCGAGCAGGTTGCCGAACGGGTCGACCACGGTGGCGGTGACGAAGCCCGCGCCCCGGTCCCGCGGCGGCTCGTGCTCGGTGGCGCCCATCGCGAGCAGCCGCGCGACCATGCCGGGCACGTCGTCGACGTGCCAGTAGAGGACGACGCCGCCCGGACCGGCGGCCGCACCCGGCGGCCGGTAGCGGCTGTCGATCAGGCCGAGTTCGTCCTGGTGGTCGCCGAGTCGCCATTCGGCGTAGCCGTCACGCAGGAAGTACGGCTCGAAGCCGATCAGTTCGCTGTACCAGGCCTTCGCCGCCGGCCAGTCCGCGGCCCAGTAGCTGACGTTGGCCATGCCCCGCAGTTTCGGTGTCTCCGTCATGCCCCTCACGCTAGGAGGTGTTGAGGAACGATCGGTTCCTCGATCTGACGCAGAATCGGGGAATGTTGGAAACCTCGGCGCGACTGCTGCGCCTGCTCTCGTTATTGCAGCAGCGGCGGGACTGGTCCGGCGCGGAGCTGGCCGGCCGGCTGCGGGTCACCACCCGGACGGTGCGCAACGACGTCGACCGGCTGCGGCAGCTCGGCTACCAGGTGGACTCGACCACCGGGCCGGCCGGCGGCTACCGGCTGGGTGCGGGCAACGCGCTGCCGCCGCTGCTGCTCGACGACGACGAGGCGGTGGCGGTCGCGGTGGGGCTGCGCGCCGCGGCGGCGGGCACTGTCACCGGCCTGGAGGACGTGTCGCTGCGGGCGCTGACCAAGCTGGAGCGGACGCTGCCGGCGCGGCTACGGCCGCGGGTGGACGCCCTGCGCGGGACGACGGTGTCGGCGGCCGGCGGCGGGCCGACGGTCGACGCCGACACGTTGACCACGATCGCGGCGGCCGCGCACGACCACGAGCGGCTCCGGTTCCGCTACGTGGGCCACGACGGGCAGAGCAGCGAGCGCGACGTCGAGCCGCACACCCTCGTCTATACCGGCCGCCGCTGGTACCTGCTGGCCTGGGACACCGACCGGCGGGACTGGCGCACCTTCCGCGCCGACCGGATCCGGCCGCTGCCGCCGGCCGGGCCGCGGTTCGTGCCGCGCGAGCCGCCCGGTGGCGACGCCGCCGCGCACGTGCTGCGTGGTGTCCGGTCGGAGGTGTGGAGGTACCAGGCGCGGATCCGGGTGCACGCGCCGGCCGCGGTGGTGGCCGAACGCAGCACCACCACCTCGGGGCAGGTCGTCCCGCTCGACGACGGCACGTGCGAGCTGGTCACCGGCACCGACTCGCTCACCGACCTGGCCACCTACCTGGCCAAGTTCGAGGTGCCGTTCACCGTGCTGGAGCCGCCCGAGCTGCGCGAGGCGCTGCGCGAGTTGGCCGCCCGCTACCTCGCGGCCGCCGGGTGAGGGCGGCGCACCGATACAGCGGGTTCCGGCGCGGCGCACCGGCCGCGCGGGCCGTTTGCCGGGCGGGCACGCGGGTAGACGCCGCTGTCCACGCAGAGAAAGGCCCGGCAGGTGGAGAACAGCGAGTTCATCGACTCGGTGGCGCGACGCTTGCGTACCTCACCCGAGCAGGCGACCGCCATCACCCGCGCCACCCTCACGACCCTCGCCGAGCGGATCGACGGGGGCGAGGCGCGGGACCTGTCCGCCCGGCTCCCCGAGGGGCTGCGGGCCTACGCGTTCGCGCCCCGGGACAAGGCCCAGCGGTTCGGGCTGGACGCCTTCGTGCAGCAGGTCAGCGGCCGGGCGGAGGTGGACGGCGACCTGGCGAAGGCGGGGATGCGCGCGGTGTTCGACACCCTCCGCGAGGCCATCCCGCCGGGCGAGTACGACGACGTCGTCACCCACCTGCCCGCGGAGTTCTGGGACCTCACCGACTCGGCGGCCCGCTACGACGGGGAGACCCGCCGCGGCTGACCCGTACCCGCGCCGGTCCGGGAGTCGGCGGCTCAGCGGAGCTTGGGGTCGAGGGCCTCGCGGACCGCCTCGCCGAGCATCACGAAGCTCAGCACGGCGGTGACGAGGAACGCGGCGGGGAAGAAGAGCAGGAACGGCGAGACGCGG